>CALJWL010000029.1 GCA_937974565.1 uncultured Arenicella sp.
CCGTACGACTGACGTAACAGGCGCTTGTGAATTGCCTGACGGCGTTGAGATGGTTATGCCTGGCGACAACATTAAGATGAACGTTGAGTTGATCGCTCCGATTGCAATGGAAGAAGGTCTTCGTTTTGCGATTCGTGAAGGCGGTCGTACTGTTGGTGCTGGCGTTGTGGCCAAAATCAACGACTAAGTATTCGTTTTTGTTCTGACTCTTTATGTGGTGGTTGGCGTTATTGATAAATGCTCACGTACGTACTCAGTACGTTCCGTTTTTGAAGCGCCAACCATCTGACTCAAAACAAAATCCAAACACTTAGTGGTTTTAAATTGAATTGACTGGCCGCTTTGAGGTTCGTTAATTCACCGCTTTTTATGTTTTTAAGGCAGTTTTTTTGAAGCAAAAAACAGCAAAGTTTATTTGTAAATAAGCCTTTATTCGGGCTGGATAAACTTGGTGGGTTAATGTATATTAGCCCACCTTTTTGCGTATATGGCTTGTAAGGTGGTTGGTTTTCTTTGCAAGCTGTTGATTTTTAATAAAAAATATCAACAAAAATTTATTTGATTTTAATATTTTAGTTTAGGCCAGTAGCTCAATTGGCAGAGCGACGGTCTCCAAAACCGTAGGTTGGGGGTTCGATTCCCTCCTGGCCTGCCACTAAACTAAGCTGTTTGATTGAAATTAGATGTTTCGGGCGCACGTTTGCTTTACTGGGTGCCAAAAGCATTCAGGCTGCAAAGAAGGCGTTGGCCCTGTATTCAGCTATTTGATTGTTGGTTCTTGGTGTCGAAGTATTGAGTTTTACTGGTATTTCGAATTGACGGTAACTCGGTTGCAAGCTGTACGTTAACAAACCGTACGTTAAATAGGGCGGTAAGGTAAGCCTTAGTCGTAACTAATAAGAGTATGAGTGAGTGGCGAGCTGTTGCAATAAGAAAGTAGCTTGTGCCGATTGCCTTATTGTGAGCGTTGTTATTAAACAGGCTAGAGAAATTTAGCCAAACCAAAAGATAGCATGAATAAAGTAAAGATTATTTTAGCACTCGTCGTACTGTGTACAGGCATTTACGTTTACTACGCTTTTCCTGATTTGGTGGGTGGTGAAGTGTCAACCTTGGCACCGGTTGCGGTGTTGTTGGTTTCTATTCTCGCGGCTATTGGTATTGCGGCGACCTCAGAATCAGGTCGTGCATTAATCGAGTTCTCCAAAGGTTCTCAGATCGAGTTGCGAAAAATGGTGTGGCCTACCAAGCAAGAGACCATGCAAACAACCATGATTGTGTTGGTAATGGTGGTGTTGGTTGCTCTATTTTTATGGCTGATCGATATAGCGGTATTTGAAGTTATTTACGATCTACTACTGGGCGTAGACAACTAAGCGTTTTATTGTAAGCGGTCATAACAGTGCAGTCATACTTTGTGGCGCCAGATTAATTAAACTCTACTTTTAAAAGGTAAGTGATGTCAGACAATCCAGCGATAGATCAGATGTTAGAAGAAGCAGAGACTGCCCCGAAGCAGGACATGCAGTGGTTTGTTGTTCAGGCTTTTTCCAACTATGAAAAGCGGGTACAGTTGGCATTGCAAGAGAGTATTGAGCGTCACGGAATGCAAGATTTGTTTGGCGAAATACTGGTTCCGACCGAAGAAGTGGTTGAAATGCGTGCTGGCCAAAAGCGCACCAGTGAGCGGAAATTTTTCCCAGGGTATGTGTTAGTGCAAATGATCATGAATGATGATACTTGGCACTTGGTGAAAAGCACGCCGCGCGTTTCTGGTTTTATTGGTGGCAAAGCGTCCGATCCAACACCATTAACGGATCGTGAAGCTCAAGCTATTTTACAACAAGTGCAAGACGGCTCAGATCAACCCAAGCATAAGTTTTCTTTTGAGCCAGGTGAGTTGGTTCGTGTTACCGAAGGGCCATTTGCCGACTTTAATGGTACCGTTGAAGACGTTAATTACGAGAAGTCGAAGTTGCGTGTTGCGGTGTCTATTTTTGGTCGATCCACGCCGGTGGAATTGGATTTTGGTCAGGTTGAGAAAGGCTGATTTCTGAAGCGATTGGCGATACTTGAGTGTTGTTGTGATTCGCACATTAAGTGTTTAGGTGTTTTAGCACGCTTTGCGTTGTAAGTGCGAATCACGCTTAGCTCATGCGTCACGGTTTACCCCAAAAAGTTGTTATATAAGCGACTTTTGTAAATTGATTGTTAAGTTTTATAAGAATTTGCCCTGTTTGTTGCGGGGCTTGAGTTTGGTCGGCAAACTTTGTCGCTTACTTAAAAAAGCAACGAATTAAATTTAACCGGGGAGTTGGTGTTGCGCCAACGTTTGCACCCAAATAGGGTTTCTTTAGAAACCTTGGAGTATTTGAAAATGGCTAAAAAAGTTGATGCTTTGATTAAGCTTCAAGTGCCTGCTGGTGGCGCTAACCCTAGTCCTCCTGTTGGTCCTGCTTTGGGGCAACACGGTGTAAACATTATGGAATTCTGTAAGGCGTTCAATGCCGCTACGCAAGAAATGGAAAAAGGCTTGCCTGTTCCAGTTGTGATTACGGTGTACGCAGATAAGAGTTTCACTTACATCATGAAAACTCCGCCTGCTTCAGTTTTGTTGAAGAAAGCAGCCGGTATCCAAAAAGGTTCTGGTGTTCCTCACACTGATAAAGTGGGTAAGGTGACGCGAGCGCAACTAGAAGAGATTGCGCAAACCAAAATGGCTGATCTAAATGCATACGACATGGACGCAGCGGTGAAAATCATCGCCGGTTCTGCTCGTAGCATGGGCATTGAAACTGAGTAAGCGAGGTATTGGTCATGGCAAAAGTGAATAAACGTATGCAAGCGATTACTGAAAAAGTAGACGCTGACAAATTCTACGCATTAGACGAAGCATTTTCGTTGGCAAAAGACACGGCTTCGGCTAAGTTTGATGAAAGCGTAGACGTGGCAATCAACCTAGGGGTGGATGCGCGTAAATCGGATCAAGCCGTTCGTGGTGCCACTGTGCTGCCAAAAGGTACGGGTAAAACCGTTCGAGTGGCTGTGTTTACCGACGGAGACAATGTTGCGAAAGCTGAAGAAGCGGGCGCAGACATTGTTGGTATGGATGACTTGGCGGCCAAAGTTAAGGCGGGCGAGATGGATTTCGATATCGTTATCGCAAGCCCAGACGCCATGCGTGTTGTTGGCCAGTTAGGTCAAATTTTGGGGCCACGTGGCATGATGCCAAACCCGAAAACAGGCACTGTGTCTGCGGATGTTGCAACGGCTGTTCGCAACGCAAAAGCAGGCCAGGTTCAATTTCGTATTGATAAAGCCGGCATTATCCATTCGACGATTGGTAAAGCTTCTTTTTCGGCGGAAGACTTGACGGAAAATTTTAATGCTCTTTTAGCGGCGTTGCATAAAGCAAAGCCAGCTTCTGCAAAAGGGCAGTACTTTAAACGAGTGTCTGTTTCTACCACAATGGGAACGGGCATTAGAATTGACAGACAAACATTACCCCAATTTTAATCGTTAGCGGCGATTTTGCGTTCACTTTTCGTTATCCACTGGTTTATATGCGATTTGCATGCACACCACACCAGTGGATGGCTCAATTGAACACAAAATTCACCCGCTGAAGAATTAAAGTTGAATGTTTTCTGTTATTGGGTGTCTTTCGGCTTTCGAGCTGAAAGGCGTGTCAAAGACCGTAGGTGAATTCGTTCTTATACGTTTTAGTTCGAAGTCTTAATTTCCTGCGTAGATGGTGTCCCCAGACAAGTTTTGTATTTTTGGCTCTTTGTCTTAATAGCGACAGTGAGTTGGGTTTGTAAAACTGATTTAGGGTGCCAAAACTGGAGGTAGCTCTGATATGAGCCTAAATCTTGATCAAAAGAAACAGGTCGTTGAAGACGTCTCTGCCGTAGTCGGTAATGCGCAAGCTACCGTTATTGCTGAGTACCGCGGATTAACCGTAGAGCAAATGAAAACTCTGCGTCGCGAAGCTCACGACAATAATGTGTACGTACGTGTGATTAAGAACACGCTTCTTCGTCGCGCGGTGCAAGACACCGATCACGCATGCTTAGACGAGCATTTGGTAGGACCTTTAGCATTCGCTGCGTCGGAAGACCCAGTGGCTGTTGCTAAAATCCTTAACAAATACGCGAAAGAGTATGACGCTCTGGAAATCAAAGGCGGTTCAATGAACGGCTCTATGCTTTCTGATAGCGAAATCAAAGCACTAGCACAACTTCCGAGCCGTGATGAGTTGTTGGCGAAACTAATGGGCACTATGCAAGCGCCTGTTGCTAAGTTCGTTCAAACGCTTAATGAGGTTCCAACTAAGTTCGCACGTGGTTTGGCTGCAGTAAGAGACGCGAAAGACGCAGCGTAAGCTTCGTTTTATAACGATTCGTTTCAACCAGTTTTTACATTTTATTTTTTTGGGCGATGAGCCCGCGAGGTTTTACAAATGAGTAAACAAGATATCTTAGAAGCAATTGCTTCAATGTCAGTACTTGAGCTTTCTGAACTAATCACAGAGATGGAAGAAAAATTCGGCGTATCAGCGGCGGCGGCGGCAGTTGCTGTTGCAGCACCTTCGGCTGATGGCGCAGCGGCGGCTGAAGAGAAAGACGAGTTTGACGTTGTTCTTACTGGCTTTGGCGACAATAAAGTTGCGGTAATTAAAGCGGTACGTGCCGCTACTGGTCTTGGCTTGAAAGAAGCTAAAGAGATGGTAGAAGGCGCTCCTGCAGCTTTGAAAGAAGCTGTGGCAAAAGGCGAAGCTGAAGAGCTTAAGAAGACTCTTGAAGAAGCCGGTGCTTCTGTAGAGTTGAAGTAAGAGATTGCTGTCTCTTGCTGTTGAGCCGACATGTAATTCGGGCTCAACTGGCTTCAGAGAATCTGAAGCTTAAGCGGAAAAGTACCAAGGCTGATCGGCGTTTGTCGGTCGGCCTTAGTCCGCTTCTGAATGACGAGAAAAGTAATCATCATTCAGTCTACTTTATTAGTGAATTCCAGAGATGTTGTTGCGAACTTTTAGAAACAAAAGTACTCGAACAACGACTCTTAAGCTTGTAAAAAACGAGGTTATCCAATGGGCTACTCTTTTACCGAAAAGAAGCGTTTACGTAAGAGTTTTTCAAAGCGTCCTGAAGGCGTTTTACCAATTCCTTACTTATTAGAGACTCAGTTAGAGTCATATCGTAAATTTTTACAAGCAGATGCCGATCCAGATACTCGGCCTGAGTTAGGTTTACAAGCCGCTTTTAAGTCGGTGTTTCCGATTGAAAGTTTTAACGGCAGCGCGGCTCTTGAATTTGTGAGCTATCGTTTAGGCGTGCCGGCGTTTGACGTGCGTGAGTGTCAGCAAAGAGGCTTGATCTTCTCTGCGCCTTTGCGCGTAAAAATGCGGTTGGTGATTTACAACAAAGAAGAAGGTAAATCGACAGGCGCTAAGACCATCAAAGAAGTGAAAGAACAAGAGGTTTATCTGGGTGACATGCCTTTGATGACCGATAACGGAACCTTTGTCATTAATGGCACTGAGCGTGTTGTGGTTGCACAGCTGCACCGTTCGCCAGGGGTGTTCTTTGACCACGACCGTGGTAAGACTCACTCGTCAGGCAAGCTGCTTTTCTCATCTAGAATTATCCCTTACCGTGGATCATGGCTGGATTTTGAGTTTGATCCTAAAGACTTAGTGTTCATCCGTATTGATCGACGTCGCAAATTGGCGGCGACGATATTGCTGCGTGCGTTGGGTTACACAACGCAAGAAATTCTTGAGTTGTTTTTCCAGAACGACACGTTCAATGTTAGCGCTAAAGAAGTATCCTTAAACTTGGTGCCTGCGCGCATGCGTGGTGAACAGTTAGCGTTTGATATTACCGCTGGTAAGAAAAAGGCGGACATCATTGTCGAAGCTGGTCGTCGCATTACAGCTCGTCATATTCGCCAGATGGAAGAAGCCAACTTGAAATCAATCGTTGTTCCTAACGATTATTTTATTGGTCGTACTTTAGCTAAAGACATTGCTGACAAAGAAACTGGCGAGTTGTTGGCCGAAGCAAACCAAGTGGTAACAGCAGAACTAATTGAAGCCTTCGTAGAAAAGAAAGTAAAGACCGTTGACGTTATTTACACCAATGACTTGGATGAAGGGCCGTACGTGTCCGAAACGTTACGTATCGACCCTACGAGCAGTGAGTTAGAGGCGCAAGTTGAAATCTATCGAATGATGCGCCCAGGTGAGCCACCGACAAAAGAAGCAGCTCAGGGCTTGTTTGCGAATATGTTCTTTAACGCCGATCGATATGATTTATCGTCTGTTGGTCGAATGAAATTCAATCGACGATTGAATCGCGAATCGGATACTGGCGAAGGCGTTCTCAGCAAAGACGACATCATTGAAGTGATGAAGACGTTGATAGACCTGAAAAATGGTAAGGGTGATATCGATGACATTGATAACCTTGGCAATCGTCGTGTGCGTTCCGTCGGTGAGTTGGTCGAAAATCAATTTCGCGTCGGTTTGGTTCGTGTAGAACGTGCTGTTCGTGAGCGTTTAACATTGGCTGAAGCTGAAGGTTTAACACCACAAGACTTAATTAATGCAAAACCCGTGTCTGCGGTTGTTAAAGAGTTTTTTGGCTCTTCGCAATTGTCTCAATTTATGGACCAAACCAATCCATTGTCTGAAGTCACACACAAACGTCGTGTTTCAGCGTTGGGCCCCGGTGGTTTGACTCGTGAGCGTGCGGGCTTTGAGGTTCGAGACGTACACCCCACACATTATGGTCGTGTCTGCCCGATTGAAACCCCTGAGGGGCCTAATATTGGCCTAATTAATTCGTTAGCGGTGTTTGCACGCACCAACGACTACGGGTTTCTTGAGACTCCGTATGTCAAGGTTGAAAACGGCAAAGTAACTGAAGATGTTGCATATTTGTCTGCAATTGAAGAGCGTAAATTCGTTATCGCGCAAGCGAACGCCGAAGTTGATGCGAACGGTAATTTGACGGATGAGTTGGTCAATTGCCGGCATCAAAACGAATTTTCATTGGCAACACCCGAGCAGGTTGAGTTTATCGATGTTGCACCATCACAAATTGTGTCGGTTGCAGCTTCGCTAATTCCATTTTTAGAACACGATGACGCGAACCGTGCGTTAATGGGTTCAAACATGCAACGCCAAGCCGTGCCCACTATCCGCAGTGAAAAGCCGCTAGTAGGAACCGGTATGGAACGTACTGTTGCGGTGGATTCAGGTGTGGCATTAACCGCTAAACGTGGCGGTAAAGTTGAATCTGTGGATGCGGCACGTATTGTTGTGCGCGTGCATGAAGACGAAGTAAGCGACGGTGATTCAGGTGTGGATATTTACAACCTGACTAAATACACGCGCTCAAACCAAAACACGAACATCAACCAACGCCCATTAGTCAAAGGCGGCGACACCATTGAGCGTGGCGACGTACTGGCTGACGGGCCTTCAACGGATATGGGTGAGTTGGCGTTGGGCCGTAACGTGTTGATGGCGTTCATGCCTTGGAATGGTTACAACTTTGAGGACTCGATTCTTATTTCTGAGAATTTGGTGAAAGAGGACGTATACACTACGATTCACATTGAAGAGTTGACCTGCGTTGCTCGTGACACCAAACTTGGCTCTGAGGAGGTGACGCGTGATATTCCAAACGTTGGTGAGCATGCGCTTGGCCGTTTGGACGAGGCCGGAATCGTTTACGTTGGCGCTGAGGTTAAAGGCGGCGACATTCTGGTTGGTAAAGTGACGCCAAAGGGTGAAACTCAGTTAACCCCAGAAGAAAAACTGCTGCGTGCAATTTTCGGTGAGAAAGCGTCTGACGTAAAAGACACGTCTTTACGAGTGCCTTCATCAATGAAAGGTACGGTAATTGATGTGCAAGTATTTACGCGTGACGGTGTTGAGAAAGACACTCGTGCGCTTGCTAATGAAGAATCCGAATTAGCCAGTATTCGTAAAGACTTGAATGAACAGTTCCGCATTGTTGAAGAAGATACGTACGATCGTATTGAAAATCTTCTTAAGAATAAAGAGATTGTTCGCGCACCTGGTTTAAAGAAGGGGCAGAAAATAACCGACGCTTATCTGTCTGAACTTGAGCGCGCAAAATGGGTTGAGATCAGTCTCACGAATGCCGATGCCGCTGATAAAATAGAACAGTTGTTTGAAAGCTTAGATCAGCAACGGACTTATTTTGACGAGCTGTTTGACGAGAAGCGTGGCAAATTAGAGGCCGGTGATGACCTTGCGCCGGGCGTGTTGAAGATGGTTAAAGTCTTCGTGGCCATCAAGCGCCGTTTACAGCCGGGCGATAAAATGGCTGGCCGTCACGGTAACAAAGGTGTTATTTCTAAGATTGTGCCAGTTGAAGATATGCCATTTATGGAAGACGGCACCACGGTTGATATCGTGTTGAACCCATTGGGTGTGCCTTCACGTATGAATGTTGGACAGGTGTTAGAAACACACTTAGGTTGGGCCGCCGCGGGTCTGGGCAAGAAGATCGACGAAATGTTGCGCAAGCAGCAGTCGGCGGATGACATGCGCGACTTCCTAGGCAAGGTTTACAACACCAGCGGTAAAGCTGAAGATTTGAAAGCACTTAATGACGACGAAGTTATTGAAATGGCTGGCAATCTGCGCAAAGGCGTGCCGATGGCAACGCCGGTGTTTGATGGCGCTGCTGAAACTGAAATCAAAGGCATGTTGGAGCTGGCAGGTTTGCCGACCTCAGGCCAAACCACCTTGTTTGATGGGCGTACGGGCGAACAATTTGATCGACCTGTAACGGTTGGTTACATGTACATCTTGAAGTTGAATCACTTGATTGACGATAAGATGCACGCACGATCAACGGGGCCATACAGCTTGATTACACAGCAGCCACTGGGCGGTAAAGCGCAATTTGGTGGTCAACGTTTTGGTGAGATGGAGGTGTGGGCATTAGAAGCTTATGGCGCGGCATACACCTTGCAAGAAATGTTAACGGTTAAGTCCGATGACGTGAGCGGTCGTACGAAAATGTACGAAAACATTGTTAAGGGTAACTATCAGGTGGAAGCAAATATGCCTGAGTCGTTTAATGTACTCGTTAAAGAGATCCGGTCTTTGGGTCTGAATATCGAGTTACAAGAAGACGAAGTTGAGTAATCAATTTACCGTTACCTAAATATTTGAGGAATAAACAATGCAAGATTTATTAAATCTTTTAAAGCAACCTGGTGTGGTAAATGATGATTTCGATTCAATTCGAGTCAGTATTGCATCGCCGGAAAAAATTCGCTCATGGTCCTTCGGTGAAGTCAAAAAGCCGGAAACCATTAACTACCGTACATTCAAGCCCGAGCGAGACGGTTTGTTTTGCGCTAAGCTCTTTGGACCGATTTCAGACTACGAATGTTTGTGTGGTAAATACAAGCGTCTAAAGCACCGAGGTGTGATCTGCGAAAAGTGTGGCGTTGAAGTTACGCTGGCTAAAGTACGTCGTGAGCGCATGGGTCACATCGATTTGGCGTGCCCAGTGGCGCACATTTGGTTCCTGAAATCATTGCCATCGCGTTTGGGTTTGATGCTAGACATGACCGTTCGTGAAATCGAACGTGTGTTGTATTTTGAAGCTTATATCGTTATTGACCCAGGCATGACGCCATTAGAAGCTAAGACTCTAATGACCGAAGAAGCTTATCTCGATGCCGTTGAATCACACGGTGACGAGTTCAAAGCAGGCATGGGCGCAGAAGCGATCAAAGAGCTTTTAATTGATGTACGCATCGACAAAGAAGTGGATCGTCTGCGTGAAGAGCTAGGCGCCACGTCGTCTGAAACTAAGATTAAGAACATCACCAAGCGTTTAAAAGTATTAGAAGCGTTCCAATCATCGGGTAACGACCCCAAATGGATGATTATGGAAGTGCTGCCGGTACTTCCGCCTGATCTACGCCCACTGGTAGCGCTGGACGGCGGCCGTTTTGCCACTTCTGATTTGAATGATTTATATCGTCGCGTTATCAACCGTAACAACCGCTTGCGCCGTCTATTAGACTTGAATGCGCCAGACATCATCGTTCGTAACGAAAAGCGTATGTTGCAAGAATCGGTTGATGCCCTGTTGGATAATGGCCGTCGTGGTAAAGCGATTACTGGTGCCAATAAGCGCCAATTGAAATCGCTTGCCGACATGATCAAGGGTAAGCAAGGCCGTTTCCGTCAGAACTTACTTGGTAAGCGTGTTGACTACTCTGGTCGTTCAGTGATCGTGGTGGGCCCAACGCTGAAACTACATCAATGTGGTTTGCCGAAGAAAATGGGCCTTGAGTTATTCAAGCCATTTATCTTTAATAAATTAGAATTGCGTGGCCTTGCTACCACGATTAAGCAAGCGAAAAAGTTAGTTGAAGCTGAGACTCCTGAAGTTTGGGACATCTTGGAAGAAGTAATTCGTGAACACCCAATCATGTTGAACCGCGCGCCAACACTTCACCGCTTAGGCATTCAAGCGTTTGAGCCGGTATTAGTTGAAGGTAAAGCGATTCAATTACACCCGCTGGTTTGTACTCCATACAACGCCGACTTTGACGGTGACCAAATGGCGGTACACGTGCCACTTTCAATTGAAGCTCAATTGGAAGCACGTACTTTGATGATGTCAACCAACAACATTTTGTCGCCCGCCAACGGTGAGCCAATCATCGTGCCATCGCAAGACATCGTGTTGGGCTTGTATTACATGACGCGAGAAATGATTAACGTGACGGGTGAAGGCAAAAACTTCGCTAACGTTGATGAAGTTCGCCGCGCCTATGATGCGAATCAAATTTCATTGCATGCAAAAATTAATGTGCGCATTCCTGAGACCCACATTGATGAAGAAACCGGCGAACGCACTCACACTAATAACCGTCATCAAACCACCACGGGTCGCGCGTTGTTGTCTGAAATATTACCCGTTGGCATGCCATTTTCAGCCATCAACCAGAAGATGAAAAAGAAGACCATCTCTGAAACCATCAACTTGTGTTATCGCAGCGTTGGTATGAAAGAGACTGTTATCTTTGCTGACCAATTGATGTACACCGGTTTCCGCAATGCGGCTTTGGCCGGCATCTCGATTGGCGTTGACGATATGGTTGTGCCGGCTGAAAAGCATGACATTGTCGATGAAGCGGAAGCCGAAGTTAAACAAATTCAGGAGCAATTCTCAGGCGGTTTATTGACCGACGGTGAGCGATACAACAAAGTTGTTGATATCTGGACGCGCACTTCAGAAAACATCGCTAACAAGATGATGGATAACTTAGGCTCAGACACGGTTATCGATTCGGAAGGTGAAGAGCAAGAACAAGAGTCATTCAACTCGATTTATATGATGGCCGACTCTGGCGCCCGTGGCTCTCACGCGCAAATTCGACAGTTGTCCGGCATGCGTGGTTTGATGGCCAAACCGGATGGTTCGATTATCGAGACACCCATTACAGCCAACTTTCGTGAAGGTTTAAATGTGTCTCACTACTTTATCTCGACTCACGGCGCACGTAAAGGTTTGGCTGATACGGCATTGAAAACTGCAAACTCGGGTTATCTAACTCGTCGTTTGGTTGACGTATGTCAAGATTTGGTTGTTACCGAAGAAGACTGCGGAACTCAGAACGGTGTGATTCGTAAGGCTTTTGTACAGGGTGGTGACGTAGTAATACCATTGCGTGACCGTGTGTTAGGCCGAACAGTGGTGAAAGATGTTTACTCAAATATTGATGACTCGGTTGTGGTTCCGGCTGGTGAAATGGTCGATGAAAAGTACTTTGAAGCCATTGAAGCAAACAATATTGATGAGGTACTCGTACGTTCAGCTGTAACCTGTGACACTCGTTATGGTATTTGTTCAACCTGTTATGGGCGTGATTTAGCGCGTGGTCACATGGTTAACCGTGGTGAAGCGGTTGGTGTTATTGCCGCACAATCCATTGGTGAGCCAGGCACTCAGTTGACCATGCGTACATTCCACATTGGTGGTGCAGCGACTGCCGGCGCGTCGGTGTCTAACATTGAAGTTAAGAACAACGGCTCTGTTAAGCTTGAAAACTTACGCTCGGTCATTAACTCCGATAAAAAACAAGTGGTCGTGGCTCGTTCTGGTGAACTGATCGTGCAAGATCAAAACGGTTCAGATCGTGAGCGCTATAAGTTGCCATACGGTGCCGTATTGCAAGTCAATGACGGCGATGAAGTGACGGCCGGTCAACAAGTAGCGACATGGGATGCACACACTCACCCAATTATTACTGAAGTTGAAGGTAAGGCTAAATTCTCAGATTTGACAGAAGGCCTAACGGTTAATAAACAGACTGACGAATTAACGGGCGTAACGTCCTACGTTGTTATTGACCCGGCCGAGCGTCGCGGCTCAGCTCGTGATCTCAAACCAACCATTGAGCTGGTTGACAGCAAGGGCAAGCCACTTACCTTGGCAGGCACTGATGTGCCAGCACGCTATACCATGATGGCTGGTGCGATTATTACAATCGACGACGGTCAGAAAGTAGGCGTTGGTGATGTGCTTGCTAGCATTCCTCAAGAGTCTTCTAAAAACCGCGATATCACGGGTGGTCTACCGCGTGTGGCAGAATTGTTCGAAGCTCGTAAGCCGAAAGACGCTGCCATTATGGCAACCGCCTCTGGTGTTGTTAGCTTTGGTAAAGAAACCAAAGGTAAACAGCGCCTGGTGATTACCGATCAAAACGGCGAATCTGTTGAAACTCTTATCTTAAAAGGGCGCACCATTAACGTGTTTGAAGGTGAGTCGGTTGAGAAAGGTGAGGTTGTGGTTGACGGCGCGCCAGTAGCGGAAGACATTTTGGCACTTAAAGGCAAAGAGTCGTTAACCGACTACATTGTGGATGAAGTACAAGAGGTTTACCGGCTGCAGGGCGTAACGATCAACGATAAACACATTGAAGTGATTGTTCGACAGATGTTGCGGAAAGTGAAAATTACTGATCCAGGTCAAACCAAACTGTTGCCAGGTGAGCAAATCGAGCGTACTCGCTTCCTTGAAGAGAATGAGAACGCCGAAGCTAATGACATAATTCCAGCAAAAGCCGAACCTGTTTTACTTGGTATTACCAAAGCTTCGTTGACTACTGAGTCGTTTATTTCAGCGGCCTCATTCCAAGAAACCACGCGTGTTTTAACCGAGGCGTCTATCGCTGGTAAGGTCGATAGTTTGCGTGGCTTGAAAGAGAATGTGGTAGTTGGGCGCTTGATTCCAGCAGGTACAGGCTTGGCTTACCATGAAGAACGCGTGCGACGTCGTCGTGATTCAGAAGCTAAAAAAGCCGAACTTGAAGCTTTAATGAGCCAAGAGTCCGCGGATGCCGCCGCGGCCTTTGACGCGTATGAGGATACGCCGGAAGAAGAACTGGCCGTATCTGGGAGTCATTCTGAATAGTGTTTATAAGACGTTATCTTAACGTTAGATAACTCTCTAATAAGCAATAGTGCGAGCCTCTGTCGAGTAAATTCGGCAGAGGCTTTTTTGTTCTTTAAGATTTGAATTGATTAGGCTATTATAATTTACCCCAACTATTTATTCGGCGAATGATGCTCCCCTACCTATTGAGCATTTTCTCCATTGACTCAAAATGATGAAGCTCTTGTTTTTTGGCACGCTGCTGCTGTCTGCGTTTGGTTATGCGTATGGTAATGGTGCGTCTTTTGTTCCCAAAGTCGTGATAACGAGCAATAAAGATAAAGTGTCCCAGACCTTAAGGTCTGAGCGTGTTGATGAGCAATCAAAATCATCTATTTTAGCAGGATCCATAACAAATAATTACGCCACTTCTCCAAGTAAACCAAGACTAGTGCTGGATACATCCAAAGTAGAAGTCGAGTCAGATGGCTCTTATTCCCTAAAAACCTTTCAGTCAATTGATGTGTTGGCGGCGTTAAATTCTGGTATCGGCACGGCGGTTAATTTTGAAATTCAGTTCGCTAAAAACTCATTAGTGTTAACCGCTGATGGTAAGCAGACGTTGGGGCTGATCGCGGATGCAATTAGCTATTTAAACTCAGATATTAGAATAGATTTGGAAATTCCTAAACACCCGGTCAAAGAAGAAGCATTCACAAAAGCAAGGGGCAATGAATTGCTTAGGCTTTTACACTCTCGGTATGGAGTTAAAAACCCAATTAAATTATTCATCACTCCATCTAACTCGAAGGCTGGGTTTTATTCGGCGAAAGGTCAGGATAAAGTCACTGATATTAAGCGCATTACGATCCTGAATATGGGGAAGGTAAATAACAATTGAGCTTGTTCTTATTCAAATACGATGCTCATAGTGGGAAAACTATGGCTGTAGGAGGGACAGTCGAGATTCATTAGGTAAAGACAAAGGGAGTTTGTAAGGTGTATAGTCGCAGAAAGGGCCTGCAGCTGCCGCTCATGGCTGAAGCTGATTTCAGTAAGAGTTAAGACAGATGCTGAACCCAGCGAACACTCTACGACTGTTGAAAACAGTGAGGAATCATGGCGAAGCAAAAATTTGATGTTTTGGTACTCGGAGCAACCGGCTTTACAGGGAAATGGGTGGCTAAGCACTTATACGATCACTACGCAGACACTAAACTCCGGTGGGGTTTAGCGGGTAGAAGCGAAGGAAAATTAACGCAGGTACGTGAGTTTTTAGGCGATGACAACAATCTTATTGAGTCCATTATCGTCGATAGCAATGATGAGACTGCATTGAGTGCTATGGTACTGCAGACTAAAGTAGTGATTACAACCGTTGGACCATACGCCTATTATGGCTCCTTGCTGGTAAGGCTTTGTGCTGAAGCGGGCACGCATTACGTTGACCTGACCGGCGAAGTACCTTGGATGAGAGAGATGATCGATGCGCACCATATTACCGCAGAACAAAGTGGCGCTAAGATCGTACACAGCTGTGGTTTTGACTCTATTCCATCGGACATGGGAGTGTATTTCATGCAACAACAAGCGCTTGAAACATACGCAAAACCAATGAGAAATATACGTTTTTCGTTGACTAAAGCAAAGGGTGGCATCAGTGGCGGTACATTTGCCAGCATGATCAATATTGTAAAACAAGCGGTTAGAGATAAGCGCGTTAGGAAAGTATTATTTAATCCATATTCCTTAAATCCAGACCCCAGCTTTAAAGGTCGTGACAAACGCGACCAACAAGGAGTTGTTTACTCTAAGGAGCTTGGAAAATGGACTGCGCCGTTTTTGATGGCTGGGGTTAATACTCGTATTGTTCGGCGCTCTAATGCGTTGATGGGTTTTGCTTATGGTCAAGACTTCAGTTATACAGAGACCATGCCAACGGGCTCAGGTGCGTCAGGCTATTTGATGGCCAAGGCCATTTCGTCAGCGGTAAAATCCATTGCATTTATGAGTATCACCGCACTGGGGAGAACCGTATTGGGTGTCTTTCTCCCTTCTCAAGGGGAAGGGCCGAACGTCGACCCTGAATCCCCAGGGTTCTATGCAATACAATTTAATGGCGAAACCGCACTGAATGAACGTATGGTTGTCACCGTAGATGGAGATGCTGACCCTGGTTACGGTTCTACGTCAAAAATGCTGGCTGAGGCTGGGGTTTGTTTAGCCTTAGACCGTTCACGCGTAAAGGGCGGTTTTTGGACGCCATCATCGGCTATGGGTGACGCCTTGTTAGCGCGTCTTGAGGAAAAAGCCGGATTAACATTCAAGGTGAGCAGGCGTTAGCCAGTGTATTTTAAACACTTTTTCGACGTGTGGGTATCAATAAACATTGAAGGATCGTTAAATATAGCAGTACTTTATAGAACCTTTTGAGGCTCTCGTTATACTTATTATGTGAAGTAAAGAAATAGGATATAGGCTTGGGGGAGCCGTTAAATCATTATGAAGAGTAACTTATTTGATCGACTCATGCGTTTGGTGCTGCTGGTTCTGGTGTCGCTGGTAAGCATGAATGCAAAAGCTCAACGCTTTTCCACTATTGAAGTTGGAGAGGCAACATTACCGGCGTTTACCACGGCTTCGGCAACCACACTCACGCCATTCACGCGTATTACATTTGATGCGGCATTTGCCTCAGGTGTTATACCGAATGTGTTTCCGATGACCCCAGAGTTTGGGGCCGGCGCGGATGACGACCCTTGTTTAATCCGCATTCGAAATGTTGATAACACTGGCTTTGATGCTGTGTGTTTTGAATCACGAGACGAAGACAGAAACAGTCCAGGAACTACTTTTGAATATATAGCGATTGTGCCTGGAACAACTGATATTCCAACAACCAGTGGAGGCAACGTTCGATTTGAATCGCAGTGTGTGTTTTTGAATAGGCAGACCAGCCCGGCCCCTAATTGTAATAACTGTGATACTTCGTCAGGCATAGCCGTGGGCAATCAACGGGTTAATTTTGTTAACACCTTCAATAATATCCCCGCCCTGTTAACCCACCTGACTACAACGAATAATACACTTAGCGGAAGCTCAACCACGCCTGGCGGGGAACCTGAATTTTTAGAATCGGCCACTACCAGCCTCGATATTACAGGTTTTAATGCGGGCATTGATCGTTTGGAAGCGGGTAATGGCGTGCTTAACAATGGCGAAACCATGTGTTATTTGGCTGTTGAACGATCAGGCTGTCAAACGCTTGATTTAACTGGACTTAACGATAATATCGCCTCAGTTAATTTCGATGCGGTGTTTGGTGAAAATGTTGATGGCCACGATAACGGTGCCACTTCTGGAGAAGGCGCTAGCTTTTCAGACCAGTGTTTCACCAGTACACCGGTTGGTGTTGCCGATATGCGTACGCGGCGCGGTAATAACGGTGGGTTTGTTCGTCGGGCAAGTATTAATGCCAATGAAATCATCCTCACTATTGACGAAGACCGCACCAGCAATAGCGAGCGTTCTCATATTGATGAAATGGTGTCAGTCTTAGCGTTTAGTCAAACGTTCACCACACCAGTTACGTTAAGTCGTGTCAGAGTAAATCAGTTGGGTAGAAATTTACGCGTTGATTGGCAAACCAGTGCTGAGTCGCTGCACTTAGGGTTTCATCTGTGGGGTGAAGTCAATGATGGATGGGTTCAGTTAAACCGAAAAATTATCCCGGGCAAGGGCATGAATACCGACAGTAAAAGTGAGTATTCACATCGACTTCGGCTGACCCGTGAGCAGTTTAATCAAATTCAACGTTTTGGCATTTCCAGTGTTGATACAACAGGCTATGAAGAGTTTTATGGACCTTTTGAGGCTGGGCAAGAGTACGGTGCCGAGAGTACCACTGAAGCCATAGATTGGTCGGCCACTCGAGCTATGTTCGAACGTAGGATGCAAGCAAATGGGTTTGTGAAAGTCAGAGGGAAATGGCGCAAACATTCGTCGCGTTTACAGCGCAGGCTCGAACGGCGAGAGGCGCGATTACGTTCTAATACTGTAGAGCTTACCTTTGACGGAGTTGGGGTTAGAAAAGTCCCAGTGAAAGCATTGTTGAGTGTGTTTCCTCATTGGAGTGGTAGGCCATTGTCTTCCCTTGCCGTGACACTGAATGATCAATCCGTTGCGCGTCATCTTGTTAGTCATGATCGACGTTTGTCTTCTGACGACGTACTGTTTCTGAACGTGGTTTCACCTCAAGGTCAAGACGCACTCTACATTGATCGGAATCGTTATCGAATTGTATTGGATTCCAGCAAAGCGCTTGATGCCCCCATATTTGATGGTCGTGATGTCGAAGGCAAAAATTTAGTTTCGTATGCATTTAATGAGGTCGTATTAACCGAAGATAAACGTTATTCCGCTGCAATCACCAGTGGTGACCCTTGGTACGATGCCGAGTTATTTGCCATCAATAATGCTGTTGAAGTGAATTATATGGCCGATATTGATGTCCCCATGCTTGAGAAACAAGCGGGTGAATTAGAGGTGTCGATTTTTGGTAGTATTGATCTGCCTGACCCCGTAGACGATCACCACGTGTTGATCAAGGTTAACGGTGAGGTCGTTGGCGACATTCGCTTTGACGGATTAACCGAGTACCGCACTGCAATCAACTTACGCCCCGGCTTGTTGGTTGAGGGTCAAAACCGAGTGGCGGTGAGTGTGCCGGGTGACACGGGGCTATTGGCGGATCTTGTGTTGGTTGATCGTTTGGTATTAAAAGTACCAACACATTTGAACTCTCAGAACGCAGTCGATTTCGAGGCACAACCGCACGTGCAGGGCTATAATCTGGTAAGCCCTCATTCTTTAGGCGCTCCGAAAACAGTGTTTGCACACAGTCAAACGGGTGGTTTTGTCGTGATTAATTCGGTCGAAGACGACACAGGCCACCGTTTTAGTGCCATGCCGTTTAGCCAAAGCGAGAATAACCCTGATGTCTTAAGGTATTCAATAGTAGACACAGAGACAGTGTCAGTCATGGCCTCCGTCGAAGCGGTAACCACACAAGTGCTGCATGAAACGGCAGCTAACTTACTGATTGTCGCGCACCCGAACTTTATAAGTGATGCCTTAAATGAGTATGCGGAGTTTAAGCGCAGTGAAGGGTACTCGGTGCAAATCGTCAGTTGGTTAGACTTGGTTGAATCTTACGGGTTTGGCAATAATACGCCGAATGCGCTCAACCGTTTTTTGCAGCGCGCCAAAGAAGTTTCTCAAATCGAGAATGTATTAATCGTTGGCGGGCACACCTACGATTATTTAGACACGCTAGGCACGGGGGTGGTTAATTTTATTCCAACTCATTATCGACGAGTTGGAATATTCGAATTCGCGCCAACTGACAATGTGTTTGCTGACTTGGATGGGGATAATCTCCCAGAATTGGCCGTTGGTCGTTGGCCGGTGAGGAGTCAACAAGATTTAATTACAATTATCAATAAGAGTAAGGCCTGGCAGCAAAAGCGTCAAAGTACGAATCAGCAAGCCGCTCTGTTGATTGCCCAGCCTGATGACGGTCGTAATCTCAGGTTTGATGAATCACTGGAGGGGCGAGTGACAGCACCGTTGCGGGCACTGGCGCAATTTGGTGACCCAACTCGTGTGTATTTACAAGATTTACAGACCGACGGATTTTCATCGCCGGTTCAGCGTGCAAGAGCCATGATATCAGAGGCGATTAACTCAGGCACAGACCTGGTTAGTTTTGCTGGTCACGCAAGCACATCAGGCTGGGGCTTTCAGGGTGTGGTGAATACGCAGCTGATTAAAAATTTGGAAAACCATAACAACCCTACGATGGTGATGCCGCTGGCGTGTTACACGACTAACTATCAAAGTTTAAGCGTCAACACATTAGCTCATCAGTGGCTGTTTGCCGGTTCGCAAGGAGCGGTTGCTGTTCATGGTGCGGCCATGTTGGGTGAGTATCGAGAAAACGGTATCTTTGCCGAGCGTTTTCTTAATAAGTCTCAAGAGTTTAACACCTTGGGCACCGCCATCCGCGAGGCCAAACGGCAAATGACGGGTGTCAATCAAATGCTTCACAACTGGGCATTACTCGGTGATCCAACGTTGTTATTGAACTAGCTAACTTCTGGTTGTTCAACGGTATAGGTTCTTGAAAGAAACGAGTTAAGGTGGCGCTCTTACGGTTTAGAATCAACGCCATTATTAAGGTTGAATAACCGTTTACTGCGTAGAAAAAATGAAACTGTTTAGAAAAACCGTGCGTTGGGCCTTAATTTTATTACTTTTATTGGCTGTGGCTCTGACCTTTTTATGGTTAGTTAATGCCCCTGAGAGATTTGATGAAGACTCTCAATCTTTTGTAAGACTAAACAGAGCCCTTTATGAGTTTAACTCGATGGAGTTAGAGTTTGTTGATGATTCTCGAGTTACCCCCAAGCTGGGTGATTTTTCTGGGGATCAAGTTCGTACACTCCGTGGGCGTGTGTGGTTTCCAGAAATACAACGCGCTGGAAAAATGACGGCACACCCATTGTTGGTGTTCAGTCACGGGTTTGGTAGTTACCATCAAGGCTCTAGGCACATAGCCCAATATTTAGCCCGTCATGGCTATATCGTGGCGGCGGTTGATTTTCCTCTGAGTAATGTTATGTCGCCGGCAGGCAGCCCACAATTATTGGACATTGTAAACCAACCAGGGGATGTCAGTGCTGTTATCGATCATATGCTGACTTTAAGCAGCAACAAAAAGAGCCGTTTCTTTAATCGGATTGATACTCAAAATATCGGAGTTTATGGGTTGTCGCTTGGCGGTTTAACCACCGCATTGGTGTCGTTTCATCCCGACTATCAAGACACTCGAATAAAAGCGGCTGTGATGATGGCGCCGCCATTGGAATCGTTTAGTGATTCGTTTTATACAAATAACTTAAAGGTTCAATCCCTATTGATGTCCGGCACCATGGATCGAGTTGTTCCAGCTCAAGAAAACGCTGAACTAGTTAAGCCACGTCATCCGAAGGGTTGGTTTTTAAGTTTAGATAAAGGTTCTCATTTAGGGTTTGCCAATGTCGGCAACCCTATTAGGTGGATGGACAACCCCGATAATTTAGGCTGTGCCATGATGGGTAGAATGTTGTCTAAGTTAGAACTGCCTGATCAATGGAGCAAAGTACTGCCTAACACGGGGCACGTTTTACGTAATGTGGTGGTGTCGCCACCTTGTCCAGATAAGCCAGGCAAAGCAATGAATGGGCTACATCAGCAATGGTTAACACGAATTGCGATAGGGGCGTTTTTTGATATGCATTTGCGCAGTGGGACCGCAGCAAAGCAGGCCACCGAATTTTTCACAACATCAATGCTTGTTGAAAACCCTGACTTAACCCTAGTGATGCCAAAATAATGGTGCGATGGGCGTGAGTATTATGCGGCAGGTGAAAGCGGCAGGCTTTTCGAGTTACCAGTTACATTCATGTCTTCGTTAAGAACCGGCGAAGCTCAACGTTTTTGAAGGCACGTAACAACTTAAAAGATAAACCAACCAAAACCCAGAAGTACCTGAAACCGATTTAAATAGGTGCCCGCTTTTTAAGTCGTCTGCAACAGTCCAATTTGCTAATAACGCGATGCTGGAATGGGTTCGAAATGAGTATACGTGAAAGTTACTAAATTGTGGTCACTCAGGTCTTCAGGTGACTCCAATCAGCCGTGCTGTTGCACGTATTGACGACTGCAACCAACTTATTCGTCAGCCTTCGAAAAATCAAACTGCTATCAGAGAGGTCTCTATGGCGGCTTGTGATATTAACAAGCGGGCTTTTAGAGCCTCCTCCAATGACTTAATAGCGCATGATACCGACGATGGTGCGATATTAAGGTTGTTTGCCATACCTACAAAATTGCCTATTCGATAAACCGCAATAAATAATTTTATATCGTTTAAGTTTATTAGTGCATTTTGCGCACTAATGTAATACATAAGAAGGTATTGATTGCAATTAACGACCCCAATAAGATTGGGCTGTTATTTAACGATGGGGAACATCATGCGACAAGACATTAATCTAGCCAATAAAACGGCGTTGGTTAGTGGTGCCAGTTATGGAATAGGGCTAGCCACGGCCCAAAAACTGGCTGAATACGGTGCAACGGTGGTGTTAGCTGCGCGTTCGCAAGACAAACTCAAACAAGCTCATGAAGCACTAAAGGCCGAAGGCTTAAATTCATTGTTTGTTTCTTGTGATGTCAGTGATTATGATTCATTTCAAAATGCGATTGAGTTTGCGGTCATGCATACGGGCAGTCTGGATATATTGATCAACAATGCCGGTGTGATTGAACCGCTTGCCACGTTGGTCGACAGTGACCCTCTGGCTTGGGAGAAAGCGGTTGATATTAATTATAAAGGCGTGTATTTCGGTATGCGTGCCGCATTACCTCAAATGCTCAAACAAGCTGGAGGTACCATCGTGAACATCAGCTCAGGCGCAGCGAACAGCGCTTTAGTCGGATGGAGCCACTATTGTTCGTCTAAAGCCGCCGCAAAAAAGCTAACCGAGGTGGCTCATAAAGAGTTAATGGGAAGAAACGTAAACGTAGTTGGCCTCTCGCCAGGCACAGTCGCTACGCCCATGATGCAAAAAATACGCGACGCAAAAATCAACCCGATCAGTCATCTTGATTGGAACAATCATATCCCGGCTGAATGGGTGGCTGAAGGTGTCGCCTTTTTGTGTGGTGAGGGTGGTAAACAATTTGCCGGTACCGACTTTACTCTCAAAACGGTTGAAGGCAGACAGTTAGTGGGCCTGCCTTTTGAGGATGTACAAGGTTAACGGTTAACTGGTGAATCACTCCTCAGTTTCTAATAAAAACGAGTTGAGTTTAAATGGGATAATATTCGTCAGACATGACTTTGGCCAAGCCGTCCACCACACGGTATAAGGCCCAAAGCCAGGCTGCGCACCAGATTAAAAAACCAACGCCAATTGGCACTAACATCGACCCTGTGATGAACCAAAGTAAGCTCCACCAAAATACTCGTGTGGCATTCACCAAATGGCTATGGTAAATCGTGCCTAAAGCCCCTTTCTTTTTAATCATTGCCCAAACGGCACCAAATAACAGCGGAATAGCGGTAAAGAAACCAATGATTAAGAGAATATAAGATAACAGCGCGTGCGTTTTATATTCATAATTACGAGTAGCAGAAGTACTGGTTATTAATTCACTCATTAAATGGCCCTCTGGTAAAGTTAACGTTGGATGCATCAAATAAAGTTGACGTTCTTATAAGCTTAGATACATTTTCATGAGTTTTAGATTCAAAAAAATGAGTTTCAATTGACTCTGAATACAAAAAAACACGCATCGTCGTTTAATTGTTGATGATGTAAACGTCCCCTTCTTTATATTGATATTGATGAGATCAATACTTCCTTGAAGTGTTTAGTTTGGCATTATTTGTTGTGTGAATATCTTTAAATTTGAGTAGTGAAGTGTGCTTGAATCGGTGACTTTTTACCGTATGCTATGTTCTATTACTCTTTATTGCACTCACTGTATAAAATGAGAAAAAATGCATTAATATTGTTATTGGCTGTGGCTTTTACCCACATTGCTTACGCTGAAGTACTGCGTTTATCAGAGCCAGTTCACCAAGACAACGCCTCTGAGACTTTCGGTGCGTTAGTTAATGAGTTGCCAGCCGTTTTGTCATTGAACGTTGTTATGGAGACACCAGAGTCTTTTATTGGCAAGCCCTTAGTCTTAGAAACTGAGGTGAGCGAAGTGTGTCAGAAGAAAGGGTGTTTCTTTATTGCACAGCAGGCCAATAAGACGGTTCGTGTGACAATGAAAGACTACGGTTTTTTTGTGCCTACTGATATGGTCGGCCGCAAAGTCATGATTATAGGAGAATTGATCCAGCAAGAAGTGGGTGATGCGCAGGCGTTGCACATGTCTAAAGATTTGGGTTTGAAGGGCAGTGTAACAAGCGGCGTGCAATACCAGATTGTTGCAAGTTCGATTAGAGTGCCGAAGCTCGCGGCAGAACAACACTCGGATCCTTAGCTGATTAGGAGGCCTTTACCTAGTTTAAGTGCTTCACTTGTTGACGAACAGGGTACGTAAATAACGGAGTAAAGAGGTATGATTCTCTACTCCGTTGTGAGTAAAGTCGGTGAACGGAATTATTGTTCGTAGGCGTCGATGGTCTTAATGGTGCCGTCAGGCAAATGTTCTAACTCCGCCATTTTGACACTTCGTAAGTGCGTCTTTCCGCCTGACAGGGTGCTGTCGTGATAAAACAAATACCACTTACCGTCAAACTCAGTGATGGAGTGATGGTTGGTCCAACCTATCACTGGGTTTAAAACCACGCCTTGATAAGTGAACGGCCCCATTGGGTTATCGCCTGTGGCGTACACAATTTTGTGAGTGTCTCCGGTTGAGTAGGAGAAATAGTAAGTGGCGCCTACTTTATGTATCCAAGCGGCTTCAAAAAAGCGCCTATCATTGTCGCCGTGTAAAATAGGCGATCCTGATTTGTCTAATATTTCGATCTCTTTCACATCACCATCAAGAGACAGCATATCATCACTGAGTTTTGCTACTCGTGGTCGCAATGCAGGCTCATTATCAGCTGGGTAGTTGTCTTTGCCGGTATATTTACCGTTTTCCCAGCGTTGTAATTGCCCGCCCCAGATACCACCAAAGTATATGTAGTGACTGCCATCGTCATCTTCATAGACTGATGGATCGATACTAAAGCTCCCTTTTATTGGCTCAGGCTGAGCTTTGAAAGGCCCGGTTGGAGAGTCACTTATCGCAACGCCCAAATAAAATACATCGTCTTTATTTTTAGCTGGAAAATACAAATAAAATTTGCCGTTTTTAGTTGCGGCATCAGGAGCCCACAGTTGTCGACCAGCCCATGGAATATCTTCGATTGAAAGAGCAACGCCATGCTCTGTAACATTTCCTCCTACTTTTTCCATCGAAAGAACCCGATAGTCACGCATCGCAAAATGGTCCGCATTATCATTCGTGGGTATTCCACTATCAATGTCGTGAGAAGGGTAAATGTACAGTTTATCGTTGAACACGTGCGCCGAAGGGTCGGCGGTGTAGATGTGGTCGACCAGAGCCGCGTGTTTAGATTTGTAGTTATCCACCTCCTTCTTAGTAGAGGCTTCTTCACTTTGTTTCACGGCGCAGGCGTTACTTGATAATGTAACTAATACCGCCAGAATAATGCTTTTGGTTATTTTCAAAACTAAATGCCAAGTTGTTTATTAGTTATATTCATAATAACTATAACTGAGTGTGTTCGTCCAGAGTATGTTAACAACGAAGAACAAAAAACATCGACTAAAATGTGATTCTGTGGTCTTAAACAAAGGGTTAATTAGAATACTTTGATTGCCACCACAAACAGAACGGCGATCCATATTGTTTCAGCGATAAGAATGAGAATCGGTTTTACCCCTACGCCTAAAAGCTGGCGAAGATTGCTTTTCATGCCAATACCCGCCATGGCCATGACAAGTGCAAATCGTGAACATTGCCCGGCAAATGAGGTGACCGACTCAGGAATGTGAATGACGCTGTTAATCATCATTAATGCAATAAACGCAATTAAGAACAGCGGCAATAGCACGGGTTTTTCGTTGTGGTTAGTACTGAGTTTTCGATTGGCGACGACAACCAATACCGCCACCACGGGCACCAGTAGACTCACACGTACGAGTTTAGTCAAGGTAGCCATGTCGCCTGTTTCATTCGAAACAGAGTAGCCAGCCCCCACGACTTGAGCGACATCGTGTATTGTTCCACCAAGAAACAAGCTGGTTTGTTGAGTATCAAACTCAAGCCAATGAGACAGAATGGGGTAAACGATCATGGCGATAGTGGATAAAAGAGTGACGCCAATAACTGTCACCAAGGTGTCACGCTCTCGTTCTTTGTAGTCGGGTAATATCGCCGAAATGGCCAAGGCCGCCGAGGCACCACAGATGCCAACGGCGCCGCCAGTGAGCGCCCCAAACGACAATGGTATTTTGAGAAGTCGGCAGACGATTAAGCCGAAAAGAATGGTGGAGGTGACTGCAAACACCAACAATAAGCCAGTATGCCACCCTAAGCCGACCAAATCTTGTAGAGTAATGTTGAGGCCAATTAACGCAACCCCCACTCTTAGCAAGCCAGTTGTTGTAAAGTCAATGCCAGTGCGGCAACGTGTCTCGTCGTATAGAAAAGACACCGCAATGCCAAGTAACAGAGCAAAGAGCATAACCGGTGTGGCGTAGTGATCACTCAAAAAAAGCGCAGCGAGGCCGGTAATACTCACAATGCCGATTCCGGGAGCCAAGTCGCCTAATTTCGATTTCATATCCACGGTTTTTACTTTGCCTTAGTGTGCTTTAGCGTTATCAAACAGCCTCAACAAAATAGTGCAGAGGTTTTCTATAAAACCATTAAAACATTAATTTCGCAATCTGTTATTGCCACTGGCCATTGATGTTGATTACGCGACACGGAAAGCTATTGCTGAGTTTGCCACTTTGAGAATTACACTTTTTAATGACTTTGGCTGTTAGCTCTGCCAGTGTTTCATTGCTCGAAGACTTCCAAGACCATGAACCAATGTCAGATTGTACAAAGACTTTGGTTGACGTCATTTTTTCGTACTGTTGTACAAATGATTTTTTTGCTTTATTGGTTAGTAGGCGATCTATCCCAGTAAGTAAGCCAGGTGACGTTGATGGCGTATAGTCTTTCACCCACTTTCCGTCGAGGTTGATGATGTTGCAAGGCAGGTCATCTTGTTTGTTGTGTTGTTCGCAACTAATCAATGCGGATTTTGCCGCCGCTTCTGGGCTAACAAAACCGTATTTAGAGTAGGCCGAACCGGATTCAGAATAAGCATAGGCTTTGTGTTTGGGTTGAGTCGCGTATTTTTTAAAATGCTTGCGGTCAATTTTTTTGTAAGGCGAAAACCCTAAGCAATTGCGCTCTAGGTACTCCACGGCATCGTGATAGTTT
Organism: uncultured Arenicella sp.; assembly: GCA_937974565.1. Classification (GTDB taxonomy): domain Bacteria; phylum Pseudomonadota; class Gammaproteobacteria; order Arenicellales; family Arenicellaceae; genus Arenicella. Next base: position 26,523 of record CALJWL010000029.1, read on the forward strand.
TGGCTGGTCTTGAGACGGCCATTTTGGGTGCTCTCAGCTAAAACACAGAGCGCGGTTTTGTGGCCTTGCTTGGCGGCTTTACTTAAATAGTGAGCGGCATTTTGAGGGTCATCTTCAATTATTAAACTGCCAAGCAAAAATTGCGCTGCGGCGTCATTTTTATCGTTTGCCAATGCCGTTAAACATTCACGACTTTCAATGCTCATGCATTCAGCCGCATCGAACTGCACAGCGTTATTTTTGTGCAGTTCAATTAACTTAGTTTTCGATTTATGATGGCCTTTACCAAAGGCCACGGCCATCATAAATTGGCGTTTGGCTTCGGTGCTGTTGCCTTCATTAAGGTATAAAAGCCCCAGATAATACATCGCATCGTATGCATCTGGGTTGTCTTTCGAATCATCGATGGGTGTCGTTTGCAGTTGCTCTAAGCAGGGTTTGTCCTTTGCTTTGAAACAGGTTTGAGCAGCGGAAGAGGCGAAAGACGGTATGTGCCATAGTGCTGACGTTAGATATAAAATAAGGAGAGCGCTGATTTTTGAAAAAAAGAACAAATTGGGTGTGTTGTTCACGTGAAAATTCCTTGCGAATTCATGAGGGCAGTAAGTTTGAATACTAGCAGTAAATTCATAGGATCTACAAGATGGCTTAATATTGAGGTGTTGATATACAACCCACCCTTATCCATTAGCGCGGTAATACGATTTTCTTTATAGCCTTTCTTTTGCCCGTGCTAACACATGAACAGCAACAAAATATCACTAATACGGCCCCTTATTGGATGAAGTTATTGTGTTGAAACTGGGTTGACCCGCAGCAGTACGTTTACTCGCAAGCTTTTTATATCTTGTCGCAAAGGCGTGATGCTGAGTGTGCCACGCAAGAGGCTTATGAGTGGTTGTGAAAAAGCCCTTAATGAGGATGGTTTTGACACTGAATCGTCTAAGGCTTGCTTGTTGAATGTGGTTCGTAAAATTTTGCATTGATAAACGGCGCCGCCGTAGGCTGACTGTGGAAGGTGAATTAGGTGAGCTTGGTCATCATTGGTTCCTTGTTTTTGATTGGTCACTCTGTGTGCATGATGACGCCACTTTAGCTCGTTATCTACTATACTTGCATAAAGCCCAAGATAATCCAGATATAGATGAGTGAATTGAAGTCGAAAGCCAGCCAGTATTGGCAACACGCAAGTGAATTAGCAAAATTTTTGCTGGACAGTCATGATGGTCATCTCACCGTGGCCATGCCGCTTGGTTTGGGTAAAGCGAATCATTTGATTAATGCTTTGTATGGTTTAACAAAAGAAAATTCATTTTATTCGCTTACGATTTTAACCGCATTAAGTTTGCAGACTCCGTCGCCTAAAGCCGGCTTATCAAAAGTGTTTTTTGACCCTATTGCCAAGCGGCTTTATGAGGGCTACCCAGAGCTACACTATGCGCGAGATTTGTTGTCCGGAAGTTTGCCAAGTAATGTTGAAGTGAGTGAATTTTTTTTACAAGCCGGTGCGTACTTAAACAATGCGCACGCTCAAGCTAATTACATCAGTGCAAATTATTCACATGTGAGCGGCTATCTGTTGGAGAAGGGCGTAGATTTGGTGGTGCAAATGGTGGCTCGCGACGAGCGTATGGGACGTGATTTGAGTTTGTCATGCAACCCTGATATTACCTTAGAACTGTTGGCCGCTAGAAAAGCTGGCGAGGTTGACTTTGCGCTGATTGGTGAAATCAATGACTCATTGCCATTTATGCCCAATGATGCGCAATTACCTGAATCTGAGTTTACGCACTTGCTTGAAGGCGAGTGCGCAAACGCCACTTTGTTTAATGTGCCTAAAGCCGCGATACAAATAAATGAATACGCAGCGGGTTTTCATGCGTCTAGCTTAGTTAAGGACGGCGGTACGTTGCAAATTGGTATTGGCTCTGCTGGTGACGCGGTGGCTTACGCTTTAATCATGCGACATACCGATAATGTTAATTACAAACGCATTATTAAAGCCCTGAATGCCAACAAGGACATCAGTCATTTGCATACCGCGCCGTTTGAAGTCGGCTTGTATGGCGTTAGTGAGATGCTGGTGGACGTGTTTTTGGATTTGATCGAGGCGGGGGTGGTTAAGCGTGAGGTGAACGGCACCCTCATTCATGGTGGCTTTTTCTTAGGGCCCAAGTCACTGTATCAACGATTAAGAGAGTGGCCATTAGAACAACGCAAGAAAATAAATATGACGGCCATTGGTTATATCAACGGGGCGCACATAGACTTCAATCGAAAGCAGCAGAATCGCCAGCACGCCCGATTTATTAATAATGCGATGAAAACCACATTGCTGGGAGCAGTTGTCTCTGATGGGCTAGACAGCGGCAAGGTGGTGTCAGGTGTCGGAGGCCAATACGACTTTGTGCGACAATCATTCGCACTCAAAGGGGCGAGATCGATCATCATGATTAAGGCCGTAAGAATCAGTAGCGGCCGTCAAAGCAGTAATGTTGTTTGGTCGTACGCTCATACCACTATCCCAAGACATCTGCGTGATATTGTGATCAATGAATACGGTATCGCCGACCTTCGAGGTGTACGTGATGAAGAGGTGATTCGGCGGATGCTCTCGATTACCGATCGCCAATTTCAGGCTGACTTATTAGCAACGGCAAAAGCCAATAATAAATTGGCTCAAGGCGTTGAATTAGAGCGAGAGTGGAACACGAATACGCAAGCAAATTTAGCGACGATATTGGCGCCTTTCGTCGATCAAAATTTGTTGCCGGACTACCCCTTTGGCACCGATTTTACAGACTTAGAGCAACGCTTGATTCCTGTGTTAGAGACCTTACAAGACGCGAGCAGGTCTAAAGTGGCTCTCGTAAAATTGGCTTACAAAGGCTGGGTGGCCAATAAAAAGGGCATCGAGAGCCACGTTCAAGAAGCGGCAAAACGGATGAACCTGGAAAGTGTGTCATCGATTAAGAGTAAAGTCATGAGGGCCGCCTTCTTAGGGGCGTATTATCAAACGCATCATTAACTGAGATGGCTTTAAAAAAGAGCTTTGAAAAGGGTGAGCCATGTCGATCTAGGGCAATTCGCTAAATACAGCGACTTGCCCCTGGCTAGATAGGCGATTCAAATCATAGACTTTTCAATGAAAGGCACCGCCCCAGTCATGTGGTAATTAAGCATTAAATGAGTGGATTGCCGTCTTTGTTTTTATGAAAACAAAAGACCGCCATTGATGTCTAAATTAACCCCTGTTAAAAAAGAAGCTTCTTCAGAAAGCAGATAACTGACTGACTCAGCTACTTCATTCGGGCGACCCTCGCGTTTTAGTGGTGTGCCATTTGCCACGTTTTCACGCACATTGTCTTTAGTGAAGGTGTCATGAAAGGTGGTGCTTATCATGCCGGGGCATAAAGAGTTAACACGAACGCCTTTCGGCCCTAATTCTTTAGCCATAGATCGGGTAAATGTCATTACTGCACCTTTGGATGTGGCGTAGGCTGACGCGCCTGGGCCACCACCGTCTCGCCCTGCCTGTGAAGCGAAATTCACAATCGATGCACCCGCGCTCATGTGCGGTAGTGCGGCTTTAATGCTAAGAAATGTTGGGTTTAGGTTTAATCGAACCACGTGATTAAAAAACTCTTCGTCCATTTCGTCAATGGTTTTGCGCTCGACTAAGCCACCAACCACATTAACTAATCCGTCAATGCTGTCACCAAATGCCTCAACCGTTGAACGAATCAGTTTGGAAACATCTTCGCCTTTAGTCATATCCCCTTGGGTAATGATCGCTTGCGCTCCTGCTTCGGCTAGCTCTGATTGCAGGCTTTCGGCTTGGTCTTTACTGCCAAAATAGTTGATTGATACTTTCGCACCTTCGGCCGCTAACTTTTTGGATATTTCGCGACCAATGTCTCTAGCACCACCAGTAACGATTATTACTTTGTTTTCAAGTTTCATAGTTTTATTCAAATTTATTAAAATATTTAAGAGTTATGACCGCCCACGAATAGGCTCAATTTTAGGGCACAACAGCCAAACACTGGCTGCGGCTATCACCGCTAAAGCGGCGCCGATAATGAAGGCCGGGGTATAGTTGCCACCTGACGTTAGCCATGGGACCAAAGAAGTAAGAGCAACGGCGCCTAACTTTGCGGCCATCCCGGCTGTGCCGGCAAGTGTGCCCACTGTTTTACCACCAAATAAATCACTTGGAAGTGTTTGTATGTTGCCGATCGCTGTTTGAAACCCAAAAAGAATGATCGCCATTAAAAGCACGGCCGTAACCGGTGACCCAGGGTTGGCCATGGCCAACAATGAAGGCAACATAATGGCACACCCCAAGGTGATTGCCAATTTACGAGTGGCGTCGACGCTCCAGCCTGCTTTTATTCTGTTTTGAGCCAACAAACCACCAAACCACGCACCAAACATTGCCCCCACATAGGGAACCCAACCATAGATACCAATAGTCTTCACGTCCATGCCATAAACTTCAGATAGGTATATAGGGATCCAAAAAACAAACAGCCACCATATAGGGTCAATTGCAGCCGAAGCAATAATAACCCCCCAGCTTTGTTTATGACTTAACAATTGAGCTGTTGTTGGATTATAACCTTCATCGTGTTCACCGTCCTTATTAACGTCGTGGTTAATTTGCCCGCTTAGAATGTATTCACGCTCTTTATCGGTAATCCATGGATGAGATTTGGGAGGGGCCTTCACTAATATTAACCATGGAATTAACCATAATAGACCAACCAAGCCAACAATAACGAATATGGCTTTCCAACTGAAATAGACAGACAGGAAGGCAATCAATGGAATTGAAATGATGCCGCCAATCGCCGCGCCAGAATTAAAAATGCCCTGCGCTAATGCTCGCTCTTTGGTGGGAAACCATTCAGCGTTCCCTTTGGCCGCCCCAGGCCAATTACCGGCCTCGGCAACTCCGAGAATCGCCCGAAAAATACTGAAGGTTAGTACGCCTTTGGCAAAAGCGTGTAAAGCGGTTGCAATCGACCATATGCCAATGGATAAGGCAAAGCCCATGCGTGTACCAACCCAGTCGAACACCTTGCCAAAAATCGCTTGCCCAAATGCGTAAGCAAACACAAAAACGACCGAAATCAACGCATAAATTTCTTTACGCTCATCATCCGTTTTATCTGGGTACAGTTCTCCGGCTATTTGTGGCCATAAGACATTTAAAGACTGCCTGTCAATGTAGTTGATGATGGTTGCCAGTGCGATTAAAGCAATGACCCACCAGCGTAAGTTTTTCATTTTCATTATTCTTACTCCTCTAACAAGACGTAATGACCCACCCAGTCGATGGTTTTATTATCAAGCTCTAATGAGTGTTTACTAGAGCGAGTGCCTTTTTGCGACAACAACAATTTAATTTTTTTACCATCAATTAGCTCGACTGACACTAGGTCTATGCCGTTGATTAGGGTATGCGACAGTGCTTTAACGCTTGGGTTAGCTTTTACCGTGTATTCAGCCTGCCCGTTATACTCGCCATGCTGTTCAAGCACAGCGACAAAGGCATGATCTTTTGCTTTTTTAACGCGATGAACCAATGCGTTTTGGCTGGTGAGATTGAAGTATGGGTCATTGGCGCCCAGCTGTGTGAAGAACAGGGTCTGATCTGGCCCGCCCAGCGTTGAATAGGTGTAAAAACGACCATTATGCAGCCAAGTCATCTTGCCTAGTTCATTGTTGAATTTGCCGCTGCCCTTGTTCCAAAGGTATTGGTATCCGTTTTTATTTCCCAATGGAACCAGTTGTTTGGCATTGGCATTAAAATCATAGTTGTGAGAAATTAACTGACCTTGGTAATGTAACGGCAGGTCATATTGATGTTCTTTCGAGCTGCTCACTTTTAATAAATCTAATATCAATGGGTACTCAAGGCTCTCGTGAGAGACCATGGCCATCGTTCGGTTAAATTTTACGTCTGAGTAGGCGTCAGCGACCGAGGCACTGGTGATTTTGATTTTTTCAGTGGCGTCAAAAAACAAAATACTGGGAGCCGACTTTTGGGCCTGTCGCCAATTGCCATCAAAATGGCTAATTTCATCCACCACCAGTGTGTTGTGTGCAATCGTTTGTTTGGCCCACTTATTGTTTTCAGGGAGGTAGTGACCGCCATATTTCGCTTCAATGTTTAGAAACCGAGCGGCCCCATAGTCGCTAATGATTTCTTCACCGTTATCAAAATACAGCCAATGCAATTTATCAAAGTGGCCGTGACCAAGGCCTTGTGATGTGTTTTTCATGACCAATGCTTGATGGCCAGCTTCAAAACCGCTGCGAAAAATGGCTAAGGCGCCTTGGTCGCCTTGGTCGCCATCTCTAAGCTGCATTGACGTAAACTTAAATGGCTTTTCTAACCCTTTCTCCAGCGCGTCGGCCACGGCAAAACCATACCCAGTTAACAGCGTTTGACCTTGCTCTCGAGCAACGCTTAATAATGAATTGTCTCCGGTTACTTGGTACGCGATCGCAACCCCATGAACTAACTCAATGGTATTAATGCCTTTGTCTTTGATAGCGTCATTAATACCAAAAAACAAACCATTGTAGCTTAAATGAACAGTGGTTCTGATGGCTTTGAGTAAGGCGCCATCGTCAAATTCGAAGATGTGCCGGTCGGGCTCATTAACGTCGATTGCTTTAGCAAATAACACAAATGGCATTAGGGCGTACCGTTGATAATACGGCCCTTCGGCGTAATACCCATCGGGTGAAAAAAGGTGTTCAACTTGTTTTAAGAAACCCGCAGAGCCGTCCATTGATAGACCGTAAAGGGCCTGCTTAACCAAAACTTCATCGCCCAGCACATAACCCGTCATGCCAACGGCTGCGGCTGCCCATGTACCATGGTTGTGTATTTTGTTAAAGGTATTGGGTTGCCCGTGCGATAAAAAATTGGCCATTGGCCTAAGCAGTTGCAATTCTATTTTAGATTTATCATCGGCACTTAAAGAAGCGGCAACCATGTCATAAGCTTGAATGCTGTACACCAACCAAACGGCCTCATTCAGGCTTTGCCAGAATAATTTCCCTGGAGACTGCTCTTTAGGTTTGGGGTGCAAACCGAGTTTTGGATACAGGTCGGCGTATTCCAATAACATGGCACGCGTAAACTCAAAATATTGGGTGTCCCCTGTTAGATTAAAAGTTAAAGCCGCATCGTAAAGGCTTTGATAATTTCGCTTATGTTGTTCGTGCGTAAAACCACCTCCGGCATCAGCGGGCATAGGCACAACCATCGGCTGCTCAATCGTTGCGTCTACCTTGGCTTGTAACTGCGAAAGCGCCGTTTTTGCCAGCGAGGTTTGATTGATGTTATTGCGGATCGTTTTAAAATCTGCCTGCGTAATCGTAAGGTTAGGATGGCCTTTGTCTTTCGATGTGGCGGCTTCGGCACCATAAGCAATGACCAAAAGGGAGGTAAGGGCCGCCCAACCGTTTTTTATTATTGTCATTTTTTTATTTCTTAGATTGATACAGGTTGTCCGCCAAGTTGGCGGTGTTTTCTTGATCGCTGTAAAGTTCTTGAACCTCTATGACCGGCGTGTTGGTAAAGATGTTTGATTGAATTTTAGTCACGGGTTCGCCAACAGTATGAAACACGCGAAGCGGCAAGCTGTTTGTTATTTTGTTATTTTCAATAGTGGTTACTTGAACTCCGTGTAAGGTAATGGCACTTTTTGATTTATTTCTCTTTCCCAATCCTACGTTGATTAATGTGGAGCCGCTCATGTTGAAATGCGGACCAAACGTACTTTCATCCGTACCCCCCCGATAGTAATCAACCAAATCACCGCCCACATGGCTAAAGGATGAGTTTTTGATTACCACATACTCCGCGTTGTAAATACCGTAATCGTCGTTTTCTTGGCTTAGGCTGAGAATGGCGCCAGTGACGTCTTTAAAGTGCGAGTCCAGAATCTCTATTCTGTCGGCAAACGTGCCTTTGAAAACGCTTAAAAAATTGAAACTGTGATTAATATCAAGATCCACGATCCGGCTGTTTTTTACAATCAACTGATAGTTGCTTAGCATTGATTTTCGTTGGGTTCGAATCACTGAGTTGCCTGAACTGTCAGGCGACTCAGCACCGGAAATCACCACCCCATCAAGCTTAAGGTTACCGCCCTCATGAATCTCGAATAAAGCGGTTCGCTGAAACGTTATTTTGGCTTCTCCCGCTACTTTGGCGGCAAGCGTAACGGCTTTGTTAAGAACCAAAATTCTTGACATTGCATACTCCCCAGCGTTGAGAATAAGAACATCGCCATCCTTCGCTTGCTCTAACGCTTGATGTATTGTATCCAACCCCGGTTTAACGGTAATTCTCTTACCGTGATCAAAGGTGATAAATTCGTTTGGTTTGGGGTACCAAGAGACACCCACATCGGTTTTTTTAATAGGCTTAATCGAACGGCTAACACCAACGCTTTCTAGGTTTTGTGGGTTATTGTTTGGGTATAAAAGGCCATTGTCGGCTCTTGTTAATTCAAACGCTTGTTGGGTGAACCCCGTTTTGATTTGCAACTCTGAGTGATTGTTAATGACATTATCATCGAAGGTAATGCCGCTAATGTCGTCGTAGATCGTAAATGGGTCGTTATTGTTGGTGGCTTGAATTAAGTTGCGTTTAAAATGCGTTCGGATAGGCACGGCAGAGCGTTCAAAATCGCTGCCCGCGGCGAGTTGAATATGGTCTGAATTCACCAAGGTGTTGTTTTCCACAACGGAGTCCTCAACTTGGTGATATCGGTTAATCTTAGAATTAGGCACGCCATTCATTATCACTAACGCCCCGCCAAACCGATATCCGGCAAGGCCTTCAAGGTAGTTGTTTTTAATCGTTTGGCGTTTATTAATCACACGAATGCCACCCGTGTGGTCAGCCCCATTACCAAAGAAAACGTTATTCTCAACCAAGGTGTCGTTTCCATGACGCAAGGTTAATGTGCCCCTTGACTGATAGAACACATTTCCTCGAATGACATTGTTGCCGGCTTTATTTGAAATGATTTCTAACTCACCGTCACACCGATCAAAGTAATTGTTTTCCACCACAGTAAAAGAATTCGTGAGAGAGTAATGGCTGGTGCCCACGCGAAGTGTTTCCCCTCCATTCGACCCTAAAACTGACCGTGGTCCAAAGTAGTTATGATCTATTCGGTGATTGTTTTGTTGGCTTTGCGGAGTGTTCAGCCTTACCGCAAGAGTGACCCCTTTATTGCTCTTGCCTTCCAAATGATTATGGTCAAAACGATTATTTTTACCGTATATCGCAACCCAATAGTCCACTTCATAGCGTTCTGGGTTACTGAAATTATCAATAACGGTATCGGTAACGCGTGAGTTATTAGCTAAATTGTGTTTATCTTTCTGGTATGAAATGACGGCGCTGGTTGGGGTGTGGCCGTGTTTAAACACTAGGCCTGAGACAATTAAATGTTCTCCAGAGAGTCTTAAATTTGAAAGGCCGCTAATGATCACCTTACCTTTTGTTTCGGCAGTAAGAGTAATCGGCTTGTCCACAGTGCCTTGGCCTTCGAATAAAATTTCAAAGTCACGCCACACTCCGTTTTTGAGAACGATGGTGTCGCCCGCCACCACCTTGGAACGTGCTTTTTCATAGGCTTCTTTAGTATTCACTTTATACGTTGCCGCCATTGCTTGCGAGAACAGCAGTGAACACAAAAGGATTCCCCAAAGAGCCGACTTAAAACCTCGTAATGCGTTTTTTTGCTTGAAATGTGTGCTTATTATTGTCATGGGCATTCGGTTTGGGTTGACCGTCAATGGTTACGTTAAATAAAGACAGGGCAGGGGGTATTAATTCAAAAAACACCAGCCCCCCTAAACTCATTACACTTAATCAAGTTTACTGAAGAAAATCAAGGCCGGTTAAACAAAACAGCCGTGGTGAGGCCCAGCCTGCCTTAAAACGTTACATAACTGGCAAAACGAAACGCGACCTGATACACCTTATTGAGGTGTTAATGAGTCACCAGACCAACCTCTGTCGGTCATTAAATAAGTAGCAAAACTGGCCAGCCAATGCGAGCCTGAATAGTGTTCATCGGATACGGCAGCAACGCCGGTGTTGGCGTGAATTTTGGCTGTGCCTACTAATGCACTCTTGCGAGCATCGCCTTTGGGTAAAGCTCTGGCGATATTGTAGAGGTTCCAAGCACGTGACGAATTAACGCCGTCTAAATGCACCAGCTTACCATCTGAAGCGTCTTTAACAATGCCAGGTTTTAGCCAGTCAACACGGCCATTATTTGGGATGCCAGGCAAGAAACTCTTAAGCCATTCGGCAAACTGATCCGTGGGCAAGATACGCCGCATCAGATCGGCCTCCATCAAGCAGGGAGATAAAAAGTCTTCCCCACTGGGCTCGTAGGTGATTGGACAGTTAACATCATGGCGGTGAAAAGCCAAAGATCGACTTATAATTAAATCTTCCATGTCAGCATCGCCAACTTCTCGGGCCCAGTCCAGCATCAACCCGAATGCAAACGCACTTTGATTGTGAGTGCCAAGGCGAATGGGGTACGCTAATTTTGGAAGCCAGTGTTTAAGGCTGTTCGCAATATCGATTTCTAATGGTTCCAAGCGTTTTAACCAAGATTTTGATTGCTCGTTATTCCACTGTCGTAACTCAGTGGTTAACTGCAAGTACCAAGCCAAACCATAAGGCCGTTCCCATGAGCCTCGTGCGGGTCGAGAAAAATTGGCGACTTCACCAGCCAAATTCTCAGCCGTAAAATTCTCATTTAATTTTTTGATCGCTTCATCTCGCCATGCGGCGTCTTGTGGCCCTACGCGCAACAGGCGTACGAGCAACCAATGACCATGCACTGCGCTATGCCAATCGAAACAGCCATAAAAGGTTGGGAATATTTCTCGCGGCCTACCAATCGCTTCGGCGCTGCTGGTTGTGCGGGAGATCTTATTAGGAAACTCTTGTTGAATGCAGTTAAGGGCTAAGGCGGAAAAACGGTTGGCCAGATCGGGAGAAATAGTGCTTGGATAAACCAAATTATCGTCGTCTGAGTTGGCCAACGCACGACCGCCAGAGAGAGCGGCTGGCATTATAGTGACAGCAAATAAAACGATTCGAAACGAGGCAAACATAAAAGGCATTGGTAGTATGAGGTAATTTAAATCATGTTGTCATGCCGAGCGCCGTTTTGCAATTTAGAAAAGCACGTAAAAAATCTGAACCAGTTTGAAATTGTGATATGACCACAGAATTTTGGCCAGACAATTGTGGGGTAAGTGCCCGAAAAGTAGAGACAAAGAAGGGAAATAAGGAGAGTGTAAAGGCTAACAGAAAGGCCAGTGTTCTCCAATAATTGCACTGCGAGCTGAATTTAACAGGCCTCGTTGACGTAATTGGCCTACAAGCAAGGTGGTCGTTGGTTTCCAGTGCGAGCAAGTGTTGAGGGTGATGCTCTGGAGGGGTGATTTCTAACAACGTGTTAAGAGCGCCGCTGTCGCATAAAAAGGAATGATTAGCTCGAGAGTGTGGCGTTTATTGGGTTAAATTTATCCCGGGCGGACGCAGGAAAATGAGCGCTCATGGGGCGTCGATACATATGGAACTCGACGGTTTAGATTGCGATGTCTGTGTCAGGCGTCATTGTTGCACCACCGGGAACCAAAGACTGCAAAATAGAGCCTGTTCTGCAGACCAGTGATAAAGGGTATAACGGCCTCTGCGAATATGGTTGGGTGCCCACTGATGTGCTGCGCATGTTCGCTGGCTAGGCGCCGCAAATAAAATAAAAAAGAGTTGCTATTGCGTTGGCTTTTCTTCATATTACGCCTCCACTTGATGTTGCGGGGTGGAGCAGTCTGGCAGCTCGTCGGGCTCATAACCCGAAGGTCGTAGGTTCAAATCCTGCCCCCGCTACCAAATTTGGTGATTTCTAGAATTGGTGAAATTCTCTTAAATGTCTGGAAATCCGACATTAAGCTTTGTATCTTCATTGATCTGCTCGCAAAGCTTAATGTTTTTACCAACTTCCCATAAAAATCAACCATAAAGATCAACAAGTGACTCCTAAACAAGTGACTCCTACTTGCTGACATCTGACGGTCAACTCAGCCTCTGTACACGTATTTTTTATGCCCATGCGTGTTTGAGTCTTGATGCGGATTTTAGGGTGCGTCGATAAAAAATGGATGGTCGATTAAAGCACACCCATCATAACGCAGTCCAAATTTCAGATGCGCTGTTTCGTCAAGTAAACTTTGGACACCTTGTGTGCCCCAAACCTTGCGTGACCAAAACAAGGCCAACGCCAGACGCGCACGCTTGAATAAGCGATTAAAAATGCGAAGCTAGTCATTGTGTCGTCCTAAACTCATGACTTACTAATTCAATGTTTAAAACACGAAGCATGGGTCTTTTTTTCTGAACCCATATGCACCATAATATTGGTTGTAAGTTCGTTGATGAACATTTAAATCTTTTCAAAATCCATAAAAAATTAAGCCCTAGGAAATATAAAATGAAAATTGCACTAATGATGGAAAACAGCCAAGCCGGCAAAAACGCCACCATTCTTAATGAACTTAACAACGTGGTCACCCCAATGGATCACGATGTATTTAATGTTGGAATGAGTGACGAAAATGACCATCACCTAACCTACATTCACTTAGGTATTATGGCAAGCATACTGATCAACAGTGAAGCCATCGACTTTGTTGTTGCTGGTTGTGGCACGGGGCAAGGCGCAATGATGTCTTTAAACGTTCACCCTGGCGTTAATTGTGGTTACTGCTTTGAACCGTCGGATGCGTTCCTGTTCAATCAAATCAATAATGGCAACGCCATTGCCATGGCGTTCGCCAAAAATTTTGGTTGGGCTGCTGAGTTGAATGCGCGTTATATTTTTGAAAAGGCTTTCACAGGCAATCGCGGTGAAGGTTACCCTGTTGAGCGCAGAGAACCTCAAGTTCAAAATGCGGGCATACTTAACGATGTAAAAAGTGCGGTTATTAAAGATAACTATATCGATACTTTGCGTGCCATTGATCCTGAGTTGGTTAAAACAGCGGTCTCAGGTGAACGCTTTCAAAAATGCTTTTTCGAAAACTGTAAAAAGCCAGAAATTGAAGCGTATGTTCGCGAACTTTTAGCGTCATAATGAACGAGTTAGATAATAAATCGTAACTCACGCTTTGTTATTTCTTCTGCATGAGTCGCCATTGTCAGTTAGCAAGGCGACTCATGCAACCCCAATGGTTTTGCCCATACCCAACCTTAAGGACAGCATTGTTGGTTGCATTCATCCTGGAGAAAGTGTTCGACCTCACTCTTTCTTGATTTTAGGGTTGAAAGAAGGCTAGAAAAACAAGCCATATAGAATCACCATAAAGATTACCCCAACTTGAAAGCCACTCAGCAATACTCTTCTTGCTTTGTCATTTCCGAGAAAAAATTGGCGGTCACGATCCTTGCGAGTAAGCGCAAAATTTAATCATGAATACCCTATTCTAAGAAAGCCGAGGATTGGGTTTTAACACGCGCAGATAAACACTTCAAAAAGTGGCTTCTCCCAACATCAAAAGTGCGGTAGATTATCTTTTTAAAGCGGCAGATTATTTGTGTTTCAGGTAAAGGTATGACGCTTTGGACTGCATTTTGAATGCTTCAATACTAAGATGAATATCTTTAATTTAACAGCCAACAGTAAAATAACCTATCAAGGTCAGTAAACACAACAGGAGCTTATAAGGCATGAGTAGCAATGATATTTTGTCATTATTTGATGAGTGGAATAACGCATTACAAACAGGCGAACCTAAAAAGGTTGCCGAACTTTACGAAAGCGATGCTATTTTATTACCCACTGTATCCAACCAAGTGCGGCATAATCACGATGAAATCAATGACTATTTTGTGCATTTTCTTGCCAAAGGACCGAGTGGAAAAATTGACGAGGCAAATGTACGTATTTTTGACCAATTAGCCATTAATTCAGGCGTATACACCTTCACTTTTCAAGACGGTGTGGTTGTACAAGCACGGTTTACCTTCGTTTATCGTTGGGACGGTGAGCGTTGGAAAATAGTGGAACATCATTCATCGAAAATGCCAGAATAACCAAAGCAATACGGGGGTCGACGCCTCGCTAAGCTTGCTTGCAAAAACGCCTTACTAGTCCCTCCCAGTCTTGGTGTTTATTCAGTAAAAAGATCAGCGAGCGTTTATAAAAAAATAGTAAAATCAATGGCTTGAATTGAATCCATTAAAAAATAAACTCATGTTTTTCAAACATGAGTTTACACAGCCGTGATTGGCTCCTGAATAAAGCCCAATAACATAACCTTGATTACCTTATTGTGTTAGATGGGGTGATTAATTGGGATTTTTTGGTTTATCAGATCGAACAAGTTTTCACAAGTGAGGGGGAAGCTAAGTTAAGGGGGTAGGTAATTAAGGCTGTGCTATGGCAACTAATTTGACGGCTGAACTTCTTGTATGAGCATCTAAAATGCAGAAGTTCGGCCGCCAAATGATAAGTCAAATGTTTAATTAATGAGTAACTTGTTCACTAATTTTACGTAGTTAGCTGGGTCTTTGAGTTGCGCGCCTTCACTCAACGCGGCTTGATCAAATAGCACCTGCGCCCAGTCTGAGAAACTATCGCTGCCTTCATCTAATTGTTTGATTAACGCGTGATCGGGGTTTAATTCTAGTATTGGCTTGGTTGCTGGTGCGTCTTGACCCATGGCTTTCATGATGCGTTCCATGTTGGCGCCAGGGTCGGTCTCATCGGCCACTAAACAAGCTGGCGACTCGGTCAAACGATTCGTTAGCCGTACGTCTTTAACAGAATCACTGAGAACTTCTTTAAGCTTGTCGGTTACTGAAGACAGCGCTTCTTTTTGCTCTTCTTGCTCTTTTTTCTCTTCGTCACTCAGATCTAAGTCACCTTTCGTGACTGATTTCAGTGGCTTTTCGTTCACTTCATGCAGGCTATTGACCAGCCATTCGTCAACTGGGTCGCTTAATAGCAGCACTTCAATGCCTTTTTTAGAGAACATTTCCAAGTGTGGCGACCCTTTGGCGGCTTTATGATTTTCACCTGTGATGTAATAAATAGCATCTTGGTCTTCCTGCATGCGCTCTATGTAATCGTCTATAGACACCGTTTGCTCATCCGACTCTGTGCTGGCAAAACGGAGCAGTGGAGTGATTTTATCTTTGTTGGCCATGTCTTCGACCACGCCTTCTTTGATCACTTGACCAAACTCTTTCCAGAAATCCTGATATGCACTGTTGTCGTCTTTTGCAATACGGTTTAGTTCGTCTAATACGCGTTTTACCGCACGCGCTTTGATTTTCCCGATATCTCGGTCACTTTGCAAAATCTCTCGTGATACATTCAGTGGTAAATCGGCTGAATCCACTACGCCTTTAATAAAACGTAGATAATTTGGCATTAAGCTTTCGGCATCATCGGTAATGAATATGCGGCGAACGTATAACTTCACTCCTTTT
Source organism: uncultured Arenicella sp. (assembly GCA_937974565.1). Classification (GTDB taxonomy): domain Bacteria; phylum Pseudomonadota; class Gammaproteobacteria; order Arenicellales; family Arenicellaceae; genus Arenicella. Next base: position 42,085 of record CALJWL010000029.1, read on the forward strand.
CGGTTTTCGCGGTTCCAAAGGTCGAAAGGCGCTTTCTTTGGGATAAAGAGTAGTGAGGTGTATTCCAAATTGCCTTCAACTTTATGATGTAAGGTTGAAAGTGGTGGTTCCATGTCGTAGCTTAAAGATTGATAGAAGCTTTGATACTCCTCGTCACTGATTTCGCTTTTAGATCGTGCCCACAAAGCGGTGCCGGTGTTGATCGTTTCAAATTCGGCTTCTTCGCCTTCTTTGGGGTTGCCCTCGTCATCCAGTGGCACGGATCCAAGCATTTTAATGGGTAAAGAAATATGCTCAGAATATTTATTGATGATGTGCTTTAGTCGGAAGTTTTCTAAATACTCAGTTTCGTCTTCACGTAAATGCAGGGTGATGGACGTGCCAGCGTCGTTGCGCTCGGTTTCACCTAGCGTGAATTCGCCTTTACCATCAGACTCCCATTGATAGGCTTGTTTATTGCCTGCACGGCGTGTAACCAACGTTACTTTATCTGCGACCATAAATACCGAATAAAAGCCAACACCAAATTGACCAATTAGGCTTACATCGTTTTTATCGTCCTGATTGCTTTTCAGTGCTTCCATGAACTTCTTGGTGCCTGAGCGCGCAATAGTACCAATATTTTCGATGATTTCATCGTGAGACATGCCAATGCCGTTATCACTGATGGTCAGTGTATTGGCGTCTTTGTCTGTGGTGATAGTAACGGCTAATTCTTCGTCGTCACTCAACAATGAAGCATCCGTTAATGCTTCAAAGCGGCGTTTATCGATCGCATCAGAACTGTTTGATATTAACTCCCGCAGAAAAATTTCTTTCTGACTGTATAAGGAGTTAATCATCAAGTCCAATAGTTGGGAGATTTCGGTTTGAAACGCGTGGGTTTGTGGTTTGCTCATAATTTAAAAATGACAGCCTTATCAATGGCGGTTAACGGGTTATTGCTTATGGGAACAAATAGGGGTTGGGTAAAAAAAATCAAGCATCAAAAAGTCATCTTTTTTTGACATTTTCGTTGACGACTTATTCCCTTGTGAGTATAGTCGCGCCTCAACAATTTGCAGGGTGATTTCTCTTCTAATTCCCAAGGCGTAAATAAGTTGTAAATATTGGTCTATGGGCCTGTTTACTAATTTTTCCTTTATATATGGAGCGCGCTGGAAGAGGTTATAAATTACCGCACCGTCGGGGTGTAGCGCAGCCTGGTAGCGCATCTGGTTTGGGACCAGAGGGTCGGGGGTTCGAATCCCTCCACCCCGACCATCTTTATTCTTGTAATTGTGGTGTTAGCAAGCTTGGTAAGAGGAAGTGAATTTTGGTTCCTTTTACACGTTAAAAATCTATTTATAGATCAAAGGTGAAAAGAGGCTTGCGCTTTAGCATCTGCGAATGTAATGGTTGAGCGCCCGTAGCTCAACTGGATAGAGCAACGGCCTTCTAAGCCGTAGGTTACAGGTTCGAGTCCTGTCGGGCGCGCCAATATTGTTTTAATGCGTGTGCTTTAGTGTGCGCTGGCTCAAGGCTTTAATTAGCTCAAGGCTGTTAATTAGCTCAAGGCTGTTAATTAGCTCAAGGCTGTTAATCGGCTCAAGCTGAAATTTTCAGCATAGGGTTTTGAGATTAATCTTTTTGCAAGTTGTTACGTTTGGTTTTAAACTTCGGTTTCTGGTCAAGCAGCCATTTTGAACTATCTGGTGACTGTAGCTCAGTTGGTAGAGCCCCGGATTGTGATTCCGGTGGTCGTGGGTTCGAGCCCCATCAGTCACCCCAGTTTGAAATTGTTTAACTGAGTGTGTTTTACGACGTCTTAAATCGTGTTGTGCGAGAGTGGCGGAATTGGTAGACGCGCTGGATTTAGGTTCCAGTGTCTTGCGGCGTGAGAGTTCGAGTCTCTCCTCTCGCACCATTTAAGATGATCGTATAAATCAAAACATATCAGTAAGAAAAAATGGAAGTTAATCGCGCAAGGATGTTTGTTTTAGTAGCGTTAGCCTTCTTATGTGCAGTTAGTTTTTCTTATATAAAGGCAGCGATATAACTGTGTTTGTGTGTCTTGTATATTTGAAGCTTTAGTCAGTGGTTTCTCCATTAATACATTCGGCACGGTTCGTTAAACTTTTTCTTTGATTTAAGCTCTATAGAGTGAGTTACTGACGTAAAGTTGCCTCACAGAGACGGGGTTGTTGTTTAACAGCAAAAAACTTGGTAATTGATTGATTTTTGCGTGCTAAGTCATTTTCACTTCTCTTGCCTTAGTGGTAGAATCCGGCCCCTGTTTGTGCGCGCATGAAGGTCACCAATATAACGAGCGGTGACGCTGATGATATGCAACTGCATTAAAACGCGCACATAAAAGAATACCAATAAAAGACTAATTTAAGTAACGATAACGAGTTATACATGCAAGCGTCTGTTGAAAAAACCAGTGCCATTGGCCGTAAAGTAAGTGTTGTAGTACCCGCTGATACTATCGAATCAGCCGTGCAAAAGCGCCTTAAGCAATTGTCAAAGCGCGTGAAGATTCAAGGCTTTCGCCCTGGCAAAGTGCCAATGAAAATCGTTGAACAGCAGTACAGAGGCACCGCGACTAACGATGTTTTGGGCGAGGTGATCCAAAACAGCCTGGCGGAAGCACTTGAAGCAGAGAGTGTTGTTCCTGCCGTGCAACCTGATATCACGCCAGAGCAGCTGGCAAAGGGTGAAGATTTCAAATATACCGCCACATTTGACGTTTACCCAGAGTTTGACAAGCTAAACCTTGAAGGCGTTAAAATCTCTAAGCCGCAGAGTGAAGTCGGTGAGCAAGACATCGATAAAGTGATAGAGAATATGCGTAAGCAGCAGCTTGAATGGGTTGAGCGTAAGCGCAAAGCTAAGAATGGCGACCGAGTGATGATTGATTTCGTCGGCACCATCGACGGCGAAGAATTTGTGGGCGGCAAAGCAGAAGATCATGCGATGGTGTTAGGCGAAGGTCAAATGCTTCCTGATTTCGAAAAAGGCGTTAACGGCATGAAAGCCGGCGAAAGCAAAGACGTGGAGGTGGTGTTCCCTGAGGACTATAATGAAGAACTTGGCGGAAAAACGGCGGTTTTTAAAATCGATGCTAAAACTGTTTCTGAGGCTAAGCTGCCTGAAATTAACGAAGACTTTGTTAAAGGATTCGGCATCGACAGTGGTGACTTGGCCGAATTGCGTGAAGAGGTAAAGTCGAATCTTGAAACCAATCTAGAGAGCCAACTAAGTTCCACTATTCGTCAACGTACATTTGATGCGCTATTAGAGCAAAATGACGCCGAGATTCCAGAAAAAATGGTGCGTGAAGAAGCCGCTCGTATGGTTCAAGAGCAAAAAAATCAAATGATTCAACAAGGCATCGATGAGAAGTTGTTGGAGAATTTCCCCACCCCTGAGTTTGAGACACTCAAGCCGCAAGCTGAAAAGCGAGTGGCCTTAGGCTTATTGATGATGGAAGTCATTAACAAAGAAGAACTAAAGCCTGATGAAGACCGTGTTAATGCGCGCATCGAAAAAATGGCGTCTTCGTACGAAGACCCAAGTGAGTTCGTCAATTACTACAAAACAAATCAGCAAGCGTTAGCGCAAGTGCAATCATTGATCCTTGAAGAACAAGTGGTTGATTTATTGCTGGATAAAGCCGACGTGGAAATCGAAGAAGTGCCGGCGGCTGATTTATTGAATATGCAGTAAAATTTAATCCCATTAAGAACAAAAAAGGTCGGCCAAGGTAACGGGCTCGACCTTTTTTATTGCCTGTGTGGGTGGCGTCAATGGTGATTGTTCTCCCCTAATATGATAAGACCTTCCAATTTTTATTAATAAGGTACTAAAATTAAAAAATCTGGTTAGAGCAAAACGCGATTTTTGGTGTTTGGGCGAATTATTAAAGCGGTTGTTTGCTGTGTTTATATTAGGATGCTAATTAGAGTGTAAATTCTAAAAAAGCACTTAACATTTTATTTAAAAACCTAATTAATTTTGAAACCAAAGAAAGGGAAACCATTCAATGAATATAAAGTTCTATTTCGTAAGACCCATGCCCCAATTAGTGAAAAAGCTCATGGTGTTCGGTGCTTTGTGTCTGCTATCGTTAAACTCACATGCGGCAGACACGTTTTCGCCATGGTTTGAGAATATTGCAAAATATCGTCTTAGCCAAGATGGGTTGATACTTTTCGTGGATCTAGCCAGCGACCCGACTCGTGAACATTGTCAAAATGGCTCAGGAGAAAGCGGCTATATAATCCAGAAAAGTGACGATATGTTTGACGAATATTTCTCAGCCTTGATTGCTGCGTTTATTGCAAAGAGCAGAATTCGAATAGTTGTTGCCGATGTTCAAGATTGTGTGTTTAAGCATGTGAAAATCGACTATTTTATTGTTCAAAATTAAACTTTTTTTCCAAAACAGTTTAAACCGTTGTGCATAATAAGCGCTGACCAGTTTGAGAGTGATCTTGTCAGTGTTATTGTCATGAATGTCCGCGCCTGTTTTAAAGGAGTTATGCCTCAATTGATCGTATTGTGTGCCGGATATTAAAAAATACAATACGTTTACTTTTCGTTTGCCTTTTTGTGTTCAGGGGTTCAGGCTGAACAGTCTTGCATGAACGCTCCGAAATATTGAGCTATTTATTCAAAGAGATTAGGCAAAACATACGATATCGCTGCCATAGAAGGGTTATTGCGATTCATTGGTCAACAGAGTTGATCTCATCTAAAGGCACGTAACAAGCTTGCTGAGAAGGCTTTGTTCATGGTTTGTCGTGGTGATTTGCAGCGCGTGATGGAGCAGTGCGTGTTTCTAAGCGCATTGTCGATGTGCATGTTTATAAGGATAAGAGTGAGTTGTGTGTCCTTGTTCGATGTCCTTATTCGAGGGCGACTTAATGCGACAAAGAGGCATCAAAAATAAAATTATTGACGTCACCCCTTGAGTAAACAAAAGCTGTCTCCACATCCATTTAAACGCAGTTCGAGGTATACTGCGAAAAACGATTTGGCCAGTAGCTGTTACAAGCCATAACTAAAAGACAGTGTAAAGATGAAGACTTTTCCAAACTCTATGATTCAATCTCCCTTTGCTTCTAATGGCAAACCCGTAACGTTACCGGAAGCCGCTGGGGGTTTAGTGCCCATGGTGGTCGAAAGTTCTGGCCGTGGCGAACGTGCCTATGACATCTATTCGAGACTATTAAAAGAACGCGTTATCTTTTTGGTAGGGCAGGTTGAGGACCACATGGCCAATTTAATTGTGGCTCAATTGTTGTTTCTAGAGTCTGAGAACCCAGACAAAGACATCAATCTGTACATCAACAGTCCTGGCGGTTCAGTTACAGCAGGCATGGCAATTTACGACACTATGCAATTTATAAAGCCAAATGTGAATACCGTTTGCATAGGCCAGGCCGCCAGTATGGGGGCATTATTATTGACGGCGGGTGCGGCAGGCAGCCGTTTTGCGTTGCCACATGCCAGAGTGATGATTCACCAGCCGTTGGGTGGGTATCAAGGGCAAGCGTCTGATATTGATATTCACGCTAAGGAAATTCTTAGAGTACGTGAAGAAATGAATCAGATCATGGCCAAACATACAGGGCAAAAGCTTGAAACGGTTGAGCGTGATACTGAGCGAGATAATTTCTTAAGCTCAGAAGAAGCGAAAGAATACGGTTTAATCGATGAGGTTCTTGAAAAACGTCCAGTTTAGTAGGCGCACTATGTTTCATGGGGTTGTGCGGTTGAAATGAGCGAAAATTGAATTCATCAACCTTAAAATCACACACCAAAGGCGTGATGATTTGCGATTTCATGTGGTCTTAGATTGAGTTACAATTTGAAGAATTGCGGCTAAAAAGTCGACAAAACCGTGTTTTTGGCGTTTTTTGCTTATATTGAGCTAACTTCGTGCAAATTCAGATTAGAAAAGAATTATCTGGGAATTGACCAGGGGCATATATGACTGACGACAATAAAAGTAACGACGATAACAAGCTACTTTATTGTTCATTTTGCGGCAAAAGCCAGCATGAAGTGCGCAAACTTATTGCAGGCCCTTCTGTGTTTATTTGTGATGAATGCGTTGATTTATGCGAAGACATCATTCGAGAAGAAGCCATAGAAGACATTGCTAGCAGTGAGGAAAAAGAAACGTTCCCAAGCCCTCAGGAAATCCATGAGGGTTTAGACGATTATGTGATCTCACAAGATGCGGCTAAAAAAGTTTTGTCAGTGGCCGTTTATAATCACTACAAGCGCATTCGAAGCCAAGAAGTTGATCCTGATGTGGACATCGCTAAAAGCAATATTTTACTGATTGGCCCTACTGGTTCGGGCAAAACTCTGTTGGCTGAAACACTGGCCAAGCAGTTGAATGTGCCATTTACCATTGCTGATGCGACGACTCTAACCGAAGCCGGTTATGTAGGCGAAGACGTTGAAAATATTATCCAGAAGCTGTTGCAAAAGTGCGACTACGACGTTGATAAAGCGCAAATAGGTATCGTCTATATTGATGAAATTGATAAAATTTCACGTAAGTCAGATAATCCATCAATTACCCGAGATGTGTCGGGTGAAGGGGTGCAGCAGGCTTTATTGAAATTGATTGAGGGCACAACGGCATCTGTACCACCGCAGGGCGGGCGTAAGCACCCTCAGCAAGAGTTTTTGCAAGTTGACACTCGTAATATTTTATTTATATGCGGCGGTGCCTTTGCTGGTTTGGATCACATTATTCGAGATCGTTCAGAGAAAAGCGGCATCGGCTTTGGGGCCCAGGTTCATTCAAAAACTGAAAACCCCTTCATCACCGAACACTTGAATAAATTAGAACCCGAAGATTTGGTTAAATTCGGTTTGATTCCTGAGTTTATTGGGCGTTTGCCGATCATTGCGACCTTAGAAGAATTGGATGAAGATGCGTTGATGACGATTTTAACGCAACCCAAAAACGCACTGGTAAAACAGTATCAACGGTTGTTAAAGCTTGATGGCGTAGAACTTGAGATTCGTGAAGATGCATTATCCGCGGTTGCTCACAAAGCCATGGCACGAAAAACGGGTGCTAGGGGTCTTCGTTCAATTTTAGAAAACGCTCTGCTTGACACCATGTATGAATTGCCATCTAAAGAAGGTGTGCAAAAGGTGTCTGTTGATGCCAGTACAATCAACGAAGGCGCTCGTCCTTTGTTTATCTATGAAGAGCAAGATAGCGAAAAATCCGCATAACGCTATGTGCTGATTAGTTTGACTTGTTTGCGCCAGTAGGTTGACTAGAGGAGGGCACCGTAACATTTTTAGCCTTGGCCTTTTGGCATTGCGTTTAGCGCTTTAAATGTTCGGTAATGCCCTTACATGTCTATTTAATAATATGTTTTTGGGTAAGGGTCTTAAACGGTGAAGTGTTTCTTAACTCGTTGTTTGACTTCTTGGCTTTCAAAGGCGCTAGTGTTCGCCTGGTTTGCGATTATCAGTCGCCTCTGTTTTGAGCGTCCTTGATTGTGAGCCAAATACCCAATCACGCATTCTTTGCTACCTAGAAACCTCAAGTATTGTGAGCGAAATTCTGAGAAGCAATGCCTTGAGAATTTATCGCTGTGGAGTAATTGAACCCCACAGCACTGATGAGAAGTAAATTATGTCTGAACAACCACAAGTTATCGATTACGAATCTCCGTTCCCGTTGTTGCCTTTGCGTGATGTGGTGGTGTTTCCTCATATGGTCATCCCACTTTTTGTGGGGCGTGAAAAGTCAATTACAGCGCTGGAAAAAGCCATGGAAAGCGGTAAATTGATTGCGTTGGTCGCCCAGTTAGACGCCGCTAAAGAAGAACCTTCTGTGGATGATGTTTATGAAGTCGGTGTGCTAGCAAATATATTGCAGATGCTGAAGTTGCCAGACGGAACCGTGAAAGTGTTGGTGGAAGGCATGCAGCGCATTCGCCTTTCCAATGTAGTTGAAAATGACTGCTTTGAAACCCATGCTCAGCCACTATTGACCGTCGACGCTGACCCTGAAGAAGAAAAAGTAGCGATTAAAACGGCGGTTGAAGAATTTGAGAGCTACTCTAAAATTAATTCTAAAGTTGCACCAGAGGCTTTAGGGCAGCTTAAGTCCATCGAAAATTTAGACCGTTTGGTTGATACGATTGGTGGCTTTCTGGATCTTAAATTAGAGGACAAACAACGTTTGCTTGAAGCTCATGATTTAAACGACAGGCTGGATCAAATCTTGTCGTTTATGGAGTCTGAGCTTGATATGCATCGAGTTGAGAAGAAAATTCGAGGTCGAGTTAAAAAGCAGATGGAGAAGAGCCAACGTGAGTATTATCTGAATGAGCAAATGAAGGCCATTCAGAACGAATTGGGTGAATCCGAAGACGGCCAAAGCGAACTCGATGAAATACAAGACAAAGTCGAGAAAGCCGGTATGAGTAAGGAAGCTCGTGAAAAAGTAGATGCGGAAGTGAAAAAGTTGCGAATGATGTCGCCAATGTCAGCTGAAGCCGCAGTGGTACGAAATTACATCGACTGGGTGGTACAAGTACCGTGGAAAAAACGATCGCGTGTGCGCAGTGATATTCAGGCTGCTGAAGAAATTCTAGATCAAGACCATTACGGTCTGGAAAAGGTAAAAGAGCGCATATTAGAATATTTGGCGGTGCAACAGCGCTTGAAAAAAATGAAGGGCCCGATCTTATGCCTCGTTGGTCCTCCTGGCGTAGGCAAGACATCATTAGGTAAATCCATAGCTAAAGCGACAAATCGAAAATTTATTCGCATGTCTCTGGGCGGTGTGCGTGACGAGGCGGAGATTCGAGGTCATAGACGCACCTACATTGGCTCTATGCCAGGTAAAATCGCCCAGAATATGTCAAAGGTGAAAACCAAGAATCCGCTGTTTTTATTGGATGAAATTGACAAAATGGCGGCTGATTTTCGAGGAGACCCAGCGTCAGCGATGTTGGAAGTGCTTGACCCTGAGCAAAACAGCACGTTTGCGGATCATTATCTAGAAGTCGATTACGATCTTTCTGAAGTGATGTTTGTCGCCACTTCAAATAGCATGAACATACCGGGGCCTCTGCTTGATCGTATGGAAGTCATACGTTTGGAAGGTTACACCGAAGCGGAAAAATTAAACATTGCTCAGCGTTATTTAGTCAGTAAGCAAAAGAAGAACAACGGTTTACGTAATACTGAGATCGAAATTAAAGAGCAAGCCATCACCGACACAATTCGTTATTACACCCGTGAAGCTGGTGTGCGAGGTCTTGAACGTGAAATTGCTAAGATGTGCCGCAAGGTTACGAAGAAGTTACTGCTTGACGGTGAACTGAGTAAGGTAGTCATTGATGGCGATAATTTGAATGAGTTTTTAGGCGTTAAGAAGTTCAGTTTTGGTCTTGCTGAAGACGAAAATCGAGTAGGTCAAGTGACGGGCTTAGCATGGACGTCAGTGGGTGGTGAATTACTGACGATAGAGTCGGCAGTTGTGCCTGGTAAGGGCAAGCAGACATCAACCGGTAAGCTAGGCGATGTAATGCAAGAGTCAATACAAGCGGCTATAACCGTGGTGCGTTCCAGAGCAGAAGGCTTTGGTATTGATAAAAGCTTGTTTAGTGAGCGCGACTTTCATGTGCATGTGCCAGAAGGCGCCACACCCAAAGATGGGCCAAGTGCCGGAATTGGTATGTGTACGGCATTGGTTTCTGCCATTACGAATATTCCGGTACGAGCTGATGTGGCAATGACCGGGGAAATTACGCTAAGAGGCGAGGTTTTGGCCATTGGTGGACTAAAGGAAAAATTACTAGCAGCGCATCGAGGCGGCATAAAACATGTGTTAATACCGCATGAAAACGAGAAAGATCTGGTGGAAATTTCGGATGAAGTTAAACAAGATTTAACAATTACTCCCGTCAAATGGATAGACGAAGTGCTGGAAATTGCTTTAATTGAGGTGCCAACGGCAGACAATTTGCAATCAAATGAGAAAACCGCCGTGTCTTCATCAAAAAATAAGAAGGTTAAAGAGCCCGAAGCGCGCCATTAAATACACTTGGATTGATAGATGGTGTGAATCAAACACTTGTTATAAATCAATATGATCTGACTCATTATTGAGTGCTAAGGTCACGAAATTATTTCCAAGTGTTTGACTGAAACCCGCATAAAGCCTAGCTTGACAGCAAAAAAAAGCGTAAGTCAATATTGTTTTTTCACCGAAATGCCTTCATGATTACAATATTGGTGATACGCACTTTAGAACAAGACTAAAAATTTCTTGCAGCATCATCAACACGTCAGTTAAATCAATTAGGGGACTGACATCGCCAATAAAGCGTAATTTATACATTTGTATTGATTTTGGCTTTTGAACTGGGTTATGGCGATGTACGCAAGATTGGAAGATTTACTGATGTTAATTATCAAATTCTTACTATTTTTCTCGCGCATTGCTGTGCGCGTTCAATGAGAGTTTGTATGTGGGTCAGGCCCGCAGAAAAGTTATATAACCATATTTACCTAATGAGGAAATAAACGTGAACAAATCTGAATTAATCGACTTAGTAGCTGCCAAAGCAGACATTTCAAAATCAGCTGCTGGCGATGCACTAGACGCCGTTCTTGAAGGAATCACTGGCGCTCTTAAAAAAGGTGACTCAGTTACTTTTGTTGGCTTTGGTACGTTCTCTGTAAGCGAGAGAGCAGCGCGTGATGGCCGTAACCCACGTACTGGCGAGACAATCAAAATCGCCGCTTCAACTCAAGCTAAATTCAAAGCGGGTAAAGCACTGAAAGACGCGCTTAATTAATCTTATTGAAGCTGAACTGAACAGTAATACTGTTCAGTTCAGTGTTTAGAAAAAGCCTAACAATTAGTTAGGTTTAGGTTGCTGACAAACCCTTGCTTTTAAGGGGTTTGTTGGTTTTGGGGTTGGGAGTTGACTACTTTAATCAAGCTCGCCGCTTTATATGTTGGATGCATTTACAGTGTGATTATCAAAATGCGAAGGAACGCACCGTTAAGCGGCACACCATTTTAAATGACTAGCGGTTTAACACTGAGGCCCTAGCGTCATGGGTAACAATATCGGCTATAATTCAGCAATGCGAATAAGCCAAGAAAACCTCGATTTGATTGACCTGTTTATTGATGGACTTTGGTTGGAAGCCGGGTTATCAAAAAACACCTTGAGTGCCTATCGATCCGATTTGAATCGTTTGGCCACGTTCCTTGACACTAAACCCTTAATCAGTACTGAATCTAAAGATATTCATCGGTTTCTTGCTGTCTTGATGGCGGCCGGTAATAAGGCCAGCAGCAGTGCGCGGGTACTCTCGACTCTACGACGCTTTTTTAGGTACCAAATACGGCAAAATTTAATGCAAACAGACCCATGCCGAGATGTTTTGCCACCAAAACTGGGCAGGCCTTTGCCTAAGACTCTTAGCGAAAACCAAGTTGATGCGTTATTAAATGCCCCGAACATTGAAAGCTCACTTGGTCAGCGCGATAAGGCGATGTTAGAGACGTTGTATGCCACAGGGCTTCGCGTCAGTGAACTGGTTGATTTGACGATGCTGGAGATAAATCTTGACGTTGGACTGGTGAGAATCGTTGGTAAGGGCAATAAGGAACGTTTGGTGCCTTTAGGTGAACAAGCGATTGACAGTATCCATCATTACATAAACTCCGCGCGCATCGAAATTTTGAAAAGCCGCACTAGCGACTTTTTGTTTGTGACGTCAAGAGGGTCGGGGATGACGCGGCAAGCATTTTGGCACTTAATTAAAAAATACGCGTTGTTGGCCGGCATAGAGACTCGGTTGTCGCCGCACACACTGCGTCATGCTTTTGCAACGCATTTGATTAACCATGGCGCTGATTTGCGCTCGGTGCAGATGCTATTAGGACACTCTGATCTATCCACCACCCAGATATATACCCATGTGGCAAAAGAGCGGTTGCAATCAATTCACGCAAAACATCACCCCAGGGGATAAGATTAACCGCATATTTACACAAAAACACTGGCATACGCTGTCGCTTTTGGGCACAATTCGACCATTAGCTTTATGCGGTTAGTTTCGGCAAAATGGTTATTGTCGAGAGCAAATAAACAAGAGTGTTTTTATGGGCTTGTTTTCGTCGCCCACAATAGCAAAGCTTTCTTTACACGTTGTAATTTGATATGGGTCGCGTATGTCACCTAACTCGTTTTGCATTGTTAGATAAAAGTCTTGATTTAGCTCGAAACTGCGCCATGTGCGCAATAGCTGTTTTGGATAATGGCGTTTAATGCACTACTTGCTCTTTCTTTCGGTTAGGCTTTCTTACCATTTAGATTGAAGACACTGACGGTTAGATAATAGTGAAATATAGTGAAAAGAAAACGTAAAAATAGGAACAAGAGCCTATTGCTCTAAACGTATCTAAAATAAAACGCGCGAGATAAACGATTGAATGGTCAATCAGTCGTATTTGGTAAGTTGAATGATTTATTAAATTTTTACTTCTGGTTATCTTATGTTCAAGTATTGTTGGGTAAAAGAATAAATTCATTAGCGAACTAGTAACCACACCACATAAGTTGAGGTGATAGGACCGGCTAGACAGTGAACCCAAATAACGCGCCCAACGACTCATCAAATAAAAAAATTCCATTGATTACTGCAAACATCATCAAGGCTGACGAAGCCGGTATAAACAACGACAATATTAGCGAGAAGGCGATTGAAGTAGTTCAAGGTCTGCAAGATGCAGGTTTTGAAGCCTATTTGGTTGGCGGCTGTGTTCGTGACCTTCTGCTTGAAAACAAACCTAAGGACTTTGACGTTTCAACTAACGCTACGCCGGAAGAGATAAAACAGGCGTTTGGTCGTAATGCGCGTATTATTGGGCGTCGCTTTAAATTAGTTCACGTGCGTTTTGGTTACGAAGTGATCGAAGTGGCAACATTTAGGGCCGATGCCAGTGATCGCGACGGAGTTGGTCGTAATGAAATGAGTGAAGGTGATCAAGGACAACTTCTTAGAGATAATGTCTTTGGATGCATTGAAGAAGACGTGGTTAGGCGTGACTTTCGTGCGAATGCTCTTTACTACGACCCGATTAAAGGCGAAATTCTCGATTTTATGGGGGGCATCGAAGACATCAAAGCTAAGAAGTTAGTCAGTATCGGCGAACCTAAACAGCGTTTTACCGAAGACCCTGTGCGCATGTTGCGGGTGGTTCGTTTCGCCGCAAAACTGGGCTTTGAGATGGAACCTGAAGCCATGAGCATGATAGAAGAGCACGGAGATTTATTGTCGCACGTTTCTTCGGCTCGTTTGTTTGAAGAAGTGTTAAAGTTGTTCCATGGTGGGGCGGCGTATGAAACGTATTTAATGCTAAGAAAATACGGCCTCTTTAAGTTTTTATTTCCGTTTACCGACCAAATTGCTTTGGACGGTGTTGAGGGCATGCCAGAGCGTGCCCTGAAGAATACGGATCGACGTATTCATGCTGGCAAACCCGTGATTCCTGCATTCTTGTTTGCTTGTATGTTGTGGGACCCAGTGAAAGCGGATGCACAAACCTTAATGGAAGATGGTACTTCTGAAGCACAAGCGTGGCGTATAGCCATGAATGATGGCTTAAGAGATCAGAATCAATACGTTGCGGTTCCACGTCGTTTAGCCGAAATTATCTTAGATATCTGGAACATTCATTTCAGGTTAATAAAACGAAACCCGCGTATGGTGAAAACCAGTCTGAATAATCGCCGTTTCAGAGCTGCGTATGACTTTTTGTTGCTTAGAACTCAAGTGCATGAGGTTGATGAAGAGGTCGGTGAGTGGTGGACTAAAATTCAGGAAATTGACGCTGCTGAGCGTGAAGAAATGATCATTGAGTTAGGTAAGGTTTATAAAAGCCAGCGACAGCCAAAACGCAATGAAGGTCAAGAACCCGATGGTAACTCGGTGAACTATAATTCAATTAACTACAACCCGAATCAAAGTGCCAGTTATGACGATGGTTTTGGTTCAGGCTACGGGCACGGCGGCAATGCCAATAGCAATGGTAGGCGCGCTAATGGTCGTAGCCAAAATCAAGGTCGTAATAAACCAGCCAATCGGGGTGGCGGACGACCACCCAGCGGGCATAACAATCGTGGTCGTCATCAGCAAAGTGCTGGGCAAGGTCAAGGGCCGCAAGCGGGCGGGCCAAATCGCCAAGGGGCAAACAAAGCTGCGGGGCCGCAACGCAGGCGTACTAAAGTGGGTGGCGCACCTAAGCGTGGTCGTAATTATGGTCAAACAGGTGCCCCGATGAGAGGTCGAGTTACCAATCAAGATGCTCGGTATGTTGAAGCCAGACCAAAAGATGATTATGGTAATTATTCAACAGATAATGCGTCAACTAAAAAAGTGAAAGTGCGCCGTAAACGCCGTATTGCAACGCCAGATGATGAGACTCCGCACTTCTAAATTTGTGTTTTTTATTGAGAGCCATCAGTCAATAGAGAGCCATCAGTCAAATAGACGCCGCTAGCCGATAGAGAGATACCGGATTTGAAATCTGAGGACAAACCTCACCTCGTTTACGTGGCGCTAGGCGCCAATTTGGGTGATCCTGTTGGGCAATTGGTTGACGTTAGAAGAGTGTTGTTCGCTCATTCATCCGTTGTTGCGGCTCGTTCGTCTTCGCTTTATGTGTCGTCACCTGTTGGTTATAACGATCAACCTGATTTTATTAACTGCGTGCTAGAACTCAATGTTAGTGAGGGTTACCGACGTTTCTTTTCTATGTTGCAGGGCTTGGAAAATAAATTTGGTCGTTCAAGAGACCCAAACAACCAAAACGCGCCGCGTCTGATTGACATTGATCTGCTTCTTTTTGGTGAACTGACGATAAATGAACCAGATCTGGTTGTTCCTCACCCCAGAATGCATGAGAGGTTGTTTGTATTGTCACCATTAAAAGAGCTGAATCCCACTTTAGCCGATGTTCATTCTGGCGATGAACAAGACCGCTTTTTAGGACAAAAGCTCCATAGGCTGTGTCTTTAAGTTTCAAATTGTAGGCAAAATGGCTCAGTATTTTAATATTCACGCACAAACCCCACAGCGCAGGCTTATTATCCAAGCGGCAGACATTGTGCGATCAGGGGGGCTGGTGGCCTATCCAACGGATTCCAGTTACGCTTTGGGTTGCCATTTGGATGATAAGAAAGCGGTGGAACGGATTCGTCGTATTCGTAAGTTAGATCGGCATCATAATTTCACTTTGGTGGCCAGTGAGCTTAAGCAAGTGGCGCAATTTGCGAAAATTGATAACCAACAATACCGCCTTATTAAGTCACTGGCACCAGGGCCTTACACCTTCATTTTGAATGCCAAACGTTTAGTGCCTAACAGATTGGTACACCCCAAACGCAGAACTATTGGTGTTCGTTTACCAGACAATAACATTGTGCGTGAGCTTTTGGATGAGCTTGGAGAGCCTATTATGTCTTCCAGTTTGATTATGCCAGAAGAGTCGATGGCTTTAGGCGATCCAGAGGAGATTCGAGCGCGATTAGAACACGACGTGGACTTGGTGATCGATTCTGGTGTGGTGACCAACCAACCCTCCACTGTGATTGATTTGCACGATGATAATCTTAGAATTTTGCGCCAAGGTGTTGGTGAGATCGATTTTCTATTGTAATCAGTTTTTTCTCTAAAAGTAGGTGTTTCTATAGAGTTACAAGCCCGCAACCGTTATTCTTCGAATTAAACCGTTAAACATCAAACTTATATAATTTCACCCATGATTTCGAAACCCGGACAATCCAACCGAGTCGTCTCAGGTATGCGCCCAACGGGCCGCCTGCATTTAGGCCACTACCACGGTGTACTCAAAAACTGGGTTGAGCTTCAACATGAATACGACTGCTACTTTTTTGTCGCTGATTGGCATGCGTTAACGACGTTGTATGAAGAGGATTCTGACACCATAAACTCGAACGTTTGGGAGATGGTAATCGACTGGTTGGCCGTTGGGGTTGACCCAAGTCAAGCCACCTTGTTTATTCAATCACGGGTGCCAGAACACGCCGAATTAAATTTATTGCTATCAATGATGACACCGCTGGGTTGGTTGGAGCGTGTGCCGACCTATAAAGATCAACAAGCGAAGCTTAGTGAAAAAGACCTATCTACTCATGGTTTTTTAGGCTACCCAGTGCTGCAAGCGGCGGATATCTTGCTTTATCACGCTTCTAAGGTGCCTGTTGGTGAAGACCAAGTGCCTCACATTGAATTAACTCGAGAAATCGCGCGCCGCTTTAACTATTTATACGGCCGTGAGCCGGGTTTTGAAGAGAAAGCGGAAGAAGCCATTAGAAAACTGGGGAAAAAAGGCGCAAAATTGTATCGAAATTTGCGCAATGCCTATACTGAGCGTGGAGATCACGAAGCCCTGGAGAAGGCGCACGCATTGTTGGCGAGCAATCAGAACTTAAGCAACGCCGAGCAAGAACGGCTATACGGTTACTTAGAAGGCGGTGGTCGCACCATTTTGGCTGAGCCCGAGTCTGCTTTGACCGAAGCGTCGAAATTACCCGGTTTGGATGGCGACAAAATGTCTAAATCATACGGTAATACCATTGCCCTGAGAGATGACCCGGCGCGCATTGAAAAAGAGGTCAGAAGCATGCCCACCGACCCAGCGCGAGTGCGCCGCAATGATCCTGGTGACCCCGCTAAATGCCCTGTATGGCAGTTCCATCACGTGTACTCTGATCAAAGCACACGTGATTGGGTTGAGGAAGGTTGCCGTACATCTGGCATCGGTTGCTTGGATTGTAAGCAGCCTTTGATTGAGTCTCTGTTGAAAGAACAAAAAGACATTGCTGAGCGTGCGGAACCTTACATTGAAGACCCGACCTTGGTGCGGAATATCATTGCCGATGGGTGTGAGAAGGCGCGTGAAACTGCCGATGAGACCATGGAGCAAGTTCGCGCCAGTATGAGATTGGATTATTATTAATGGCTGTTTTTAAGGCCATGAGTTGAAACTTGCAATGTCTGAAGATCAAAAAAGCCCGTCAGTCGAAAGTGAACCGGAGAGTAAGTCTGAGAACGTAAGTTCGGCTTCGGCTGCTAACCCAATTCAGGCGCAGAAAGACCCGCAAAGCACAGCCGATAAAGCCTATGCTGATAGCCTGCGTGCGGTTGTTATGGGGGAGGTGATGAATGAGTGGCCACAAGACCTGTTTATTCCACCTGACGCACTTGAAGTAGTGCTTGATAGTTTCGAAGGGCCTCTGGATCTTCTGTTGTATTTGATCAGAAAGCAGAATCTGGATATTTTAAATATTCCCGTGGCGGATATTACTCGTCAATATATGACGTACGTTGAATTAATGCGATCGGCCAACTTGGATCTTGCTGCCGAATACTTAGTGATGGCGGCGCTTTTAGGTGAGATTAAATCTCGTATGTTACTGCCCAAACCCAAAGAAGAGTTTGACGACGATGAAGACCCTATGGCGGCGTTGATTCGTCGTTTGCAAGAGTACGAACGATTCAGCGAAGCGGCAACGCAATTGGACGATCGCCCCAGAATGGAGCGAGACATTTATGCCGCCAACGCCTTATTTGATGACCCAACCCCTCCTGACGTAAAAGCGCAAGTGTCGCTGGAGCAGTTGGTGAAATCGTATCAGTCAGTGATGGATCGCGCGGATGCCAACCAGCACATGAACATCTCACGTGAAACACTGTCCATGCGTGAGCGTATGACGTCGATTTTGCAGCGTTTACAAGACGCCGACTACCTGCGTTTTGAAGACCTTTTCACGCACGCTGAAGGTCGCTTAGGCGTGGTCGTGACTTTCATCGCGCTGCTGGAATTGTTTCGTGATGATATGTTGATTGTCGTGCAAAACGAACCCTTAGCACCAATACACATTAAGCGTGCTGCGTAATCGATTTACTTGTTGAGCAACACTATGACACAAGATGATTCTAATAAAGATAAACCGTCTGAAACTGACGAGCCGTTACCACAAGAAAACCTGGCCACTGATCAGGAAAATGATGAGCAGGTGGAAGATAAACAGGCTGACAGTCACGCGCTTGACAGTGAGTTGGCCAATATTATTGAAGCGGCGCTCTATGCGGCGAAAGAGCCGCTCGGCGTGCGTAAGCTCGCGTCATTATTTCCTGATGATGCCCAGCCAACCAAAGTTGATATTCAAAATGTCATTCTCACTCTGCAACAACAGTGTGAATATCGTGGCATAGAGTTAAGGCGCATTGGCACTGGCTGGCGTTATCAAACCAAAGAGAAATACGCGCCGTGGTTACGTAAACTAAGTGGCCAAAAGGCCCCACGTTATTCGCGTGCTTTGCTAGAAACGCTATCAATAATTGCTTATCGGCAACCAGTAACACGTGGTGACATTGAAGAAATTCGTGGTGTGGGTGTTAGCAGTGATACAATTCGTGCGTTGGAAGAACGCGGCTGGGTGGCTCAGATTGGGCACCGTGATGTGCCTGGCCGACCGGCTCTATTTGGTACATCGCAAGGTTTTTTAGAGTACTTCAACATGACCAGCTTGAGTGAGCTGCCAGAGCTAATGGAAAAGCGTGAGTTGCGTGCTATTGCCAATGAAATGAACTTAACATTGCCAATGGACGGAGTGCAAAATGAGACCAACACCCCAGATGCCGAAGACCCGAGCAACGCTAACAACTCAGATGCCTCAGACCATGATGAAAAGGCCAAAGTGATAGAGCTTCACCCAATGGACACTGAACGTACACTCGAGGTTGAAAGCTCAACAGCGGCTGAAAAAACACTCGATGAGCCGATCAAAGAAGAAACAGATTCAGAAGTCGATTCAGGCCGTGAACCTGAACAGGGCGTTGATTGACGTGGGGCAAATGGACGATAAGTTACAAAAATTACTGGCTCACGCTGGGCTTGGTTCCAGACGCGAAATAGAAGGCTGGATCGATGATGGCCGGGTGACGGTTAATGGTAAGCGAGCCAAATTAGGGGATCGTGCTTCTGCGCAAGATCGGGTATTGGTGGACGGACGCCTGATCGCATTGCAAGCGGCTCGTTTTGAGCCAATAAAGGCTCTGATATATCACAAGCCTGAGGGTGAAATTTGTACTCGTAAAGACCCCAAAGGGCGGCCCACGGTGTTCGAAAACCTCCCAGCAATACCGAATGGGCGCTGGGTGTCGATAGGTCGTTTAGACCTGAACACCAGTGGCTTGTTGTTATTTACTAACAACGGAGAATTGGCGAATAAGTTAATGCACCCATCCACGGGATTGGAGCGTGAGTATTTGGTGCGAATTCGCGGCAGAGCGAGCGATAATACCGTAGAAAAATTAACCCGAAAAGGCGTGGAGATTGATGGTAAACCAGCCAAGTTTGAGAGTGTGATAGCAGCGGATATGTCGCAAGAGGGCACCAATCACTGGTACAAAGTGATTATAAAAGAAGGCCGATATCGTGAAGTCAGGCGTATGTGGGACGCCGTTGGCCATACGGTAAGTCGACTAAAGCGTGTTCGATATGGAACCATCAAACTCAACCGCGACTTGAAACAAGGTCAGGTTGGCAAGATAGCGCCGATGCAGTTGGAAAAGTTAGTGTCATCGGTCGAGTTGCAAGACATGTTTGCTGCGCAATTGTATTCTGGTGGTCGCAGCACTGGGGCGAAAAATGCGAAGAAAGCGTCTGAACGACGCGGTGCCAACAAGCCTGGCGCGCTGAGTAAACAGGCGTCAAGTCGTCGTAACAAAGAGACTGGCAGTCAAAACTTTAGTAAGAGAAAGTCGAACAAGGTGGCAAATAAAACCACACGTTTTGAGAACAGCATGGAGAGTGGTTCAGGGTCTGGTAGGCGCAGTAAGAAAAGCCGTAATCGCCGTTAATATGTGATGCGCGTTATGCGGTGTTTATTTGCTTTTTCGAAGGGTGTAACAGGAGATTGATAATGAAGATATCAGTCATTACCGTTGTCTACAATTCCGTTAATACCATTGGGGATGCGATTAAGTCGGTCGCTACCCAGACTCACCCAAATATAGAACATATTGTAATTGATGGAGCATCCACCGACGGTACCGTTGATGTGGTTGAGCAATCTAAAAGTGCATTGGCGCACTTTATTTCTGAACCCGATGCGGGTATTTACGACGCCATGAATAAAGGCTTGGCACTGGCTACTGGCGACGTGATTGGTTTGCTAAATTCAGATGACGTTTATGCTAACCAACACGTATTGGCTGAGGTAGCAGCCATACACGAAGACGACGATTTAGACGCGTGTTATGCAGACTTAGTTTACGTTGAAAGTCTTAGTGACACTGAAGTTAAACGTTATTGGCGCTCTCGTGATTACCAAAAAGGTTTGTGTTTTAAGGGGTGGATGCCCGCTCACCCTACCTTATATGTGAAGTCTCGGGTGTACGCACGTGTTGGTGGCTATAAGCCTGAACTGGGTAATCAAGCTGATTTGGAGTTTTGTGCCCGTGCGTTTGAGGTTGAAGGTATCAGTAGCAGGTATACGCCAAAAGTATGGGTTAAAATGCGCACAGGCGGAGCCTCACAAGCGAATATTATCACCATGATCAAAAGCAATTGGGCCTCGTATGTGGCGTTGAGAAAGCTAGGGTTGAAACGTGACCCCATTCGTTTTTTTGCAATTAAATTTGGTTCTAAATTGCCACAGTTTTTGACTAGAAAATGAGTCTGCTTGTTAAACCTGGGCTGGTTTCCACGATTATTCCTGTTTTTAATCGCCCCATTTTAGTGGTTGACGCGATTCAATCAGTTCTTGCTCAAACGTATCAAAACATTGAAATCATCGTTGTTGATGATGGTTCTACGGACAGTACGTCTGAGGTATTGGCTGAGCTGATGGGTAATAAGCCACAGCTAAAAGTGTTTAATCAATCAAACTCGGGCCCTGGTGTCGCTCGGGAACTAGGGCGGTTAAACGCACGTGGTGAATTCATTCAATATTTGGACAGTGACGACTTGTTACTCCCAACTAAGTTCGAAAGTCAAATTGCGGCTTTTGTTCATCACCCTTTGGCTGATGTGGCTTATGGGAAAACCGAGCAAATTAAATTTGGTCAGCCACAAAGCGGCGTTGCTCACCGTCGTACTGGCGCTAAACAGGAATCCATGTTTCCCTTGATGCTAAAGGAGCGGTGGTGGTTCACTTCAACCCCGCTTTATCGGCGTGCGATCGTAGAGGCGGCTGGTCCATGGACGTCAATGATGAATGAGGAAGACTGGGAATACGATTGCCGAGTCGCAAGCTTTGGCGGCCGCTTAGCCTACGTAAATGAGTTTGTTTCATTACACAGACATCATGGCGATCACCTTTCCGCTGAGGGGGCGTCTGATCCAGAAAAATTAAAACACAGGGTCATGTCCAGAGCGAAAATTTTTCAACACGCCAAGGCCTATTCAGAACGTGAGGATAAACCCGCTGAAATAAAATCAGAAGATTGGGTGGTGTTCAGTAAATACGCGTTCTTACTGGCCAGACAATGCGCTCTTATTGGGTTGACAACCGAAGCCCGTGCTATGACGTCCATTTCCATTCAAGCGTTAGGGAAAAAGTCTGTGCAGCACAGAGTGTTTCTCAAAATGGTGAAATTGTTAGGCTGGAAAAGAGCAGCCAGAGCCGTCGAACTGGCGGGGCGCTAGAAGCGTGCTAGGCGTAATTAAATGAATTGTTCTGCAAAAACACAACACAGTGTCAGCGTGGTTATGTCGGTGTATGACAAGCCTCAAGACGTGATCAAAACGGTGGAAAGTGTTTTGTCACAAACAGGTGTGCAGTTAGAATTGGTGATCGTCAGTGATGGCGCTTCCGATGAGGTGGTGTCGGTATTAACGGACATTAAGGATGATCGTGTTAAGGTGCATTACCAATTTAATCAAGGGCTTACGGCGGCGTTGATAAAGGGCTGCCAGTTGGCCAGTCATGAACTTATCGCACGGATTGATGCGGGTGATTGCATGTTGCCTGAGCGATTAGTGCGGCAAGCTAATTGTATTGCAACGAACTCTGATATGGCACTCGTTGCTTGCTGGGTTAAAATGCAAACGGATGAGGGGTTTGCGTTATATGACGTTAAACTGACTCAATCCAGCTTGATGGCTGGCTTAACGGCCACGGATCATCGAAACTTTAAATCGCCCGTACACGCTTGCGTGATGTTTCGGACAAGCGCTTATCATAAAGTGGGAGGCTACCGTTCAGCGTTTTACTTTGCGCAAGACTGTGACCTTTGGGCCCGGCTTGCGAGTGAGTACCAGGTTGGCGTAATCGAACAGGTCTTACAAACCGCCGTTTTTTCTGCCAGCGGTATCAGTGGGCGTAATGCCGCAAAGCAGCGTGAGTTGGCCATGCTGGTGTGTAAATTAAACGAGTTGCGTCAATCGGATGGAGGCCAGAAGCGATCAGAGGCGCCCGTGCTTGCCGCAGCTCGTGCAATTAGACCCGATGCCGAGTGTATTGAAGACCTAAGCAAAGGCCCTGAATGCAACGTTGTTAAAAATAGCGATTTTGATGGAAACTATTTTATTGCATCGGTGTTGAGTAAAACACAACCTGAGGCAGCGTTAATCTATTGGGATAAGGCCTTATCTGAAAAACCGTTACACCCAGTGGCACGCATGAAAAAGCTTTGGTGCTGGTTTAAGTCGATTTCAAATTAAGAGCCAGTGCGTCATTTAAAGGGCCAATTTTTTTCCATGGAAATTGAGCCCGCCATGAAACAGCTGTATGTAGGCGGGCGTGATGGCTTGTGGTGGCACTAATGACTTTTGAGATTCCCCTGGGTGCGATCGTCGTCTAAAACTGGTCCGCACGGGCCCTGGGTCCAGTGAGTTAACTTTGATATTTGATGTGTTTTCAAGTTCTTCAGCCCAGATGGTCATTTGCGATTCTAGGCCTGCATAAGCAATCGCATAGGCGCCCCAGTAAGCCAATGCCTCTCGACCCACATCCGCGGATGTGAATACGACGTGGGTTTCATGTTCTTGTTTTAACAAAGGCAGTAACGCCCGGGTTAAAAAATACGGCGCATTAAGGTTGGTTTGCATGACAGATTGCCAATACTTCATGTCGTATTGGTCAAGTGGGCTAGGTGAACCAAGGTCGGCGGCATTATGAAGCAGGCCGTCAACCTGCCCCAAATCATTGTAGATTGACTGTGCTACAGCGGTCGCTGATTCAGGCGTGACATCCATTAAATCAACAGGCAAAATGATTGGTTCTTTGCATCCTCGTTGCACTACTTGATCGTACAGTTTTTCAAGATGACGTGCTTTTTTATCCAGCATCAACACCGTAGCCCCGTGTTCTGCCAGTGCAATGGTCACCGCTTTGCCTATCCCGTCGGCTGCTCCAGTTACCAAAATTGTTTTGCTATTTAGGCAATTGATTGGAGGTGTATAGCGTTGCCAATCTAACTTAGTGATCGTCATTTACAACAGGTCCTGAACCAAATTGAGCAAACCATACGGTTCGCGTACCATGTATTTTGCACCCCAAGTTTCGGGGGCTTCATTGTCATTGATGTAGCCCCAAAGAGCCGCCGCCGTGTCCATGCCAGCGGCATTGCCGGCTTGCACATCTCGTAAATGGTCACCAACATACAAACATTGACTGGGGGCCAAGTTGAGTACCATGCAGCTATGTAACATGGGTACGGGGTCGGGCTTACGCACAGGCAAGCTGTCTCCGCCCAAAAGAATGCGACACCGCTCAAATAAATTTAGGCCAATAAGCACGTCTTTTGCAAGTTCCACGGGCTTGTTAGTAATAACCCCCCAAGCCAGTTTATTCGCTTCACAAAACTCCAAAGTCTCTAGCATGCCAGGGTATAGCTTGCTGTCTACGCAAACGTATTGTTGATAAATACTGAGGAACTCTTGCACTAATTCTTCGATCGATTCTTCATTCAAGTCATTCCCAAACCCATGCAGAACCAGCGCCCGACTACCGTTAGAGACCAGTTTACTAGCGACGTCTACATTCGCTAAAGGGCGATCATGCTTTGCCAGTAGCCGGTTGAGTGCGCCCACCATGTCTGGTGCGGTGTCTACCAGTGTGCCATCTAGATCTAAGAGTAACGCTTTGAGTTCCATTTTTGCTATTTGGTTCGCTTGAGATAAAGAAGTGAATAGAGGGTTAGTTGGCTTTTTGGGTGTGTATCATGTAGTTGACGTCCACGCCAGATGCCAGCTTATAAGATTGAGTGATCGGGTTGTAGTGTAAACCTATCATGCGTTGTAACTCCAAGCCTGCATTGCGCGCGTATTCGCTGAGTTCAGCGGGTTTGATGAGTTTTTCGTACTCGTGGGTGCCTCGTGGTAGCAGGTTAAGTACGTATTCGGCACCCACAATAGCGAGCAACCAAGCTTTGAGGTTCCGATTAATGGTAGAGAAGTAGACATCACCACCAGGTTTGACCATGTCAGCACAGGCTGAGATTACCGATGCCGGGTCAGGCACGTGTTCTAGCATTTCTAGGCAGGTTACGATGTCGTAGTGTTCAGGTCGCTCGGCGGCTAGCTCTTCTGCGGTGATTTTTTTGTACTCCACTTCTAAACCACTTTCCAGCAAATGCAGTTGTGCGACACTCAGTGGTGCCTCGCCCATATCGATGCCCGTTACTTGCGCACCAAACGCGGCCATTGCCTCACTTATTAAGCCCCCCCCGCAGCCAACATCCAATACCTTTAAGCCTTTTACTGGTGAATGCAAATTGATGTATTCAGTGCGTAAAGGGTTGATGGCGTGCAGCGGAGCAAACTCACTCTCAGGGTCCCACCAACGTGAAGCAAGGTCTTCGAATTTCTTGATTTCGCTCGGATCTACATTAGAGCTTGTGGCCTTGGTCATATGCGTATTTTATCTGGGTTGGTTTAAAGTGTGGGTGCGGTTGTGGCTATTTTTTTGCCCCATGTTTGAGCTTTGCTAATAATGCTTTTTGGGTCGACGTTGGTCAATTTGCCGTCTTTAACTCGTTGTTGGCCGTCCACCCACACATGCTCAACCTGCGAGCGGTTAGCGCTGTAAACAATGTGCGAAATGGGGTTATAGACTGGCTGAGTTGATACGTTGTTGAGATTAATGGCGACCATATCCGCCGCTTTTCCGATTTCCAAGGAGCCCGTGGTGTTAGCAATGTTTAGCGCTTTTGCGCCATTGATTGTGGCCATTTCCAGTGCCTGCCAAGCGGGCAGTGCGCTGGCGTCGTTGGCCGTGGCTTTTGCAACCAGGCTGGCGCTTCGCATCTCCCCAAGCATATCCAGGTCATTGTTACTGGCGGCACTGTCTGTGCCCAAACAAACATTGGTGCCCGCGCTGATCAGTTGTTCAACAGGGCAATATCCGCTGGCCAGTTTTAAGTTAGATTCTGGGCAGTGTACGACATTAATGCCTTGTTCAGCGCAGAGTGTGATTTCTTCTTCGTTAAGCTGTGTCATGTGTACCGCCATCATGCGGGGGTTGAGCAAGCCTAATTGGTTTAGACGCTCAAGCGGTCGCATGCCTGAACTGGCAAGAGCTTCGTTAACCTCATGCTCCGTTTCATGTACGTGCATATGAATCGGTACGTGAAGTTCATCTGCGTAAGTGCGCACCTGCTCAAGAGGGCCATCCGAGACGGTGTAAGGTGCGTGCGGTGCCATGGTTGTGTTTACCCTTGATAAAGATCTTACCTCGTCATGAACACTCAACCCTTTGTTAAAATACTCCTCTGAGTTAGTTGCCCAAACGCTGGGAAAGTCTAAAACGATCATGCTAACAAGCGCCCTAATGCCCATGTCTTGCGCAGTGCGTGCGACAATGTCAGGGTAAAAGTACATGTCATTAAAGCACGTGGTGCCGCTCAAGAGCATCTCAGCGATGGCAAGTTCGGTGCCATCTCGCATGAATTCGGCGTTGACCCATTGCGCCTCCGCTGGCCATATGTGGTCGTTGAGCCAAGACATTAACGGCATGTCGTCGGCTAAGCCCCGAAACAGGCTCATTGCGGCATGGGTGTGCGCATTAATTAGGCCGGGCATTAGGACATGATCGGTAAGGTCAATCAATTGCGCTTCGGGGTATTTATCTTTTGCCTTAGTTGACTGCAAAATATCGACTATCTTGTCGTTGCCTACCACCACGGAATGGTCTTGCAACACCGTATTACGAGGCACCACGGGCACTATCCATCGAGACGAGTAAATTCGAAAATCTGAGTTCATAAAATTGACAAGGTGTTCGCACCGCACGAACATTGATTCAGCGCTCGGCGATTGTAATATATACTACCGGATGAAACTAAATTTTTGACCAAAAGCCGCTTAAAACGTGATTTTTGAATAACTCTGATATGCATATCCTAATTACTGGAGCGGCTGGCTTTATCGGTGCGGCGTTGGCGCGTAGCTTGTTGAGTTACGGTCACTCCGTCATTGGACTTGACAACTTTAATGATTATTACGACGTGTCGTTAAAACGAGCGCGCGTAAGAGAAATTGAGAAACACGCTCACTCAGCGGCGTTTTCGTTGCTTGATATGGACATCGTAGATCGGCCAGAAATGAAAAGCCTATTTAATGAACATCGCTTTGATGTGGTTGTGCATTTGGCGGCTCAGGCTGGGGTTCGTTATTCGATTGAAAACCCAGACTCATACATTGATTCAAATTTGGTGGGCTTTGGTAACATTCTTGAGGGCTGTCGGCAGGGCCAAGTTTCACATTTGGTTTACGCCTCATCAAGCTCGGTGTATGGCACAAATAAACATTTTCCATTTAAAGAGTCTGATCGAGTGGACAATCCTGTGTCGCTTTATGCCGCTACGAAAAAAGCCAATGAATTAATGGCACACAGTTACTCCAGTTTATATGGAATACGCTGCACAGGGTTGAGGTTTTTTACCGTTTATGGCCCTTGGGGCAGGCCTGATATGGCCCCATTCCGGTTTGCGTCTAGAATGCTAAAAGGAGAGCCTATTCCAGTTTATAATAATGGCGAGATGATTCGTGACTTTACGTACGTCGATGACATCATAGAAGGCGTGCGTTTAGTAAGCGAGTCGAGTCACAACCAAACATTGTATGAACTCTTTAATATTGGCCGAGGACAACAAGTTCAATTGATGGATTTTATTGCCGCCCTGGGTAAGCATCTAAAAGTAGACGTATTGACTAAAATGATGCCAATGCAAGATGGCGATGTGCCTAAAACAATGGCCGACACTCGTTCTCTTGAGACCGCGTTTGGTTATAAGCCCAAGATATCCATGGACGAGGGCGTCAGTTATTTTGCCCAATGGTATCTCGATTATTACTCATGATGAATGACGTATGATGCCGATATTTTTTCATGCTCAGGCGCATTTATGGATAGCCTACGGTTTGTTTTTCAATGGCTTGTTATTGCACGTAGTATTATTTGGAGTGTCAAAACAGTATCAAGAATTCACAAAGCCTTTAGAGTGCCAAGTTCTACTGAGTTTTTTTTTCTCATTGAGCATTAATGGGGCGATATTATTAACCTTAGACACACTAAGTCAGCCCTTTACGATGGCACCACCGGTGTTGTTTCTGCTTAGCGTTGTAGGTTTACTTATCGTCACGCTCACTAAGCTCTATTCAAAGTGGCTGGTTAGGGTTAATTGGTTCGGGGTTGCTCTTTATGCAGCCATGTTTGTGATTCTGTTATATAACGGCGGGCTCATTGACCAAGTGTCAGATGCATGGTGGCACATATCCTTGGCCAACAAAATAGGATGGGCTGATTCTTTTGCATTAGAGTACGGACATTTAACCGGTACCACTGAACGATACTATCCGCCACTGTGGCACGCAAACTTAGCGTTGTTGAGGGAGCTGTCGAGCCAAAATTTATCAATCCTTTGGAATGCGTTTACCGCTTGGGGTGGGGTGTTGAAGTTGATGGGGTATTACCTTGTCGGTTTGGCGCTATTCAAAGATCGTAACATCGCCATGTTAGGTGCATTGCTTTTCGCATTGCTTCCGGGCTTTGGCAACAGCTATATGCGGGTTTCGGCATGGCCTTCACACATTTCATACGCCGCCTGGTTTTTCTCGATTTATATTGCTTTCCATCTTATTAACGCGTTTAGCAGTGAAAACCGGCTTAGTGGGTATTTAGTTGTGTTTCGCAATCAGTTGGTTAGTCTGCTGACGTTGTTCTTGCTCGTAATATTGATGTACTTCTTGCATCAGTTTGAATTGCTGTTGTTTATCGCGGCGTTCTGTTTGTATTTCTGTGGCTTGTCATTGTCTAAGCTCTCAGAGAGTTGTGCCTCATTGCGACCCATTGAGAGTGACACTGCTTTGTTTGTTGGTGTTTATCGGTTGAGTCTGTTTGGCCTGTTGGCTATGTCGCTAGTCGCTGTTTATGCGTTAAGAGCCAAAATAACTGGGCTGGATTACCTTGCGGTGGTTACGCTGCCGGTTGCTCTGTTTTCCACTTTACTGCTGACTGATATGTTAATCGACCGAGCTAAGCGATTCGCGAAATGGTTGGTTTTTATTTCGCTTGGCGTGCTGTTGTTATCGCTGAACTATCAGCATTTGGCCTCTTTGTTTGTACCGGAAATGTCGCTACCCAAAGGACCCAGCCATGAACGACCCGTCTTAGCAGAAGGTTGGTTTGGTGCCACTTTAGGTTTGCCGGGGTGGCATTTGCAATTGCGTGCGGGCTTATTATGGAGTGGGGTAGTGGGGGCGTTGATTAGTTTTGTCATGGTCATATTTAAACCTTCGCGAGAATGGGTGTTTATATCGGCGAATTGTCTGTTCATCTGGTTGCTGTTTCTGTCTCCTTACATGTACCAATGGTTTACCGACGCTCTAAAGTATCATTCAGTTTGGCGTTTTGGCATGCTCAGTTTCCACCCCATCGCGATTGCCGCGTTGGTGTTGTTGTGTAGCCGAAGTTTGTTAAACGGCTTTAGCCAACACAGTGAATGTCATCGTGATTAAACCCCCTCCGAAGCTGAAACTATTTTTATCGACCTGTTTGTTATTCGGGTTGTTCGCCTTAATTGTTGTCGATGCACGACAACATTTTGACCCCAACCTGATTCAACTTAAGAAAAAACACCATTCGGCTCAACGTAATTGGAATTTGTTTTTTGGGCAAAGCAATGTCTATTTAAGTGGCGGGTTTCGCTACGCTGAAGAACTGAAACAGCTAGAAGGGGTGCTTGAAGCCGATGTGGCTGTATTTACTGATTTGGCCACAAGCTATTATCTGTCTTCTTCTTTACCTGTGTACGTGAAAAATGTACATGCACACCACGGGCGTTATAAATCACCTGAGTGGCACGCCTTTATCAATAAACGAATTGGTTGTTACATAAATCACGCTGATAATTTTGATAAATTTGCACATTTATTAGAAGCAGAAGAACGTTTGGCCACAAGACGCGATGTTCCACCAGTTAGGTATGTGGTTATCAATAAAGACAGTGACAATATTAATCTACGGCGAGATTGTTTTTTAAGAAGGGCGAGTGCTTTGTCTGAGGTTCTTAGTGCATCGTATGAAAAAATTCATGAAGGAGACATGTTTGTTGTTTTTCGTCTAACGGCCTTTGCGGCGCAGAGT
This sequence comes from uncultured Arenicella sp., assembly GCA_937974565.1. Lineage (GTDB taxonomy): Bacteria > Pseudomonadota > Gammaproteobacteria > Arenicellales > Arenicellaceae > Arenicella. The sequence continues at coordinate 71,769 of CALJWL010000029.1, forward strand.
GACTAACACCGTCCTCAATATAATATTAAGGTCAAGCAACATCGAATAGTTTTTGATGTAATACAGGTCGTATTGCAGTTTGCGTAAAGAGTCTTCAATTGATGCGCCGTATGGGTAGCTCACTTGCGCCCAGCCAGTTAAACCAGGTTTAACGATATGACGTAAATCATAATAAGGGATTTTTTCTGCGAGCATGGATGTGAATTCAGGGCGTTCAGGCCTTGGTCCGATAAAGCTCATTTCGCCTCTTAAAATATTCCAACACTGAGGCAGCTCGTCAAGCCGTGAGCGCCTTAGAAAGCGTCCAAAAGCAAATGCTCTGTCGTCGCTTGATTGAGCCCACTGTATTCCCTTACTCTCAGCATTGGTTTGCATGGTGCGTAACTTGAAAATAGTAAAACTTTTGCCTTCAAGACCGACACGCTTTTGCGAAAAAATGATTGGTCCACGAGAACTTAATTTAATACCTAGCGCGCAAATTAAAAGAACAGGTAATGATGATACTAGCAAAACCGCTGAAAATGTGATGTCTGTCAGTCTTTTAAGACGAATTGTGACCGTGCTGTGCAGCATGGTGAAACCTTCTGAACGGATAAACCAGTCATTATCGATTTGGCTTATTGGGATCAAGAACAGGAAGCCTTCGAAAAAGTCGGAGAGTGAAAAAATAGGTGTTCCCGAGAGTCGTTCAGCCAGCAATAATTTTTGTTCTCGTTCGGGTGGTCTATGCTCAGGACAGATTACGATAGCGTCGAAATTGGTGCCTCGTTCTTTTGAAGTGAGTTCTTGTAAATGAGTGAATGATATATTGTGTGTGGTGTGTTTGAACATACGCTCCACAAAGACTGCAGTGCGATCATGGCCAATGATCAGTGTTTGCCTTGTGGGGCCGCTTGTGTCCCCCATTATTCGATTGACGGACAACCTACTTAGGACGGCAAAAACTCCTGTGAGAAGAATGGCCAGAGGGAAAACGCCTCGCCCAAACAGGTCGGTGAATCTTTCAGGGCCAAGAAGGTAGATAAACACAGTGCAAGGAATCGCCGAACTCAACACTAATAAGAGCGTGTTGAGCGGCAATCTCGGTGAACTCCCTAATATCTTGCTGGTGTACCCGTTACCAAGAAAAAGACAAATTAAGATAATCAGATTAAGGGAAATATACTCAGTTGAGAGAAACTCTGGACTTAATTTAAGTCTTAAATTTGACGAAATGTAAAACGCCAATGCGATTGCTAATAAATCACTTGATAGCAGTGCTAGTTTGTGTGGGAGGTTGTATATCCCAAAAAATGATCGTCGCATTTCAGCTTACCAGCAACTCAAAGATACGTTGTATTGTTGGTTATGTGTGGTGGCTAACGGATGCATTAACGGCGTCGCAAATCAGGCCTATTGTGCTTTCATCTAGATAGGGGTGCATTGGTAAGCTGATGATATGATTTGACACCAATTCGGTGACAGGGAAGTCCCCCACCTTATGCCCTAGGTGGCTATAGGCCGTGGATAAATGAATTGGAATCGGATAAAAGATGGCGGTTGGAATGCCTTTTTTTGTTAGGTCTTGCTTTAATTTATCGCGATCAGCTACTTGTATTGAGTATTGCGCCCACACACTGCCTTGGTTCTGCGGTACCGTAGGCAGTTTGACTGCTTCAGATAAATTTTTGTTGTAAAGGCTTGCCACTAAATTACGTTTTTCAATTTCTTGATCGTAGAATTTTAATTTTTCCAATAGTATGGCCGCTTGAATTGTATCCATTCTAGCGTTTGTGCCTATACGAACGTTGTCGTACTTGTCGCCGGTGACGGCTTGACCATGTACGCGAAGCGATGTCATGGTTTCGTAAAGGTTTGTATCATTGGTGAATATTGCGCCGCCATCGCCATAACACCCTAGTGGCTTAGCTGGGTAGAAGCTGGTGGCTCCTATATCACCTAATCCGCACGCTTTGTCGTCATGATACTTGGCACCAAAAGATTGTGCGGCATCCTCAAGTACAAATAAATCGAATTTCGTGGCGATCATCTGTATTTTTTGATAATCCGCGGCTATCCCAAACAAGTCAACTGGCACGATTCCTTTAGGCCTTAGCTTGCCTTCTTCTTTTACTTGATTGATTTTCTTTTCAAGGTCAACTGGATCCAAATTGTAAGTTTTAGGGTCGATATCGACAAAAACGGGCGTGGCCCCAGCCAGTGATATTGATTCGGCCGATGCAAAAAAAGTAAATGGGCTGGTAAAAACAGCGTCGCTCGTGGTGAGGCTCTTTGCCATTAAAGGCAGTATCAACGCATCCGTTCCGCTTGAGCAAGAAATCGCATGCTTGACGCCTATGTACTGAGCAAGTTGTGACTCTAATTCCTTAACTTCAGGCCCCATAATGTATTGGCCGTGTTCTAAAACCCTGAGGACGGCAGCGTCAATATCGGCATCGTGTTCCTTGTACTGTTTTTTGAGATCTATAAATGGAATGGCCATCGACTTTCTTTGCCTCGAAACTGAGCGTTCTTTGGATTTAATAATAGTGCATATTATCTATTATAAACCACAATGCTGCAGTTTCGTTAGCCTTCCTTTCCGCTAAACTTAGTAAACCCGTGGTGCATTTAGGACTTGATTCTGTAAATTGAAAAGCAAGTTGCTCATTAGCCAAGAAGGCTTATCATTACTTTTTCGCCAAAAAACTCAATGATATGAGCAACTTACTTCGTAGTTATACCAGAATACACGCTT
>CALJWL010000030.1 GCA_937974565.1 uncultured Arenicella sp.
AGCGTGTATTCTGGTATAACTACGAAGTAAGTTGCTCATATCATTGAGTTTTTTGGCGAAAAAGTAATGATAAACCTTCTTGGCTAATGAGCAACTCGCTTTTCAATTTACAGAATCAAGTCCTAAATGCACCACGGGTGAGTTTGAGCCATTGGGTCTGCAAACTCAGTATTCATTTATATTATTGAGCTTGGCCAACTAATCCATTTTTTATTCAGGGCTGTAGCGATAGAAAAGGATGGCTATGATGACTTGCGAGAAAGTTCAGGACTTTAGTTGAAATACGAAACCAAAAACAATCAATAAATCAATGGGCTGCAGAATTTTCAAGTTTGGTCTTTTAGCTTTACATACAACAGCTTCAACATGGCCAAATTATACTCGCCGAAAGACAACTTGTTCTTCCGCTTGAAATACTAGACTATCTGACTTAATACTATCAACTTAACCTTGATTTACTGAAAATAAAATGACTGAATCGACATCAAAATGCCCCGTAATGCATGGCGCCGGAAAACACCCAATAACCGGGTCTAACGCTAATCAACACTGGTGGCCAGAACAGCTAAACCTGAGAGTGCTTAATCAAAACTCTCCGCAAATTAGCCCTATGGATCAAGACTTCAATTACGCAAAAGAGTTTGCAGATATTGATTACAAGTCTTTGAAAAAGGACTTGACTGATTTGATGACGGATTCCCAAGATTGGTGGCCTGCGGACTACGGGCACTATGGGCCTCTCTTCGTGCGCATGGCATGGCACAGTGCTGGTACATACCGCACATTTGATGGTCGCGGCGGAGCATCAACGGGCACTCAACGCTTTGCGCCGTTAAACAGTTGGCCAGACAATGGTAACTTAGATAAAGCTCGCCGTTTATTATGGCCAATCAAACAAAAGTATGGAAAATCAGTTTCTTGGGCTGATCTCATGATTTTAGCTGGCAATGTCGCAATGGAGTCGATGGGGTTTGAGACGTTTGGTTTTGCTGGCGGTCGCGAAGACGTCTATGAGCCAGAAGAAGACATCTATTGGGGGCCTGAAACTCAGTGGCTAGATGATCAACGTTATTCAGGAGAAAGAGAGTTGGCAACGCCATTAGGCGCTGTTGAAATGGGGTTAATCTATGTTAACCCTGAAGGCCCAAACGGTGAACCAGACCCACTGAAATCGGCATTCGATATCAGAGACACATTTGCTCGTATGGCTATGAACGATTATGAAACGGTTGCCCTTGTTGCTGGTGGGCATACGTTTGGTAAAGGGCACGGTGCGGGGCCTGAAGACCAAGTGGGTCGTGAGCCTGAAGGCGCTGAAATGGAAAATCAGGGGTTTGGTTGGATTAATTCTCATGGCACCGGCTTTGGCGCAGACACCACGACCGCTGGCTTTGAAGGGGCGTGGACAAGTAATCCAACAAAGTGGGATATGGGCTATTTTGACGCATTGTTAAACTATGACTGGGAGAAAACGACTAGCCCGTCAGGCCATGTTCAATGGACCCCTACAAATAACTCTAATGCGGACCAAGCTCCTGCTGCACATGACGCATCTAAAACACAGGCACTCATGATGACGACCGCCGATATGGCGTTGAAACTCGACCCAGAGTACCTAAGAATCTCCACTCACTTCCATGAAAACCCAGAAGAGTTTGCCAATGCCTACGCCCGTGCTTGGTTTAAGTTAACTCATAGAGATATGGGGCCGATTAGTTGCTACATTGGAGAAGAAGTACCCAAAGAAGAGCTTATTTGGCAAGACCCCATTCCCGAGACAAGTACAGTTAATGTGACTGACCTAGATATAGCTGAATTGAAAAAGCTCGTTTGGGATTCGGATCTAACTGTTTCAGAGTTAGTGAACACAGCATGGGCATCAGCCTCAACGTTTCGTTCTACAGATAAGCGAGGCGGTGCCAACGGAGGCCGAATTCGCTTATCTCCACAAAAAAATTGGGACATCAACACCTCTAGCAACACGTCTAAAACAATCGATGTTTTAGAGCAGATACAGCAAAACTTCAATAATGAAACAAGGTCAATTTCCATCTCAGACTTAATTGTCTTGGCTGGTAGTGCGGCAATTGAATACACGTCAAAATGCCACAGCATTGTACCGTTAAGGCTAGGTCGAGGTGACACAACACAAGAATTAACCGACGTGGAATCATTTTCAGTATTGGAACCAACATTTGATGGGTTTAGGAATTATAAAAATACTACAGACCAACGTACCACTGAGGCTTTATTGATTGAAAAAGCAGCCCTATTGGGGCTCTCTGTTACTGAAATGGCGGTTTTAGTTGGTGGTTTACGTGTACTTGGTGCTAATGCGGCAAACTCTACTAACGGTGTATTCACTGAGAATGTTGGTGAGCTAAGCAATGACTTTTTTATTAACTTACTCGACATGAATACAAAATGGTCTGCCGCAAGTGAGGATCAAGAATTATTTGAAGGCCGTGATCGTGAAAACAACGAACTTAAATGGACAGGTACGCGAGCCGATTTAGTGTTTGGCTCCAACTCAATTCTTAGATCTATTGCTGAAGTGTATGCATCAAACGATGCACAAGAAAAGTTCGAGAGTGATTTTATCTCAGCGTGGGCAAAAGTCATGAATAATGATTTGTTCTAAAACTCCTTCGTAATAAAGCAAGACAAGCCTGAGCGTGCTCTTAATAGCGCTCAGGCTTTTACTTAGAACTCAGTCTGCGGGCTTGGTTTTATAGTATGGCAAATTGTTTTGAGGCTAACCCTTCAATAAAAACAGATTACTTGAGCCGCGCACCTTCAGAGCTTTAATGTGATTCTTATTACTGGATGTTTGTCTTTTTATTCTGTTTGACCGCTTTACAGTACTACATCAATACGAGTACCGTATCGTACATATGAATGTTAACAGAGCAAAAGCCATGACAATTAAACGACTCCGGTTTCTAATAAGTACGACGTTATTTCTGGCATCTCAGATCGTTTGGGCGACTGATCACTATTTTGTTGCTCCCGGCACTAATTTTCATCAAGTGTATAGTGAAAAGACAAAACGACATTATGAACTACTTGTTACCTTACCTGGCAGTTACAACAGCAGTCCGGATCGGCATTACCCTGTTCTTTTCCTGACGGACGCTCAATGGGATATGGCGCTTGTAACGAACATACTTGGTAAACTTAATTACGATAACCATTTAAACGAAATGATTATCGTTGGCATATCCTATCCGGGAAAAGATGCTAAGTATGACCAATTACGGCTGCTGGATATGACCCCTGTGGCTCTACCCAACGCTCCGGGAACAGGCTCTGCAGACGTTTTTCTAGATATTATCGAGAGTCAGTTTATTCCTCTCGTTGAAAAAGAATATCGAGTTAATTCTGAGGTTAGAGCCCTTGGAGGCGTATCGCTTGGGGGGGCGTTTTCGTTATACGCGGCCTTTAAAAAGCCTGATCTATTCAAGAGATACATAGCAATCTCTCCTGGAGTAATTGTCGGAGACGGGTATCTTTTTGATTATGAGGAATCATACTCAAAAAAACATAAATCACTTCCGGTTCGATTGTTTACGACTTACGGTGAGGACGAATACCCTCTATTTAGAGACCCTATCGTGAAATATCAGAAGATACTGCAAGCGAGAAACTATAAGGATTTATTACTACGAAACCACTCTGTAGAAGAAGGCCGTCATGGCAGTGTCGCGATAGAGGGTTGGATGCACGGATTATTATGGGTGTTTAAAGACAGACGCACTGGAAAAGCAGACCCTTTGAAGTCCATGTTTGACGCGATGAATCGTGGCTAAAGCCGCCGTGGTGCATTTTAGGAAATAACGACTTGATGCTATTGCTATCATCCACAGAATGATGGTTAGGCTGTTAGTTGTGAGATTGTTTGAGTGTAGTGGCGTTTACAGTATTTTCTATCAGAGCCAGATACTATCGCGGAGGAGAACTCGAAATAACCAAACCAGATGACCGCGAGACCACCAAGAACCGTTGGCAGGGTATGCGGATACTATCCATCAAGTATTGCCAGTCACCTCAGGGGCACGCTTGGCGGCAAATAGGTTAGATTCAAAGCCGAGTGCGGTTGCCGTATCGTAAGCGCCCCCCTTGCAATTCACTCATGCGGGTGAAGCAAACTTGGTAAATTTTTTCTATTCTTCTCTCAACAGCACACATCAGGGTGATGGCTTGAGCAGGAGGCTCAGTGCTGTTGCTGAACGCGGCCTTTTTTATGTCCTGAGGTGTGGACGGCGTTCTAATTTTTTTGTTGAATGGCAGCAATTTATCAATGTCGTCGAAGCTGTTGGCGTTTGGTATTTCGCTGAATACTCGCTTTAAGTAGGCGTAAGGTTCGATGCCGTTGGCTTTAGCGCCTTGTACGCTTTGGCTGAAGAGCCAGTTCTTGCGCCCAATGGCAAACGGTCTGATGGCATTTTCTACCGCGTTGTTGTCGATCAGGTAGGCACCATCGTCCAGGTAAATGCGTTACGTTAAGTCTTAACTCACAAATTGTAATGCTTAAATGGGATACAAAAACAATCGAATTCTTAAATCTAATGCACATAAAGATAATAAGCCAACGTGACTTAACTTCATGAGTGTTGCCATACTACCCACTGTTATTGGCGCGTTATTGCTAGATTGGCTATTCGGTGAACCAAACAAATTTCACCCTTTAGTCGGTTTCGGTAAACTGGCCAACGGCTTAGAAAAGCACCTTAACGTTGGTCGTAACCCACACGATCAACTAAAACACGCGCAAGGTTCAATCAAACGATATTGGCAAGTTATGGTCGGTAGTCTTGCTGTTATAGCACTCATTGGTCCTTTTTTTTTGTTGTTTGTTATTTTAGATCGGTGCATGTCATATGAGCTATCCAACCTGTTTAATATTATCATCTTGTATTGGGCAATAGGTCATCAAAGCTTACGAGAACATGTGTGTCGCGTTTTAGAACAATGTTTAGCAGGCAACTTACGCGCGTCACAGCAACGGCTGTCTATGATCGTGAGTCGTAACACAGAACAACTGAACGAAGAGCAAGTTGTTCAAGCCACGATAGAAACCGTGTTAGAAAATGGTAACGATGCCATTTTTGCGCCATTGTTTTGGTTTTTCTTGCTGGAAGCAACAATGAGTTTGGGCGCCATTGCCGTACTGGTTTATCGCCTAAGCAATACGCTGGACGCTATGTGGGGCTATCGCAATCAACGCTTCAATTATTTTGGGCGTTTTGCCGCGCGTTTAGACGATGTCTTAAATTACTTGCCTGCGCGTTTAGTCTCACTCAGTTACGCGCTACTTGGCAACACTCAGTCAGCCTTACGTTGCTGGCGACAGCAATCCGCGTTACTCGAAAGCCCCAATGCTGGTCCAGTCATGACGGCCGGGGCCGGTAGTTTGGATGTTCGTTTGGGCGGCCCAACGTATTATCATCAAAGGTATACTAAAAAGCCTTACTTTGGCTCTGAAACAGTCGTAAAAGTGACTGACATTGAACGTTCATTAAGGCTCATTCATCACACTGTTATTTTGTGGTGTTTTACCATGCTCATCATCACAATTTCGCTGACTCAATAGTCGGATTTTTTTCATACATGATTTCATTAAACCCAAAAACTACCACGGTTCGCCATGGTGGAAATTTAGAAGAGGCATTAAAACACCACAATCTCAGCAAAGAACAATGGCTTGATCTTTCTACTGGTATCAGCCCTTGGGCCTACCCCTTTAAGGCATTGCCTGAGAACGTTTGGCGAGAATTGCCTCCGTCAAATAACGCACTTCTGGCCAGCGCGGCAACGTATTTTAACGTTAGCCAAAACAGCATTACGGCCGCGTCAGGTTCACAAATTGCCATTCGTTTACTACCGCAATTGTTTCACCCCTCAAACGTTGCAATACCTTCATTAGGCTATCAAGAACACGCTGCTTCATGGCAAATGGCAAATCATCAGACTGTACGTTATCACAGCGCGTCAAACTTAATGGAGCTTATCAATAAGAAAGCTGTCGAACATGTGGTTGTGATCAACCCCAATAACCCCAGTGGCGAAAAATTAAACCTTAACGTCTTACGTGAAATCATCGCGAAGGTACGTGGGGTTTGCATTATTGATGAAGCATTTATTGACCTATACGACGAGGGTGGTAACACCACGCCTTTGTGTAGCGCGACAAAAATTCTTAACCTTGATGGTTATCGCAACCTGATTGTGTTGCGTTCTGTGGGTAAGTTCTTCGGCTTAGCCGGAATTCGCCTGGGTTTTGCTATTGGTTTACACCCCAGTCTTACACTACTGAACTCATTACTGAGTCCATGGTCTATCAGCCATGCGAGCCAAGTCATTGGTATTCAGGCACTGCAAGATGAGCAATGGCAACAGCAACAAAGAGTAACGATTACGCAACAACAAAAAGCCTTTCAAAAGATCTTGGGCACGTTATTCGACAACACATTAGAACAATACAGTGTAACGGAAGCTGGGTTGTTTAATACTGTATTCGCGGCTAAAACGGAGCTAAAAGTACTGCACAGTCAATTGGCTGCACAGGGTGTTTGGACCAGACTCGGAAATGAAAATGACCAACCCAGTTGGCTGCGTTTTGGCTTACCTAAGAATACGGCTCAGTTTGAAAAAAAAGTGTTTAACCTTTTACATCAAACTTAGTCTTTATATCGATTTTGATGCACAACGCGATCCAACGGCACTCTGGATTCCCATTTTAACTGTTCTAACTCAGGCGACTCTAAAAACTCATCAACATAGCCAAGGCATAAGTAAGCAATTAACTTATTTTTCTTTGGGGCATTCAGAATTTTTTTGACTTTTTGAGGATCTAAAATACTCACCCAACCCATCCCAACATTAAGCGCTCGTGACATAAGCCACATATTTTGTACAGCGCAGACGACACTGTATTCCCCCATTTCCTGCATTGAGGTTTGGCCCAGAACACCGTCTTCTGATGGCCTGTAGAATACGGCAATGTTGACGGGTGTATTGAGAATACCTTCGAGTTTTAAGTTTACGTATTGCTGACGTTTTTCTTCAGAAAACTGCTGTTTTGCTTTTTCATTTTCAGCTGCAAAGACACTTGCAATAGCCTGCTTTGTTTGTTGGTCACGGATAATGACAAACTCCCAAGGTTGAGAGAAACCAACGGAAGGTGATATCTCGGCAACTTGCAAAATTTGTTGCACAACATCATCACTTAAGGGCTCAGCGGTGAAGCGGTTACCCCGCACATCCCTGCGATGGCGCATAATCTCTTGTAACGTGGCCCGTTGCCGTTCTGTAAAGTACTTGTTATTCACTCTTTTAAAACCTAATTCTGGGGAAACTCGACATTACGGGTAATTAGACAGTCAACTTTAATAAGTTACTTTAAAACAAGCACTGACGACGACGCTTTAGGCCCTGAGCAAACTTTCTAAATGAGTACTGAACGTGCAAGTCAATAGATAGTAACCCAAACGGCATTACTATGATAAGTTCTAGGTAAATTCGAATTAAAACAATTCAATTATTAACGAGTTTTTCTTAGGCAAAATACATTCAGAGGTTTGATCATGGAATTTACACAAAAACAAAACTTAAAGGTTGTTTCTGCACTGCTCTTTTTAACGGTGATAACGCAGGCTCTGTATACCCTCTTTACGCAATGGCAAGTGAGGTACCCCGTTTGTGTCTCTGGGGGTTAGAAGGGGTGGTGTTTGTTGTTCTTGCCGCTATTGCTGGTTCGGCCTTAGTTCAAGCGAAACAATACGCATTGGGGTTTTCAGCCATCTTTACGAGCGCAATACTCAATCTTGTGCAGGTCGGCGTTGGTCTTACACAGTTTGGCCCCCTTCGCGAAGCAGCACAAGGCGTTGAAGCAATCGCGCCGGCCGCTGGGTCAGTGGTTGCTTTTTCCTTCTTTATTTACAACGCGGCGAAGATTTTACTGGGTATCTCTGCTTTAGTATTCGGTACCGCCATCTCGCAATCTGGCTCAAAAGAGCTTGGCAGGCTTACCGTTTTTGTGGGCTTTGTTGCTATAGCCACCAACACCATCGTAATGATGTTTGGTCGAATTGAGGCCATACCGTCTGGTGCAACGGGTGTTATTGCAACCTTATTGCTTGCGGTGTGCTTGCTCAAACTGCAATCTGAAGATTAAGACAGTAAAAGGCATCATAACGCCCTGCCCTTTGATTGTTATGATGTCTTTCTTTGGCACTATAGCCTTCTTGTTCATTGGTTAAATAAAAAATCTTCTTTCGATTCAATTGGTTGTGTTTGTTACCCTTTCGCGCGGACAAAGAAATAGGCGTAAGAAGACACTGAGTGGCAGTCGGATTATTCAGTTCTTTTTACACTCTTTGTTGACGTATGAGTTTGGCGATACGTAATTTCGCGTATATCACAGGGGGAAAAAGTCGCATTCTGTTTTGATCCAAAGGGTTTGATACTTGAGTCAGTCGTTATCAAACCTAAGGTTCACTATTATGAAAACCCCTTCCCCCCTTGCGAGGTCTGTGCTTAAAAGCACAATTCGTAACTCTCTATTTATTGCCCCTCTGCTCGTCGCTACGAATACCGCGTCGGCTGCCGGTACTATTAAAATTTCTGACAATTCAAGCATTTCAGTTGGGGCTGGTCTTCGAACACAAGCTGTTGTTGCTGAAGATGCGGCACCTGATGGAGGAAGTGGCTTTGACTTTGACGTATCTAATATACGTTTATACGTCAGTGGTCAGGTCAATGACACGGTCAAATTCACATTCAATACTGAGCGCTGGGATAACGAAATTGATGTTCTTGATGCCATAGCTCAGTTTGAGTTTTCAGAATACTTTAACGTATGGGCTGGCTTGATGCTCACTCCGGCTGATCGTATAGAAATGAATGGGCCTTTTTATGGCCTAAGCTGGAATCAATATACCCAGCCTTTGTTTGCCTCTGATCAAGATGCGCCTGGTGACGGCATACCTGGTGTGGCTGGTTCTGTAGGTCGAGATACTGGCGTAACCGTTTGGGGAGCCGTCGATAAGTTTCAATACGCGATTGGTGTGTTTGACGGTGTTGAGGGTGGCCCTAATACAAGTGATAACCCTCTGATTGCAGGTCGTTTTGCCTATAACTTTTTGAACAAAGAAGACAACCCTGCTTATTACACGTCAAGCACATACCATGGTGGCTTGGGTAATGTTTTTACACTCGGCTTATCATTTCAAACTCAATCGGATGGCGTTGGCTCAGCAGCTCAATCAGGTGATTTTTCGGGTGTCACGCTCGATCTTTTGTCAGAAACTGTTCTGTCGAACAATGATGTTTTGACGATCGAAGCTGAATATAAAAATTTCGATTCAGATTTCACTGGCACTCCGTCGGCCAACCCTATTGATGGTTGTGACTTCTGTCTTTTTGACGGGACATCTACATTTGCAACAGCTGCTTATCTATTTAAAGGAGAAGGTTACGGCGACTTTCAACCTTACATCCGTTTTGTTAGCAACGACCCTTCTGAGGGAGAGTCTAGCGACTTAACAGAAATCGGCCTCAATTACATTATCAAAGGCCACAACGCTCGATTGAACATCAATTACGGGAGCGGTGATGCAAACATCACTGGCTTTCAAGGTGCCGATACAGACGTGTTGTCAATTGGCTTTCAACTCCAAATCTAATCTATCTACTTTTTCAGAGGACTAAAAATGAAATTAAAGAACATAATGAGCAAAGTGGCGCTGGGTTTAGGCGCCTGTGCTATGGCGGTGAGCGTTCAAGTAAAAGCCGAAGACACGATTAAAGTCGGTGTATTGCACTCTCTTTCTGGCACTATGGCAATTTCTGAAACCACATTAAAAGACACTGTTTTAATGATGATTGATGAGCAAAACGCGGCTGGCGGTCTATTAGGTAAAAAACTTGAGCCGGTGGTCGTTGACCCCGCATCAAACTGGCCTTTGTTTGCTGAAAAAACCCGTGAGTTGATTTCTAAAAATGGCGTTGACGTGATTTTTGGCTGCTGGACATCCGTGTCTCGTAAATCGGCGCTTCCGGTTCTAGAAGAACTTAATGGCTTAATGTTTTATCCTGTTCAGTATGAAGGTGAAGAGTCTTCAAAAAATGTATTCTATACAGGCGCAGCGCCTAATCAACAGGCAATTCCGGCTGTTGATTATTTAGCTGAGGAACTTGAAGTTGAGCGTTGGGTGCTTGCCGGAACGGATTACGTTTACCCACGTACTACCAATAAAATTTTAGAAGCCTACTTGAAAAGCAAAGGTGTCGCCGCTGAAGACATCATGATCAACTACACACCGTTTGGTCATGCGGATTGGCAAGGTATTGTTTCGGATATCAAAAAATTCGGAAGCGCAGGTAAGAAAACCGCCGTTGTTTCAACGGTGAATGGCGATGCCAATGTGCCTTTTTATAAAGAGTTGGGTAACCAAGGAATTTCAGCTGAAGATATTCCAGTTGTGGCATTCTCTGTCGGTGAAGAGGAATTGTCTGGTTTTGATACCGCACCACTGGTTGGCCATTTAGCCGCATGGAACTACTTTCAAAGTGCCGAGTCTGATGCTAACGATGAATTCATCGCTAAATGGAAGTCTTTCATCAAAGACGATAAGCGTGTAACGAATGATCCAATGGAAGCCACTTACGTTGGTTTTAAAGCGTGGGCTAAAGCGGTTGAAAAAGCAGGTTCTACTGATGTGGATAAAGTTCGCTCAGCCATGTATGGAATTGAAGTGGCGAATTTAACGGGCGGCGTAGCAAAAGTGTTGCCAAACCACCATTTCACTAAACCTGTGTTGATTGGCGAAATTCAAGCCGATGGTCAGTTTGAAATTGTGTCTCAAACTGAAGAAGTCGCTGGTGATGCATGGACGGATCACTTAGAAGAAAGCGCTAAGATCATTTCTGATTGGCAAGACCCGAAAGTTAATTGCGGTAATTACAATACGGAAACAAAAGCATGCTCAGGTCAGAACTTCTAAGCTGACCCATTGGTATTGCAACGATCTTTGGGGAGAAAATTCTCCCCAAAGATTTTTATTTTTGACTTAGAAAATATTTTAAAATGCCATGTTGGCACACGGTTTTCAACGTATTCCAACGCGGTTCTTTTATATTCAACCATGTCAATCGCGTCATAAATTAATAATTATTGAGTGGTGTGCGAAGGCGTTTGAGGCGTATCAGAAAGATCCCATATGAGTACTACTAACCCCCATAAATTGCGCAATGCGGTGCTTTTTCTGGTCGGGGCGATATTATTGATGTTCATGGCTGAGGTTTTTAGCGCTGATAGCGCTTCATCCGACACCAGTGTCATTAAGCCCTTGCTTGCACCTAATAGTAGCGACCCTAGTCAGCCAGATACCTTTAACTCTATCGACGGTTCTATTGACTCTATTGCGCAAAAGCTGGCATCAGCAAAACTTAAAAAAATCCCCAGTGTTGTTGATGAATTGATCAACAATGCAACAACTAAAGAGCAAGAAAATTTAGCACTCGCTTATATTACAGCCCTTCTTGAAGGTGAGTTGTATTCTCGCCGAAGCAACTCACAATTGGTCCTTGCTAAAGTGACGCAAGAGAAGTCTTTCGATCTCTACAACATTAAAGACACCCAACTCATTGAGTCTGATGTTAACAAGAAAAGTATCAAAAAAATCAGATCGTCCAATAAGGTCAGAAAATTTCTAAGAACATCAATCGCTAAAATTCAATTAAGCAGCGCTGATGTTAATCAGCGGATCAAGTCCGTCACTAACTTGATGTCAAACGTCGATGCACAAGCATTAATGTTATTAGAAGAGGCTCGTCTCAAAGAAACAAACATTAAGGTAAAAAACAAGCTTGACGATGCCATTGCCCTAGGGAATTTAGCCAGTAATAATGAGCTTGATGTTATTACTGCGTTAGAACATTTAGAAGGCAATCTTGAGCCTCAAGTGAGAAATGCCATTACCAAGTTATTAAACCAAGACACACCCAAATCAATAGAGTCTTTGGCTATTAAGACCTTTGATTCAATTGAGAAAAAAGTCAAATTTAACGGTTACATTGAGCGTATTTTCTTCGGTCTCAGCTTAGGGTCAATCCTGCTTCTTGTGGCGGCTGGGTTAGCTATTACTTTTGGCGTGATGGGCGTCATTAATATGGCGCACGGAGAGTTAATAATGATCGGTGCATACACAACGTATGTTGTTCAATTACTCATGCCTAATTACATCGAATATTCATTGCTGGTCGCCTTGCCTGCCGCCTTTATTGTGTCTGGCTTATTTGGCATTGGAATTGAACGCGGCGTTATACAGTTTCTAAAAGGCCGGCCTCTTGAGACTCTGCTAGCCACTTTTGGCATTAGCTTAGTGTTGCAGCAATTAGTTCGCACGATTTTTTCTCCGCTTAATCGCCAAGTAGTCAGTCCAGAATTCATGAGCGGCGCATTGCAAATAAACCCCGTTCTGTCACTGACGTACAATCGCATTTACATACTGGTTTTTGCCTTAGTTGTGTTTTTTCTTCTGCAATTACTCATGCGTAAAACGTCTCTTGGTTTAAACGTGAGGGCCGTTTCGCAAAATCGTAATATGGCCAGAGCCATGGGCATACGATCTGAATGGGTGGATGCCATGACGTTCGGTTTGGGCTCTGGCATTGCTGGGTTGGCGGGGGTTGCCCTGACTCAAATAACAAACGTAGGCCCAAACTTAGGTCAATCTTACATAATTGACTCGTTTATGGTGGTTGTATTTGGTGGGGTTGGCAACTTGTGGGGGACTTTGGTTGGTGCCTTCACTGTCGGCGCTTTGAACAAGTTTTTGGAGCCAGTTACCGGCACGGTACTCGCTACTATCATCGTTTTGGTACTGATTATTTTATTTATTCAACGACGCCCTCGTGGCCTGTTTCCACAAAAAGGGCGAGCGGCTGACTCATGACATCAATAAACACAAATTTAAACAACGAAAAAAACGATAGAAAGACGGCTCTATCAAAAGCAACTGGTGCGTATAAACGCCCTAGCCTGCTCTCCGAACAGAGTTCTTACTGGCTGATGATTATCACCGCAATAATAGTTGCGTATGCGTCGATTGGTAATTTGCTAATACCGGAAAGCTCAGCGCTTCACGTGAGTACCCACACGGTGACATTGCTGGGCAAATATTTATGCTACGCATTGCTGGCGTTATCAGTCGATGTCATTTGGGGCTACTGCGGTATATTAAGCCTAGGTCATGGGGCATTTTTTGCTCTTGGTGGCTACGGTATGGGCATGTACCTAATGCGTCAAATTGGGTCGCGTGGTGTTTACGCCGACCCCGTTTTACCAGACTTTATGGTGTTTTTGAACTGGAGCGAATTGCCTTGGTTTTGGCATGGTTTTGACCAATTATGGTATGCCATCATTATGATCATGTTGGTACCTGGCTTGCTCGCTTTCGTATTCGGTTACCTTGCCTTTAGGTCACGTGTCACCGGGGTTTATTTATCCATTATGACTCAGGCACTGACATACGCACTGATGCTGGCATTTTTTCGTAATGAGATGGGCTTTGGTGGCAATAATGGAATGACCGACTTTAAAGACATCATGGGTTTTAGTTTGCAAGCGGATGGTACTCGGGTTGCCTTATTTGTGATCACGGCAATCACGTTACTCGGAGCTTATTTACTGAGTAAATGGTTAATGTCATCAAAATTTGGGCGCATTATCATCTCCATTCGAGATTCGGAAGATCGAAGCCGGTTCATCGGCTATCGAACCGAGCGCTATAAGGTCTGGTTGTTTGTTTATTCTGCCGTGCTTGCGGGTATCGCCGGGGCTTTGTATGTGCCGCAAGTTGGTATCATTAACCCTAGTGAATTCACGCCACTTAATTCCATTGAACTTGTGGTATGGGTTGCGGTTGGTGGACGCGGCACCTTGTACGGTGCCATTGCCGGTGCCATTTTAGTCAATTTTGCCAAAACTCGTTTCACCGGCATTTTCCCTGAAGCATGGTTGTTTGCCTTAGGTGGTCTTTTCGTATTCGTCACCATCTTTTTACCTAAGGGTGTGGCGGGCTTTATCACTCAATGGCGTGGTAATACTGGCGAAGAAACACCAATCTCAACCGATGCTCCTTCCACACTAGAGCAAGCCCCCCTTACTCAGTCCCAAAATTCTGATAAAAACATGAAAAGCGACTTGACGGGTAATGAGTAAATGAAAAATAGCAAAACGTTAAATAAAGTACGTGACTACTTTAACATTGAGTACCATCAAGCCGTTACAGAGCCAAGAATTGATATTTCAAAAGACATCATTCTTTACATAGAAGGCTTAACGGTCAGTTTTGATGGCTTTAAGGCACTCAATGACCTGAACCTCTACATCAATGACGGTGAGCTAAGGTGCCTTATTGGTGCAAATGGCGCTGGTAAAACAACATTAATGGACGTGATTACCGGTAAAACAGCTTGTGATTCTGGCTCAGCTTTTTTCGGTCAACACATTGACTTATTAGAACGTAGCGAAGCCGAAATAGCCCAACTAGGCATTGGCCGAAAATTTCAAAAGCCTTCGATTTTCGAGGCCTTAGATGTATATTCTAATCTCGAACTTTCATTGAAACTCAATAAGTCAGTAATGAGTTCAATCAGAGCTAGCTTAAACAATGAGTCTCGTGATCGTATTGCGCAGGTACTTTCTATTATTGGGTTAGCTCCACATTACAAACAACTTGCTGGAGCCCTGTCTCATGGGCAAAAACAATGGTTAGAAATTGGTATGTTGCTGTGCGCTGACCCCAGAGTCTTGTTGGTGGACGAACCCGTAGCAGGCATGACCGCTCAAGAAACAGAACGAACAGCCGAATTGCTTACTTCTTTAGCCGGTGAACGGACGGTTATTGTGGTTGAGCATGATATGGAGTTTGTTCGCAGTATTGCGCGTGAAGTAACCGTTCTTCATCAAGGCTCAGTGTTAGCCGAAGGGTCGATGGATGAAATACAATCAAACCCAGCTGTAATCGAAGTTTATCTTGGAGAAACAACATGATTCAATTCGACAAGGTGAACCAACTCTATGGCAGTTCACAGATACTTTGGGATCTAAATCTTAATATTCGTTCTGGTTCTGTAACTTGTGTTATGGGGCGCAACGGCGTTGGGAAAACAACCGCACTCAAAGTTCTTATGGGGTTGTTACCAACGAAAACAGGGGAGATACTCTATGAAGGTGAGGATATCACTGCTTGGAACGCCGAACGTCGCGCCCATGAAGGCATTGGTTATGTTCCTCAAGGGCGCGATATATTTGCGCAATTAACAGTGGAAGAAAACCTAAAAATTGGCTTGGCTTGTCGAAAAGACAAAGCCAAAAAAGTCCCCAGTAAAATTTTTGATCTGTTTCCAGTTTTACACGACATGCGTACTCGCCGAGGTGGTGATTTGTCGGGGGGGCAACAACAGCAATTGGCTATTGGTCGAGCCCTTGTAATTGAACCCAAAGTACTTATTCTAGATGAGCCAAACGAAGGTATTCAGCCTAATATTGTTCAGCAAATAGGCGATGTTATTTTGCAACTTAATAAGCAAGAGCAGTTAACGGTTCTTTTGGTCGAACAAAAATTGGGCTTTGCTCGTCGTGTGGGAAGTCATTTCACTTTGATGGAAAAAGGCAGTGCCGTTGCATCGGGTTCCATGAGCGACTTATCAGACGAGTTAATTGCAAAACATTTGGCCGTATAAACTCAGTTTCATGGCATTACCATATTTAAGTGACAATGCAAACCATTATTCTATGAGCGACGCGCATGACAAGTCTGACGCACGTGCTGTTGCCGCTCAGAGCATGAAAGCCGGTGAGTGGCATGCCAATTTGGGGTTGCAAATTGAACAGCGTTCAACCGGTGCTAGGCTGGTAAGTTATAAACGTAATGGCCCCTTGCACATACAAAAAGCCTTTTATCCTGAAGGTCAGGATATGGCGCATTTGTATATTTTGCACCCGCCCGGCGGTTTGGTGTCTGGGGATTCGTTAACAGTCAATGCTCAGATCGGCCACAACAGTGCAGCCCTCATTACAACGCCCGGTGCCGGAAGAATTTATGGCTCAGGAAAATCGGTAAAGCATCAAGTGCAGCACAATAATTTGCGTATTGCTGCGCACGCCAGTCTTGAATGGTTTCCAATGGAAACGCTGTTTTATTCGGGTTCTAATGGTGTCAGTCATACCCGCATAGACATTGACGATGGCGGCACTTTTATGGGCTGGGACATTGCCAGCTTAGGGTTGCCCGCCAGCGATCGCCCGTTTACCTCAGGCAAAGTGCGTCAAGTGATGGAAATATTCCACAAAGGTAAACTTTCATGGATTGAGCGTTGGCGTTTTAATTCAAAAGATCATGACTTTTTAAACAGCGTGGTTGGCCTAAATGGTTACAGCGCAAACGGGGTCTTTGTCGCTGGCCCTTTTTCGGGTGAATTGCCTGAAAAACTGATCAAACGGCTTCATTCTTTATGTCAAACGGTAAGTAAAAATAATCATGGCGTTGCTGGAGTAACACAAATTAACCAATGGTTAGCCATGAGATACGTTGGCATAAGCACCACTCATGCGCGAGAATACTTTACTCAGGCTTGGCGAGAGCTTCGCCCAGAATTATTAAACCGAAAAGCATGCCCTCCCCGTATTTGGGCCTGCTAAGCATTATTGGAGAATAATAGAGATCATGGATTTACTACCCAGAGAAAAAGACAAATTGCTTTTGTTTACTGCCGCACTAATGGCCGAACGAAGGCTGATGCGCGGTGTTAAATTAAATTATCCTGAAACAGTCGCTTATTTAAGCATGATCATCATTGAAGGGGCTCGCGATGGCAAAACGGTGGCCGAATTAATGAGTGAAGGTCGCGAAGTTCTGACTATTGATCAAGTGATGCCGGGCGTCGCTGAACTGGTTGACGAGGTTCAAGTCGAGGCCACATTCCCAGATGGAACCAAGCTGGTTACCGTACACCAACCCATTAACTAGCACGGTTAATTATGACTAAAAAACAAAACTTCAAGCCAGGTCAAGTGAGTACTCAAGGCGCACCGATCATCATAAACGAGGGGCGTGACACCCTGTCATTGTGGGTTGAAAATAATGGTGACCGGCCAATCCAAGTTGGCTCTCATTATCATTTTTATGAAACCAATTCAGCGTTGATATTTGAACGCGAGAAGTCTAAAGGTTTTAGGCTGAATATCGTTGCCGGAACAGCCGTGCGATTTGAACCTGGTCAGGGTCGTGAGGTTGAATTAGTGCGTTTTGGGGGAGCGCAACGTGTGTTTGGTTTTCGCGGCGATGTAATGGGCGAATTAAAAGACATTAAAGCAACTGGCACCCAAAGCAGCGCAAGTGTTGAGCGCGAAGCTTACGCTCAAATGTTTGGCCCCACCCTTGGCGATCGCGTACGACTTGCCGACACAAGTCTTTGGATAAAAGTTGAAAAAGACTACACTGTGTATGGTGATGAAGTAAAGTTTGGTGGCGGTAAAGTCATTCGTGACGGCATGGGGCAAAGTCAAGCCAGCTGTGCTGACTCAATGGATACCGTTATCACAAATGCCTTGATTTTAGATCACTGGGGGATTGTTAAAGCCGATGTCGGTCTTAAAGGTGGTCGAATCGCCGCCATCGGCAAAGCTGGAAACCCTGATATACAAGACGGTGTCACCATTGTTATTGGCGCCGGCACCGAAATTATTGCCGGCGAAGGGTCGATATTGACGGCTGGCGGTGTTGACGCTCACATTCATTTTATTTGCCCACAACAAATAGACGAAGCGTTAATGTCAGGTGTAACCACGATGATCGGCGGTGGTACAGGACCAGCGACTGGCACAAACGCAACAACGTGTACACCGGGGCCATGGAATATTCACCAAATGCTTAAGTCCACCGATGGTTTACCAATGAATTTTGGATTCTTAGGCAAAGGTAACGCCAGCCAGCCCGAGGCTCTGCGTGATCAATTAGATGCGGGTGCTTGCGGCTTAAAACTTCATGAAGACTGGGGTACAACCCCCGCATCAATTGATTGCTGTCTAAGTGTTGCTGAAGAGTACGATGTGCAAGTTGCGATTCACACAGACACGTTGAATGAGTCTGGTTTCGTTGACGACACATTAAACGCGTTTAAAGGCCGGACAATACACACTTATCATACCGAAGGTGCTGGTGGTGGCCATGCGCCTGATATCATAAAAGCAGCCAGTTTGGAAAACGTTCTACCCTCTTCAACCAACCCGACTCGCCCTTACACCATTAATACCGTTGACGAACATTTAGACATGCTAATGGTATGTCATCATTTAGACAGTGACATTCCTGAAGACGTGGCGTTCGCTGACTCTCGTATTCGTAAGGAGACCATTGCCGCCGAAGACATCCTTCACGATTTAGGCGCTTTCAGCATGATTGCTTCGGATTCTCAGGCCATGGGCCGGGTCGGCGAAGTGGTCACGAGAACATGGCAAACAGCGCATAAAATGCGAGAACAACGCGGCCCACTTAAGGAAGACAGTGTCGATGAAAGTACCGGCAGCCATGACAATTTTCGAGCACGTCGTTATATAGCAAAATACACCATCAACCCAGCAATTGCCCACGGTATTAGCCACGAAGTTGGCAGCATTGAAGTTGGCAAACTGGCCGACTTAATACTGTGGAAGCCTGCCATGTTTGGAATCAAACCCAGCTTAATAATAAAAGGCGGTTTTATAGCGGCCGCCCCAATGGGAGACCCAAACGCCTCAATTCCAACGCCACAGCCGGTGCATTACAGAAAAATGTTTGGCGCCCAGCCTAACAGTGCCTCGTCAAACAGCATTACCTTTGTAAGTAAAGCCGCGTCACAGAGCGATTTAGCGAATACACTGGGCTTGCAACGGCAACTTGTGGCATGCCGTAATACCCGAGATATTAAGAAAAGCGACATGATTCTCAATGACGCGACGCCAGAGATATCGGTAAACCCTGAAACTTATGAAGTGTTGGCCGATGGTGAGTTCCTCACTTGTGAACCTGCGATCGAATTACCTCTTGCACAACTGTATTGCCTGTTTTAACCAGTGAGGCATGAGAAGAACATGTTAGAAGTGTACCAACGAATTAACGAACCATCGAACCTAGAACCCGATTATCGACTGTTGTTAACGCATGATGAACGCTGTCGTGCGCGTCTTAAAATCGAAACAACCGACGGTGTTCCCGTCGGCGTATTTTTACCGCACGGCCAACCGTTAATGGTCGGTGAGTACTTATTAAGTGATTGTGGCCAAACATTGCGAGTTGATGGAGCAGCCGAGCCCGTTGTCTCAGCCAGTTGCGATGACCCCTTATTGTTTTCTCGTGCTTGTTATCATCTTGGGAATCGACATGTAAAGATTCAAATTGCCGAACGGGTTTTGCGTATCACGCCCGACTCAGTTCTTGAAGACATGTTAGTTTTACTCGGTCTGCAGGTTCGAAAAGAACACGCTGTTTTTATTCCTGAAAGCGGAGCTTATCACGCTAAGGGGCACGGTCATGAGCATGAGTGACCTGAGCCCGTACGAGGTGTTTTTCGCTGTCATCATGCATGGGCTAATCGCATGACGTTGGCCAGTTTACGTTTACTTCAACTGTGCAGTGCAAATTTGCCAACGGGCGCCTATGCGTTTTCGTTAGGTCTGGAAACCGCCACTGAAGAAGGCTGGGTTACAAACCAAAATCAGGCTCGAACGTGGTTAGAAGTTCAATTACGTTACAGTGTTGGCGGCAGCGATCTCCCCATTTTGCTGCGCTCATTAAAAACATTGGAAAATAATGACGTAGAATCCTTACTTCACTGGAATCGTATGGCATTAACATTACGAGAAACTAAAGAATTAAGGCTAACGGATTCGGCCACCGGCGAAGCACTCATGCGCATTTTAAAAGGCTTGGAAAATGGCCATTTAAGCACGCCATTAAGTACCGAAAAAGAAATCAGTTTTGTCACCGCTTTTGCATTTGCCGCTCACCAATGGCGTATACCAGCCGTCGATGCCTGCATGGGCTACGCGTGGTCTTGGTTAGAGAATCAAGTCGCCGCGGCCACTAAACTTGTGCCACTTGGACAAACCCAATCTCAACAATTGTTAGAAACACTGCAACCGAATGTATTGAGCGCGCTTGAATACGCAAAAACGTGCGCGGACAGCGATATTGGCGAGAGTTTACCAATGTTGTCCGTAGCCAGTTGCTGGCATGAACATCAATACAGTCGATTGTTTAGGTCTTAAACCTAGGAGAATTTATGAATGACAAAAAAAAACGCCCAGCACTTAGAGTTGGGGTTGGTGGCCCAGTTGGGTCTGGCAAAACGGCCCTACTCCGCTCATTATGCCAATCCATGCGAGACACGTATAACATCGCCGTTGTAACAAACGATATTTACACACAAGAAGATTCTGAATTTTTAACTCGACACGGAGCCTTAGATGCCGACAGAATCATTGGCGTTGAAACCGGCGGTTGCCCTCATACGGCCATTCGTGAAGATGCGTCAATGAATTTAGCGGCCATTGATGAATTAAATGCTCGCCACCCAGCGTTAGATGTCATTTTTGTTGAAAGCGGCGGAGACAATTTATCCGCCACATTTAGCCCAGAATTGTCAGACCTTACACTGTATGTGATTGACGTATCAGCCGGAGATAAAATTCCACGTAAAGGCGGCCCAGGCATTACGAAGTCTGACTTATTAATTATTAACAAAACCGATTTGGCGCCTCTTGTTGGGGCCTCTTTAGAGGTGATGAACAGCGACACTCAATTAATGCGAAAAGAGCGTCCATTCGTTTTCTCCAACCTAAAAAAGGCTCAAGGTCTTAGCGATATCATTAACTTTATTGTTAGTGATGGCATGTTACCTGAACGCCCCATACAATCATTTTCAGGAGTATAATTTTGAAAAATTCAATTAAAAATTTTAGTTTAATCTTTGCTGTATTCAGCTTGACACCCGTGTTCGCTCACTCTAACCATGAGTCGCATACACACGTTACAGAGTTAGGGTTGATTGCATTAGTATCCGTGGTTGCCGGGTATTTATTTTATCGATTAATCAGCTCTCATCTGTCTTTCAATGCAAACAAAAATCATAAAGTTACTGACCAACGAAGTACCTAAAAGGCCAAACTGTTGTCTTGTCTCTAATGTTTAAAGTGGCGTTGTAAATTAGCGTCACATAAACGCCTATTTTTTACAGGATAATGCTATTAGCGCGCCGTTGATGAATGGATTGGGTTGATTAACCCAATAACCTAATCGCAACCCCAGCAGCGGCCGTTCTGTTTTCCACACCGAGTTTAGGGAATACTTGTTCTAGATGTTTATTCACTGTTCTGACACTCATGGCTAAAATTTCAGCGATTTCTTTGTTGCTTTTACCGTTGGCCAACCAAAACAACACTTCAGA
Source organism: uncultured Arenicella sp. (assembly GCA_937974565.1). Classification (GTDB taxonomy): domain Bacteria; phylum Pseudomonadota; class Gammaproteobacteria; order Arenicellales; family Arenicellaceae; genus Arenicella. Next base: position 21,496 of record CALJWL010000030.1, read on the forward strand.
CTCACGCTTAGTAAGATTTAATCGACTTTGAAGTGTTTCTGCTCCAACTGTTGGCGAATTAAGTACAATACGCAGAGAAAACTTAGCTTGATCGCGTTTTTCGACAAACCTAAGTTCAGCAAATTCATCGCCTTCTAAAGGCAGCACTAAACGGCTATTCACGTCAGGGTTTTGGCTAAGCCAATACGATGTTTTTTCTTGGTGAGTAGCCCACTTTATTCTAGCCAGCAGAGCATGGGTGTCAGGCGTAGCCCATAAAACATCCGCCTGTTCAGTCACAATGATGAAAAATTGCCCTAGTGAATCCAACACTTGATACGCATTATCTGTGAACGCAGCATTGTTTAAATGCACTTTCATCCGTGCAATTAGTTCATCAGGGTTCACTGGCTTAGTTAAATAATCCACGCCTCCAACACTCAGACCTTTGACAATACTCTGAGTGTCACTCAAACCTGTCATAAACATAACTGGTACGGATGTTAAACCAGCTAATAATTTGAGTTGTGAGCAGGTTTCAAAGCCATTCATATTTGGCATGATGGCATCAAGTAAAATAAGATCAGGCCGTATGTTTTTAGCAATAGACAAGGCTTGCTTGCCGTCCAGTGCAACCAGCGTGTTGATGCCCACATCTTCAAGCACATCGCTGATGAGGCTAAGACTGTCCGCCGAATCATCAACCACAAGCACTGTGTATTGTGAAAGGTCACTGGTCATTTAAATGCCCTCTAATAACATCAATTAAAGCGCCGTATTGAAAGCGTTGCGCTAACTTTTGCCATTCTAACAAAGTTTCTGGGTTGGGCCATTGCACTTCTTCTTCATTGTGTTGGCCAAGCCTAAGCATGGCGGCTTTAATACCTTTTACATGCCCTATTTCAAGGTGAGCTTGAAGCTCACGCAATAAACCAATCTTCGATGAGGGAACGGCTGTTTCAGCGTTTGTATCGATGTTGCTTTTCGGTAAGTCCTTAAAATCAAAGTTCAAAAGATTTCCATCATTGTTAGTGCTGACACGCTGATGAGCTTCTTCGTAATTCCACTTTAAGTCTAGTAATTGAGTCATATGCAATAACAAGGCTTGATTTTGCATTGGTTTAACAATATAGGCGTCATAAATATTTTGCGTATTGCCTAACGGCATGTGCTGATCTTCAGGGTCGGCGGAGAGCATCAATATTGGGGCAGTAAAACCTGAGTCTCGTATGTGTTTGGCCAAACTTAAACCGTTTTCGCCAGGCATGGAGTTATCTAAAATGTATAAATCAATATGAGTGCCTAACATGCGTCGAGCCACCGTGGCGTCAGAGGCTTCGAGAACTTGAAACCCCATTGGCTGAAGTAAGTCGGCGATAAGGCCTCGATGTATTGCCTCGTCATCAATGACCAATACCGTTTTTTGTTCACCTTGGTAAGAGACTATTGACTCATCAAATGTACGTGAGACTCCAACCCCAACGGTTTCAAACATCAACACACTTACGCTAAATTCACTGCCCACCCCTAACTCACTTTTAACCGTCAATTCACCTCCCATTATTTCAGTTAAAAGGCGCACAATGGTGAGGCCAAGCCCAGTGCCATTAACGTTCGGCACATTAGTTGTTCTTACGCGCTCGAACGGCAACATGATACGCTCTAAATCATCATCAGCGATGCCCACACCGCTGTCTTTTACCGATATGTTAGCCACTTGGTTGCGATAACGAACATCGACATCCACCGCCCCTTTTTCGGTGTATTTAATTGCATTGCTGATCAAATTAATTAAAATTTGCCGCAGACGCTTTTCATCGGCCGTCACGTACTCGGGTAAATTTTTACCTCGTGTGAGGCAAAACTTGATGCCTTTAGACGTTGCTATTGGTACAAAAATTTCTTCAATTTGATCTAAAAAGTCTTTGAAATTAATACGATTTCGATAAAGCTCTAAGCGCCCTGCTTCAATTTTTGAAATGTTAAGTAAACCTTCAATAAGGTCAGCCAAATACTCACTGTTACGACGGATAATGTTAAGCCCTTTAGCTTGAAAATCATTGACGTCCTTCTTATTCGCGAGTAATTGCGCATAACCTGATATGGATTGCAGTGGCGTTCTTAACTCGTGACTAATCCCAGTCAAATAACGACTTTTCGCTTGGTTGGCTTGCTCAGCTAATTCTTTAGCGGTTTGCAGTTCCTTATCAGTAATGTCGTGAGCCTCCACTTCATCAATTAATCGAGCTGTTTGGCGATTCGACTCTTGTTGAGCAATTTCTCGGCTCTCTTGGGTTAGTAAAAATACCCAAGCAATCACACCGAAAACCATCACCAATATAAAATACAAAGAAACCAAAGCTTCTTTAAGCATCAACTGCTCGCTGACCTCAATCGGGCTAATTTGGTAATAAATGAGCGACAGCAATAACCACGTTAATACCCCTATAAGGCTGAGGGTCATCAGAAAACGCCAAACCCGATAGTCTGCGGCGCTGGCAAACCGTTCTGGCAACATTTCACGAAACATATGTTTGAGCTGAACTCGAAATCGCCCATGCGGTTTACAGGCGTCCATGCATCGAGTATCTAAGGAACAACAAAGAGAGCAAATAACCCCCTGGTACGCAGGGCACAAAGCCATATCAGGGCTTTCAAATGTATTCTCACAGATACAACAGGTCTGCTCCGTGGAACTCAACGATAACTCTGTGAGGCTTTCTTCCAAATCGTGTTCACGGGCAATGTAGTATTTTGCTTTAGTTACCATAGCGATAAAAGGCACACTAATAAAACAAATAGCAATGGTAATAAAATGCGCTAAAGATTTAGCTTCTTCACCGACATACCCAAGGTAACAAACAATGCCTACAAAGGTGGCAACGGCCATACTGACCACACCAACGGGGTTAACGTCATACAAATAGGCTCGCTTAAATTCAACTTCTTTAGGGCGTAGCCCAAGTGCCGAATTAATAAGTAAGTCGGCGGCAATGCAACTGAGCCAGCTCACGGCCACTATCGCAAACACACCTAAGATTGACTCAAGGGCTCTATAAATGCCCAACTCCATTAAAATAAGAGCGATGGCAACATTAAATACTAGCCATACCACTCGCCCAGGGTGACTGTGTGTTATACGTGAGAAAAAGTTGGACCACGCTAAAGAGCCTGCATAGGCATTAGTAACATTGATTTTCATCTGGCAGACGACAACCATCACACCCGCAAGCACCAACGCAAATGTCGGGGATTGAGTAGCATAAGAGAATGCCATTTGATACATATAAGTTGGGTCTGCGGCCTTTTCAATCCCAACCCCTTTAGATACCGCTAAGTAGGCTAAAAATGAGCCAAATAGCATTTTAATAATACCAATGAGTATCCACCCAGGCCCCGCAAGCAACACCCAAAACCACCACTTTCGAGAGTTTTGGCGATTCTTTTTAGGCATAAATCGCAAATAATCTACTTGTTCACCAATCTGCGCCACCAGTGCAAACATTACCGCTGATGCAGCCCCAAACATTGTCAGATTGAACTCAGTGCTTATCGTGTTACTGTTTGACGTTCCTGTTTTCGTGGTTGGGGCGTAAGAGAGCCACTCATTGAATTGTTGGTACTCATTAACGCACACAATTAATAACGCACTGATTTGTAATGGCAACCAAACCCATTGACTGTGTATTTGGAATCGACTTATTGCTGAAATACCATGCGATACAATTGGCATCACAGCAACTGCACACAATATATAACCAATCCAAAGAGGAATCCCTAAGAGTGCTTTGAGCGCCGAAGCTAAAATAGCGGCTTCGATGGCAAAAAATATAAAGGTGAACGAAGCGTAAATAAGAGAAGTTATGGTTGACCCTAGATAACCAAAACCAGCACTGCGAGTTAATAAATCAATATCCAACCCGTGACGAGCGGCAAAAACGCTAATAGGGTATCCGGTTAAAATGATAACCACCGTCAAGGCCATCATGGCCCAAAAGGTATTTGCAAAGCCGAAAGTGAGGGTTAAACTAGCGGCAATGGCTTCCAATGCCAAGAATGCGGTCGCTCCTAAGGCTGTTTTAGCAACCGTCTCTATTGACCATCGACGACGAGATTGTGCCGCAAAACGTAAGGAATAATCTTCAAGAGTCTCATTGGCAACCCATTTATTGTATTCACGCCGTTCGCGAAAAATATGCTGACGCGCTCTCATTAATTTAGGTATACCAAGTCTATTCAATCTCTTTGCAATTTTAGGTGATAATTATACGGTGTCCAATGCGTAATTTGACGCATATTTTTGTCTCAATCAATCATCGCCATCAAGCACCGGCCAAAAAGCACCTTGCTGACATTATCATCCACAAAGTTTCTATTGAATCTACAGTTTCCTTCACATCACTTTAATATCGCTGGTTCACCTTTTTACGGCACATTATAATTTTGAGACCAAAGCGTTAGTTTTATGAGTCGTTATGTTTCATTGTCGTTTTCGTTATTTGAACGCAGTATTAGGTATAGCAGCGGACCGACTGAAACAAACACCAACGTTAACAGTGTGAATAAAGCCCAATACCAAATCGGTTTTCCAAGCTTTTTACAATCTAGGAGTATCCATGTAATAGCCAATAAAGCCATGATGTATAAATCTATTAGAACTTGTGCGGTATCGGGGCTGGTCACCATTTGGTAACCAAAGCTCAATAAGGATTGATTGGATATCGACATAGCAAACAAGGTATAAGATGCAAAAGCGACTAAAACACAAGCCAATAAAATTTTATACTTCAACATAAATCATTAATTCCTCTGTGGTTCACGTGCCTATCGTCGCCCTGTTAAATAAGCGCAGTAGATATAAGTTTTGACGTCTTATTCTGCTCTAAATTCAAATGGATAAACCCAAGGTTCTTGAGGTAATAAGCGTGCCTTACTCTCCCGCTTTAACAATCAAGTCTTTCAACGCTTGAGCCGCATTCGACAAACTTCTTCTGGAGTGAAACACCATGCCGAGTTCTCGTGTTAAGCCTAAGCCTGATGAGAGTACCGTAACGTCATCACTATCCAACATTGTGCTGGGCAATAAACTCCACCCTATTCCCGCAGCAACTAACATTTTTAACGTCTCTAAATTATTGGTTTCCATTTGCGCATTCATCAGCATACCCGCCGCATCAAACTGACGTGCCATAATTTGATACGTCTCGGTGTTTCTACTCGGTAGCACACAAGAGTACGCCGCCAAATCTTGAATATGAACATGTTTCTTACCAACCAGTTCATGATCATTAGCAACAACGATTTGCAAGTCGTCAATCCAGACCGTTTGTGACTGTATTCGCTCGGGAATTAAACGTGGCAACGTCATAACACCAAACTCAATGTCTCCTTGTTCTACTGAATGAAACGCTTGATCAGAGTCTTCAAAGCGAATATCCAAGGCCACTTTGGGGTAAAGTTGATTGAATTCACGCAGCACAGGTGGCATGCGGTGCAACCCTATATGGTGAGATAAAGACACCGATAAATCACCGCTGATGTCGTCGTTCAGGTTAGACGCATAACGCTGCAACTCTTCCGCTTGAGTGACCAAATCTCTCGCCTTATTCAGTAACTGTTTTCCCGCTTCCGTTAAACTGACCGTGCGAGCCACGCGATTAAACAGTTCAACACCCAGCTCAGCTTCAAGCGCCGCAACTCGCTTACTGACCGCCGACTGTGTGATGAAAAGCCGTTCAGATGCTTTTGAGAACGATTGATCCCTAGCCACTGCGATAAAAGCGTGTAACATCGATATATCCATGACTTATCTCACCATTGATAATTTATTCCAAACTGGAATCGATATTATAAAAACAATGAATTTAAATTATCAATAGGCTTTGATATCATGTCTGCCATGCAGATAAAACGGTTGGCTGGCCCACCTTAGTTTATGTTAAGGCTCCGTTCTTACGTGTGTTGGCGCGTCTATTACTTGTTTTGAGCTATTTTAGTCAGCTTTTTTGCCAATACTCTAACATTAAGCCGTTCAGACAATTTTAAAGAGGTTTTTCATGGCTAAAACCATGTACGAAAAAATTTGGGATGCGCACTTTGTGCATCAGGAACCAGGTCAAGCAGCGTTACTGTACATTGATCGCCACCTTATGCATGAGGTTACATCGCCTCAAGCATTTGAAGGCCTAAAGATGGCTGGGCGTGGAATTCGCAATACACACAGTATCTTGGCGACGTTAGATCATTGCGTGCCCACCAAAATGGCTGACCGGCTGAATTTGCCCGACCCCATTGGTGCCAAGCAAGTGCAAACCATGATTAATAACTGTAAAGAACACGGTCTAACGCTGTACGACATGCAGAGTAAAAACAACGGTGTCATTCACGTGGTTGTGCCAGAACATGGCTTCGTGCACCCGGGCATGACCACCGTTTGCGGTGACAGCCACACCGCAACGCACGGCGCTTTCGGTGCCTTAGCGTTCGGCATTGGCACATCAGAGGTGGAACACGTTATGGCCACGCAAACCCTGCCTCAATCGAAATCTAAAACCATGTTAGTCAACGTTAACGGCACGCTTTCTAAGTACAGCACAGCCAAAGACATCGCACTGGCCATCATTGGTAAAATCGGTACAGCTGGTGGCAACGGTTATGTAATTGAATACGCCGGTGAAGCAATTAAGGCTTTGTCAATGGAAGGCCGTATGACCTTATGCAACATGGCAATTGAAAGTGGCGCTCGGGCTGGTTTAGTGGCACCGGATCAAAAAACCTATGACTTCTTAAAAGGCAAAGAGTTTGCGCCCAAAGGCGATGCTTGGGATCAAGCTAAGGCTTATTGGCAATCACTGCCTAGCGATGCAAATGCAACCTTTGATCACATCGTAGAACTTGATGCGTCTGACATTGCCCCACAAGTTACGTGGGGCACCTCGCCAGAGCAAGTCGTGCCCGTTAATGCGGTGGTGCCGTCGCCGGATGATTTTGACAGTGAAGGCAAGCAAATTGCGTGCAAGAGTGCTTTAGAGTATATGGGTTTGCATTCCGGCACTCAGATGACCGATCTTGAAATCGACTTTGTCTTCCTAGGTTCTTGCACCAACTCACGAATTGAAGACTTTCGAGCGGCGGCCGAAATCGCTAAGGGCACATCCGTACCCGATAGCGTAACAGCGATTGCCGTTCCGGGGTCTTATATGGTTAAAGAGCAAGCCGAACAAGAAGGCTTAGACAAAATATTCACCGACGCAGGTTGGGAATGGCGTGAACCGGGTTGCTCCATGTGTTTGGCCATGAACGGCGACCAACTCAAGCCAGGTCAACGCTGCGCGTCTACTTCAAATCGTAATTTTGAGGGACGTCAAGGTAAGGGGGGGCGTACTCACCTTGTCTCTCCAGCGATGGCCGCGGCGGCGGCGGCCGCTGGTCGATTTGTTGATATTCGTCAACTTGAACAAGCGTAATTTCGAGGTCGCTCACAATGGAAAAATACACAAAGCACACCAGCGTTGCGGCTCTGATGAATCGCAGCAATGTCGACACTGACCAAATCATCGCCAAGCAATTCTTGAAAAAAGTTGAGCGCACGGGGTTTGGGGTTCACTTATTTCACGATTGGCGTTACCTTGAAGACGGCACACCAAACCCCGAGTTTGAACTTAATAAGCCTGAGTTCTCAAACGCAAAAATTCTGGTTGCGGGCGATAACTTTGGTTGCGGTTCCTCTCGAGAACATGCACCATGGGCGATTGATGATTACGGTTTCAACACCATCATATCAACCAGTTTTGCAGATATTTTTTACAATAATTGCTTTAAAAACGGCATCTTACCGATTGTTGTTGATGCCGATACTTTGAAGAGCTTAATGTCTGAGATCGCCGAAAATGAAGGCGTTTCGTTCACCGTGGATTTAGAGCGTCAAATCGTAAGTACACCGGCTGGCTTGCAAGTGAGTTTTGACATTGATGGTTTTAGAAAAAATAACCTATTACACGGTCTGGACGATATCGGTTTAACGCTAGGGCATACGGATAAAATTTCTGCTTACGAAGAAAAGCACAAACAACAGTTTCCTTGGCTTTGGGCAAGCTAAATTAGACTTAGTAAGCCAGAGCAACACAAAGCCTTAAAACGGTCGACAGTAAGTCGGCCGTTTTTTATTTATTTACCCGTATCGCAAGTAGTAATCATGATGTTTTTTGTTACTATGCATGTGAACGTTAAACTCTCTCACTGTTAAGATAATCAACGCAATGCGCATCACTTTAATGGACACCACTCTGCGAGATGGTGAACAAACTCAAGGCGTATCATTCGCTCCATCAGAAAAAGTGAGTTTAGCTCAAGCTCTACTTGGCCGATTAAACGTTGACCGAATTGAAGTGGCGTCCGCCGGTGTCTCTGAAGGCGAGCAACAAGCGGTCAAAAAAATCACAAGTTGGGCGACTGAAAATGGTTATTTAGATGCTGTGGAAGTATTAGGCTTTGTTGATGTAAATCGCAGTGTGGACTGGATTGTCGGTGCTGGCGGCAAAGTGATCAATCTACTTGCCAAAGGCAGTGAACATCATTGCCTGACGCAATTACGACAACAACCAAAACAACACCTAGAACGCGTTAAGCAAACCATTGACTACGCCCAAGAGCGTGGCGTATCCGTTAACGTTTATTTAGAGGATTGGTCGAATGGTTATAAAGACAAGCCAGGGTACGTATACAACTTTGTAAATGAGCTTAAAGATTGTGGCGTGGGGCATTTTATGTTGCCTGACACATTAGGGGTGATGTCCCCTGCTGAGGTTTCTGCGGCTATTTCAGACATGGTCGGGCGCTTTCCTGGGCTGCAGTTTGATTTTCACCCGCATAACGACTATGGCTTAGCAACGGCCAATGTGATGGCCGCTGTAGAAGCGGGCGCCAGTTCCATTCATTGCACCATTAATTGTCTAGGTGAGCGCGCTGGCAATGCATCACTGGCCGAAGTCAGTGTGGTTCTGCGTGACAAATTGGGTATTGAACTTAACATTGATGAAAAACACATTGTCGACATTAGCCAGATGGTGGAGAGCTTCTCAGGCAAGTTTGTGGCCTGCAACGCCCCTATTCTTGGCACAGACGTGTTTACTCAAACTGCTGGAATACACGCTGACGGTGATAAAAAAGGTGACCTTTACGTCACCAAACTGTCTCCAGAACGTTTCGCTCGAAAAAGAACCTACGCACTGGGGAAACTGGCTGGAAAAGCATCACTGGAGCAAAACTTAGACGCGCTGGGCATTAAGCTCAGTGCCGAGGACCAAAAAAAGGTTCTAGAAAAAGTGATCGAACTGGGCGATAAAAAACAAATCATAACCACAGACGACCTGCCGTTCATCATTTCTGACGTGTTAGAGACCACTGGTGAAGAACGTGTAACCCTTGAAGATTGCCAAATGATCAGTAACCTTCAAGGCAACTCTAAAGTCGATTTACACATACTCATTGACGGCAAAAAGCACACCGCAAACGGAGAGGGCAATGGTGGCTATGATGCATTTACTAAGGCTCTTGACGCTATATTAATACAATACGACGACTTAGAACGCCCTCCCCTTATCGATTATCAAGTCCATATCCCCAAAGGTGGCCGCACTAATGCGTTAACCGAAGCCGCCATCACTTGGGAACTGGAAAACGGGCGAAAAATGACAACGCGTGGGGTTAACTCCAATCAAGTTGTGGCGGCAATCCAAGCAACCTTAAAGGTCATTAACTCACTGGCCAAATAATGGTCGTTGCCCTTGATTGTACAAACGTTGAACCGTGCAAAAGGTATGCTCTTGCTATTGGGCGGTGTGATATCTACTCGTTATGACTCCAGCAATTAAAAAGCTGCAAAAACATCACATTCCTTATACGTTGCACCATTACGATCACGACCCGCAAACGCAGTCTTACGGTTTAGAAGCCATCCAGAAACTGGGGTTTGCGCCTGAACGAGTGTTTAAAACCTTGGTGGTAAAAACCACTGACAATAGGTTTATCGTTGGTATTGTGCCCGTAATAGCCACACTTAATCTTAAAGCCATTGCCAGTGTGGTTGGGTGCAAAAAAGCAACCATGGCTGATAAGACATTGATTCAGAGCGTCAGTGGGTACGTGGTTGGGGGAGTAAGCCCGTTAGGTCAAAAAAAACGATTAGAAACCGTAATTGATACCTCCGCATTCACTCATAAAACCATCTGTGTTAGTGCTGGAAAACGCGGCCTTGATGTGGAATTATCGGCGCTTGATTTGAAAGCCCTTTGTTCTGCGTACAGTGCCGATATTGCGACTTAATTCAAACATTCAAATATGTAATAGCCATGCCTAAACTATCAATTAGAGCCGTTCAGCCGGCGGACACTGAACAAATTTTACACTTTATTGTTGAACTGGCAATTTACGAAAAAGCCGAAGATGAAGTGGTTACAAATACGAATCACATCAACGATACTTTGTTTTGTGACAACCCACAGGTTCATGGCCTAATTGCCGAGCTAGGCGGAAAGCCCGTTGGCTTTGCCATTTATTTTTTTAGTTATTCCACTTGGTTAGGAAAACATGGGATATACCTCGAAGACTTATACGTCTCGCCTGAGTTCCGCGGTTCGGGCGCGGGTAAAGGTCTGTTGCAGGAATTAGCCAAAATAGCCGTAGCAAATAACTGTGGCCGAGTTGAGTGGAGCGTATTGGATTGGAATGAACCGTCAATCCAGTTTTATGAAGCCATGGGCGCCAAACCCAAAGGCGGTTGGACCGTTTATCGGTTAGACGGTGCCGCTCTTAAAGATTTTGCTGAAAATCGAATCTAATCAATAACCAATGTTTAACGACTGATCGACGCATTAACGAGCCAATCGCTTGGTGTGTCTATGTCTTGGTGAATGCCTGCGTCATTCACATGTAACGTTGTCAACGCCTCACCGGCATTTCTGACGATGGCTTTAGCGCCATTATCTGCGGTTAATTTGAGTAACTCTGGCGCAAAACACTGCCCAATGGCAATTGGATTACCGGGTTTTTCATTAAACACTGGCCGAATAATTTTGTTGGCACCGGCGGCATCACGAATTGATGCGACCGTGGACGTTTTAATATAAGGCATATCCGCAAGCGCAAATAGCCACCCGGTATTCACTTGGCAATATTCAACGGATTTTACGATGCTTCGACTCATTCCAAGCTTAGATTCATCGTTTTCAATAATCGTGACGTGTTCGTCAATCAAAATGTCCATTAATGGTAAATTATCCGGTCTAGCAACAACGTGTATCGCTGAGAACAACGGCCGATATACGGCAATGGTTTGACGAATCAAGCTTTGTGCCCCTGAGTCACGTGCAAGCAGTTTATCTGCGCCATATCGGCGACTGTAACCTGAAGCTAAAATTACACACGCCAAATCAATCATAATACGCTTTTTTAGCTGACATCAATCAATTGACTTATTATAACTATCAATGACTTGTGACACTATTGAGATGGCTATTTGAGGCGGTGTCTTAGCCATAATGTCGACTCCCACGGGGCCATGTATTCGCGCCAAATTTACTTCATTAATATGCTCAGTTCGCAAAGAGTCCAAACGAGCCGCGTGCGTCTTCTTAGAACCTAAAGCACCAATATAAAACGCTTCGCTCGCTAAGGCTTGAGATAAAATCGCTATTTCAAGATCGTGTTCATGAAATAAAGACACCACCCCCGTGTGTTTGTCATACACTTCAGAAAAGTCACGATATTCATTTAAACCCACCCCGACCAATGACGCTCGTTTCAACAGTTTCAATGTGGCTTCATTTTGTGCAACGCATAACACGTCCAAGCCTGTTTCCAATGCAAGCTTAGCGCAGCTCACTAATATAGGCCCCTGCCCTAAAAGAAACAATCTGGGCGTAGGGTAGTACTTTTTAATGAAACTCAGCCGTTCAGATTTGATCTCAAACGGCACTATTTTACGTTGTTCAAGGCCTTGTTGAATGCATTGTAAATCACGTAAAGACTGGCCAACATCAATAAAAACATCAATGCCCGATCCACAAGGCAATTGAATATCAAAATAAGGCGAACCCAAACCGTATCGCTGCACGCTGTTTTGACCAGCTTTGATTTGATGCACCGCTTGATCGGCAATCGCTTGTTCGGCACACCCCCCCGTTATTTGCCCTCTAAATACGCCATCTTCTCTCACTAGCATCTGAGTACCCACAGGGTACGGCGCGTTACCTTCTATATTAACCAAGGTGATCAACGCAATACGGCCACCACTTTCTAACCAACCGATAGCTGACTCAATAAGCTCAAAATGCTGCTCAGAACGAATAAGGTTGGATAACATGAGAGGTATGAAAAGTTAACAATTGATATTAAAGCTACACACAGAGAATAACAGAGGCCACCATACTTTTTATCTTAAACAGACTTTATGGGTAAACGTTTTATGCGTTGATGAACAGATTCGAAAAACAACGAGTACGAACCCTCGTAGACACAGCCTATTCAAATTTTGGTCTTCGTTTGTTAATGAAGGCGTTTACGCCTTCTCTGCCATCCTCTCCATCAGCGCATTGCTTGATGGTTTTTTGCTCTAGGTCGAGTTGCTGAGCGAGCGAATTTACGTTGCTGGTGTTGAGCAAACCTTTGATGGCCTTATTCGATGAAGCCGAGCCCTTGGCCAGTTTAATCGCGAGTTCTTGCGCTGTGTCCAACGCGGTTTCCGACACCTGATTAATCAGGCCCCAGTCCAGTGCTTCTTGCGCGGTTAATACACGGTTGGTGTACATTAGCTCTTGAGTTTTTCGTAAGCCAATCAGTCTTGGTAAGTAATAACTGGCACTGCCGTCAGGGCTTAACCCGATGCTGCTGTAGGCCATGGTGAACTTGGCGTGGGGTGATGCAATCACCAAATCAGCCGATACCGCTAAGCTAAAACCAGCCCCAGCGGCCGTGCCATTCACCGCGCATATCAGCGGTTTGTCCATCAGTGAGAACGTTAACACGGCTTTGTGCAGTTCTTCGGCTATCGCCGACACGGCGGCGCCTGGTTGGTCAGCGTCGGCCATGGCTTTAACATCGCCACCAGCACAGAAAAAACGGCCTTCGCCGGTCAATACGGCCGCTTTGGTGTGAGGGTCATTTGCAATGAGGTTCGCCACAATCGCGAGTTCAGTGGCCATCTCTAAATTTAAACCGTTGGCGGCGTCTGGGCGGTTTAATGCAATGGTGGTTACACGATCTTGCGCAGAGACGGCTAGGCAATAAAAGTCAGTCACGGCTACCCTCTAGAGTGAATTGTTTGGAGATGTTTTCAGCTTCTTTCATCTCGTCTATCACAACGTCCATTTTGGCATTAATCTTATCCATTTTTTCAATACTGGCGCTCATTTGCGGCAGCGCTTTTACACGAAACGTATTTACTTGCTCTAAGGCTTGATGCACATTCTTAAATGATTCTTGTAATACTTGTGTGTCGATGGTGGTCGACATGGATTGCTCTTGAATTTGTGAGCCTTGGTCTCGTAATTTTTCTGAAGTTTTTAGCAACAAATCGTTCGTGGTCTCGTTAATCGCCTGCACCCCTTTTAAGATTTTTTTCTGATGTTCTAGGGCGATCGACAAGGTGCTGGCGGTCTGAAATGCAACCACGGTCACATTGAGTGACCGGTCCACGCCGCGCATGAGTTCTTTGTTATTTTGGATGATGGCTTCTGCCGTGACTACACTGTGTTGATTTACCGCCAGTTGCTGCTGCAGGTCAATGATGCGTTGTCGTAAAGGGTACAGCACTTCTTTTTGTAGAAAGATCAAATGCTGTTCATCCGACACGTCCGATTCAATACGCCGAGACAGTTCTTGATCAACGGTTTTGCCGTACTTGACGTATTCACGCAACTGTTGCGCCAATTTGTGCATTTCAACCTTGTCATTTTCGAGCGTAATGTTGTCTCTGTTTAGCCGTTTGCGCCCTACTTTCAGCGATTCGACAATATCGTTGATCATTGCTTGAACGCTTTCAAATCGCACCAGCCAGTTGGCTAACACCGTCCCAATGCCGGGCAGTTTGGATAAGAACCGGCGAAAACCACTCATTGTGAAATTAAAACGGTTTGGGTCAATTTGACTAATCTGGTGTTGTAAGTTCACCATGTCTTGCGCAATTGAACCGCCGTCTTGCAAGTCCGCCATTAATGTACTCATCGGTTCTTTTAGCAGACTGCTCTTGTGCACCAATTTACGCTGCACTGGGCCTCCCAGATCTTGAACTTCACGAGCAAAATTTTGTCGCGCCTTAATATCCGTTGCGGTTTTTGAAAATAGATCATCGATTAAGTTGTTAGCTTGCGCTACGTATTTGTCCGACGGCGCTTCTTCTTGGGGCGCACTTGGAAGCCGCTCTTCAGCTTGTTCTAGTGTGAAGAGGGTCAATTCTTGTTCCGGTTTTAATTTAGTGTCCACTTTTGTTTATTGTTCTACGGTTAGGGTTGGGCTGGAATCGAGTGTGTTGCCACGATATAAATCCAGCCGCTCGGTGAGTTCGTTCAGTGTTTGAGTTGGGTCTATGCCAATTTCATCGGGCGCGAGTGAGTTCAACTTAATCAGAGTCTTATCAATTTGCAAGAGTGCTTTGTCATTCTCGCGAATCAACAATTTCAATTTTGCGCGTTGTTCTTCAATCAAGCCAAGCCTGGCGGCGCTGACATCGTCGAATTCATCGGAGAACGGTGAGTCACCAAACAGCGTTTTGTGTTGTTGGAGCATGCTGTTACTGAGTTCGGCGATAACAGCGGCTTTACCAAGATTTGCAATGCAAAACTTGATTACCTCGTGCAAGGCGTTCAAATACCGTTTGTAAGTTAGTTCGTCAGGCAAAAAGTGTTCATTAAGCGCCGCTAAAAAGCGTTGGTGCTGTTGCACTAAGGTGGACAATTGGTCAGACGCAACCCGTTCTTCATGCTTAATAAAGCGGGCATGCAAGCGGTTGATTGATGCGCCGTCGGTTAACGCCGCAAAGTCAGCCACTTGAGCATCACTGTATTTATCCAGTGTCGTTGTTTCTTTTGTTAATGCTTGTGCCACGCCCATGCGCAGCATCAGGGCTGTTAGCAATGGTTTAGGTGACTCGCGCCATTCGTTATAGGGTAATAAAAACGATTCAAGCCCAGCACGCTGTAGCATTCTCAGTTGCGTGAGAGACAGAGCGCTTTTGAGTTCGCCCTCGTAACCGATCAAGTCAATCGCCAACGCACGGCCATGATACACAGCCATTATATCAATGCTAATGCCCGCAACCAGAAAATTGGGGTATATCTCGATACCACGTTTACTCAGCCACTCGCATATCTCGCCTTGAAATGCGTCTCGTTTTTCGCTTGGTTTTTGCTCAAAGTCAGAAGCGTATTCACGAATAAACTTAAGATAAGCCGACAGCTTGGAGTTTGAATGAACTTGGTCAGGTTCACAGCTTAAAAAAAGCGATTGATAGTCTCGCGCTCGGGTAATCGCGACATTGAACACATCATCACGGTTTAAGTAACTGTAGCTGTTACCAGATGTTTGGGCGTCCACACTGCACGAAATCAACATGTGATCGCGCTCCTCACCTTGAAACGAAAACGGCGTACCCACTCTAATATGGTGCCGACGCAAATCATTCAGGCTAATTTGATCGAATATGAGTTTTTCGAGATGATCAGCCTGAGAACTGAAAAACGCCAATACCCCAAGTTCATGAACGTCGGTTTCAGGTAAGCGCCGTTGCTCGGAGATTATGGATTTCAACTTCGCCAATACTGCCAACGCTTCTTGCTTATTAACCCCTTTATTTAGCCGTTTACCGTCAACTTGCACCACCTCAATCGAGCGCTGACGATTGGTTGGCCGCTCAGTCATGATTTTTAAACTGCTTTGATAAAACTCCTGATTACTGAACTCGATGATTTGCGGGTGGCTTCGGAAATGTTCGTCAAGCTGAACACTTTGCTCGTGGTATTGGCAAGCTTCTAGCGCGTAGTCCAGTACGCTGGCATTACGAAAATCGGTATTAATGTCAGAAACGCCGAGATCGTGTTGCTCAGCCAAACGCGCCTGTTGTTGGTACGACACAAATGAAACGTGACTCAACTGCTTTAAATCACCAACGATTACGGCACGTTTGGCTCGCTGTAATGCGGGCAAACAAACCGACAGATTGCATTGCGTGGCTTCATCAATGATCACCAAGTCAAACATCTCACGCTCAAACGGCACGAATCGATTTAAATTGCCCACGGCTGAAAACCAGAAAGGAATCACACTCAACACATCGTCCAGATTAACTTTGCTGTAGTAACGTTCTTGATAGTGTTCATTGCGAGCCGTCAACGAGTCGGCAAAGGCTTGCAGTGATTGTCGTGATTGCCGTTGTGAGATAAGCTTTTTGGCGATTAATTGGTATTCAAGCTTATGCAACGTAAGAATTTGTTCCTTGATGCGCCCTTCCAAATCCTCAAGCGCCAAAAACAGTTCAAACACACTCTTTTTGGGCTCATTTGTCTGCTTATTAAACGACATAAAACGGGTGAATGTACGCTTGGCGCGCGGTGCAGGTTGTGCCGTTGTGTTGTGTAATCGCAAGTGATACTGGTGTTCTAGGTCATCACGGTCTTTCAACAAGCGTTTGATTCGCTTGCGCACTAACTTAGTGCGCTTTTTGTCTACGGTGTACGTGCGGCGCAGCATTTGCTGTATCTGCATTTTAGCTTCGTTCGATGTGCCCCGCTCGCTGGCCAACATCGTTAAACCCGATTCCACACCCATATCGTCAATCAGTTTGCGTCTGACCACATCGGCCGCATGCTGATTTTGCGATACCACCAACACTGAGTTACCGCGGCTAAACTCGCTTAATGCCAAGCAGGCAATGGTAAAGCTCTTTCCAGTGCCTGGAGGGCCGCACACGGCGGATAAACCATAGCGACGTGCGGCTGAGAGTACACTGGCCTGTGAATCACTGAGAACCTCTGGTAAGGGCAAGTCGGCTTTTGACCACCACCAAGACCTTAAAAATACGTTCGACCAAAATCCCTGACTTACGTTTCCTGAAGCGCTAAAATGGTTCTCATGTTGTCTATTACCGCTTTCCAACACACGGCGAACTGGCACTGATAAACGACGCTGGCCGCACATGGTTTCAAGCTCGTACAGGCTGCTTCGGGCGCTGGTGGTTTTTGATTCAATTGAAAGGAATGCCTTTTCTATCAAGCTCAAGTTGTGTGGGTTTAGGGCGTGATTTATCTGCTCAATCAAACGCACAGTCTGATCGGCATCATGTTCAATGCTTGCCTTAAGTAAACGCTCGAGCAACGTTGAATCTTGCTGATCTTTGTTTCCAAGAATATTAATCGCGGCAGGGTTGATGACACCGTCGCTGAGGTCCACAGAAACCACATTCCCATCGCCAATCTCACTCGGAAACATAAATACCGGGCAAGTGATCGCGCGCGCGCGCCGTGTGCCACCGAAGCTGGGCACCGCGTGCCGCCCCTTGATAAAGAAAACACTAAGTTGCGCGCGTTTTTCTCTCGTGTAGAATTCCAATGTGGTTGCAAACTTATCTGCTAACCGCTTATCAAGGGAATAATTCAACGCCATCCCCTCAACCTCAACAACGTGTTGACTGTTGCGTGCTGGGAAAGTCCAAACCGTTTGCGCGCGAGACTCGGCCTCCAGACAATCCTTGAAAAATGCCAGCTTCCGCCTAATAGAGTTCGCCACTCAGAGTATCTCTAACGTGTGTGTTTTAATAGTTACAGCTTAACAAACGAACAAAATATCTCCAACCACGTTTTTACTCAACGGCACGCAACGCGGACACGCCCGTGAACGCGTACGCTGTTCATCTATCAACGATAACAATGCCTTTTTGACTCACTTAAAAGTTATTTCTCGATTTCTGATCAAGTAAAAAATCAATCCAACAAACTCTGGTAATCGTCTGAGAATATTTCGCGCCCCAGTATCAACTTCATGATTTCAGAAGTTCCTGCATAGATTCGGCTAATGCGGGCATCGGTAAACATACGACATATCTCGTACTCTTGCATGTACCCTGCTCCGCCATGCAACTGCACACCAAGATCCATCATTCTCCATTCTACTTCAGCACCTAATAACTTCAGTTTTGCCCCCATATTAGCGGTGAGTTTTCCTTGGTTGTGCATTTCCACACAGTGATCTAAGTAAACTTGTGCTACTTCGATTTCGGTGTCCATCTCAGCCATTTTAAACTGTGTGTTTTGAAAATCCGATACTCGTTTACCAAAAGCCTTACGGGTCATTACGAATTCACGGGTCACATCGAATGCTTTACGCGCATTAGCGATGGTACCTACGGCGTTAATTAAACGCTCTTCGGCTAAGCCATTCATCAGATAGAAAAACCCCTTACCAGGTTCGCCTAAGATGTTGTCTTTTGGAACTTTGACGTTGTTGAAGAACAGCTCGGCGGTATCCTGTGCCTTCAAGCCCATTTTATCGAGGTTTCGCCCCCTCTCAAACCCCTCCATTCCTCGCTCGACGACCATCAAGACCATAGCGTGCGAACTGTCGGCGCCGTCTAATTTGGCCGCAACAACAATTAAATCTGCCAGAATGCCGTTTGAAATGTACGTTTTTGAGCCGTTCAACACAAAATGGTCTCCGGCATCACGTGCGGTGCTTCGCATGCCTGATAAGTCACTACCGGCATCCGACTCAGTCATCGCAACGGCTAGAACCTTTTCACCACTCACACAGGGCGGCAAAAAGCGTTCGCGCTGCTCTGGTGTGGCGTACTTATGTAAATAAGGCCCAACCAATCGACTGTGCAATGTATTAAACCACTCTCCGCATTGCTGACGAACGGTTTCTTCGATAATAATTTGCTCGTAACGAAAATCATTATCACCCAGGCCTCCGTATTGCTCATCAGGCCACACCATTAAAAAGCCTTGCTCGCCGGCTTTTTTGAACGCCGATCTATCGACAATACCATCTTCACGCCATTGCGCCATATTAGGCGTGATTTCGGTTTCAAGGAACTTTCGATAGGCCTCACGAAACATGTCTTGTTCTTCAGTAAACGCTCTCATACTGGCAACCAATTGAATTTATTGTTAATGAAAAGATTTTATCCATTTGTTCAGCGGCTTTAAATGACGTGATTTAGCTGATTATTGACATAAAACATTATTGTTAAAATGAAAATGATCATTAAGAGTTGTTTTAATTCTCACCTACAACGTTATTATCATTGCGCCTTCACTCGGCATTATTTAATGTAGTGATCAAATTGAGTTCGATTTTATCGCCTTATCTAAAGGCCCGAATGAGAGAACCTAACCCATCATCATCGGAGAAAAACAATGATTGTAAGCGAGGCAATTAAGCAGCGTCGTTCGGTAAGAGCCTATAAAAAACAAGCGGTTGACGCAGGATTAATAGAAAAAATTTTTCTTCAGGCTCAAGATTCGCCATCTAACTGTAACACTCAACCTTGGCATGTGGTGGTGGTCTCTGGTGAGGCACGCAACAATATTGAAAAATCCATGGTGAGTGACATCATGTCAGGCAAAACCCCAACGCCTCATTTTACACCCGGTGACCAAGGCCTTAAGGACGAATATCGAAAAAGGCAAATTGCTTGTGCTATATCCTTATACGATTCCGTTGATGTGAAATATGAGGAAAAAGAGAAACGACAAGAATTGATGCTGCGTAACTGGCAGTTTTTTGGTGCACCACACGCAGCATTTTTCTCTATGCCTAAGACCATGAGTGAGATCAATGCGGTGGATATGGGGATTTATTTGCAAACCATCATGTTATTAATGACTGAAAATGGCCTTGCTAGTTGCCCACAGGGTGCGCTTGCCATGTACACTGACGCGGTGCATGAATTGGCCAACATTCCTGAAAATCACGCCATTATGTTTGGCTTGTCATTTGGTTATGCGGAAGAAGAAGCGCCGATTAACCGGTTTAACGTAGGGCGTGAAAAGTTGGACTCTTGCGTGGAATTTTTCGAATAACCTATTGCGACTCTTTGAGTTAAGTTGCTGAAAACCACTTAGCACTAAACTGCCCGTTATGGCGATTTGGTGCTAAGACCCTGGTAGTAAGTCATTGCCGCTAAAAAAGCACCACTAACTCACTGCTTGAGTGTCAACTCTCACGAATAAATTGGCCTATTCGTTGTATCGCCGTTCTTGCGGTTTGAGACACAGGAGTGAAAAGTTGAAAGTCATGACATTGATCAGGGTAGCATTCTACCGTCAACGGCACTCCTTGGGCTTTAGCTCGATCTGAAAACTCGCTAATTTGATCGTAAAATAACTCAGCAGAACCATATTGAATCAATGATTTAGGAAGCACACTTAAATCTATTTCAGAAAAATTAACTCGGCTGTTTTTTGCATCTTGGCCTTGCATTAAAGCCTCAAAACTTTTTTTAGCAAAAGGCGCGGTCAAAAAGTCATGATCGGCATTGGTTATCATTGATCCATCTTCTTTTGTGGGGTCAACCCATGGCGATATCAACACAAGAGAGTGCGGAGCAAGTGACTCCTCTGCCAAACTTAAAACAGCAGCGATGGCAAGCCCACCGCCCGCTGAATCACCGGCTATAATTACCTTCTTATCAGCGTACCGTCTCAAACATTGCTTAACCATTGCCAAACAATCGTCTTGAGGAGCCGGAAACGGGGCTTCAGGGGCTAGTCTGTAATCGGGCGCGATCACGTCACAACCCGCGCTCACCGCAATATCGCAGATCAATGATTGGTACCCTTTGGGCGAACCGGTAACGTAACCGCCACCATGAAGGTAGACAACTATGCGGCGGCTATCCAAATTGGCTTTAGGTGACACTGATAAGCAGTTGATGCCCGCGATTTTCACCTCTTGAAAGTTCACATTTTTCAGATTTTTTCCGTAAGCACCTAATTGTTCCGTTTGTTTACGCATCACCGCCAAAGGCTGCCCTTGCCCACGTTCCAGCAAGCGCTTCATGGCAGCACACATTACCTGCTCGGGAAAGGTTCGCTTCGCTCGTTTTTTTTGATTACTTTTATAACTAAAAAGCGTGCTAATAAAGGCGCTGACAAAATGTCCGATCATATGTAATTCATGTGGGTATTGGGCTAGTGAGACGCCGCTCTAAAGAAGCAACGTCCACAAGCCGAGCGAGTTACGCAAAAGGTTTTCCAGATTCCAACTGTTGCTGAACGATGGCTGGACAACTAAAACGGTCACCGTATTGACCGGCAAGCTCTTCACAACGTTTGATAAAATCAGCATGCTGATAAGTGTTTACAAATTGTATAAAACCGCCAGTGTGTGAGGGTGCTCCAATGCCAAATATTGATCCAATGTTACCGTCGGCAACACTCCTCAGCACACCGCTTTCTAGGCACTTTAGAGCCTCAATAACCTGCCTGAACATCAAGCGGTCCTTAATGTCTTGATCTGATATCTGATAATCCGCCTTGAAATACAAATCATAAAGTGGGGGCCAGATATTTTTACGGCCATCCTCATGGTACTCATAATACCCTCCACCGTGATAGCGACCACCACGGCCATTATCCGTGATCATATCTTTGATCACACGGCGGATCACGTCGCCATTACCCCATTTGTCAGTTACGCCCATCTCAGCCCATGTCTCTTGCGCTTTGCGGCTTAATTCCAGACTGGTTTCATCTTGAATTTGCAGAGGCCCGACTGGCATACCAATTGCACGCCCTAAACTGTCGATTCGAACAGGATCAACACCTTCGGTGAGAAGGTGAGCGGCTTCATCAAGGTACGTTCCAAAGGTGCGAGACGTAAAAAATCCCAAAGAATCATTCACTACAATGGGGGTTTTACGAATTTGCATGGTGTAATCAAACGCTTTAGCCAGAGTCTCGTCGCTGGTTTTTTCACCACAGATAATTTCAACCAATGGCATTTTATCTACCGGTGAAAAAAAGTGAATACCGATAAAGTTTTCAGGCTTGACACTGGCTTCAGCCAATTGCGTGATCGGCAAAGTAGAAGTGTTGGACCCCCAAACACCGCCTTCGGTTAAATACGATTCAGTATTCTCGGTGATCTTATGCTTTAAACCCATGTTTTCAAACACGGCCTCAATAATTAAATCGCACCCGTCTAAGTCGTTGTCATCCGCCGTCGGGGTAATCAGGTCAAGCACCGCTGCCGCCTTAATTTGATCCATTCGACCACGTAACACGCGCTTCTCCAGTAATTTCTCTGAATACGCTTTGCCCTTGACCGCATCATCAAGGGTCATGTCTTTCAGAACCACTTCAATGCCAGCCATGGCAGAAACGTAAGCAATGCCTTGCCCCATCATCCCAGCACCAATAATACCCACCTTTTTAGTTAACTGTTTTTCAACACCCTTAGGCCGGCTAGCACCGCCGTTGATCTGATTTAGCTGAAAGAAAAATGCTGAAATCATATTTTTTGCTACGGGACCGGTTGCGATCTTAGCGAACTGTCGACCCTCAATGCGCAACGCCGTGTCAACATCAAGCATTGACGCTTGAAATGCCACGTCCATGGCGGCTGTCATTTGTGGCATCAAACCTTTGGTCTTTTGATGTAACATGGTTGGTGCCATCACAGCCAACTGACCATTACGCGGGCTGTTTACCGCGCCCCCTGGCACTTTATAACCTTTTTTATCCCACGGTTGCACACTTGAAGCGGCCTTGTCTTCTTGTGCAAGAATCCAACTTTTTGCGGTCGGCACAAGTTCATCAATGCTATTAACCGTCTGGTCAATCAGGCCAGCGGCCAGTGCTTTTTCTGGAGTTACTCGTTTACTTTCAAGAATGTAAGGCAGTGCTTTTTCAACGCCCAATAATTTAGTCAGTCGAACCACGCCTCCACCACCAGGGTATAAACCCAGTGAACACTCAGGCAAGCCAATTTGCACTGATTTATGATCAAACGCGATACGACGATTACACGCTAAACACAATTCGTAACCGCCACCTAAAGCGGCTCCATTAACAGCCGCCACCACCGGAACAGGGAGTTTTTCTAATGCCCTAAGCCCAGCTTTCATTGATTCGGTTGCTTGATAAAACGCCTCTATCGTGTCCGGGTTTGCCGCTACTAGGTCATTCAGGTCTCCGCCCGCAAAGAACACTTTTTTTGCAGAAGCAAAGACAACCCCGTTTAGGCCCGATTCACTTTCTAATTTCGCCAATGTTGCAGTCATTGCCTGATGATATTCTGCATTCATAGCGTTAACTGGGCCGGTCATATCCATGGTTACTACCACGATGCCGTCTTGGTCTTTCTCATATTTAAACACACTCATGATAATCGCCTCTTATACTCGCTCAATGATGGTCGAAATGCCCATTCCACCGCCAACACAAAGCGACAACATGCCTGTGCTGAGGTCTCTGCGCTCTAATTCATCCAACATGCTGCTTAATATGCAGCCGCCGGTTGCGCCAAGCGGGTGACCCATAGCAATCGAACCACCAACCACGTTGGTGATGTCATGACTAATATCCAAGTCGCGCATGTACCGCAAAGCTACGGATGCAAAGGCTTCATTGATTTCCCATAAATCAATATCACGGGTGTTCATCCTAGCTGTTTTGAGCGCTTTTTTGGCGGCTGGCCCAGGGCCGGTAAGCATAATTATTGGGTCGGTTGACAAAATTGCCGTTGTGACTATTCGGGCTCGTGGCTTCAGACCAAGGTCTTTTCCAATTCTTTCATTGCCGATTAATACCGCACTCGCCCCATCGACAATGCCTGAAGAGTTTCCAGGAGTATGTACATGATCTATGCGCTCTAAGGTATTGTATTTTTTAAGAATAATATCATCAAAACCGTATTTTCCCATTTCGGCAAATGACGCCTTAAGCGCGCCCAAACCTTCCATTGTTGAATTTGGCTTTATAAAGTCATCACGCTCTAAAATGATCAGGCCATTACAATCTTTAACTGGCACAACTGAGGCGTCAAACCAGCCGTTGTCGCGTGCAGCAGCGGCTCGCTTTTGAGACTCCAATGCATAGGCATCAACGTCTGCTCGCGAATAGCCATCTATCGTGGCAATGGTATCAGCACCAATCCCTTGCGGCACAAAGCTTTCTTTAACCGCAAACGCCGCGTCGGCCGCCATCGCACCACCGTCAGAACCCATTGGCACACGTGACATACACTCGATGCCACCGGCCACGATGAGTTGCTCCCACCCGGCCGCGACTTTTGCCGCTGCGGTATTAATCGCCTCAAGACCTGAGGCGCAAAAGCGATTTAATTGAACCCCGGCGACCGATTCATCCCAGCCGGCGTTTTGTACCGCCATTTTAGCAATATCACTGCCCTGCTCGCCCACCGGTGAAACGCAACCCATGACAACGTCATCCACGTAGGCGGTATCTAAATTGTTGCGCGTTTGTAAAGCATTTAATAGGCCGGCACCCAAATCAATTGGTTTTACTTCATGCAGAGTCCCATCGGCTTTTCCTTTGCTTCGCGGTGTTCTTACCGCATCATAAATTATGGCGCTATTAGCAGTCATACATATCTCGCTTTAAGTTCAAATCAAAAAAGTCAATCTTAATTCTACGCCACGAGATTCTATGCTCAATGGCAGAATATATCGATTGAATAGACAATGTTTATTAATTAAAGATTGTAAATGTGCTTTAATTGTCAAATGAGAGATTTTTCTATCGACACCAAGTGGCTTGCAATGGTTCTAGAGGGCGCGCAATCAAGGGGCTTGAACTGCACACCAATGATGCTAAAACACGGCATCTCTGGCCTGTCGGTGAAGCAAAAAGGCAGCCGTGTGCCACTGGACTCATTCGCCGCATTTTCAGTGCAATCCATGCAAGCATTGAATGATGAGTATCTTGGTTTGGGTGAAAAAGCTCAGCCGCTGGGCAGTTTTTCCATGATGACTCAAGCAGCTATCAGCGCAAGAACGCTGGATCGGTCACTTAGACGCACCGCAAAGTTTTGGAATCTGTTTGAGAACAGTTATATTCATGACGTTGAAATAGAAGGCGGCTCTTGCATTTATTCACTAACTCGACGTGATAGCTTTGAGCCGTTGAACGACTATCTGGTGTCCGCCATCCTGTCTTCTGTACACCGATTTCACTGCTGGATTGGTGGGCAATTTTTGAGTCTTGAACAGGTCGAACTGGATCACCCTCGGCCTGATTTATATAAAGAATACAGCCCACTGTATTACGGTGCGCCCATTAGTTTTGATCACGGTTATGCGTCAATCAAATTTCCCGCTCGATATCTGAACACCGCCATTAGCCAAACAGCTGAAACCTTGGATGAGTATTTAAAACGAACCAATCTTTCGTTGTTATATCAACCAAAAAACTATCGCGTTATCAGCGACCAAGTACGCCAATGGTTAGAAAGGAATATCAAACAAGGCAACTACCGAGCTACGTTGCGTGAAGCATCCGAACACTTTCAACTGAGTCAACAGGTTATGCATCGGCGCTTAATGGCAGAGAATTTGTCGTTCAAAGAAATCAAAATGCAAACGCGCCGAGACATCGCCATAAAACTTCTTTTCGAAGGTAGTTATAAAATTGAGGAGATTGCCATCTTAGTTGGATTTTCCGAACCCAGTGCCTTTATTCGTGCATTTAAGTCATGGACAGGCCAAACTCCTAGAAATTATCGGCAAAGTCAAAAGCCGACTTAAGGACGCTTTGCGATCTCATGGTTCCACTCGTTTTTTTTCACGTATGCCTTAATTTTGATCGCGTGCGGTTGAAATTTGGTAATATGGCTCAATCCAATCAACAAGTTGTCAAATTACTCAACTCGCCTGCGCTTAACTTATGCTTATTGTCACCTTAATCCTGCTTGTTGTTTTATACTTAGTCGCCAAGATTTACCTCAGTGGCCCAGATCTGAGTATCTACGACACGCCTGTTGGCCAAACATTCAAGTCTAAAGATGATGACCTGGAAGCCAACAAACGCCTTGTCAACATGCTTCGTGATGTAAAACAACAAGCAACCGCTTCTCGGTCCCCCATAAAAGGCATGAGAATAGTTCGTAAATTTGCCGACGAGCTATCCGATGATTTAGAGACAGACACGGAATTTCAATCAGTGATGGCAAACGGAGTGCCTTGCGAATGGGCCATCGGCCCTAACGCCAACCCGAATACGCGCGTTCTGTTTTTACACGGCGGTGCGTTTTTGTTTGGCAGTTCAAAGGGGCACAGAAAGTTCACCGACAAGTTGGCTAAAATCAGTGGCGGTGTGGTGCTGTCAGCGGATTATCGCATGTTACCGGAAAATGGCCGCCACGCCAGTATCAATGATGCGCAACAAGCGTACAAATGGCTGTTAAAGAACAGCCCAAGTAGTGACAATGAAACAACACCTGTTGAAACACTAATGGTGGCTGGTGACTCGGCGGGTGGCAATCTGGCGCTAATGCTCTCGGCTTGGAGTAAGACTGGCGCCGAGCGTAAGCCTGATGCGGTGGTGGCATTTTCGCCTTCCACAGATTCAACGTTTGTGTCTCCAACGCTGAAAAGCAACGCCAAAACCGATAAGATACTTGGGCCAAGTCTAGGCTTGGTTACCAAATTGCCGGAATCGGTTAAAGCATGGGTGGCTACCTGTGTGCTTAGAGCAAACCCGGCCAACCCATTGCTGTCGCCACTGTTTCAAGATTTATCTAATTTGCCGCCAACGTTAATTCACGCCAGCTCTAACGAGATACTTTTAGGCGAGGCAAATCGTTACGTAAATAAAGCTTGGGCTTCAGGTTCTGACATACGATTTCAAGTGTGGGAGAATCAAGTTCATGACTGGCACTTATTTAACATGGGTTACGGGTCAGCCAATGATGCTTGGTCAGAAGTCGAAGCCTTTCTAGCCGATGTATTCTTAAATAAAAAGCGCGATGAGCCATGATCTTTTCTTGTACACCTTGTACATAAAAGGTCCAATAAGTCTTCAGTGGCGGCAAGCGCCACTCTTTGATCAGTCTTTAAACTTTGATTAATCCTTAAAGCTGGGCGTGCGCGCTTGAATATTTGCCATCACCGCTTCTAATTGGTTCGGCGTACCCATTATGTTGTCTTGCTCTACTGACTCCATCAACAAACCTTCTTCTTGAGTTTGGTAATAACTAGCGTCAATAACACGCTTTGCGGCTCGAACGGCGGTGGGGTTTTTACGACAAATTTCATGCGCAAGTTTGATGGCATCAGCCAGAGGGTCATCGCTAATGTGGGTAATAAAACCCCACTCTTTGGCCTCTTGCGCGCTAAACATACGAGCGGTGTACGTCAGTTCTCGAATAACATCATCTCGAATCATATGCCGCATAATTTGAGTGCTGCCCATGTCTGGAATAATGCCCCACTTAAGTTCTAGAATTGAAAAACGACTGTCCGGCCGAGCAAACCGGATGTCCGCCCCTAATGCGATTTGTAAACCTCCTCCCAATGCAACACCGTCAACAGCGACAATCACCGGCATTGGCAGTTCTCTCCACATAAACACAGCGTATTGCACGGCGTTCGATATCCCATTCGTACGTTGCGCTAAATTCAAGGTTACACTGCCAGTATCATCAGAGTCTTCTCTAATTTTTTGATCTTTGGGCTGCGACTTACGTTGCTGTTGTTCAAAAAGCGCCTCAAAATTAGACTTATCTAAACCCGCACAAAAATTACCCCCCTGCCCTGAGAGAACCACAGCGCGTACGCTTCTGTCAGCACGTAATTGTTCGCCAACCAACGAGATTGCCTCGAACATTTTTTTATCCAACGCGTTCATTTTATCGGCTCTGGCCAAGCTTACCTGAGCCACGCGGTTTTCTACAATAAGTTCGATTCGGTCGTGGATTAGCGGCATAATTGAGTGTCGTTTGATTCGATTTACATTTTCAATTGAAAGCTTGTCACAACAACGCACTCAGTTTCAACTTTTATTGGAACCCATCGAACTCGCGCTCCGAACTCTCTCTATGAAAAGAGGAACTGACAAGATAATCCTAGCATTATCGCAAAACAAACAACACGGCACGACAAATCACACACCAACACACCGTTTTTGTGCATAATCGCGAATAGAACCCTATTAAGTTTTAACTACAACGAGACTTCTAATGGAAGACGCTTATAAAAAAATCATTCAAGCTTGCGGTGAAGACTTAGATCGCCCAGGTTTGCTTGACACACCTAAACGTGCTGCAAAAGCAATGGAATTTTTAACTCAAGGTTACCGACAAAACCTTGATGGTGTGATTAACAATGCTCTGTTTCCATCTGATTCGCGCGAAATGGTGATTGTAAAAGACATAGAGCTTTACTCAATGTGCGAACATCACCTATTGCCATTCATCGGCAAAGCACACGTTGCGTACATTCCCAACGGCAAAGTCTTAGGACTCTCCAAAATCGCCCGCATCGTTGATATGTACGCGCGCAGAATGCAAATCCAAGAGCAGCTGACCACAGAAATCGCTGAAACCGTCAGAACCGTTACTGGCGCTGAAGGGGTTGCCGTAGTCATTGAAGCCAAACACATGTGTATGATGATGCGAGGCGTTCAAAAACAAAATTCCGTCATGAAAACCTCTTCGATGCTAGGCATCTTCCGCAGCAATCAATCCACACGCGCAGAGTTTTTATCATTGGTGAGTAATTAGGGCGCATTTCCATAGAGTAACAAATAAATAAAAGACAATAACCTATTGTTGGGTGCGCACGATTTAAAGGTAAGTTAAAACATTCGCCCATTGTGGTGAAGCCGATTACACCTCATCTTATTAGAGTAACCGTAACGAAACATCGCTTAGATGCAGAAGCAACAACACCTCATTTCTGTCTTTTAATGTAGGAATTCAACTGGCTATGTTACTAACCACTCACGGCCACTAAAGTAACTCTACGATCGATTGACTTTCGACTAACTCAACCTATAATTCGCCAAGAACTTAGGTCTGCACTTATGCATGCAGTTAAACTGGGAAGTTGGTGTAAGTCCAACGCTGCCCCCGCAACGGTATTTAAGTGATAACACATCACTTATCAGTCCGGAACCGGCCTATAAGATTGATCTGCTTTGGCAGATTAATCAATGGTTCTAGACCGTTGATGGAGCGGAGGGCTACCATCCAAGGGCATGCACTGGTAACGACTCTTTTATTCGCTGTACTTCATTTTTTATGGCAGCAATCGTTAACAGGCCTCTCCTTGATTCCTCGCTTTATCACCTTAATTCAAATACTCATATTCATGCCCTAACTGGCTGAATTACATACTTAAGGTGTTAAAAATGACACACAATATAAAATCCGCCATAGCAATTGCGTGCGTACTTTCCTTCGTTGCTAATATCAACGATGTTGGCGCTAGTAACGGCCATCAAACCTCCATTGATAAAGATGAAATTGTGGTTACCGCCAAAGGCCTGCAAAGCCTCGGCGATATTATCAATACCGCGCATGTTTTCACCGAACAAGACATCATTGCGGCTCAAGCAAAAAGCATACCAGCCTTACTCGAACGCATCGGCGGCATCTCAATCAGCGATTCAGGTGGTCGAGGGTCAACAACGGGCGTGTTTGTCCGAGGTATTTCTTCGTCACAAACCATTGTGTTGATTGACGGGGTGCGTGTTGGCAGTGCCACGCTCGGTGCGGCCGCCCTTAACTCGTATCCAATCGAAGCACTGGAGCGTATTGAGGTACTTAAAGGCCCATTTTCAGGCGTTTACGGCGCTGATGCCGTCGGTGGCGTTATTCAACTGTTCACCAAAAAAGGCGAAAACGCTGAAAAAGTGATTTCTGCCTCTGTTGGGTCCGACAGTCTGTCCGAAGCAAGCGTGGCATTAGGGTTTGGTGATGAACGCAACAGTCTTCATATCAGCGCACAGCGAGAAGAGACCGACGGCATTGATCGTACTAGTATTCTTACTGGTGCAAATAATGACGAAGACGCTTTTGAAGAAACGGCATTTAGCCTAGGAGGCAAATTGTCATTGGGCGACAAAACCGTTGCCAGACTAAACGTCCTTGCCACTGATAGCACCGTTGAATTTGATAACCTATTTGGTAACGGCGCGGGCAACCAAACCGAAAACGAAACTCTCAGTACCGCTCTGAATGTTACTCACCGTTTCAACGATCGTGTTCGTTGGTCCACTACGTTAGGGTTCAACGAAGACGAAGCCATTACCAGCTCGTCGTTTCCTTCAAGTTTTGTTACCAATCGTGATAGCCTAGGCACCGAAGTTGAAATTCAAGCGACTGACGCCACCATCATCACCGCCGGCCTTGATTACTACGAAGAAGATATTGAGTCTTCAAATGATTTTCCTGTAACTAACCGAGATAACACCGCCATTTTTGCTCAATTACAAACTCGTGCTGGCGCATTGGGTTTGGTAGCCAGTTTACGCAGTGACGATAATTCCGCTTACGGCAGTGAAACTAATGGCAGTATTGCCATTGGCTATGAATTGAGCGATGGCCTTCGTGCGAACGCAAGTTATGGCACGGCATTTGTTGCGCCTTCTTTCAACTTCTTGTATTTCCCATTTTTTGGTAACCCAGACATCTTACCTGAAGAATCTGAGAACGTTGAAATTAGCCTAGCTGGCAGTGTTGGCGCAACCACATGGCGCATCGCGGCGTATCACACTGACGTAGAAAATTTATTCAGTTTCAACCCTAACACCTTTCTTGCTGCGAACATTGGTGAAGCCGAATTACAAGGTCTTGAAGTTCAAGTACAAACTCAGGTTTCCGACTGGTCGCTGGGTTTGCAAGCGGATGTTTTAGACGCTGAAAACAAAGTCACAGGCGATCAACTAGACGATCGCCCAGAAAGCACATTAAGTTTAAATGCCAGCCGTGATTTCGGGGCATTAAAGCTGGGCTTTGACCTGCGTGCTGAAACTGGTCGTGTGGATCGAGGTGGTACAGAGATCGCTGGGTTTGGCTTATTCGATATTAGTGCCGTATACAACGTTAGTGACAACGTCTCCATATTAGCCAATCTCGATAACATCTTCGATAAGGATTACACCGTTAACTTGGCAAGCTCGACCGATCGTTTCAATACCGAAGGCAGACAAGCAAAAGTAACACTAAGGTATTCGTTCTAATTTGTAATAAGTTCACCGGACCTTAAGAGTCGTAAACGAGAGAGGCGTCGACGAATTTAGGGTCCTTTATATTTTTATGGCGTTTATGTTTGCTGGTGTTATTGTCAGTGAGAAAATACACGACTTCGACACCGTTAACTATAACAATCAAAACATCGGTCAAAATTGCAGATGCAGATTATCACCAACTTATTACTGTCTGGCAGCAGAAAATCATGAGTAAATCTGAACAACTTTCAGCAAGGCAAAAAGCCCACAAAGCCAAAATGGCGAAACACAAGAGCAAAGTAGACGCTAGCATTGCGGCGGCTCAGACTGAACGTGGCATTGCACTTTTAATGACCGGAAACGGCAAAGGCAAAACTTCATCAGCAATGGGTATGGTGATTCGCGCATTGGGTTACGAGCAAAAGGTTGGCGTGGTTCAATTTATTAAAGGCGCACAAGACTGTGGCGAAGGGAATTTTATACGTACCCATTGCCCCGCTGTCGACTTTTATCAAATGGGCACTGGCTTTACTTGGAATACTCAAGACATTGAATCCGACACTAAAGCCGCAGAACGCACCTGGGAGTACGCCGCACGAATGCTGAGCGATGAGCAATACAATTTAGTTGTGCTTGACGAACTAACGTACATGCTTGGTTATCAGTATCTGGATAAAGACAAGGTGATTAACGCCATTGAAAAGCGCCCTACCGAGCAAAGCGTGGTCGTTACGGGGCGTGGGGGTGGCCGTAAATTACGTGCGGTTATGGACACGATATCCGACGTTAAAGACATTCGACATGGTTATCGCCATGGATTAAAAGCCCGTAAAGGCGTGGATTATTAGCACTCAATGAGTCAAGCCTCGCTCATCGATATTGCTCAATTTAAAGCCAGCCACACCCTGATGGTTCAAGGGTGTACTTCTGATGCTGGAAAAACGGTGATGGTCGCCGGTTTCTGCCGACTGTTGGCTCATGCCGGCATTACTGTTGCTCCATTTAAACCGCAAAATATGGCACTCAACAGTGCCGTAACATCAAACGGCGGTGAAATAGGTCGCGCGCAAGCATTGCAAGCCATTGCCGCCGGCATAGAACCACACACCGACCTCAATCCAATTCTATTAAAACCGTGCAGTGATACTGGTTCACAAGTCATTGTTCATGGTAAAGCCATCAGTGACATGCAAGCGGCCGCCTACCACGATTATAAAAAGGTGGCCATGCAGGCTGTGATTGATTCATTTCACCGGCTAGATCAACAATATCAATCTATTGTGGTTGAAGGTGCGGGCAGCCCAGCTGAGATTAATTTGCGCGAAGGCGATATAGCCAACATGGGGTTTGCTGAGAACGTCGATTGTCCGGTGGTACTGGTGGCCGATATTGATAGAGGTGGCGTATTCGCCCACTTAGTCGGCACATTGGCGTTGTTGTCGGCAAGCGAACAAAACCGAGTTGTTGGTTTTATTATCAATCGTTTTCGCGGAGATATAAAGCTGCTTCAACCCGGCATTGATTGGTTAGAGCAACGCACAGGCAAACCAGTTCTTGGCACCATACCTTATTTACACAACTTATTTTTGGATGCCGAAGACGCCATTAATTACACCACTAACAAGGATCAATCGCTGACCAAGAAGACAATGAAGGTTGTGGTTCCAGTGCTTCCCAGAATTAGCAACCATACGGACTTTGATGCCTTAAGACTGCACCCGAATATTGATCTGAGCTTTGTGCCAGTAGACGCCATTGATCGCACGGCTGATTTGATAATCTTGCCCGGATCTAAAAGCGTTATCCATGACTTACAAACACTCATTGACAACGATTGGCAAACAACACTCAACAAACATTTAAGGTACGGTGGCAAGTTGATCGGAATCTGCGGCGGCTATCAAATGCTGGGGGAAACTATATTAGACCCCAGCGGCGTTGAGAACCAAGGAGTAGCCAACAGTGCGCATGGCTTTTCTCTGTTACCAATAAATACAGAGTTGGCTGACTCAAAACAACTTAAGAATGTACAAGCCACCTTCGAACATCCCTTTTTTGACAGCACCAGCGTTACCGGTTACGAAATACATTGCGGACAAAGCCAACGGTTGCTGTCACAAGGCTCATTGTTTCGACTGGCCGATCATAGCCACGAAGGTTGCGTCAGCGATGACAATCAAGTGTTAGGTACCTATTTACATGGCCTGTTTGATTCACCGCAAGCTTGCGATCAACTGCTTAAATGGGCAGGTCTCAACGAAGGACATGCGGTCGACATCGACCGCATACGCGAAGAACAACTCAACCGATTGACTGACTCGTTAAAACAGCACTGTCGACCTGATTTTATTGAACAAATCACCAATATTGCGTTAGCTCAACAAACTGGCTTTAATGCTGGCACTTCGAATCAATGAACGGTTCAGAAAAAACAGAGACACCATTGGCTTTCTTACCTAAGACCTGGTTACCCAAACACAACCTGACCGCGGCATTAATAATCGCCGTACCGCTGTGTCTGTTGTTGGCAATCAGTTTAGGCACCGTGCGCATCCCTTTTGGCGATGTGCTGGCCAGTCTTTTGGGCCGTGAATCCAACCAAATAAACAGTTTAGTAGTAAACCAAATTCGGCTTCCAAGGGCGTTATTAGCGGCCTTGGTGGGTGCGTTATTAGGCATTTGCGGGGCAACCACCCAAGGGTTGTTCCGCAACCCATTGGCCGACCCTTCATTAATCGGCGTAACCGCGGGGGCATCGGCCGGTGCCGCCATCGTCATTTTCACCGTCACAACCGTTTCTCAATTCACGGGAATTGGTGGGCTTTGGTTAATTACACTGGGCGCGTTTATTGGCGGCACTATTGCCGTGATCGGTGTATACCAGCTTGCCACCAACCAGCATGGCACATCGGTTGCCACCATGTTACTGGCAGGAATAGCGATTACGGCCATTGCCGGTGGCCTAACCAGTTTAATTGAATTTTTTGCTGACAACGATGCCCTGCGACGCATCAGTCTGTGGCAAATGGGGGGATTAGATGGAGCAAACTGGGCCCGTGTGCTGATCGCGGGTTTGCTAACTTTAATCATATTTGGTGTATTGCCTCGCTACAGCATGGCGTTAAATGCCTTCTTGCTCGGTGAATCGGAAGCAAGGCATCTGGGCATCGCGGTTCAGAAAACCAAGTTTCATCTTATATTACTGGTTGCTCTTGGTGTTGGCGTATCCGTGGCTCTTGCCGGAACGATCGCCTTTGTGGGGTTGGTTGTGCCTCATATTATTCGTCTCATGATTGGCCCGAACCACTTGTTTTTACTCCCATTGTCAGCGTTAGGTGGGGCTGTGTTGCTGTTGCTGGCGGATACGTTAGCCAGAACTATTTTAGCTCCCATAGAGTTACCCGTTGGTTTGGTAACGGCAATCTTTGGCGCACCGTTCTTCATCTCATTATTACGACATAGAAACGAGTACGGAATGCGCTAATGACCATTGTCAACGTAACTGATTTGGTCGTTCCCAACCCGTCATCGTTGAACGGAGGGCACCCGCTGGTAAATGGCGTCTCATTTAACGTGGAGCAAGGCGAAGTCTTTGTGATTATTGGCCCAAATGGCGCAGGCAAATCATCACTGTTAAAAGCCATCACCAATGACATACCCTATTTGGGCCATATCAACACCCCAACGATTTCATCTGACCCAAAACAAAAGGCAAAACACGTTGCTGTGTTGCATCAACATACGCATTTGCACTTCCCTTTCACAGTATTTGAAGTTGTCGAATTGGCTCGAACACCTCACGCCACTGGCAAGAAAAGAGACTGTGAACTTGTTCACGATGCTCTGAAATTAATGGACATAACTCATTTATCCGATCGAATTTACACCGATTTGTCCGGCGGCGAAAAACAACGCACACAACTGGCGCGGGTATTTTGCCAATTATGCGAAGTCGAATCGTCAGATCGCTTACTTATTCTTGATGAGCCGCTTACCGCGCTTGATCTTGGTCACCAACACCATGTAATGAAAGCCATTCGCTCCGTTGCCGCGCAAGGGGTGACGGTGATCATGGTGTTGCATGATATCAATATCGCGGCCCGATATGCCGATAAGCTGTTAGCGCTGCTTTGCAGTGAACAATTAGCAATGGGCACACCAAGCCAAGTCATCAATGAGCAAACAATGGGGCGCCTTTTTGATTTGCCCGTTGAAATAATCATGAGCAAATCGACCAACACGCCAGTTTTGATCGGTATTTAAAGAGCCTACTTAGTTCAACATGAATTCATCCCTTCTCTCAGCGCCCTCTTACACTCACCTCATTTTAGGCGGTGCGCGCAGCGGCAAAAGCTCTTACGCAGAATCCTTGGCAACCGAATATTCAACACAAAACTCACTTCCGTTGACATACATAGCAACGGCTACAGCTGGCGACGATGAAATGCATCGCCGTATAGAAAAACATCAACGGGATAGGCATGATAATTGGAACTTAGTCGAAGAACCGATTGAACTCGCAACCGCATTATTGGCATCACCCCCTCCTTCCGTGATTCTAATCGACTGCTTAACTTTATGGTTAAGTAACTGTTTACATCACTCCGAGGGCTGCTGGGAAGACCAAAAGCGGGCTTTCGTTTGCGCGCTTAACGACAATGCCGCTCGAACGGAATCAAGTCATAAAGTACTCATGGTCAGTAATGAAGTTGGGTGTGGCATTATTCCAATGGGAGAATTGAGCCGGCGATACGTTGATGAAGTTGGCTGGTTGCATCAAGAATTGGCTCACCAATCCACCAATGTCACAATGATAACGGCTGGATTACCACAAAAATTAAAGTAACATTGTCACTTAAACCAAAGACTAAAAATGAACATGGCTTTAGATTGGATAAAACGCTCTTGCCCAACTCCGAATCAGGAAATGCGACGTGCCGCCACAGCAAGGCAAGGCATTTTAACCAAGCCTACGGGGTCATTGGGTCGCTTAGAGCAGTTGGCCATTGATTTCGCTGGTTGGCAATCCAAAGAGTTGCCTCGTTTAGGTCGTATTTCAATTCAAATATTTGCCGCCGATCACGGAGTGTGCGCTCAAGGTATTTCCGCTTTCCCACAAGAAGTGACGGCACAAATGATTGATAATTTTCTGTCCGGTGGCGCGGCCATCAGTGTATTGGCGAAACACATGAACGCAGACTTTAACGTTATTAATTTAGGCACAATCAGCTCAATTAAAGACGCCCCTCGTTTGAAAAATGTGCCTATTTCATGCGGCACCGAAGACTTTACTCACAAACCCGCAATGAACGGCAAGCAACTCATTACGGCATTAAACATAGGCCGTGATTCAGTCACCGACTCTGACCTGTTTATCGGTGGCGAAATGGGCATAGGTAACACCTGTTCGGCTTCGGCTATCTTTTCGGCCCTGTTAAAGCTACCCGCCACCGAAACAGCGGGCCCTGGAACCGGCATTGATGCAAACACCATTACTCATAAAGCACACATAATAGACAAAGCCTTAACGCTTCATCAACCTCACCTTAACCAACCCACTGACGTGTTGGAACGTTTAGGTGGTTTTGAAATAGCGGCCTTGACTGGCGCCTATATTTGCGCTGCACAAAAACAAATTCCCATTATCGTCGATGGCTTTATTTGCACCGCCGCGGCCTTAATAGCAACCAACATCAACCCAAGTTGCCAAGCGTGGATGATTTTTGCACATCAGTCAGCCGAACCTGCTCACAAAAAAGCGTTAGACCATTTAAACGCTAAGCCTTTGTTGAATTTAGGTCTGCGATTAGGCGAAGGCAGTGGCGCGGCATTGGCAGTGCCAATCATTGAGCAAGCATTGTTACTGCACTCAAGTATGGCAACGTTTACCCACGCCGGTGTGAGTGATAGACATGCGTAATATCACCAATCACACAGCGATTGTGCGTATACCTTTACCATTCTTGAGTTGCGTACTTCTGTGCTTGTTTTTGATTGGTTGTGGTAGCCAAAACACTGACAATTCGAACACGCCCTCCTCGCCTCAACAACCCCGTGCATCGACGAATGACACGCCCAATAAGGTCGTTGTAACCGACTTTGCTGGCAACACCATTATACTGGCGCAACCCGCGAAAAAAATCGTTGCACTCGCACCTCACATTGTCGAAAATTTGTACACCGTTGGCGCTGGAGATCAAATCGTTGGCGTTGTGAAGCACAGTGATTACCCGCCTCAAGCACTGGAACACCCGATTGTCGGTGGTTATGAACACACGAATTATGAGCGAATACTGGAACTCAAACCCGACCTAATCATTGCGTGGGACTCTGGCAATTCTCGCACCAATCTGAATAAGTTGAGAGAACTCGGGTTCACTGTACTAATCGATCAACCAGACTCGCTGGACGACATCGCAAAAAGTCTACGCTTACTCGGCGTGGTCACAGGTCACTCCAAACAAGCCAATCAAGCTGCAAACCGATTTCTAGAGTACGTAACAACCGCTCAAGAGGAGAATGCAAATAAACGCCCCGTGTCGGTGTTTTATCAAGTTTGGAACGAACCACTGATTACCATTAATGGCAATCACATTATTTCTGATGCAATTCGTACTTGCGGTGGCCAAAACGTGTTTGCCCGCGAGCCAGCAGTGGCCCCTAGAATCAACATTGAGTCAATATTTCAGCGTGACCCAGAAGCCATTATCGTTAGCGGAATGGGCGAAGCTCGGCCAGAATGGTTGGACGATTGGAAAAAATGGCCTAACTTAAGGTCCGTCAAGAGCGGCAACTTATTTTACGTTAACCCAGATCACCTGCAACGTCATACCATTAGACAGCAATTGGCCATAAAAAAAATCTGTTCCCAACTCGATTCCGTCAGAGCCAAAAAAGGTTAGCTCTTTTCATCTAATATGAAACACCAATTTGATTTACTGTTAACGGCGTTGATGTTTTACACACGCATTCGCGTTAGTAAACGCCTGCCCTATTCACCAGAATTATTGAACCAATCACGCCAATATTTTACGTTTGTGGGGGTGATTGTTGGCGCCCTTGTGTGCGCTGTGTTTCTGATCGCTAACATCGCTTTTCCAACATCCATTGCTGTTGCGTTATCAATGATAGCCGGCCTATTCATTACCGGTGCATTTCATGAAGACGGTTTCGCTGACTCTTGCGATGCATTAGGAGGGGGATGGAAGTCGGATGAAATTCTCAGCATCATGAAAGACAGTCGCATTGGCACCTATGGCACAATTGGGCTGATTGGGATATTAAGCCTGAAGTTCCTCGTATTAATTGAGTTGGCCTATGGGGGCGCGCTATTTTGGTGTCTGTGCGTTATTTCAGCTCATGCCACCAGTCGGTTTCATTCATCAAGATTAATCAAACATTATAATTACGTA
Source organism: uncultured Arenicella sp. (assembly GCA_937974565.1). GTDB lineage: Bacteria > Pseudomonadota > Gammaproteobacteria > Arenicellales > Arenicellaceae > Arenicella. Next base: position 60,068 of record CALJWL010000030.1, read on the forward strand.
CAAGATACAGATCAGAGTAAAATAAAACCGATAACCGATGCCCCTTTAACTCCGCAAGCCGAACAATTTGGCATGATTGTCACATTGACACCTTGTCTAATTTTAGCCTCTCTGTCATTTTTGATGCCTGTGTTAGGCTTTGCCTTAGCCTATATTGCATCCAACTCTTTTATGCATTACTGCGAGCAGCAAATTGGCGGTTATACCGGTGACATTTTAGGTGCCATACAACAAATCGCCGAAGTCGTATTTTTACTGAGTTGCCTTGCAGTTTTTAAATTTTAACGACGACTAACCATACTATGATTATTGATCTAATCAGGCACACCACGCCGGACGTGCAGGAAGGTATATGCTATGGTCAAAGCGACCTAGGGCTGGCTTCAGGCTTTCATGAGGAGTTCAGTTTAATCAGCGATATCATCTTTGATCAGTACGATCTGATCATCACCAGCCCATTGCAACGCTGTGCGCGCCTAGCTGCTACTATTTCAGGAGATCATAGACGGCAAGACGAGCGAATAATGGAATACAATTTTGGCGATTGGGAACAACGACCTTGGTCAGAACTCAAGTCTGATGAAGCAAAAAATTGGATGAATAATTTCGTTGATCAACCCGCTCCCAATGGCGATAGCATCGTCAGCATGCAACATCGAGTTTTGCAGTTTTGGCAAGAACTGCTTGATTGTGAGCATGACAAAATAGCAGTTGTCACGCATTCAGGGGTTCAGCGTTTAATACACGCTCATATTTTACAAACGCCTTTGACTCACCTGTTTCGTTTAGAATTAGAGTTTGGGGCTGTGATACGCGTTAAACATCAAAGAGATACAGCACTAACAACGCTAAGGCATTTAACCCAAGGATAGGTGCAACAATAATTGTCACTCGAAAACAAAGATTGGCGGCTTTAATCCAGTTTGTAAATAAGTTATAAATAGTATTAAATCAATGTTCAATTATGTCACTAAAAGTGTGGTTCACCGCAATGTACGCCGACTGAAACACGATCAGGCTGATACCATTAATTTAATACCACCAACAATATAATACGACCAACTAAGTCGATTTATTATCGGCTTCTGGGGCTAAACTTTTAAATAAAAACAATAATATATTAAACATGTTTATTGACGCTCGTAAAACCCAACCTGCGACCTTCCCAATGATGTCTAAGGCAGCATCAACATCAGTAGCGGCCCGTGATCCAAACCTAATGCCTTCATGGAATATTATAAATAAGTACTTTACTAGTCTTCTAGTATCACTGTGGCTTACCGCCTGTACCCCAGTGCAAGAACCCGCTCCGCCTGAACCCACGCCTCAATCAGCGCCTCAAGTGATTAAAATTTTGAGTGCAAAACCCATTAAAAATGCGTCAAAAAAACAGATACTCTTTGCACAGTCGGCACTCAATAAGTTAGGGTATCGTGTTGGCCCTGTGGATGGTATATGGGGGCCATGGTCGGCAAGAGAAATTCGTAATTTCGAGACTCAACAAAAAATCGAAACCGCAAACGGTTTTTTATCAGAGCTTAACTTAGACAGGCTTGCTAAAGAAAGCGGGCTAGACACTGAAGCATTCGCCTCAATAAGTACGCAAAAAAAAGACATCGCATCAAAGCTTGACGGCAAGCTCGCTGATACTGGCCCACAATTGGTGATTGTTGAAAAAGATCGCAATGTATTCATTGAAGCCAATCCCTACTCCGAAAAGATACAAACCTTAAAATCGGGCACCGGAATCTATGTTATTAGTGAAAAAGAAGGTTGGTATGAAGTCGAACTGATTAACCGAAAAAAAGGCTACATACAGTCAAATTAAGGCTCTTTTAGACTCGATAACTGTGCCAGTGGCTATGGTATAGTACTCGCAATGCCAGTTGCCACCATTGTTTTGCTCAAATAACTGCACTGAAAATTGTCTAAGGGCCGTGCCTAATCAAAGCTAACTGTAATGTCTAATCCTCCCTCAAGATCTGAAATTGAGTCTGCCTTATCTGGGCACACCAAAAAACTTAAAGCCAAGCCTCACGCACAAACCAACACAAGCTTTGAATTTGGAGAACAACCAAGGCGACAGCAAGTGATTGGTGGTGACTTAGCGGGCGTCAACCAACGAAAAAAATTTGGCTTACTCAGTCGTCACAGCAGTGTGAGCTTAGTTAATTGGGCGGCTGGCTCTATTATTTTATTGATCATGGCCGCATTTTTTTGGCCACAAAAGAAAGATTCTATTACAGAAATTGCAAAAAAAATTGATGAGAACCAAATAGTCGAAATTGAAGATCAAACCATTATTCAAGCGGTTAATGGCACTTCAAACTTTGCCCGTGAAACCGATATTTCACGGGCCGAAGAATATCGGGCTCAAGACAAAATAGACGCTAAAATAGACGCTCTATTAACAGTGGCAAACGAACACATCCGTGCTAGACAGTTTACTCGGCCTGAAAAGTCAAATGCCGTTCTAGTGTACAGAAGAGTGCTTGAGTTAAGTCCCAACAATGCCGACGCCACAGAAGGATTAGATAAAATCAAGCAACACTTTCTTTATAACGGCGTGAATGCATTAAACGCGGCTAAACCAGCCTTAGCGACCAGCAATTTGCAACGTTTGGCTTTTGTTGACCCAAACTCATCTGAATATGATGAGCTAAAATTCTCACTTGATGAATATAAGATAGATCAAGAAGTAACCAGTTTACTGAAAAAAGCAACGCAGGCTTTCTCCCAAGGAAACCTTATTCTTCCGGCTAGGCAAAGCGCCCTTAGTTATTATCAACAGGCCTTGGTTCTCAGAGAAGGTAACAAAGCGGCAAAAGACGGCATTAAAAACATTGCTGACGACTTTATTGAACAAGCTAACGGCTCGGTGTTATCAGGTGAATTTGAAGCCGCATCAGCACAACTTGCGACCGTCGGTCTTATCGACCCAGATCACAAATCAATACCCTTGATCGAAGCCATGATCGCAAGAGCCAAACCGTTAGCCGAGCAAGCTCGGCAAAATCAAGCGGCCGAACTGGCCCTCTCTACTGAGTCAAGCAGAGAAGAGTTTGATGAGCTGGCGGTAAAGCCATCAACACAGGGAGCAGCCTTTGCAACAAACCCTAATATTAAAAATACCGCAGACGATCCGCCCATTGTTACTACCTCTGATTCATTACCCAGCGACACCGTAAGTTTAACTAAAACACCTGCTCGTCAAGCCAGTGAACAGGAATTGTTTGACCAACAATATCTAAAACAAGGTCTAGATGCCTATTACAGTGGCGAGTATACAACCGCCGCTTCGCTGCTACAGCCTCTAGCAGATAAAGGTGTGGCTCGCGCGCAAATGCGTCTTGCTTATATGCACTATTTAGGCCGTGGTTTTCAACGAAACCGCACCAAAGCCGGTGAGATTGTAAGGTCCGCCCTGCCCGCCATCAGGCGATTTGCTAACGAAGGCCGTGGCTGGGCGCAATCGGATCTCGGCAGTCTTTATGAAGATGGTTTGGTATTGCCTCGCGACTATGGTGAAGCTGTTTATTGGTATCGCACAGCCGCTGAAAAAGGTTACGCTGGCGCACAAACCAACTTAGGGATCATGTACGCACGAGGTCGCGGTGTTAGCTCAAGTCGGCGCACAGCGGTTGAATGGTTTCAACGCGCGGCCAAACAAGGCGACACCGTAGCGAAACGCAACCTAGAGGCAATGGGCGTGAACTGAGTCACCAATTAGCTCATGGCATTGGTTTCATCAATCGCAACTTCTTAAGTAATGGATTCAGGCATGTATTTTATAGCGTTAAATTCGGGTTCTGGGTATTCGCATTTCATGCCTTTAAGCGTATCTCTGACAACACTGGCAATCATCACATCTCTAAACGCACGGTTTTCTGCTGGCACCACATACCAAGGCGCTTGTTCACTCGCGCAGTGGGTCAGCGCCGCCTCAAATGCAGTCATATATTCAGACCACAGCTTACGTTCATCTAAGTCGCCAGGGTTAAATTTCCAGTTCTTTTCTGGTCGCTCAAGCCGACTCTTGAAACGTTGAAGCTGATATTCAGGTGAAATATTTAACATAAACTTCAATACTTTAGTTCCACCATCACTAATCAGAGACTCGAAATTATTAATGTGTTGATAACGTCGAGTAATCGTGTCTTCATCGGCCCAATCGTGAACTTTTACGATCAAAACATCCTCGTAATGAGATCGATTAAACATCGTAATATCCCCACTTTTTGGGACAGCGGCATGCACCCGCCATAAGAAATCATGAGCAAGTTCACGTTTTGTTGGGCTCTTGAAACTGTGTACAAGGCAACCTTGTGCGTTTAAGTTTAGGCTTAACTTTCCAATCGTGCTGTCTTTACCAGCCGCATCCATCGCCTGTAAAACAATCAATAGCGATTGTTTTGATTCGGCATACAGGGTTTCTTGCAATTCAGCGAGTTCTTGCCATAATTTAGTGCGCATTTTTTTAAGCGTTTTATCACTCTCACCGGCGTCTTCAAAGGTAGCAAATTTTGTTAGATCAACCTTCTGACCCGTAAGTTTGTATTTAGAAAAGTCCATACGTTTTTATTCCGAGTTTGTATCTGTTGTTTCGAAATGCATTTTAATCGCGCATTCGATTAATAATAAATCACACGTCAAATAATATGATAAGAAGCCTTCCAGCTTAAATGCTAAAATATTCAACACTCTTACATGCTATTGATAAATTCGATGGTTTGCAAAATCTCTTTGGTCTAATTCATGCCAAACGCCGAATCAAATTCAAGATCACCCAGTACCACCGAAAAACTCATTTCGGTCACGAATTTGTGCTGCTCACGTGGCGAGAGAGTCTTGTTCAACGACCTTAGCTTTACCGCAAATACAGGCGAATGTGTGCATATTGTTGGCCCCAATGGCACAGGAAAAACCACTTTACTTCGAACATTGTGTGGTTTAAACGGTTCCGATAAAGGCGACATTCGTTGGCTAGGCCAACCCATTTCTTTAAGTGACGCATTTACACATCAGGCTGTTTATATCGGTCATAAAGACGCCCTAAAAAATGAGTTAACTGCCTTACAAAATTTGCGTTTTAATCAACAGCTGGAATCCATTCACGACGAAGACGCACTTGAAAACAGTTTATTACGCTTAAAAATACTAGCGTGTGCTGACCTGCCAGTTCAAGCACTGTCCTTTGGCCAACGTAGGCGGCTTGCCTTTGCAAAGCTGTTGTTGTACCCGAAATCTGTATGGATATTAGATGAACCATTTACCGGCATTGATGCCCACGGCAGAACGTTGATTGAAAATCTTTGCGTGCGGCAATTAAAAGACGGCGGCACCATCATTATGACTCACCATCGTAGTTTGCAAGAAACTGCGTTAAGAACTTACAGTAAAGAAGTCTTTATCCAGCCTCAAGAGTCGATTCTATGAATGCGTTGTTGTTAAATACCCTAACGCTCTATTTTCGACGAGAATGGCAACTGATGTTCCGCAACACCGGAACACTGGTTCAACCATTGGTATTTTTTGTCATTATCGCTCTACTCTTTCCCTTCAGCCTACCGGTTGATCTTGATCTACTGGAGAAAATTGGAGGTGGGGTAATTTGGGTCTCCGCCGTATTAGCCACACTATTAAGCCTCGAACGTATGTTTCATGGCGATTATCTAGATGGCACCCTTGAACAATTGTTAATTCACCACCGTTATTTACCGTTAGCCGTGTTAGGTAAAGTAATAGCACATTGGTCTGCAACCGGCTTATTATTAAGTCTGATGAGCCCTTTTCTTTGCCTCGCATTTAATGTACCTGTTGAGCAAATTTGGGTATTATTTATCGGCCTTATGCTGGGCACTCCAAGCCTGACGTTACTCGGCGCGATTGGGGCGGCATTAACGGTCACATTACACCGTGGCGGTGTGCTGATTGCCATTATCATTTTACCGCTTTATATCCCTGTTTTAATTTTTGGTGCGGGCATGTTAAGTCAACAAGTTCAAGGCTTAGAAATACTGAGTCAAATATACACGCTAGCGGCGATATTAGTCTTAGCACTAACGTTAGCACCGTTTGCGATCGCCGCTGCATTAAAGGCGACCATCAATTAACGCACATTCACTCTAATTTAATTCAAACCAAATCTTACGAAACCGTGAATCCTGTCAGCGCAACTTGGAATTTTCTTTATAAAACCTATCACAGGCTTGCCTCGCCACGTGAGTTTTACACCATTGCTCAATACACTACGCCGGTATTCGGTGTTTTAGCCTTTGTACTTTTGCTCTGTGGAGCTTATTTGGGTTTGTTTAAGGCCCCGGCTGATTATCAGCAAGGCGACAGCTTTCGTATTATATACGTTCATGTGCCAGCGGCTTGGTTATCACTAATGGTGTACGTTACCATTGCAACGGCGGCGGCAATCGGCCTTATTTGGCGCATGAAAATGGCGTTTGTGGTCGCTATTTGCTCGGCCCCGCTTGGTGCGACATTTACAGCCTTAGCTTTAATCACGGGGTCTATATGGGGCAAACCTATTTGGGGAACTTGGTGGACTTGGGATGCCAGGCTAACCTCTGAGCTGATTTTGTTGTTTCTCTATTTTGGTGTGATTGCCACTTATTATGCATTTGAAGAACGTAAGACAGCCGAAAAAGCCATGGCTATGTTGGCGGTTGTCGGCGTAGTCATTGTTCCAATCATTCATTATTCCGTTGAGTGGTGGAGCAGTCTGCACCAAGGCGCTACCGTGTTTGCAGAAGGCGGTCCGCGCATGCCCGCAGACATGTTAACCCCGCTTATTTTAATGATCTTTGGGTTTATGTTTTTCTACGGTTATGCCCTGTTTATTGCGGCGCAAAACATGGTATTGAACAATGAACGTAAAAGTAAATGGGTAAGGGAATTAGTAACGGTCAATATCAACACAACGCATTAAATAATACAGCGTAACAAACGATGAAAACTGTTTAGAGTTAGAAATTATGATGAATTGGGGCGAATTTTTTAACATGGGCGGTTATGCTTTTCATGTTTGGACATCGTGGGGTTTAAGTTTAGCCAGCATGATCACAATTGTGATTTTAGGCAGACGCAAAAATGCTAAAATCAAAGCACAACTTGCCAACCAAATTAGGCGAGAAGCGAAAATTAATTCAGACAATCAGGAACAATAAACTTGGCCTCGTTTTGTGTTCCATAACCACAGATTTGGTTAATGATTTAAGATAAAGCAGAAACATCCATTCTAATAGCCAGTACATCGCATGAGCCCTACTCAGAAAAAACGCTTTACAGTAATCGGTTTGGTTTTGATTGGCATGAGCATCGCTACTTTTTTTGCGCTGCAAGCCATGCAAAGTAGTATCGAATATTTTCGTACTCCTACTCAGGTAGCCACCGATGGCGTATCACCAGAGCGGATATATCGCGTGGCTGGTTTGGTGCGTAAAGGCTCAGTAAACAGGTTGGCGGACGGCGTGACTCAACGATTCAATATTACCGACTGCCAAAATGATATAAGCGTGCAGTACACCGGTATATTACCGGACCTTTTTCGTGAGGGCCAAGCCATTGTAACGGTTGGAAAATTCGATGCCGAACCCACTCTGATCGCCAGCCAAGTACTGGCCAAACATGATGAAAATTACGTTCCCAACGAGGCCGCTGACGCAGTCATGTTGGCGCAAGCAAATAAGTGTGATGATGCCGATGGGCCAGTCAAGTACTGACGAGCTTACGACCCGGTCCTTAAATTCAGCATAAACAAACCCAAAGGTCACCTGCTGCGCTATCTGTCTTATCTTAGCCGCATGGCTTACTGCCCTTGTTAACACGGACATAAAACCGACTGACAATGACAAAATTAGAAATGAAAGGCAATGAACTATGTTAGGTGAACTGGGTACATTTTGTTTGGTGCTGGCTATGTGCGTGGCGTTGGCTCAATCGATATTGCCAATCGCTGGTACTGTTCGAAATCGCCAAAGCTGGATGATGTTCGGCCGTACTGCTGCCTACGTGCAATGGGCATTAGTGGTGGCCTCTTACGGAATATTGACCTACGCATTTTATATCAATGATTTTTCTATTGAGTATGTAGCCCGAACTTCTAATTTAGACCAACCTTTGATGTACCGACTTTCGGGAGTCTGGGGTGGTCACGAAGGCTCACTTTTGTTGTGGATTTTAATGCTGAGCAGTTGGGCCGCATTAGTCGCTAAATTCAGCAAAGGTATTCCACGCGATATGGTTGCGCGAGTTATGTCTGTGCTGGGTTTCATCAGCGTGGGGTTTATGTTGTTTACTTTGGTAACATCAAACCCGTTCACCAGACTGTTTCCAGTTCCCTTTGATGGCAGCGAACTAAACCCATTATTGCAAGACCCAGGCTTTTTAATCCATCCGCCAATGTTGTACATGGGTTACGTGGGTTTCAGTGTGGTTTTCGCCTTTGCTATCGCCGCCATGTTGAGCGGCAAACTGGACACCGCATGGGCGCGTTGGGCTCGCCCTTGGACCACAATCGCATGGTTGTTTCTCACTATTGGTATCGTTCTAGGGAGTTGGTGGGCTTACTACGAACTCGGCTGGGGTGGTTGGTGGTTTTGGGACCCTGTTGAGAATGCGTCATTCATGCCCTGGTTAGTTGGCACAGCGTTAATTCACTCTCTGGCCGTAACGGAAAAACGCGGTGCCTTTAAAGCTTGGACCGTGCTACTGTCTATTTTGGCTTTTTCATTGAGTCTGTTAGGGACCTTTTTAGTGCGTTCCGGCGTATTAACATCCGTACATTCTTTTGCGTCAGACCCTACTCGAGGCCTGTTTATTCTCTGTGGGCTCTTAGTTGTCATCGGGGGGTCACTAGCACTGTACGCTGCACGCGCGCACAAGTTAAGCAGTAATGTTAATTACGGTTTGTTCTCCAAAGAAACCGCTTTATTGCTCAATAATGTTTTATTCGTTGTGGCGGCATTTATGGTGTTGGTGGGTACCTTAGCCCCCATCGTGTTTGACGCTTTTGGTAAAAAAATATCCGTTGGTGCGCCTTATTTCGACTTTATGTTCGCGCTATTAACCATCCCTTTGGCGTTTATTATTGGCATTGGCTCGATCAGCCGGTGGAAGCGTGATGAATTCGGTCGTTTTAAATTTCAATCCTTTATTATTCTAGTCGCCAGCCTTGCACTGGGAACCGTGACCACACTCATGCTCTCGGTTGATCACTTTAAATGGGGGGGCTTTTTTGGCTCGTCACTCGGCATTTGGGTATTATTATGGGCTATTTACAGCCTCATTGAACGCCTGAAACATCAACAACACTGGTTTACTGGGTTACAAAAAATACCCGCGTCAATTTGGGGGATGAGCGTTGCCCACGTTGGCGTTTCGGTGTTTATCATTGGTGTAACCCACGTTAATACATACAGTTTAGAAAAAGATATACGTTTAGCGCCCGGGGACACTTACACGCTTGGAGACTACACTTTCACCTTCAATGGAGTGTCGCAAAAACGTGAGGCGAACTACTTAGCCAATGAAGGTGAATTTTTGATCTCAGTCGGCCCAACCGCAACCACTGATTTCAAACTGGCCCCGCAGAAACGATTTTACTCGTCCGGCAACCCAATGACGGAAGCGTCCATCAACACCACCTTGACTAGGGATGTATACGTCTCCCTAGGCGATGATTTGGGTGACGGTGCGTGGAGCATACGGTTGTATCTAAGGTCGTTTGTGGCTTGTATCTGGTTGGGTGGTTTGCTAATGGCACTGGGCGGCATCATCGCCACTACGGACAAACGCTATCGAAAACCGGTAAAAAAAATGACCAAGCAACAATTGGCTGAAGTCGCACCCGCCCAGGTCATGCAGTAAAACACAGCGTCAAATGAGTTAATGAGCATGAAAAAAAACGCGCCTGATTTAAAGCACCCGGCTAAGTATCCAACTCAATACGTAGCCCCACTGATTATTTTCATCGCCTTGGCCATGTTATTGGGTGTTGGGCTGACAATGAACCCCAAAGAGTTGCCATCGGCATTGATAAATAAGCCAGCGCCGGATTTCACTCTCCATCTACTTGGAGACCAGAGCGGCAACACTTTTAGCCCCGCCGACTATAAAGGTAAGCGTTGGATACTCAATGTTTGGGCTTCGTGGTGCCCCTCTTGCCGCGATGAACACCCCTTGTTTAATCACATCGCACAAAACACAGATATCCCCTTGGTTGGATTGAACTATAAAGACAAACCTCAAGATGCAATTCAATGGTTAGCCGTGAGAGGCAACCCTTATCGTAAAGTTCCTAGTGACTTAAATGGTGACGTGGGCGTGGATTGGGGTGTATATGGGGCCCCAGAAACTTTTGTGATCGATGAGTTAGGGCGCATTGTATACCGTCACGCAGGCCCAATAACTCCTCAAATTGTACAATCAGAGATAGCGCCTTTTTTCCCCGAAATGCAATCTCTCATGGGGTCTAATTAAGCATGGCTTTACGAGTATCGAAATTGTTAACTGACCATACGAAAACCTCGCTTATATCAATTATGTTAAGAAAGCAATTATTGGTGCTGCTTAGCAGCAGCCTAATGGCATTCGCTATTACGCTTGCTACCCAAAGCCCGGCCCTGGCCGTAGTCGAGGTGGCGGAATTCAAAACGCCTGAAGAAGAAACAAGGTATAAATCTCTAATAGCCGAATTGCGCTGCCCTAAATGCCAAAATCAAAATTTGTTGGACTCTGATGCCCCCATTGCTGCCGACCTTAGGCGTAAAACTCGCCATTTAATCGAGCAAGGCAAAAGCGATCAAGAGGTAAAAACTTACATGTTAGAGCGTTATGGGGATTTCGTTTTATACAAACCCAGGTTCACGTCGGCTACCGCTGTTTTATGGCTAGGTCCTTTTTTACTATTAGCGGTTGTGGTTTTTATGCTACTTGGTCGCATTAAAAAAAAGCAAGAAGATGAACTGTTAAGGCCGGCTAGAGCGGATGATGAGGCAACTCGCATTAAGATTCGAAACTTAATGAGTAATGCTCCTTCACTTGCCTCTCACCCGAATGCTAAAAACTCAGATGTCGTGGATGCGCTTTCTGACGCTGATAACACGAACCCATAAACCCCATTTACAGTTTCCTTTACGCTCGGTAGATCTCAATGGCCACTTTTATACTAGCCGCAATACTCATCATTATAGCGACATTGGCTTTTTTAATCTGGCCCTTATTGTTTACTCGCAATACATTCTCTTACGCACGGCATGCACAGAACATTCATTACGCCAAAGAACGTTTGGTTGAATTGGAACTGCAATTAAAAAACGCAAGTATTTCGGCCAATGATTACGAGGCCTTAAAACTTGAAATAGAATCAACCCTAGCGCAGGACATAGATCTGGCAGAGTCAGACTTATCGGAAGCATCCCCCCTGCCCCGACGACCTAACAAAGCAGCGATAGGCACGCTTTGTTTGTTTATCCCTCTTGGTGCTGCTTTTTTTTACGGTTATGTCGGAACGCCCGACGCCATCAAAAACATGGCCACTCAGGTTAATTCATCAACCGCCGGAGGTCAGCCATCAGCCGATGAAATTCGGAAAATGATCGCTGATCTAGAACAACGCATGGCCGATAACCCCAACGACCTGCAAGGTTGGAGCGTTTTATCAAGAACTTATTTGGCTCTTGGGCAATACTCGAAAGCTCGCGACGCCCTAAAACGCGTCATTGAGATAGGTGGTGATTCTGACCAAGCCTATGCGTCGTTAGCCGACGCGTCCGCGCTCATGAACAATGGTGATATGAGTGGCGAGCCAATCCAATACGCTGATAAAGCCTTATCTCTAAACCCCAACAACCGACAAGCTTTATGGCTGAGAGGCTTAGCCGCATCGCAAGTAAACGACAAACCCACCGCCAAAAAGCACTGGGCTCTTTTACTGAATTTATTAGACTCTGAACCCGATCAGCAGGCCCAGCTTCAAAAAATCATGCGTGACACTCTCGGGGAAAGCACCGAAGAAGCGATGATCACTAATGCAACCTCTACGGAGGGCCTGGCCGAGACAATGGGCAAAGAGACTGCAACAGAGACAATCGCTTCAAGCTTAGCCGTGACAATAGCGCTCGATTCACAAATCAACGCCAAGGTTAGCAAACAAGACACGGTGTTCGTGTTTGCCAGAGCCCAACATGGCCCCCCGGCCCCATTGGCGGTCAAACGACTGACCGTAGCAGACCTTCCAACAACAATCAGATTAAGCGACCACGACGCCATGTTACCTCAATTAAAAATGTCATTATTCGAAGAAATTGAAGTCATGGCTAGAGTTTCCAAATCAGGCCAACCCATCGCGAACGTCGGTGATTGGGAGTCAGAAGCAGTCAGCGCTAACCCAGGCCAAGAAACCGCGGTTGAATTATTAATATCGACCAAAGTAACCGAGTAACGAGTGCCCACAAGGTTGGGTTTAAGAAGCGTATACAAGACAAATGTATTTCTGGTAGCCTTTAAGTTCAAGGCTTGCCGCTTTTCACTCAAACGTTGGTCATTGAAATTTACAGAATAAAGTAGCTAACTCACTCAAAAGTTAGAGTACGCTGCGATATTTGCCTCGTAAAAAAAGCAGTGGTGCCTGTTCAGCGTACTCTTCATCGTTATCATACTCTTCGATAGCGCCAACAATAATTAAGTGGTCACCACCCTCATAAACGTGTTCCGTTTTGCAATGAAAGCGGGCCATGCAATTTGGCAATTGTGGCACGTCATTATGACCTTTGTACCACTGAACATCGCTAAACACGGTATCGTCCCAACTACGAGATGCAAAAAGATTGGAAATACCCTCTTGCTCGGACGTTAACACACTAATAGAAAAGTACTCAGCTTCGGAAAATTCACTAAAACGAGTGGATGATTTATCCACACACCAAGAAACCAGCGCCGGCTCTAATGAAACAGAAGCAAAACTATTTGCTGTCAAACCAATTGGTTTGCCGCTTTTGTCGATGGTGGTAACCACCGTGATGCCCGTTGCAAATTGGCCAAAAGCATCTCGCAACGAGCGGTGTTGTTTTTTTTGTGTCACGCTAACAGTTCTCTATCTGAACAATTTTAAATCGTAGCAATTGACGCTACCCAAAAAAGGAGGCCAGTCACTGTTTAGACGGCTATTATCATCTTTTTCCTAACATATTGATACTGGTAGGCTCACGCTAAAGCCGTGTATAGTAACCCACTCTTTGTCTATCAATTTTTCATTTAACAAACGCATGAGTTACGACAACGAAAACATTTTCGCCAAGATTCTTCGTGGAGAACTTCCCTGCCTGAAGGTCTATGAAGACGATCAAACCTTGGCTTTTATGGACATTATGCCGCAGGCCACAGGTCATACATTGGTTATTCCTAAAAGCCCCGCTACCACAATTTTCGACTTAAATGCTGCTGCTGCTGCCGATTTAATCGTCAAAGTGCAATTGGTCGCTAAGGCCGTTAAAACGGCGATGAATGCAGACGGCATCACCTTATTTCAATTAAATGGCGAGAGTGCGGGGCAAACCGTTCCGCACATGCATTTTCATGTTTTGCCTGCGTCTATTGCCACCGCACGGGCGCACGCTTCTGAGATGGCAGATCCTAAAGAGTTAGAGTCCGCAGCAAAGCTTATCCGAGCGCAGTTAAAGATTTGACGACCTAGTTTGTTGTTTTGCTTTTTTTGCTTGGACCCTTCTGGTTTTGAAAAATGCTTTGAGCATGGCTTCACTCTCAGCCTTCATCACCCCATATTCAACTCGACATTTATGATTTAGCCGATCATTTTCCAACACATTAAACACCGACCCCGCAGCACCTGCTCGTGGTTCTGCGGTCGCAATGACAACACGGTCTACGCGCGCATGAATAATGGCGCCAGCACACATCGCGCATGGTTCAAGGGTCACGTACAGGGTGCTTTTTGGTAACCGGTAGTTATTCAACAGCTTACCGGCCTGTCTAAGAGCAATAATTTCAGCATGGGCACTGACGTCACTCAGGCGGATGGGGGAATTTGCGCCTTCTCCTATGATCTGAGAATCAAGCACGAGTACAGCGCCAACGGGCACCTCGCCCTGATCTTCGGCACACCGAGCCAAACTCATGGCATGGCTCATAAATTTGATATCGTGTTCAATATTCATGGCTTCACAACCCGCTGTGTATATCGGTACCCTGCCTCTCATTTGTAAGAAACTCTTGGTTTAATTCACCGTAACTTTGATGAAGTCTCCACATTATTAATGTTGAAGCATGTACCAGTGGGGTTAACTGTTTTAGTTTGATGAGTAACAACGTAAAAAAGAACGTAGACCCACTCCAAATGGAGTGATTTACATGCCGTACTGTAACGATTGTCATGCGTGAGCGGCTTTTGAAGCTCGAGCCAAGGTCAAACACACTTAAATCAAAGGCTTTTAACACGGCGCTCTATGCCTGCACGTTGCAACATTCGAGCGGATATTTCTTCGACTGAAAGCTGAGTAGTATCGATGTACGGCACACGATACTGGCGATAAAGTGTCTCTGCCTGCCTAATTTCATCCACACAAGTGCGCAAAGCCGCGTAATTACTGTTTGGTTTACGCTCGTTTCGAATTTCAGACAAACGAGCAGGCCGAATGGTTAACCCAAAAAGTTTCTTTTGATGATCTTTTAACGCAGAAGGCAGTTTGTTGATTTCAAGATCATCTGGAATAAGTGGGTAGTTCGCCGCTTTAATGCCGTACTGCATACCCAGATAAACGCTAGACGGTGTTTTTCCGGTACGAGAAACACCAATAAGGATAATGTCCGCATCTGCATAGCGGTTTAATTGCATACCATCATCGTTAGCCAGTGCAAAATGCACTGCGTCAATACGCTGCATGTAATTTTTATCGACCAAGCGGCTGTCTTCTTTAAAGATAGGCATGTGACCAACGTGATGCGCTGATTTTACTTTTAGCTCTTTTTCAAGTGGCGACAGAAACGTAGAGAAAATATCGATATAAAAGCAGTCTGCAGAAGAAATAATGTCACTAACTTCAAAATTAACAATGGTGTCAATGACTATTGGCCGGTCAGAACTTGTTTGCGACACTTGATTGATCTCAACGGCTATTTTTTGTGCTTTTTCAGGCGTATCAACAAAGGGTCTGGTAACACTCTCAAACTGAATGTTAGGAAACTGAGTTAACAAACTTTTGCCAAGATTCTCAGCGGTCAGGCCTGTACTGTCCGACAAGTAAAATACTTTGCGCTTCATAATCACCTCGTGGGGGTTAGCGCTTGAGTGTAACGTCTTTCAATAATCGCGTAAAACAAACTGATTCAGGCGGCCTTCTAAGCAAACAACGCAAGTGCGGGGCTCGCAATCATTTCTATTTATCGGAGTTCTATTTATAACAGTTATACGCGTAATACAAATTCTTGCTTTGCTATGGGTCGAAAAGAAAATTCAACATGCTAAACTTACAACTCCACGAAAAATCTTAATCCACCATGAGGATTAAACTGTGAGCGAACAAGCTAACAAACATATCATTGCGTTCGATTTACTCACCATCAACGATGTTGAAAAAGTAGGCGGTAAAAACGCTTCTTTAGGTGAAATGATCGGTAACTTAACCTCACTTGGCGTTTCGGTTCCAACGGGGTTCGCCACCACGGCTGATGCCTATCGCGAGTTTCTGGCAACCAACGGTTTAGACAAACGTATTAATGATCGCCTAGACACGTTAGACGTCGACAATATAGATGAGTTAACATCAGCCGGCGCTGACATTCGGAAATGGATCATCGATACCCCCTTCCCTGCTGAGTTTGATCAGGCTTTAGAAGTTGCGTTCATTAGTATGCAAGATGGTAATGAGAACCTTAAAGTGGCGGTTCGGTCATCCGCCACCGCTGAAGACTTACCAGACGCATCTTTCGCGGGTCAACAAGAAACTTTTCTAAATATCGAAGGCATTGAAGCCGTCAAACATGCGGTACATGAAGTGTTTGCTTCACTTTTTAATGATCGAGCAATTTCATATCGAGTGCATCAAGGTTATGCGCATGAGAATGTCGCTCTTTCGGCTGGAATACAACGCATGGTACGCAGTGAAACAGGTTCGGCAGGCGTGATGTTTACCTTGGACACCGAGTCAGGTTTCGATCAGGTTGTGTTTGTAACTTCCTCCTATGGCCTCGGTGAGACCGTCGTTCAAGGGTCAGTCAATCCTGATGAATTTTACGTGCATAAACCCACCTTAATGGCCGGCCGCCCGGCCGTTGTAAGGCGTAATTTAGGCAGCAAATTAATCAAAATGGTTTATTCCGGTGAAACCACGGCCGGGCGTTCAGTCGATACCGTGGATGTTGATTTAGCCGAGCGCCAGCGTTTTTCTATCAACGACCAAGACGTTGAATCATTAGCCAAGCAAGCCTTGATTATCGAAAAACACTATGGGCGCCCGATGGACATTGAGTGGGCAAAAGACGGTGACGATCAACAACTTTATATTGTGCAAGCGCGCCCAGAAACGGTCGCCAGCCAAAGTGATGCGAACCAAAAAGTCAGCTACCGTCTGAATGACACAGGCCCAGTCTTAGCTGAAGGCCGTTCTATCGGACAACGCATTGCTTCTGGCAAAGTGCGTAGAGTAATGAGCATTGACGAAATGAACATCGTGCAAGACGGCGATATTTTAGTCACTGACATGACCGACCCTGATTGGGAACCAGTGATGAAGCGCGCAGCGGCTATTGTCACCAATCGGGGGGGGCGAACTTGTCATGCCGCTATCATTGCTCGAGAGTTAGGAGTGGCTGCCATTGTCGGTTGTGGTGATGCCACTGAAAAACTTGAAGATGGGGCGCCCGTCACAGTCTCTTGCGCCGAAGGCGATACCGGCTATATCTACGAAGGCGAATTGGATTTCGATAAACAAGTGACCCAACTCGATAACATGCCAGACATTCCCTTCAAAATTATGCAAAACGTGGGCAACCCAGATCGCGCTTTTACGTTTGCGCAATTACCACACGAAGGCATTGGCTTGGCACGTTTAGAGTTCATTATTAATCGTATGATTGGCGTTCATCCTAAAGCGCTTATTGAATACGACCAACAATCGCCGGACGTTAAGGCGATCATTGATGAATATATGGCGGGTTACGACTCTCCGACAGACTTCTTTGTCAAAAAACTCTCTGAAGGCATCGCCACTCTTGGCTCGGCTTACAGCCCTAAGCGCGTGATTGTTCGCTTATCTGATTTCAAATCAAATGAATACGCTCACATGGTTGGCGGCCATGATTACGAGCCTAACGAAGAAAACCCAATGCTAGGGTTTCGTGGCGCGTCTCGCTATATAGCTCCCAATATGCGTGATTGCTTTGAGATGGAATGTCGTGCGGTTAAATACGTGCGCGATGAAATGGGTTTAACAAACATTGAAATCATGATTCCATTTGTTCGCACGCTGAGCGAAGCCGAAGAAGTAATCAAGTTATTAGCAAGAAACGGCCTTAAGCGTGGGGAGAATGATTTAAAAGTCATTATGATGTGTGAATTACCAGCCAACGCATTGTTAGCTGATGAGTTCCTCGAATTCTTCGATGGTTTTTCCATTGGCTCTAACGACATGACCCAGTTAACCTTAGGCTTGGATCGTGACTCAGGAATCGTTTCTCATTTATTTGATGAACGCAACCCTGCGGTCAAGAAAATGCTTTCCATGGCAATTCAGGCGTGTAATAAGGCTGGAAAATACGTAGGCATTTGCGGGCAAGGGCCAAGTGACCATCCCGAATTAGCGGAATGGTTATTTAAACAAGGAATAGATTCCGTATCGCTTAACCCTGATTCAGTTGTTGACACATGGGAGCGATTGGCTAAATTAAGTTAATAAAATAAATAACACTTAACAGAACCAAAGAAACCGCCAATTTGGCGGTTTCTTTTTAATTTGTCTGGGAAAATAAGACCATAATGAAGCAATCACGGTTGGCTCTTCAAAAGCTAACAAACGCTTTGAGCCTAAAATCTAATGCCCCTAATCAAAACAGGTTTCGAAACGGTGTATTACTCGATTTATTTCCTTGGGTTGTATTAATCAGTTAACCGTTCATTGGAGTGAAAATTTCTCGTAAGAATTTGCTTTATCTCATTTTTTAAACGCAATAACAGCATTGAGCTGACACCACTTCATCTAAATAAGTGAGACTTGCATGTATCAAAACACCAAACGCGATTTGACGTTAATTGCCACGCGCTGATTTTAATAAGAAGGGCAACAACGTACGTAGACGTGAACTAAGGAAGGCTTTTACTCAAGCAAAGGCAAACAAAAGTGGCTAAAGAGTGATTAAACATCAATCAGAAACTTCCTAGAAACGAGCCGTTACAGACAAACCAATAACCCGGTCTGCACCACGCGGAATCTGATAGCGAAAGCCATCACCACTGAAGGTTGTTGCGTAGCTTTCATCGGTTAAAATTTTCCCAATAAGGCTGAATTTAAAACGTTCATCGGCTGTAATATAACTGATGCTACTGGTAAAAATTCCGTAGTCGGGCAGTAGCACCACTGGGCTTGATACCGCATCCTGGCCGATATTGCCAGACAATTGTTCATCGGTGTACGTATAAAAACCATTGAGATTTATCGTCGCGCCACTGACAAGTGGCAAGTCATAATTGCCCATTATGGTGTACTTCGTGTCTGGTGCAAATGGGAGTTCATCACCCAACGTAGTCTCAGCTTGCGAGATGGCCAACCCGCCATTTAACGAAAAGCCATCGGTTACCTGCCAGATAAAATCGACCTCCACGCCTTCGGTTTCTACATCACCACCGTTGGTAAACCCCGTCACGGTTGTTCCATCAGAACTATCAAAGTCATTGGCCTGAAAGTTCTCGAACTCAGTGCTATACAAAGCCAAGTTGAAGACTAAATTATTACTCGAATACTTCCAACCAAACTCATGTGCCTGCGACTCTTCAGGGGATATAGGCGCGATATCATCACTGTCTAAGTTAAAAAACACGTTAAACGCTGGCCCCTTATAGCCTGTAGCGTAGGTGTAATACAATAAGTTGGTGTCATTAAGAGCCCATTCCACACCGATCTTTCCCGAGAGATCGGTTTCACTGGTTTCTCCGGAGAAATCGGTGTCAAACTGATTATTACCGTCAGAGAATCTCGGACGCACGCCCACGCCACGACGACCAAACTCATCATTGTTACGCCGATTGTGATTAAACGACAGTTCATCGTCGGTGTAACGTAAACCAAACAACAGCTTTACATGGTCATTAATCGCGTAAGCACCGTCACCAAAGACAGCAAAGTTTTGAAAATTAGTATCAAAAAATGCCGTAGCAGAAACAATATCGTTAGCGTTACAACTAATACCATTGGCCTCAATAAAGTCATCGACACCGGTGGTGGTATCACCTAACGTTTGACGCAAGTGATTGTCAATGGCCGCGGCAAGTTGCCCGTTATTATTTTGACAACTCGCATCACGAGTAAAATTACGAGCGGACTCAATATCCCAATAAAACACCCCAACTTGATATTGAAATGGGCCGTCACTTTGTGAACTTAAGCGTGCCTCTTGTGAAAACTGCTCCCACTCTTGTGGGCCAACATCGTGTAATTGAAATGGAACACCAAACACAGGCAAATTACTGTCGCCAGCGATCGAAGTAAAATCACCTTCACGAAACTCGGTATTATCCCAATTTCTGATCGCCGTAATAGACGTAAAGTCATGACCGGCTATTTCGGTATTAAACACAACTGACACGGCTGTGGTTGAATCAAGAGTGCGTGTTTCAAAGTCATGATCAACTGAACGTTGCTCTAAATCCAAATTACTGCCGTTGCGAGGCACGGCTTCAGACGCCGGGTTACGACCGCTTGGACGCGCCTCCAAATCCGCGCAACAATCATTGTTTGCATCGTAATCTTCAATGGTAACCAAAAGATTGCTGGTATCTGAAATCTCATAATCCAACATGGCTCTAAAACCGCTTTTATCGTAGCCATTAACGTCTTGATTGTTAAAAACATTGCGTACGTATCCGTCAAACTCAGACGTAAACGCTGTAAGGCTGGCATTTACATTGCTGGTGATGGGCCCAGAGGCTCGACCCTTTAGAATGTATTCACTGCCCTCAAATACACTGGCTTTTACGTACCCCTCAAATTCATTCGACGGCTTACGCGTAACCAAATTTACCACACCGGCGGATGCGTTTTTTCCAAACAAAGTGCCTTGCGGGCCGCGAAGCACCTCAACTCGTTGCAGGTCATAGAGATCACCAAATGCTTGACCTGAACGGCCAAGAACCACCCCATCAACCACCGTCGATACGCTGGGCTCCGCCCCAATACTGAATGAAACCGTACCGATACCGCGAACAGTCAGAGCTGAATTTCGAGTTGTGTTACCCGTTCTAAAGCTGACACTGGGCACCAATGCTTGCAAGGCTTCGATATTCTCACCGAAACTCGACTCTATTTGACCTTCGCCTAGCACGGTAACGGCGAGAGGTACTTCTTGAAGGTTTTGTTCGCGCTTTTGAGCGGTAACAATGATCTCCTCTAATAGCCCGCCTGACTCTGAGTTTTGCGCTGAAATCTGTGGAGAAATTAACGCCGCCGCCAGAGCCGTTAATGCAAACGCTTGACGGTGTCTAAACCC
>CALJWL010000031.1 GCA_937974565.1 uncultured Arenicella sp.
CCTAGGCCGCAGTGCGCCTGCAATTTGGTAAAAGTGCCAGATTGCAAGCTAAATCAACAACTTAAGGGGAAATATTGCCAGTGAAAACCGAATAATGAGAAAACGGCTCGGTGAAAACGATTAAATCAGAGGTTCCCTAGAAGTTATAGTTAAGCCTAATACCAAAGGTCCATGGCTCTAATATATTGTGACAGGCTAGCCACACCAAAGCTTGGTAAGGTTAAACTGTTTTCACAGTCAACTCAGTTCAAGTTCGACAACCCCATTATTCAGGTTATATTGGACGTTGGCAACGCTACGGGAACACGCTAGATAAGCTAAAAGCCGCGCTGTGCTATCTTGCCGATTAAAGGCCAACGCACTCAAGGAAACTCCGAATAACGGCTTGGCAAGGACGCTATTTTCAATAGCTCTTCGTTTTCAAGACTGATGCATTAACAACAACCCTTTGCTGAAGGGTGCTTGAAATAGCCTTAATGCTCAGTTGGGTCTTCAGGCAATGCAAACTCTTTT
Source organism: uncultured Arenicella sp. (assembly GCA_937974565.1). Taxonomy (GTDB): domain Bacteria; phylum Pseudomonadota; class Gammaproteobacteria; order Arenicellales; family Arenicellaceae; genus Arenicella. The sequence continues at coordinate 514 of CALJWL010000031.1, forward strand.
ACTGCTCTTAATAATTGACGACAAGTAACTTGACCTATGAGTATGCCGTCTTCTTGGATAACAGGGCGGCGGCGGTGTTTATGTTTCAACATATCATTGGCGACGTCAACAATATTGTCAGTGGTTTTCACCGAAATCACTTGTTTGGTCATATATTCACTAACGGTGCCTACTGGGTTCTCGTTATACACTGAACCGAGAATAGCCCTTAAACAATCCAGTTCTGATAACACGCCAATTAAGTGTCCACCATCGTCGACAACGCATAAACCCGAGACCTTGTAAACCAGCATCAAATGAATGGCGTCATAGACATTGCCGTCAGCTTTCATTTTCACAGGGTCGGTTAGCATATAATCTTTCATTTCAACTGAACGTAACATGTCTTTCTCCTGTATAAATTTTTAGTGAGTATTGCTCAAAACCAGATTAAACACTTAACCTCTTTAAGTATTGCATAAGCGTATCTAGGGAAGCCTTGAAAAAGCCATTGAAGTATAAATAAAAGTTACTGAATATGATGAAAAAGCCCAGTTTTGCTGATTTAACCACGAGAATAAAAAGGAAATGACTCGCAAGGAGGGTTTCTGAACGGGATGGACTTAATGTTGTCGCCGTGGCTGATGCTCAAGCCAACCAATACCAAGTCTCCGAAAGGGGCAGGTGGTTATCCCTGATGTCAACCGAGATCTTACTACACACCTCTTTTATACAGTAATGGTGCGGCCTTAGTGAGAGTACAATCTTCTGTTTTCGACATTATTTCTAATCATGAAAACGAATCGGAACTCTGTTTTCTCAGTTATGTGATCAATTTATGATTCGATGAAATTACGCCAAACCATTTAGCGAATTTGCCACTCGAATAACCTCAAAAATAACAGCGCTAACTTACTCATTCATCAAAAACCACTTTGTAAGCAAAACGTCAGGCACTTAAGCACGACTATGTTAGGCTTGCACTTCAACTAAAAACTTGATCAAGCACATCATGTTATACGTAAAATCATTTCACATTATTGCCGTCATTTGTTGGATGGCCGCTATTTTCTATATGCCTCGCCTGTTCGTCTATCACTCAATGGCCGAAGACCAAGCCAGCCGAGAACGCTTTAAAATTATGGAACGCAAGCTCATGAAAACCATCATGACACCATCCATGATCGCAACGTGGGTGTTTGGTATTTGGTTGATATCTTATGGTTTCAATGGTGGCTGGCTGCACGCCAAGATATTGCTGGTGGTGGCTATGTCGGTCTACCATGGATGGTGCGCCTCAACCATGAAAAAATTTGAACGAGATGAAATACCTCATGGCCACGTATTTTACCGCTGGCTCAATGAATTGCCTGTTTTATTACTAATACCCATCGTATTCTTAGTCGTGTTAAAGCCTTTTTGATCCAATCAAGGCTTTCTTAATTTATACGTTCCTCAGGGGCACCTCACTTTAAGGTGCCCAAACATGGCACCGTAAAGCACGCTCGCAAAACCTTCGTCAACTTTTTTCTGACGACAATTAAAGCGTTGTCGATGACTGCCTGTATCGGGACAACACGGCGCTATTCACCACCTTTCTGTTTATGCGCTCAACGCGGCGTTACTTAAACAGTCAAACGTTCACCAACTCAACCCACTCTTCATGTAGAGCCACCTCGCCAACCTTTCTTTCTCAATGTTGGTGCAGAGCTTATGCGCAAATAGTGGGTCTGTTATTACACTCTTTACTCATCGTAAAGAATTCATCGATCGTCTATTTGAAGTTCATTTGAACCTTCAGCCATTAACCTCTTGCGTATTGCAACTAACACAGACATGGAATACGACGATGATATTAACAAAACCGGTTTTTCTAATAGGGTTGGTGGCTGCCTTTATGACATCCACACTTTTTGCCAAAGAGTTACCCAAACCAACTCAAGCGTTGGGTCAAGCCTATCTATCACATTGGTTCTCTCACGATTCAGCCGAGAAACCTAATTTAAACCTAACCCCATTGGCCGACGATGAACTCGGCAAGCGTGCCGAGCTTCGCTTCACCAGTGATGATGGGCACGCTGTCAATGGCCTAATCGCGTTTCCTAAAGGCCGACGATCGTACTCAAAAAAACTGGCGCTGGCATTACATCCAATGGGCATAGACCAGCAATTTTGGTGGAGCAACAAAAACCCACTATCAACACAACAACTGACGGCCCGACTGCGAGAGCAAGGTTATACGGTGATCAGCCTTGACGCTCGCCAGCACGGTAAGCGTGGTCGGAAAAATTTTGGTCCTCGTGAATTATTAAAACGCGCGCACAGCGTCGAACCCAGAGTTTATATTGATACCATCATTGGCTCAGTACGAGACTATCGCATTGTTTTAGATTGGGCCAAAAGTGAGTTTAAACCAGAAGATGTGCTGGTGATGGGCTACAGCATGGGGGCTCAAATGAGCTTGCTATTAGCCAGTTATGAACCCAGCATAAAGACAATCGTGGCCATGGTGCCGCCATACGTAAGTTCACCCACTTCGCCTGTAGCACCGCGAATCCACACCCACCGTATCAACGACGCAAAGGTCTTGTGGTTGGCTGGTACCAAAGACCCTTACTCAAACAAGCATCAAACTCAACGCACGTTTGACCAAATCACAAGTGACGATAAAACCTTGAAATGGTTCGATGCTGGCCACCGCTTACCACTCGAATTTTTGAACACCACATTAGCGTTCTTTGATTCACTGCATGCGGAAGGTGAGTAATGAATTCGATACTTTCAGCGCGATCAATTAAACGAGAAGTTAACACCGCCACGAGGGTATTAACCCTACTCGACAACGTTAGCCTGGATCTCAAGGCTGGCGAATCTATGGCAATACAGGGCGCGTCTGGCAGCGGTAAGTCAACCTTGTTAAGCGGATTGGCTGGTAAAACTGGGCTTAACAGATCGCCTCAATCACTTTCCACGCCAACTGTCTGGGGGTGAGCAACAACGCGTTGTTTTGTGTCGGGCGTTTGCTGTAAGGCCTGACACTTTATTCGCCGACGAACCCACTGCAAATCTTGATACGGCGACCGCCGAGACTGTATTGAATCACTTATTCTCTTTGCAACGCGAGTTGAACACAAGCATGGTCATTGCCACTCATGATCGATCCTTAAAGGCATCGGCGAGCGCTTCGGGTGTACTCTTATTGCAAACTCAGAAGATGAAAATAGATACGTATACTCAGTACTGTTTCCCTAAAGAATTTCTTATTTATAATGTGCCCGCGCAAATTAACACGGACACAAACGGCTAAATTCACCGATGAATAAAAATTTGAATGTGCTTTCTAAAAATCGGGCACTTTATGTTGGGCATCCATGCGTGTCAGTACTTTAGAAGCGCTCAGCTATCGCATTTAGAAGGCTCAGTTTTTATGAACCAACACACCGCCGGGCGCCTGACAAACAGGCATTAACTCCATTCTGTTCACGTTTAGGTGTGGGGGTTGTTGAACCAACCAAGATATAGTTTCAGCGATATCTTCTGGCCTCATTGGTTGGCAATTTTCATACGTTGCGCCGACCTTGTTTTGATCGCCTTCATAACGCACATCAGAAAACTCTGTGCCACCGATTAGGCCCGGTTCCAGATTGGTGACTTTAATTGAGGTGCCGATAAGATCCGCTCTTAAGCCTAAGGTAAAATGCTCTACAAAGGCTTTTGACGCACCATAAACGTTGCCGCCTTTGTAAGCGTAAGTGCCGGCAATAGAGCCAATATTAATGATATGCCCTTTGTTTCGTCCAACCATTTCAGGCAGTATTTGACGAGTAAGAAACGCCAAAGCGATGCAATTAGTTTGGATCATGGTCTCCCAGTGTTCCCACTTTGTTTCATAACCAGGCTCTAAACCTAGGGCCAGACCCGCGTTATTAACTAACACATCGATGTTCTGGAAATAAGGCGGCAACTCGTTGAGGGCTTGGGTCATTTGTGCATGATCGGTCACATCACACGTAATCACATGATGGCCACCTCCTAACTCTTTGTTTAAAGAATCAAGCTTTTCTTGCCTTCTGGCCACCAAGATTAATGAAAACCCCAACTCATTTAAACTACGAGCAGTGGCGGCACCAATACCAACCGAAGCGCCTGTAATTAGCGCAATGCGTTTTTGAATTGCCATACTAGAAACCGTTCTCAAAGCGACCAACATCTATTTGGCTCTGATTATAGGTTGATTGAGATTTAGCTTCTAACCTAAATGTTCGTATTAGTCGATTACGACCATGCAATCCGCCCTATAAACACACCAAGACAAACCGATTATCGTTTGTTTTTATTGGCACGCAAATTTCATCATTTTCTGGCACCATTTTTTTCAATGCCCCCATGCCTTGATCCGTCACTCGAAAACCTTGGCCTCCTGTCATGCCACTGCGTTGGTGAAGTTTTGCCAGCGCATTGGTGAATCAGGAGTGCGACTGATTTTCAGTTTATCGGTGTTGTTGGCAAGCAGGCTGAAGAAGGCGCTCAAGCGCTTGCGCACCATTGCAGGGGGGTGATGCGTGAATTAAAGCGCATCCTACCCACCTCAGTACTGGCTCAACAAGAGGAGAACTTTGCTTGTATCAATGGGTGATTGATCAGCGCCCCAAGGAGAAGAACAAAGTCTCAGTGGTGTCGACGAAAGACAGCAACATCATTGTGGGGTGGTAGATTGAGGGTATCGGGAGGCAAGGAAACACATTCCAGATGAGATAGATCTCTTGCCACCCAGTACCCCCTCTTAAAAGAGACAATGCTTATTAGCGGCAAAAGAAACGAGTGCTGTGCCGTAGACGACTGACGATTGAGCCGATCATTGGTAATCTTATACAGGATTACCGGTTACCAAGAAACTGGCTCAAAGGCAATGAGGGAGATGCCATCAATCTTTATATGGCGACCTGCGCCTGAAATTTGAGAAAGTGGGTGGTGGCTTTCTTATTGTTTAAAAATAGTCGATTGATAGGTGTTGTGGTGACCCAAATCAGCCTAAATTCCGCAAACGAAGCACCTGAGATGATCGAGACACTATTTGTTTACGGATCAATATGCTCTGGAGAGTGGTATTTTTCAGGACCGACTACTTAATTGGGCATTAGCGGCTTGAGATGCTAATAAGCAAGGAATGGTCAGTATCACCCACCAGATGGAAATAAGAATGTGCTTTATGGTCTTCATAAATAAAGACCGTAATAAAACAACTCGTCGCTGAAGGGGGGTTGTAATGGGTGAAACGGGGTCACTCAAATTTTTAGTATGCATTTTCAGTCGTCTAATAACGATGGCCGTTAGAACACCCAGCAGATCAACGTCAGACACTTAAAAATGATGTCAATTTAAACCACAAATTGCACCACGTGTTTAGTAAGAATCGCGTGGTAAATCTAAAACAGTCTGTACGAGGAGTCATACCAGCTTACGTTGATACCCGCACAGCAATCAGCCATTAATATGTATTATCAACCCATCTAACCCATCTAACCCATCTAACCCACACCAATCATAGATACGAATAACATTATCCGCAATTGCCGATAATTGTTATTAAATGATTGGTTAAAAAACTCATTTAAACCAATGATATAGCGTTAAAAATCTAATTTTTTAACGCCTTACTGACAATTTCTGACACATCTTTTGCTAACCCAGACTCATCATTGATTCGTTCTAATTGTCGTTGCATTTTATGGCGATAAGGTTCTGAGTGACTGCGCCAATTGTTAAAAGTGCCGGCTATCCGAGCCGCTACTTGCGGGTTAATTGTGTTTAATTCAATCACTTTATTCGCAATAAATTCATAACCCGCCCCGCTTTCTTGGTGAAATGCCACCAAGTTTGAAGTAAACGCCCCGATTAATGAGCGTACTTTATTTGGGTTATTGATTGAAAACTCTGGGTGTTTACACAAAGCTTTAACGTCTTCCAACGCATCAATCGCGGGCCTCATGGCTTGCAAAGCAAACCATTTATCAAGAACCAAGGTTTGCTCTTTCCACTGGCTATAAAAATCTTCCACTAATAACCTACGTTCTGGGTAAGTCGAGTGAACAAGTGAAGCGAAGGCGGCCAAACGATCGGTCATATTATTCGCCACATGATATTGATGGCTGGCTAACGCATGATAGGCGGCTTGACCGGTTGCAACCAAATAAGACAGGGCTCGATTTTTCAAGGCTCGCTCTGCTACCGCTTCTGCGGATAATGAAAACTCAGAACGTTGATTGTTGTTTGCGTAAAGCGCGTGAAATTGCGATTCAAGATCGCGCGCCAAGCGTGCTACGCATTGCTCTCTTACTGATGCCACTTTTTGTGGGTCAACAGGGTTAAGTAAGCCTGCAATATAAGCGCTCGATGGCAAGGTGAGCATCTCTGATAAAATTGCTTTGTCTTCAGGGGAAGACTCTATCAATTGTCTAAAGGCAGACAGCAACGTAGCGTAATCAGCCTCATTTAATGTGCCTGTATTGATGGCTGGCAAGACCACCTTCAAGCACAGTTCTTGCATCGCTTCCCAGCGGGAAAAGCCATTATCGTCAACAGCAACTAAAGATAAAAGGTCGGCCGTATCGCGCTCTAAATTTAATTTTATTGGCGCCGAAAAATCTCTTAGTATTGACAGAACCGGCTCTTCAGTAAAATTGTCAAAAGCAAATGTTTGCGATGCTTGGGTTAGTGACAACGTCTGTTCTACACGCTTCTCGCCAGACTTATAAAACAACGCTATTTTTATTGGTATTTGAAACGGGTCTTTGCTTTGTTGCCCCGCAGTGGGCGGGCAATGTTGTGTGAAATCGAGTTTATAAGTGCCATCAGCGTAATGTGTTTTAACATCCACCACAGGAGTGCCTGATTGCGTATACCAATTGCGGAACTGCGTGAGATCCACATCATTGGCCTGCTCCATTGAAGCGATAAAATCCTCTGTCGTAACCGCCTGACCATCGTACCTATCAAAATAAAGGTCCGTGCCTTTACGAAAAGCATCCGTCCCCAACAAACTGTGCATCATCCGTATGACTTCGGCTCCTTTCTCATAAATGGTGACCGTGTAAAAATTATTGATCTCTTCGTACGAGTCAGGCCGAATTGGGTGCGCCATCGGGCCCGCATCTTCTTTAAACTGATAAGCACGTAGCACTTGTACATCCCTAATTCGCTTGACGGCGCGCGACCCCATATCACCGCTAAACTCTTGATCCCTGAATACCGTAAAACCTTCTTTTAAGCTCAATTGAAACCAATCTCGGCACGTCACACGATTGCCTGACCAGTTATGAAAGTATTCGTGGCCTATCACACTTTCAATGCCTTCAAAGTCGGCATCAGTGGCGGTTTGTTGATCAGCCAGTACATACTTCGAATTGAAGATGTTCAGGCCTTTATTTTCCATGGCGCCCATATTGAAATCATCAACGGCAACCACGTTATAGACACTAAGGTCATACTCACGCCCATATGTTTGTTCATCCCACTGCATGGATTTTTGCAACGAAACAAGAGCGTATTCACATTTATCAATATTATGAGCCTGAGTGTAAATATTAAGCTCGACCTGCATTCCACTCATGGTAGTGAAACGGCCAGATATAGATTCAAGATCACCCGCAACCAAAGCAAATAGATAACAAGGTTTAGGGTGCGGATCGTGCCACTTAACCCAATGTGTGCCATCTTTATTATCACCCGAACCCGTCAGGTTTCCGTTTGACAATAGTACTGGGCAAGTGGTTTTATCTGCCTCTAAAGTGACCGTGTATTCACTTAACACATCAGGCCTATCAAGAAAATAAGTGATGCGCCTGAAGCCTTCTGCTTCGCATTGAGTGCAGAAGTTTCCACTGGATTGATACAACCCAGATAACTCCGTGTTCTTCTTAGGCTCACTTTCCGTTACGATCTCAAGGTCAAACGTTTTTAGAGCCGTTGGCAACACTAAAAACTCTTCATCAATCGTATAGTCGGCGCTATTTAAGGGGTCACCATTGATAGAAACGCGTAATAGCGTCATTTTTTCCCCATTCAATACTAACGGCAAACAATGGTCGCCATTGCGCTTGATTAAAAGAGACGCCGTGATCGTTGCTTTGCTTTCACCCAGCTCAGCTTTTAAGTCAACCTTTGGTATAAAAAAGTCAGGCGCTTTGTAGTCGCGCAAATAAATGGTGCGGTCTTGCGTTGGGGCATTTAGATCGGTTTCTAACATATTAATGAAAAGCGTCCCATACGGGAGTTAAGGTGCTGGGTAACGTCTCTACTCGTCCAAGCATTGCCCATGGTTGATGATTAGAATGAAAGTCAGATCCCACTGACCCTAACAATTTGAATTTAATCGCCAAGTCAGACAGCATGGCTACTTGTTGTTTATCTGTGGACGCTGTGCAAATTTCAATGCCTCTTACGCCCGCTTCCAACATGTCTTTGAGTAACCAACTTAGCTTTGTACGAGTTAATTTATAACGCATTGGGTGAGCTAAAACAGCCACGCCACCACTCGCAGTGATAGCGTTTCCAACGGTTTCAAGGTCAGGCCAACGCATTGGTATATAGCCTGGTTTGCCTTTAACCAAAAAGCGTTTAAATGCTTGTTTTTTATCTTTAGCATAGCCTTGTTCAACCAGTGCTTGCGCGAAGTGCGGTCTGGTTGGTACACCACGATTTGATATTTGTTTACCCACCGACTCTTTTACATCAATACCGTTTTGTTCAAGGTCTTCAAACATGGCTTCAGCACGTACTAAACGTCGAGATTTATTGTCATTTACCGCTTTTTGTAGCGTTTTATTACTTGGATCAACATTCAAACCCACAATATGCACCAGTAAGCCCTCCCAAGTGCAAGAGAGTTCCAGTCCATTTATTAACGTAACGTTGGTATCTTGAGCAGCACGCCTTGCTTCAGTTAAACCATCAAGCGTATCGTGATCCGTCAGAGCAAGATGCGTGATTGAATGTTCAACGGCTTTTTCCACCAACTGACTGGGGCTAAGATCACCGTCAGAAAAATAGGAATGGCAGTGTAAGTCGTATTTCATAGAAAATAACCCAAAAGGCCTCTCAGTAATAGTTTTCGTTATATCGCACTTGACCAATAACATTGGCGAGTGAGAAAACTGAAATTAATCACCACTGACGTAGCTTTGATCATAATCAAGCAAATCGAGTGGAAAGCGATATATAGGCTCGTATTCAGCACCCGCAGACGTAAGCACGCTTTCATACAAAACCACTTCATCAAACATTAGTGAGCAATCAATATTCGCAGGCACGCCACCCGCAAACTCATTTTTACTGTGTCGATAACGCGCTAATGTTATATGAGGTATAAACTTGCGCTTATCCATGACTAACCCAGTTGCATTTATCGACGACGTAACTTGTCTATGCAAATTGCTTAAATCGTCCGTTTTATCTAGTAAAGCCGCCATGAGTTTAGGTTTGGCTTCCGGAAATGGGCTGATATGGGCCAATGAGGTTGAAAACTCTGTTTGCAAGAGTGATTCATCAAGCTTTTCTGCTAACGCCTCTAAATCTTCTTGCTGCTGCTGACCTAAAAAAGCCAGCGTAACATGATAATTTTCTTGGTCCACCCAGCGCAATGCACCACTTTTATCTTGATACGACATCTTGGCCGCAAGGTCACCTAACTGATCAGCCGCCTCTTGCGGTACACTCAGGGCGATAAAACTTCGTATTGTCATAATAAATAAATCAGCATGTTCTACAAAGGTAGAATACCATTGCGATAATAAGACTGTTGGTTTGAATTTAATTTATGTAACGCTGACTATATGGACTGTTTAAGAACGAGTTAGTCGCGTTTTGACGAACTAATCAAAGGCCGAGTATAGTAAACGCAGGTGACAAAATGACGATACAAGACAGCCGCACAAAAAGTCTCATTCAAGATTTAGCGCAGTTAAAGCAAGATCACCGAGAATTGGACATTGCAATAGAAAGCATGGTGGAGAAGTTGCAATCAAATCAGTTCGAAGTCACCCGCCTGAAACGCCAAAGATTGAAACTCAAAGATGCTATTTCTAAACTGGAGAGTAAACTCATTCCTGACCTGCATGCGTGACTTTCTTAGCCATTCAAACCATCTACAAAAACATTGTAAACTGTTAGAAGACAGTTAACGGTCATTTGTAATTTACTTTAATAAAATCAACTTAGATAGAGTCTCAGCTATCTGTTTTAGTTGATTTATCTGCGTTACTTGTAGCGGTTCTATTGCCGCTAAACAGCACCATTCCTTTAAGCAAATTAAACGCTTCGTTTAATTGATAATCAGCGGCTAATAATTTATCTGTTTCCTCTGATTTAGCGTCTATTTTAACTTCTATTTCGTTGTCTAAATGACCTGGTAAATCATTTTCTTTGACTCGCTCAAAGCCTTGCTCTGTATCTTTGAATTGCCTTTGATTAACTAACACATCCGGCACCACACCGGCCGCCTGTATTGATCGCCCACTCGGTGTGTAATAACGAGCGGTTGTTAGTTTAATTGCATCATCATCATTGATGTTTAATACAGTTTGAACAGACCCTTTACCGAAAGTTTCTGTCCCCATAATCATGGCGCGTTTATGATCTTGTAAGGCACCAGCGACAATTTCAGAGGCGCTGGCTGACCCGCCGTTGACCAACACAACAATAGGTTTACCCTCAATTAAGTCAATCGCGGTTGCATTGTATTCCTTGGCGCTCTCCTCACTTCGACCTTTTGTGCTAACAATGACGCCATCTGTAATAAACGAATCAACTATAGACACAGCGGCCGTTAGTAAACCGCCTGGGTTATTACGTAGGTCAATAATTAAACCCGAGAATTCATCATTTTCGCGTAACTTTTTTAACTCTTTACGGAAACTTTCAGCTGTATTAGCTTGAAATTGAGTAACTCGCAGGTAGCCAATTTGATCGCTCAAACGGTTTCGCTTTACCGAACTCAATTTAACAATGGCACGCTTTAACACTATATCAAACGGATCAGGTTCAGACTCTCGTAGTATAGTAAGCTTAATGCTGGTGCCTGGCGCACCACGCATTTTCTCTGTTGCCTCATTAAGAGTCAGACCAGAAATCACTTCTCCATTAATACGAATAATCAGATCGCCCGACTGTATTCCTGCTTTTGCGGCTGGGGTATCATCGATAGGAGCAATCACTTTAACAAAGCCGCCTTCCATTACAACTTCGATGCCCAAACCGGTAAATTGACCACGGGTATCTTCATTAAGATCTTCGTATTTATCACCCCTTAAATAAACTGAATGAGGATCTAGGCCTGCCAGCATTCCATCCACCGCGTATTCAAGCAATTGCTCATCAGTAACCGGTTCCACGTAACTTAGTTTAATGCGTGTAAATATGTCGGCAAAGGTTTTAATTTGATCAAGAGGCAGAGGCGTAATTTCGTTTACTGCTTCAATTTCTTCTTCTGTAATAACGGTTTTATCGGCACTCTCTTGAAGATCTTCCTGCGCATTAGCCATTTGATAATTAAATGGAAAATAAAGCACAAAGGCTATTATGCTAGGCAAAATAACGCGCACTAATCGTTTTTGGTTTGACGTTTTATTCATTATTATTCCAGCTACTGACACCACTTTTTAGGGTTTACTGGCGTCGTATTATTTCTGATCTCAAAATAGAGACCGTGTGACTGCAGTCCACCTGTCTTACCAGTTTCAGAAATTACTTCGTTGGTATCCACGGCATCACCGACTTTTTTATAGAGTACCTTATTGTGACCGTACAGACTAATATGGTCATCACCGTGATCTACTATCATTAACAAACCAAAACCTTTTAAAAAGTCGGAAAATAGTACTTGACCACGAAACACAGACCTTACCTTAATGGACGTTTGGGTGTCATAAAAGATGCCTTCTGAGCGCATACCAGACGAAACAATACGTTGACCAAAGTTGGTTTTAGCAGTAACCGAGACAGGGCAATTCAGTCGTCCTTGTTGCTTTAGAAACCCTCCTTTAACAGGTCGACGAACCACTTTTTTAGGCGGCGATTTAGAACCTTGTTGTTTTGCTTTTTGAGCAGCTAAACGTTCGGCTTCTTGTCTTTCTTGCTCTATTCTGGCCAACTCAATTTTTTGCTTTTTCAAACTTTCAAGTAAACTATTCAATCTACTTCTATCGGCCTTTAACTTAACCAACTTAGCCTCAACCTCGGCTACTTTAGCATTAAGCCTACTTACGTTACGCTGGCGATTTTTACGCTTCTGTTCTTGGTTTTTCTTAAGAAACTCTTGTTCTTGCTCAAGGCTTTGAAGGTTGATTGCATATTCTTTTTGCTTACTTTTGAGCGTCTTGGTGGCCAGCACTTGGGTTTGCAACTCTTTAGATTGTTTGGCGATGGCCTCAGAAAAATACGTTTGATAGTTGTTCAACCTACCTACCGCATAGGGGTTTTCTTGATTCAACACCATTTTTAACTGGCTTGAAATGCCATTTTTATAATTACTTTCGATTAGCTGGCTCAACGCCTCACGGCTTTTACCTTGTTGCAATATTAATGATGATTCTTCCTTTTCTAATCGTTTTATTTCCTTTTTTGCTGTTGAAATCGCTTGCCTAGCATCCTCTAAATTTTTGTTTATATTATGTAATTCCTTTTCAGTATTTAATAATTCAGTTTGCTCAAGATCAAGTTTTGATTTATTCGCATTAAGGTTTCGACTTAAGCTTTTTATCTCTTGGCCTATTTTTTTTAACGATGTCTGATAACCACTCTCGGTTTGGGCAGAGATAGAAAAATGAGCTAAGAGCAAGCATATCAGCCAGCTTAGTCGAGCTGTTATTGTCGGCTTTTGCATCAATAAGTCAGTGGCACTACTGTTTGTGAGAATAACAAGGTTTGATTTGGTTTTTTACGTTCAAATCCACTTAGTCTTCTGTATAATTCGCGCTTTGAATTATAGCTTGGGCACGTTTGCCCGACACGCCTTATGTTTGTTGATTTCATCAATCAAAATATACTCTGGTTTATTGCTTGGGCCGTTTTATTCAACCTGCTTGTGTTTTCTTACATTCGTGGGAGCGTGAGCGGTGCCAACCAAGTTTCTGCATTAGAAATGCCCGCTTTACAGCGCAGCGGTAAATCAATCATTATAGATGTGAATAAGGCTGAACACTACGCTGTTTCACACATACCTCAAGCCATCAATATTCCATTGGAAGACATTGGTAATGATAATTCAGCGCTGCTTAAACACAAAGATAAGACCGTTATCTTGGCGTGCCAATCCGGCAGTCGCAGTCAAAATGCCGCTAAGAAATTAATCGCTTTAGGTTTTAGTAACATAAACATTCTGCGCGGTGGGTTAATGGCTTGGACCAAAGAAAATCTCCCAATAGAGAGTACAAAAAACAATTAATAATTGTGTGTAATAAACGCACTTTTTGATAAGACAGGAAGAAATACCATGGCTGAAGAGCAAGCATTCGACATTCGCAAGATTTACTTAAAAGATTCCTCACTAGAATCACCCAACACACCTGGAATCTTTCTTGAAGACCCTTCAAAGCCTGAAGTGTCGATCGAAGCGACTATTAAAACCGCCAGTTTAGAGCAAGAAAACTTCTATGAAGTTGTACTTGGTTTGACAGTAACGTCAAAGATGGGCGAAAAGACCGCGTTTTTAGTCGAAGTACTGCAAGCCGGTGTGTTTAATATATCTGGCCTTCCGGATGGTGATTTACCGCTTGCACTTGAAATCGCTTGCCCTAACATGTTGTTGCCATTTGCTCGCGAAGCTATTTCAGATTTAGTTGGTAAAGCCGGTTTCCCACAACTGCTGCTTTCACCGATTAACTTTGAATCGTTATATCAGCAAAAACAAACTCAAATTAAAACCGCTGAAGAAGAAGCTAAAAAGCAAGAAACACCCCCTCAGTAGGTCTTATTACAGTAACTAGAGCAACAGTTAAAAAAGTGCGAACGGTTGTTTCGCGCTTTTTTTAATCTTCGGACTTTCAATTTTATAATCAAGGAGGACACATCACACTAATTTTTACACGCTCCCTTGTCATTTAATTCGTATAATGACTGATAGTTAAAAGAGGGACATTAATATAATCATGAGAGTCACAAAACTATTAGTTATCATTACATTAGTAAGTCTACTTCAGGCCTGTGGAAGCACTGGCAAAAACATATCTTACGAGTGGAACCAAAGCCCAGACCCTCTGGAAGGGTTAAATCGGTCTGTTTACGCATTTAATAACACAGCGGATAAGTATGTACTAAGACCAGTAGCTAAAGGCTATAACACCATATTGCCTAAACCAGCAAAAAAAGGAGTGTCTAATTTTTTTGCGAATTTAGGGGAGCCTTGGAGCGTAGTTAATAATTTGTTGCAAGGCAAAGTTGATCACGCCTTAAGTAGTACATATCGTTTTTTAGTTAATAGCACGTTAGGCATCGCAGGCTTAGTGGATATCGCTAAAATACAAGGCGTGGAAAGAACCCCTGAAGATTTAGGCCAAACCTTGGCTACCTGGGGCGTAAAACCTGGCCCCTATTTAATGTTGCCTTTTTTAGGCCCAACCAATTTACGTGATGGGGTTGGGCGTGGGGTGTCAAGTGCCATATTCTATCCTATTAATCAAGTGACCGAGTCAGCGAACACAAGAACAGCTTTAAACATATTAAATGTGATAGACACCCGAGCCAGCCTATTAGCCGTGGATTCAACGTTAGACAAACAACTCGACCCCTACCTTTTCATAAAAACGGCACTAGAGACGTCACGTACCGACGCTATTAATGACGGAAATACAGAAGTCGACGAAGAGGAGTTTGATTTCTAATAACAAATAAGATTGATGATTAAAAGCTCTGATGTGCTTTTAATCATCAAGGCTTTTTTTACCTTTTACCACCCGGTTTACGGGAAAGTCAGTGCGCTTGTAGTCTAAAGCGATCACTTACAAAATCGATAGCAGAGACAAACACTATGGCGTATTACGCAGTTGGCGATATTCAGGGCTGCTATGACCCTTTAGCAAAATTACTCGACAGGGTTAATTTTGATACGGCCAGTGATACATTGTTATGCGTTGGCGATTTAGTTAACAGAGGCCCGAAATCTTTAAAGACCTTAAGATTATTAAAGTCACTTGAAAATCAGTGTGTTACCGTTCTCGGTAACCATGATATTCATTTACTATCGATGATCTATGGTGTTAGGAAACCCAAGCCAAAGGACACATTGACAAAAATATTAGAGGCTCACGATGTTACTGAGTTGGCGGTTTGGTTGCGCCAAAAGCCACTCGTTGTTGTTAACGAAAAGCGAAAGTTTGTGCTTTGTCACGCCGGAATATACCCATGGTGGTCACTTGAAGAAGCAACACAGCGTGCAAAGGACGTACATGCGGTATTTAAAGATGAATCAAAGTGCATCAAACTTTTGAAACGCCTATACAGCAACCAACCAAGTAAGTGGGAAAACGACCTGGGAAAAGTGCAACGCAGGCGGTTCACCGTCAACGCCTTCACTCGTATGCGATTTTGCAGCCCAAAAGGTCACCTAAACCTGAATGAAGCTGGCTTTAGCGGAAAAATCAGAAAAAACAGAATTCCTTGGTTTCAGTTTACCAACACTTCTTTAGAAAGTTATCGAATTATATTTGGCCATTGGTCTGCCTTAGGATTGATGAACACTTCAAACCACCTCTCTCTGGACACCGGTTGCGTATGGGGCAGAGAGATGACCATGGCGCGCATTCCTAAGAGTTCGAAAAAGCCAGTAGTACTGTATACTCAAAAGACTGAAAAATAATAAGTTATTCACCATAAATTATGAGTAAGCCTAACATAACGGTTAACGCTGTTAGTCAATATGTTCCTCAACAATCAAACACAAACATTGGGCGGTTCGTATTCGCTTACACGGTTACGATTCAAAACAATTCAGACAAACCGTATCAATTGCTTTCTCGTCATTGGGTAATACAAGATGGCAATATGAAAACCGAGGAAATTTACGGCGAGGGAGTCATTGGAGAGAAGCCGGTAATAACACCTGGTTCGGAATATTCTTACACAAGCGGTGCAGTTTTGGAAACCGACATGGGAACGATGGAAGGTCGGTATTTTTTTAGTAATACACAAACTGATTCAACATTAGAAAAGAACCAACACGAAATCGAAATCCTTATTCCAAAGTTCTTACTCAGTATTCCTAGAACAGTTCATTAACTCGTTTTTATAAGATCATGAACAATTCTTATTAAAAAGGCCCTAAAAAAGACGCCGTTCTGAAACTTAATATAGGGTCTTGACCCCGCTCTCTAAAAAAGATTTACGAGAGCGGGCAATAAAATATTAAAAAAAACGATTTTTTAATTATAAGTTATTGTTTTTAAATATTTTTTTAGAAATCTAAATTTGAAACTGTGAAGGCGTTTTTCTCAATGAAATCACGTCGTGGTTCAACTTGATCTCCCATTAAAATGGTAAATGTGTCATCTGAAGACACTTCATCTTCGATAACCACTTTTAACAACCGGCGTACATTTGGGTCCATGGTTGTTTCCCAAAGTTGATCTGGGTTCATTTCGCCAAGACCTTTGTAACGTTGAACATTCAATCCCTTTTTAGCGGTCGCCATTAAAAACGTCAGAGCTTCGGAAAATTCAGTGCATTCCAGCTCTCGCTCACCTCGGCGTACGATAATATTGTCACCCAGTAGTGATTCTAATTTCTCTGCTAAAGCCTTAATTGAAGTGTACTCTGGTGATAACCAAAATTCTGACCCAAATTCGCTGTCTGAAGACATCCCATGTAGTGTTCGTTTGATTTTTAAACCTTTACTCCCATTCTCAGATAGACTTAGTTCATACTTAGGAACTTCATACCCTTCTTTATTTAACGAGTTTTGAATATCCTCTAAAATTTGATCGTTTAATTTTTCCTGATCAACGGAATTATCAATAAGGGCTTTTAACACTATCGGGTCGTAATCTTGAGAAAGGCGATCGATGGTTTTTTCTACTGACAAATATTCTCGACAGATATTTTTTAAGTCATCACCAACAATTTCTTCTTTTGTTTGGTTATTGATCAAAACAGACTTTTGCAAGGCCAGTTCAAGTAAATAGGCTTCAAACTCAGGATCATCTTTTACATAACGTTGTGACTTGCCTGAGCCCACTTTATACAACGGTGGCTGAGCGATGTAGATATACCCCCTCTCAATCAACTCAGGCATTTGGCGATAGAAAAAAGTTAATAATAGAGTGCGGATGTGTGAGCCATCCACGTCAGCATCCGTCATGATGATAATACGATGGTAGCGCAGTTTCTCTATATCAAAATCATCGCTTCCAATGCCCGCACCTAATGCTGTTATTAAAATAGTAATCTCGTCTGAGGTCAGCATTTTATCGAACCTAGCCTTCTCCACGTTCAAAATTTTACCTTTCAAAGGTAAAATTGCTTGGAATGAGCGGTCTCTCGCTTGTTTAGCTGAACCTCCGGCTGAGTCACCCTCCACCAAGTATATTTCAGATAATGCTGGGTCTTTATTCTGACAATCAGCTAACTTTCCAGGTAAACCACCTAAATCCAAAGCCCCTTTACGGCGCGTCATTTCTCTGGCTTTACGGGCCGCGTCTCTGGCTCTAGCGGCATCAACGATTTTTTCAGCTATTTTTTTAGCTTCCCCCGGGTTCTCCAATAAAAACTCGGCCAGTTTCTCATTCATGACAGACTCAACTACCCCCTTCACTTCGGAAGAAACCAGTTTGTCTTTGGTTTGTGATGAAAATTTTGGATCAGGAACTTTTACCGATAAAACAGCGGTCAAACCTTCACGTGAGTCATCACCGCTGACATTAACCTTCTCTTTCTTAGCTAATCCAGACTCTTCAATATAGTGATTTAATGTTCGAGTCAGTGCGCCTTTGAAACCAGATAGGTGAGTGCCTCCATCTCGTTGAGGAATATTATTGGTATAGCAGAAGACATTTTCTTTATAAGAGTCATTCCATTGCAACGCTACTTCAACCGTAACGCCATCTTTTTCACCATTAACATGAATAATGTCTTGGTTAAGAGGCGTTTTCATTTTATTCAAATGCTCTACAAAGGCAGCTATGCCTCCTTCATATTGAAACACTTCGTGCTTTTTACTGCGTTCGTCTGTTAATTCGACGCGCACACCTGAATTTAGAAACGATAGCTCTCGTAGTCTTTTAGCTAAAATATCGTAGCTATATTCAGTTATGGTGAAAATATCAGCGCTGGGTTTAAATGTAACTTTAGTCCCGGTCTTATCCGTAGTACCAACTTGCTTCAAATCTTCTTGAGGGTCGCCTAAATGATACTCTTGAAAATATTTTTTCCCGTCCCTATCGATTTCTAACTTCAACCAATCGGACAACGCATTTACAACAGAAACCCCTACTCCGTGTAAGCCTCCGGATACCTTATAAGAGTTGGAATCAAATTTACCGCCAGCATGAAGTACGGTCATAATAATTTCAGCAGCTGATTTACCCTCTTCCTCTAATATCCCCACGGGAATACCACGCCCGTCATCCCACACAGAGATAGAGTTATCCTGATTAATGACAACGTTTACGCCAGTACAATGGCCCGCCAAGGCTTCGTCGATGGAGTTATCCACCACTTCGAAAACCATGTGATGTAAACCTGTACCATCATCCGTGTCGCCAATATACATCCCTGGACGCTTTCTAACTGCGTCTAAGCCCTTTAAAACTTTGATACTACTGGAATCGTAACTCATTCTTTTATCGTCGTGAGAGCGTGTTTTCTACCCATGTATTGTATCAAATTATCAACATCTTCGCAGACATACTGATTGGTAAATTAATTTTAGACCTCTTAAAGGTTAATTAATAATTACACTTTTTCTCACGTAAGGTGATGCCGTATATGTTCCACGTGAAACATTAAAATAATTAAGAGCATTCAACCTTTATGTTTCACGTGAAACATTCATTAAATCATTCTCTTTCGTCGAAGGCTGACGTGTTTTTATTAGGTTGTTTTAAAAAAAGGGTTATATCTATTAATCCCTTTGTTGATAAATATAAAAAAAGGCCGCCTTTTGGGCAGCCTTTTTGTGTTTCTATAAAACTACTTTTATCTCATAAGCGCATAGGCATTATCAAATACAAAGTATCATCCGATTGATCGGAGTGGAATGTACAACTTGTATTCGGGTCTAGCAATCCTAAGTTTATGTTTTCAGAGTCACACGAACGTAATGCTTCGAGTAAATAACTCACATTAAAACCTATTTCAATTGGAGCGTGTGAGTACTCAACTTCCATTTCATCTTTTGCGTGTTCTTGATCTGGATTGTGTGATTTAACCTGAAGCACATTATTACTCAATGAGAGCGATACACCTCTAAACTTCTCATTACTCAGAATAGCCGCTCTACTTAACACTTCGATCAAATTTGCTCGATCTATAATGATGTGTTTGTCCAAATTAGCTGGAATGACTTTTTCATAATCAGGAAAACGGCCATCGATTAATTTTGAAATGAACATAAAGTCTCCCGAGTTTATCGATATATGGCTCGCATTAAGCTTTACTTCTACATTGTCTTCACTGCCAGCATCAACAAATTTACCAATTTCAAGCACTGCTTTACGCGGGACAATACTTTGAACAAAATCAATCCCTGTGTTTTCAATATGGACTTGTGTTTTAGCTAATCTATGACCGTCTGTTGCTACAGACAATATGCGATCACCGTGTATTTCAATCAAAAGACCGTTTAAAAAATAGCGTACGTCTTGTTGAGCCATGGAAAATGACGTTTTAGTCAACAAGTTATTCAATTGCTTTTGTTGAATTGAAAACTCATGCTTCCAATGGGTTTCCTCTAAACGTGGATAATCATCAGCGGAAAGCGTTTGCAATGTAAAGCGACTTTTACCGGCCGATACCATCATCTTATTGTCAGTTTCAATGCTCAAATTTAGTAATGTTTGAGGCTTCAATGATTTACAGATATCAAATAATTTTCGAGCAGATACGGTTGTCTTTCCATCTTGACCACTGACGTTTTCTACGTTGGTGGTGATTTCCGTTTCTAAATCAGACCCTACAAGCGTTAATGTTCCTTGGTTTAGTTCTATATATACATTTCCTAAAATTGGTAATGTCTGTCTTTTTTCGACAACACCAATCACCTGCGAAAGCGGTTTTTCCAGTATTTCTTTTTGTATATTAATATTCATGTTGTTTACTTATAGGGTTTTAGTAGTTATTACTAATCCTGTATATAACTAGCATAAACTAAAAATTCTCTTTATTTTCAATAACTTAAATGTAAATTTAACTGTTAATAACTATCCAGATAACCAAATAATAAGCTGTGGATTAAATGTGGATAAAAGTTATCAATTAATAATACAGCATTTATACAGAAGTTATCCACAGGCGCTTTTGGTGCCTTTCTGATTTCGTTGCCTAAGCCATTAAACTGACAGTATTTTGGATAAGCTTTTGTAGTCTTCGTTAATTTTTGGTTCGGTTCTTGTTAATTCATCTATTTTCTTGCAAGCGTGGATAACCGTAGTGTGGTCTCGTCCACCAAAGGCATCGCCAATATCTGGTAGGCTGAGGCTAGTGAGTTCTTTGGCCAAGGCCATCGCAATTTGTCTTGGCCTGGCAATTTGCCTATTGCGGCGTTTTGATTTCAAATCAGAAACACGAATACTGTAAAAATCTGCCACGGTCTTTTGAATGTTTTCTATTGATATCTTACGCTCTTGAAACAGTGTTAAATCTTGCAAGGTATCTTTTGCTAGATCGATATCGATTTCTCGATGAGTAAACCGTGAGCTGGCAACCAACCTGTGCAACGCCCCTTCCAACTCTCGAACATTTGAACGGATTTTTTTTGCAACGAGAAAAGCCACCTCATCGCTCAGTTCAATTTCATTTTTACGGGCTTTGTTTTTTAAAATAGCTACTCGTGTTTCTAACTCGGGCGGATCTATTCTAACTGTTAGCCCGCTTTCGAAACGAGAAATTAGGCGCTCTTGAAGATTGTTTATTTCTTTAGGGAACTTGTCACTGGTAAGAATGATTTGAGCACCGGTTTCTAATAAGGTGTTAAAAGTGTGGAAAAACTCTTCTTGTGACTGATTTTTCCCAGCAAAAAATTGAATATCATCGATCAGCAAAGCGTCTAACGAGCGGTAATACGCTTTAAATTTGGCCATTGAGTTGTGTCCGATCGATTTGACCATATCTGAAACGAAACGTTCAGAATGCACATAGGCTACATTGGCGTTTTTCTTATTTGCTTTAATTAGATTGCCAGCAGCGTGCATAAGGTGGGTTTTTCCTAATCCCACACCACCATAAATAAACAGAGGGTTATAAGCCGAACCGGGGTTTTCACTGACTTGTTTTGTTGCGGCACGTGCAATTTGGTTTGACTTTCCTTCAATGTGGTTCTCAAAACTAAACGTGGCATTTAATACGTTAGTGCCAAATTCAGAAGACACATCGCCAGTGTTATCACTAAAATTTCCCTTTTCCACTGAAGAGGGTTGTTTTTTGCGCTCGGTGTTTCGCTTACTCTCGATCATTTTTACTGAGACGGCTATATTATTGCCAGCAAAATGTTGAGCGGCACTTTGCAACACTTCAAACAGGTTCTCGTTAATCCAATCGACCACAAATCGATTGGGGGCGTATAGAACCAAATCGCGATCATCATTGCTGGCCGTCAGTGGTCGCACCCATGTATGGAAATCACGTTCTTCGATTTCGTCTTCGAGCTTTTTTAGGCACTTATCCCAAAGGAGAGTATTTTCCATTATCAAAAATAATACGTGCTGTTTAAGGCAGCACACTTTACATGTAGAAGGTTAGTAGAGCTATGTGTACAGTTAAGCTATAGCATTGTGCTTTGCGCCACAAAGCGTATCTTGATTTTTTATATCAAGGCTTACTGGTTCACAGTTTTATATTGCTTTTATCTAATTGTTTATTAGCCTTTCGCAAATAAGCCTTGTTAATTCAATATTAAGAAGAGGTCAGATAATATAACGCCCCCCACTGAAATTTTGAAATGAATTGCATTAAAAAATGGGATGTAAAAAAACTTCAAAGAATGC
Source organism: uncultured Arenicella sp. (assembly GCA_937974565.1). Taxonomy (GTDB): domain Bacteria; phylum Pseudomonadota; class Gammaproteobacteria; order Arenicellales; family Arenicellaceae; genus Arenicella. Next base: position 22,677 of record CALJWL010000031.1, read on the forward strand.
TCATAGGTCATTGACTATAGTAACTAAAGTCAGTACCTTTGCAGCCCGTTTGAAGATGGTCGCGAAGCAGCGTAATTAACTGCAATGAACGAAAACAACGAGTTGACACATCACTCGATTGTTTTATTGTTCAGGCTGATTCGATAACGATAAACTAGTTTAGCAACACTCTATACAAAGCTTATAACTCATTTGCTTTAAGACATGCCGCATTGTGCATGCACTGGTAATAAAGAGTTAAGTAAAAAAGAGTCAATAATAGGTTCCTTACAATGAAACGTACTTTTCAACCAAGCCAAATTAAGCGTAAGCGTACACACGGCTTTCGTGCTCGTATGGCAACAAAAAACGGTCGTGCCATTATAAATGCTCGCAGAGCTAAAGGCCGCGCATCTTTAACTGTTTAATTTATTTACGACAGTTAATATTAGGCAACGACATTGAGTCGTTAAGCCGACTTTTTAAGGAAGCCGTTTGTGAATTCGCAAACGGCTTTTTTGCTACTGAGCGTTGCTAGGTATGAGAAAGGGAGCTAGCAATGATTACCTATACAGTCCTACCCTATTATAAGAAGCCGTGTCATTCAGATTTCGCAAACATCAGCGCATTAAATCGCCAGACGAGTTTAAACACGTATACAATAATAAGCAGTGGGGTAACACTCGTTTGTTGACTTTCAATGCGTTGTCTACTGCATTGATTGATGATAAACCCAACCAGTTGGGCGTAACGGTTTCTAAAAAAGTATCAAAGTTGGCGGTACGCCGTAACCTCTTGAAGAGGTTGGTTCGAGAGTTCTACAGGCAACACCAACACGAGATTATAGCCACGCAACTTGTTATAACAGTTAAGCCTGCTGCTCGTAACGCCAGTAATCAAGAAATAACCGAACAGTTGCAAGAGCTTTGGGTAAAGCTTAAAAAGTGGCGTCGATGGTCAGACCACCAAGAAAAGCGTGAAAAGGAAAGTAAGGAAACGCCATGAAAATAATTTTGAACGCACTTTTTCGATTGTATCACTTAGTTATTAGTCCTTTGTTAGGCACTAATTGCCGTTACGCACCAAGCTGTTCGGTGTACACGCGTGTGGCAATAGATCTTCATGGGCCAGTTAAAGGCTCTTGGCTTGGTTTAAAACGAATGTGTCGTTGTCACCCTTGGGGTGGGCATGGGTTTGACCCTGTGCCCGGGAGTTTGGAATCCGAAAACCCAGCTTATCAAGCTGAAAAAAAGCTCAAATAAAAGGACAAAATCACCTCAAACGAGCAAGACCACAGCAAAGATTAAAGGCAATGCGCTTTATTCGTGTGTTCTTACCTTATTTAGACTTCAGTTAAGGCTATAAAAAGGTAGAATACGCCCCCATATCGTAGTCTTATCTTGATCACATTTATCAATTATGGAAAACCAACGCAATCTGTTGTTTATTGGCTTATTGACCATTTCGGTGGTGTTGTACTTGAAATGGCTAGAGTTTAGTAAAAAAGCGGTCGACGTTACCCCTGTTGCACAGCAACAAACATTACCAGACTTGCCGAATGAAGCCGTGGGTTCCGAATTGCCGGCGGTGACTCAGCAAGCCACCGATATTCCGCAAATTCAAGATCACCAAAGCCAAACCGTAACTGTATCTTCAGCCGGCGAACTTATTCGCGTGGAAACCGACCTTGTGATTGCCATGATTAATACTCAAGGTGGAACTCTGGAGCGTTTGGAGTTAAAACAAGAACCGGCTTCTCGAGAAACACCTGATCAAGGCTTTGTGTTACTTAAAAACGAATTGGGTGAGCAGTTTGTTGTGGAAGATGGGTTACGAACCGTGGATGGCACGGCCCCGACTCACAAAGACGTTTACCAACATGAGAACACGAATTACGATCTAGGTAGTGCTGATAAAGTGACTGTGCCGCTCAGGTTTATAAACGCCGATGGGGTGGAGTTCACTAAAACCATCACGTTTAAACGTGACAGTTATGTGGTCGATATTGATTATCAAATAGACAATCGCAGTGCATCGCCTTGGCGTGGCTTTTTCTACGGCCAATTTCGCCGTACTCAGCCAGAGGGTGGCGGTGGTGGCTTTGGTCAGTTACCGAGCTACACCGGCGGGGTTTATTACACAGCTAATGATAAATACACCAAATACGATTTTGGTGATATGCAAGACGAGAACCTATCTAAGCCGGTTTCCAAAGCGTGGGTGGCGATGCTCCAACATTATTTTGTGGGTGCATTTTTACCAGAAGACACCGATAAACGTCTTTACTCATTTGCTGGCAACGAAGCCAACCCAGTGTATCGTTTGGGTTATGTGAGTGATTCGGTGATCAATGTGGGGGCTGGCTCACAAGGTGAGACAAGCACGCAAGTATTCATTGGCCCTAAAACCCAAAGTCGCTTAAAAGCCATAGAGGCGCAAGGTTTTACCGGTTTGGCTAGAACCGTTGATTATGGATGGCTTACTTTTTTAGCCGACCCCTTGTTTTGGCTGTTGAATAAAATTCACGGCCTTGTTGGTAACTGGGGCTGGGCCATTATTTTATTAACGGTTCTTATTAAAGCCGCGTTTTTTAAGCTTTCTGACAAGAGCGGTAAATCAATGGCCGCCATGAAACGTATTCAGCCGCGCTTACAAACACTGAAAGAACGCTACAAAGATGATCGCCAAAAATTTCAAATGGAAATGATGGCTTTGTATAAACAAGAAAAAATTAACCCAGCAGGTGGTTGTTTACCGATACTTGTGCAAATGCCGGTGTTCTTAGCCTTGTACTGGGTGTTACTTGAAAGTGTGGAGTTAAGGCAAGCGCCTTTTGCGTTGTGGTTACAAGATCTCTCTGCACCCGATCCGTATTATGTTTTGCCCGTTCTAATGGGATTAACTCAGTTTATTATGTTTCGCCTTAACCCAACCCCAATGGAAGACATACAGAAGAAAGTGTTCATGATCATGCCGATTGTGTTCATTTTTATATTTGCTGGTTTCCCACAAGGTTTGGTACTTTACTGGGTAGTAAATAATATTTTATCAATGGCCCAACAGTGGTATATCAACCGAAAATACGCGGTTTAAATTTTTAGCTTTCATTGTTCTTATTCAATAATCTGTTTTTATAAGGTATGCAGGATACGATCGCGGCCATAGCCACTCCACCGGGTAAAGGTGGAGTGGGAGTGATAAGGGTATCCGGTAGTAAAGCCAAGGAAATTGGCGAAAGGATTTCAGCAAGACCTTTGATCGATCGTGTGGCCACCTTTGCGCATTTTAAAGATGCCAATCAAGAGACGATAGATTCAGGGCTTACGATATTTTTTGCCGGTCCAAAATCGTTTACCGGAGAGGACGTGGTTGAGTTTCAAGGTCATGGCGGCCCAGTAATCTTAGACCTAATGTTAAAACAGGTGATATCCCTAGGTGCGCGGCAAGCTCGGGCGGGCGAGTTCTCAGAAAGAGCTTTTTTAAACGATAAAATAGACCTTGCTCAAGCCGAGGCGATAGCCGACTTAATTGATAGCAGCACAGAACAAGCCGCTAAAAGTGCAATGCGGTCTTTAAAAGGTGAGTTTTCAAAAAAAGTAAACGCCTTGTTGAAAGAGCTGATTTACTTGCGCATGTATGTCGAGGCAGCAATCGATTTTCCTGATGAAGAGATCGATTTTCTTGCTGACGAAAAAATACGATTGAGTATTGAGGGTTTACAGAAAAGTTTGGACAGGACCATCCAACAAGCGGGTCAAGGTGCCATCTTGCGTAACGGTTTACGGCTGGTTATTGCTGGAAAACCGAATGCTGGAAAATCCAGTTTGTTGAATGCCTTGGCCGGTCAAGAAGCCGCTATTGTTACCAATATCGCTGGCACCACACGAGATATCGTGACCGAAACCATTGATGTTGACGGTTTACCAGTACACATTATTGATACGGCCGGTTTGAGAGACAGCTCAGATGCGGTGGAAAAAATAGGCATAGAGCGCGCACGAAAGGCCATTATTGATGCTGATCATGTGTTACTACTGATTGATGTCAGTGATCAGGGCAGCATTGAATTATCCGATTTTCCAGAACTGAACAATGCCAGCGTTACCACCGTTTTTAACAAAATAGACCTGTTAAGTACTGATAACCAGTTCGAGGGTATTGCCTTATCGGCCAAAACCGGCGAAGGCATTGAATCGCTTAAGGCCGCCATTAAAAAAATGGCGGGCTACGCTCAAGAAAATGAAACTGTTTTTACCGCGCGCCGGCGGCATTTGACCGCACTTTCACAGGCCAGTGACGCCGTGCAAAGAGGGTTGGATCAATTAAGAATTTATAACGCAGGTGAGTTGTTAGCCGATGAATTATTGCAAGCGCAAGATGCGTTGAATTCAATTACCGGTGAGTTTACGGCTGATGATTTGTTAGGTGAGATATTCAGTGGTTTTTGTATCGGTAAATAAACGGGAAGACGTTTAAGTAAGATACCAAATAACCATTTGGTGCGTTTTGCTCGCTATTGCTACTACCATACGCTCATGCAAAGTATGAGTGTGCTTAGGGAACTTAATTCCAAACAATTTACTCAAAGAAAAGCAGGGTTGGCTGCGTTTGTTGTTGCCTTGGCCTTGCATTCGTTGTTTTTGTTGCTTGACGTTTCGTTTGAACCCGCTTCTCAACCCAGTCAAAGTCGATTCTCAGTTAAAATCCACAAACAAGAAAGCAAACAAGCAGAGACGCCAGAGTTAAAAGAAGAGTCGAAAACGGATCAACCTAATACCAATACAACCAGCTCTCCAGAAAAGCCGCTTAGCCGCACTCAACCAACACACAATAAGAACTCCGTTGAGCTTTTGCTTGATTCGAAAGTATTAACGGACAAAAAAAAGAACTCAGACCCTGAGTTGAGTGTTCCGTCAATCAACGGTGACGATTTTCAGACGTTTTTACAGCGAGAAACGGAGCGGGCTTTATCGCAAAATAAAGAAGGTGAAGACGAATTTTTATCCACATTTTCTCCTCCCGACACCCGCATATTAAAAGATACAAAAAGAGAAACAGGCCCATTGGGCGGTGGTAACTATAAAGTCGTAAGAAATGGAGTTGAATGTGAGATTTTGGTTCAGGTTCCTCAAACGCTCAGTGAAATCACAGGGGAGGTGCCTTTGCTGTCTGGTGCCGGAAACTGTCGGGACCTGAACAATAAAATTGATTTGCTAGACAAACGTGGTCAGGTTAAAAACTCTGACCGTCACGACTGGAATTAAACTTAACCCGCAAAGAAGATTAATAGACTTAACCTATAAGCCTTAATCCATTTTAATGATCTATTGCCTAATAAGTATGTAATTTATATAAGATATAAAAATAATTCATTTTATTTTCAATATAGTGGACAAGTGGTCTGGTTTGTTTGTCCAACTTTTGATAAAAATCAGAGTTGTATCGTTAATGATGCAAGCTTGGGTTGTTTTTACACTCAAGCCCACTTCAAAAGAGTGTCTTATGATTTTAGTAGTTCAAAAGCCAGATCAACTCATTTTAGGGGAGTTGAGTTTAGTTGAGGTGCTTCGGTGAAGCGTTCAGTCAAGGTGTGGTTGGGGGCTGTGGCTGTGGTGGGCATTGTCATCACTGCTTGGTTTGTTGTCGGTGAACCTGAAAAGGAAATAGCGGTGGCTAAGGTCGAGATAAAAACCCTAGAAAAACCAGTGCCTCAATTAAAAGCCGATCGTAAAAAGGTGTTGGAAGAAAAAGAAGAAGAGGATGAATTCAACCCCTACGAATCCGAAGCTTTTAAGGCAAACATTCAACAAGTTGCTGATATTTTTGAAGAGAACTCCAAATACCCGACTCATTCACAGCCAGTTTATGACCCTGAGGCTGTAAAAGAACCAGAACCGTATCAGTTTACGGAAGTTGATCTGCCCTTTCCCGAAAATGACGGTGACGATAGCCCGATTCGAATAGCGGCGGCTACCGACAGATATCAGTATTTTGTAGGAGATATTATCCAAATGCGTGTGCGTTTAAGTGGCGCACCTCAAGACACCTTTACAGAAGTCGAAGGAGTGCTATCTGGAGCAAACGGAGACATACCAATTGCACTCAACTTTAACGCTAAAGACAAATCCCTTACCGAGTTTAATGCTGAATTTGATACCAAACTTGCGCCACAAGGGTTGCTCACCCCTGAAATGCTAGCCAAGATCAGCGTCAAGGTGGGCGACAGAGATTTATTTACCACCGTTACTTTTCGCGTAGACCAACCTTCCGCTCGTGTGGTCGGTGTTTTGCCAGCCAGGCCAGAAGGCCCGAACCTGATCATCCCGTTACAAGTGAACGTAGATCAAGGGGGGTATTATTTTTTGCGGTCGGTATTGGAAGATGCAACCACAAGGTTACCGTTGATAGAATTACAAGCCGAAGGTCGACTGCAGTTAGGTAATGGAATACTGACCCTAAAAGCCCACATTGCTGCGTTAAAACGTCAAGCGTCTGAAGGCCCATACGTATTGCGGAGCATTAAGCTCCATCGAGGCGCAGAAACCAATGAAGTGTATGACAGGCCAGGGTCTAGTTCACAACGAGAGTATGCCGTTCAAGGGTTTCCTTTCTCTGCTTACACCGACGAACAATACACAGATGAACACGCCCAAGAGCGTCTGGATTTTCTGCGTGACCTTGGTGAAGTAGATAACAACGAAGAAAATTTGGCCGAATAACTATAAAAAAATAATAAGAACCAAGTTTTTTACAATCCATATTCGGAAAACAAAAAACATAATTGGTCATCAATGCTTAAGCGATGTTTGCTAAGCCATAACTATAAAAATGCAATAAAACTCAATTCTTATAAACGATTGATAAACACCAAAGGTAACACTATGAAGATTAAATCACTGCTTATTATTGCAGTCATACTACTCGGTTGCGGGTCTGCTCATGCTAAATTAGCAGGTAAAAATGTTATTTTGGTTCACGGCTTTATATCCGAACACCTTAATACTCGCCCAAGCTTAGAACAACAAATACAGCAAGCCCCAGATTACTGGCAAGATTTTTGGGCATCACGAGCCGAAGGGTATATTGTGTTTCCTTCACATGAACGCGTGCAAGGCGTAATCAAAGATCAAGTACGGACTCAATTTCAGTCTCTACAAAACTCAGGTACGTGTGCCAATGGCTGTGTTTTTGTCACGCACTCTACTGGTGACTTGGTTTTGCGCGATGCGCTAACTCGCTTTGGCCAATGGGGAATCAACAAAAATGCAGTGAAAGTGTTAGCCGTAATAGATTTGGCTGGCGCGGGCGGTGGCACCGGTTTGGCAGACTTTGCAATAAGCACCGCATCCAATGGGGGCATCTTTAACGCCGTGGTTGGCGCGATTGCCGGCGGCGTATTGGACGTCAACTTTACACCAAGCCGCCTTGGTGTTCTAAATGATTTACGCGTTGCTCAAGCTCGCAGTATTGCACAGCAAAACAATGATACCCCACGTTTACGAGTGGCTGGTGCGGGCGATCAGTTTGCAAGAATTACTAAAGGGTTTATTCGTGGTTTTGACGACAGTGTGGTCGGCATGCACAGTGCTTGTGGGGCTCGTAATGCCAGTGACGCTGAATCGTGTAGCAGCAGTGTTCGTTCGAATGGTCAATTGGCCAGTGCGCGTGGCCCTGGATCTTTATTACATAATCACTTCCCAATCATTATGGGAGACGGAGCTGATCATGAAGAGTTGCGTAATAACTCTCGCCCAGGTGGCTCTTTAACAACGGTGGTTAATGATCGCACTTTTGGTGGTATCCGAGTTGATTTCGAAACCAATACAAGTCGGCGCTTCTGGAGTTGGTTTACTCGTGTTAGAGAAGTGAATGGCAGTGACAGTAAAAGTGTTTCAGCAACGGTTTACGACACACTAAATAACTAGCGTACTGTTAATGTTCTCGATAAGATAATTGGGATTAGGGCTGGCGTTAATCGCTGGCTCTTTTCTTTTCTGTGAGTTTATTCTAACCCTTATTTAGGGTGTGGCTGAAAGACCATCTGCATGGCGAAAGTAAAAGAGTATTTTTTTAAAGAAGGCTGTTTTATAGAGGAATGGCATAATTCCCGAGCCGATGCTGACATGTCGGTGGCTCGAGTTCGAGTGGAGATAGGTAAAACCACCAAGCTGCACACATTAAATGGCACGCACGAACGCTATGTGATGTTAGAAGGCCAAGCGGTTGTTACTGTTGGCTCGAATAGTTGGCCTATCAGCAAAGGCGATGTGGTGGTCATACCGCCGAATGTTCCACAAAAGATAGAAAACTGCGGTGCTAAAGACGTGATCTTTTTAGCGATTTGCACGCCCCGATTTAAAGAACAAAATTATCGAGAACTCCAACCTTAAATTGGAGGTCTTATCATGAGCAAATTGACCCAAGTCGTTTGTCTAACTCTGGTGTGCTTTGTGGCTGCTTTTACTAGCGTATCGGCGCAGGCACAGTACACAAAAACAAAATACCCGATAGTGTTGGTCCATGGCGTGTCTGGCTTTGATAGCGTAGGCGGTGTGATTAACTATTTTTATACGGTTCCCTATAATTTGAGACGGTCGGGTGCTAAGGTCTATGTTGCATCGGTGTCTGCTTTTAACTCGTCGCAAGAGCGTGGTCAACAGTTGGCAAACTATTTAATGACCTTGCCTGAAAGCAAGTTTAACCTCATAGGCCATAGCCAAGGTTCTCCAACATCTCGCGTGGCGGCGTCTTTGGTGCCTCAAAAAGTGGCTTCAGTTACCTCGGTGAACGGCGCCAACTTGGGCTCTAAGGTGGCCGATGTGGTGCTTGGGGTTTTGCCTGAAGGTCTGGGCCGTAGTGTGCTTGTCAGCGTAGCAAACGCGGCGGGTGCGGTTATCAACTTTCTATCGAGTAATCAAAACAGTCAAGACGCGCTTGCTGCAGCTGAAACGCTCAGCAGTGCCGGCTCGGCAGCGCTCAATAACGCCTTGGGAAATAAAGGCTTAAGTCGCTCATGCAGATCGATCAATGAAAACGTCAATATTGATGGCCAAAACATCAAAATGTTTTCATGGAGTGGAACCTCACCCGTTACCAATATCTTTGATATTTCCGATGGGCCACTTGGCTTAACGGCCTTAGCTTTTGGGTTTGAGCGCAACGACGGTTTAGTCAGTGAATGCTCTTCCAAACTCGGCAATGTTATTTACAGTCGATATAACATGAATCATATTGACGCGGTAAATCATCTTTTTGGTGTGCGAGGTTGGACTAACCCCGTCACTTTATACCGAGCCCATGCTAACCGTTTAAAAGGCAAAGGGCTGTAATGATGAATTTGACCAACCCAACGCCCATTAAGTTGTTGCTGCTTGGGTTGGTTATTATTTTAATCTACTTTGGGTTCAATGCATGGAGCCAAAAACCTAAAAACCAACCAACACCGTTGCCCAGTTTCGGGCAAAAGGTCAGTGTATCTGGGGTAGACAGTCTTGCATCCACGCATAATAAGAACCGTGAATTAAGCGTTCTCGCCAGCACCCCAAAAAATCACGATCAGGCTGTTTTATCGCAAACTCATAAAGACACTCAAATAGATGGGGCCTTAATAGTGGGTGAAGACGGTCAATTGATGCTCAACCAAGGCGTTAGAGATTTCTTTGACTACTTTCTTAGCGCAGCCGATGAGATTGGGCCTGAAGCAGCAATAGCGCACATTCAGCGCTATATTGAAAACTACCTTCCCTCCCCGGCTTCAGATCAAGCAAACAGCTTGCTTTGGAGTTACCTGCATTACAAAAAATACGAACTTAGTTTGCAGCAACAACCATTAACAGCCGATTTAATCAGTCAATTGGATGCTTTGGTCGTGTTGAGAGAAAACTTTGATACGCTTGCCGTAAAAAGAGCCGAGTTATTTAGTGTAGAAGCAGATCAAGCTTTGTTTGGGCTAGAGAAGCTATACCAAGAACACACATTAAGTACGCTTGAGCTTTTTGCAGATCAATCGATCAGTCAGCAAGAGCGCCAAACAAAGTTGGAACGATTACAAGAGAGCTTGCCGCCAGAGTTGCAAGCCAGTCATGATCAAGATCAACAGCAGCGTCAACAACAACAAACAATAGAAAAAATTACGGCTTCAAACGCCGATGATTCAAGTTTTCATCAAGCTTTGCTGGACCAAGGGTTGGAACAACAAAAGGCCGATGAGCTATTGTCTTACCGACAACAGCAAGTTCAATTTGAATCACTGTATTGGCACTACCGAACCGCTGTTTCTAAATTGAATAAGCAAGACAAAAACTACCCACAAAAACAGGCCTCCTTAAGAAAAACGTTTTTTTCTCTGCCAGAACAGCAAACCTTAGCAAAGCTAAGAGATCTGCGTGAAGATCAAACAAAATAGCTGATCTTGATGAGTTTAATTGCTTAAATATTACTCTGTTTAATAGTGATTTGGCAGACAAAACGTTAGAATCGCCTCGAACTAACGATAAACTCAACTCATGTTTCATACTGAATCTTTTGATGTCATTGTGATTGGCGGTGGCCACGCAGGCACCGAGGCAGCCTTGGCCTCGGCGCGCACCGGTGCAAACACACTTTTGCTAACACATAATATTGAAACCATTGGTCAAATGTCGTGCAACCCTGCGATTGGCGGTATAGGTAAAGGCCATATTGTGCGTGAAATAGACGCGCTGGGCGGCGCGATGGCTGAGGCTGCCGATCGCGGCGGCATCCAGTTTCGTACATTAAATGCGCGCAAAGGCCCAGCCGTGCGCGCCACCCGTGCGCAGGCTGATCGTGCGTTGTACAAAGCCGCCATTCGCGAAATTGTAGAGAATCAAGATAATTTATCGTTATTTCAACAATCTTGTGATGACTTAATCATCGAAAAGGGTCGAGTGACGGGGGTTGTCACACAGATGGGACTAACGTTTCGCACCAAGACAGTGGTGCTAACGACAGGCACCTTTTTGGGTGGTGTTTTACACATTGGCATGGAAAACTTTCAAGGTGGTCGAGCGGGTGATCCGCCATCGAACGTCTTAGCCAAACGTTTGCGTGACATGCCATTTACCGTTGATCGGCTGAAAACAGGCACGCCAGCCCGTTTGGATGCGCGCTCTTTGGATTTTTCAAAGATGCAAGCGCAGCCAGGCGACACACCTGAACCGGTGTTTTCTTTTCTGGGAGATGTATCTCATCACCCCAGACAAGTTAATTGCTATATCACACACACCAATATTCAAACGCACGATATTATTCGCGATGGTCTAGATCGTTCACCGCTCTACAGTGGTGTCATAGAGGGGGTGGGCCCGAGGTATTGCCCTTCCATTGAGGATAAAATTGTTCGTTTTGCAGACAAAGGCTCGCATCAAATTTTTGTTGAACCTGAAGGGCTAACAACGCATGAAGTTTACCCTAATGGCATATCAACTTCGTTGCCCTACGATGTGCAATTGAACTTCATTCGTTCAATTGTGGGGTTTGAGAATGCACGTATTGTGCGCCCAGGTTATGCCATTGAGTATGACTTTTTTGACCCTCGTGGTTTGAAGCCCACACTGGAAACCAAGCATATAGATGGCTTGTTTTTTGCTGGCCAGATTAATGGCACCACAGGCTATGAAGAAGCTGGCGGTCAAGGTTTGTTGGCTGGTCTTAATGCGGCACGTCAAACCCGTGACCAAGAAGGTTGGTATCCCACGCGCGACCAAGCGTACATAGGTGTGCTGGTGGATGACTTGATAACCATGGGCACTAAAGAACCCTATCGTATGTTCACATCACGTGCGGAATATCGTTTGTTATTGAGAGAAGACAACGCCGATTTACGCCTTACTGAAATGGGGCGTGAATTAGGCTTGGTGAGCGATGAGCGTTGGGCTGCATTCAGTAAAAAAAGAGAATCCATAGAGCTTGAACAGCAACGCTTAAAAAGCACGTGGCTACAGTCTGGCACGGTTCCTGATGATGTGGCTGAAAAAGTGGTTGGCAATGTATTAAAAAAGGAAGCAAACCTTCTTGAACTACTGCGCAGACCCGAGGTGACCTATCATACACTCATGACGCTGCCTGGGGCGGGTAAAGCCGTTGAAGACCCAAGCGTGGCTGAACAACTGGAAATTCAAGCTAAATACCAAGGCTATATAGATCGCCAGCAAAATGAAATAGAAAAGCAGAAACGGCACGAGCAAACCAAGTTAAACATCAAGATGGATTATACCTTGGTAACTGGTTTGTCTAATGAAGTGGCGCAAAAATTAAATGACCACAAACCAAGCAGTATTGGTCAAGCTTCTAGGATTTCCGGTGTAACTCCAGCCGCAATATCGCTGTTACTGGTCTACCTTAAAAAGCAAGGGCGGGCAGCCTAAAAAATAGTGTAACGCTGAGGTTCGTTGCAGTGAGTTTTTGAAATGATAAGGTTCAGTGTTATTGGCTTGGTGTTCCGCTAAACTAATATTGAGTAAAAATTGAGCCTATTGGTAGCAAAATCATTGTCTGTGAAATGGTAAAGTTATGGGCTTTGGCCTAGTAAGCCATCTTAGGGTTTTTTTCTGGCTTCGGCTTCTCATATAATTGATGGCCGAATTCCATTTTACACGTGTGTCACGTTTTGGAGAATCAATAAGCATGAATGCAGAAAAAGAACTAATCGCTTCATTGGAAAGCAAAGTTATGCATGGCCTAGATGAGCTTGATGTGTCTTATGGCGATCAAGCCATTAGTAACTTAGTGAGCTATATCGTGTTATTGGCAGAATGGAATAAAACCCACAACCTTACGGCCGTAGACGACTTGGATGAAATGCTAAGTGTGCATATTTTTGATTGCGCCAGTATCATCCCTTATATCAAAGGCTCAACGTTGCTTGATGTTGGCAGTGGTGCTGGCTTGCCTGGTATGGTGTTGGCTATTCTCTCCCCTGCGTTGGAAGTTACTAGTGTAGAAACACGCGGTAAAAAAGCGCAGTTTCAAATGTTTGCCGCTAATAAAATTGGCCTTAAGAACTTCAAGGTGGAAAATATTCGCATCGAAGACTATGAGCCTAAAGAAAGGTTTGCCATGGTGACCTCAAGAGCGTTTTCGAGTTTAGAGAACTTTGTGGTCGGTTCAAAAGCGGCAATAGATTCTAATGGGCGTTGGTTAGCCATGAAAGGCCAGATTCCCAAAGAGGAATTAAAAGTTCTTAAGAAGATGGGCTTAAAATTTGATACCTTTGCACTTAAAGTACCTGAGTTAGATGCGCAACGTAACTTAATTGTGGTAGATGCGCCAAAATAGCCCTTGAGTGAATCCGCTAATATCTCGCGGCTAAGTGTGGGTTTTTGGCCAGAAGTCAAACGCAGCGTCATTCTCTCATTATCAATATTACAATAGAGACCATAAATAGACGCATGGCAAAAGTAATCTCAATCACCAATCAAAAAGGCGGTGTTGGTAAAACCACAACCAGCATTAACTTGGCGGCTTCGCTGGTAAAGCGAGGTAAACGCTTATTGCTCATCGACATGGACCCACAAGGCAATGCGACCGTCGGTTGTGGTGTTGACCTCGATGATATTCAAAGCACTATTTATGATGTGCTGCTGGCTGAGGTCAGCGCTGAAGAAGCTATTGTTAAAAGCGAATGTGGCGTGGATGTAATGTCTGCCAATGGTGATCTGGCTGGTGCGCAGGTTGAGTTGCTAAACGAAATTGGTCGCGAATTACGGCTACAAAAAGCGCTCGCGCCACAGCGTGATAATTACGACTATATTTTTATTGATTGCCCTCCTGCACTTAATGTTTTAACAATTAATGCTTTGGTGGCTTCAGACTCCGTGTTGATTCCCATGCAATGTGAATATTTTGCGCTAGAAGGCTTGAGTGCGTTGATCTCCACCGTGCGAAAAATCCGTGAGACCTTAAACCCTAAGTTGTCTATTGAAGGTTTGTTGCGCACCATGTTTGATAAGCGTAACTCGTTGTCTGGTGAGGTGAGCCGTCAACTAGAGTCGCATTTTGGCGACAAAGTTTATGACACAGTGGTTCCTAGAAATGTGCGTTTAGCTGAAGCGCCAAGCTACGGTGAGCCGGCAATAGAATATGCCCCAACCTCAAAAGGCGCACGTGCTTACTTACAGCTTGCGGATGAAATGTTAAAACGAGTTAATACCCAACATACCGTTACCACCTAAAGCCCGTTTAATTACTATTATGAATACCAAAAAGAAAAAACGTTTGGGCCGTGGTTTAGATGCGTTGCTCAGTGGCAGTCAGCCTATCGATTCAAGTGATAATTCCATCGCTGCTGCCAAACCTGATGCCCCCAATAGCTTGCCGATTGAAAAACTGCAGCGCGGAGAATATCAGCCGCGCACTAATATGGATCAGGCGTCGTTGGAAGAGTTGGCCGCGTCGATTAAGTCTCAAGGGATCATTCAGCCGATACTGGTCCGTCCAATTTCGAGCAATCAGTATGAAATAATCGCTGGTGAACGTCGATGGCGCGCTGCTCAAATAGCACAGCTTGATGAAGTGCCCGTATTGGTGCGCGACATCCCTGATGAGGCAACATTAGCGGTTGCCTTGATTGAAAATATTCAACGCGAAAACTTAAACCCAATCGAAGAAGCTGTTGGTTTAAAGCGCTTGATGGATGAATTTGAACTCACCCATGAGGAGATGGCTGAAAGTGTTGGTCGCTCACGCACGGCGGTAACCAATTTGTTGCGTTTGCTCAGTCTGAGTGCCGGCGCAAAAGGCTTGTTGGAAGACAGGAAAATCGAAATGGGCCACGCTCGTGCATTATTGGGTTTGCCAGTCGAGCTGCAAGACGCCGCTGCGACCGAAGTGTACGCAAAAAAACTCTCTGTTCGACAAACTGAATCTCTGGTGCGAAGTTATTTAAACCCTCCTCAAAAAGCAGTCAAAGTCAGTAAGAGTTCAGACATAAGGTCGTTGGAGGAGTCTCTTTCTGAAAAGCTAGGCACTCACGTGTCTGTTGAAGATAAAGACGGTAAGGGAAAGTTGGTAATCGAATACAAGAATTTAGATATTCTTGATGGGATTCTAGCGCATATTAAATAGGTTTTAATAGGTTAAGAAACCGTTGATCCAATTGGCACTCTCCTAACGGGGCTTTTAGGTTGCTCAATCATGGTGTTTGCCAGCCAAGCGCAGCCATATTGACAACGTATCATGCTGTGATCATAAGTGAAGCGCGTATTGGTGATCATAATCCGGCTTAAAAATCGGTGGTTAAACACCAAAATAAAAGGCTTTTCTAGCATTGCGGTTGAGGTGGCTAGCCTTTATACTCGCGCACGGACCTAAAAGGCGGAAATATGATTAATTCCCCGCGCAAGCCACCTGAATTTGATTCGGAGCTTGAAACGCAAAATAAGCTTGATCGGTTTAATCAAAGATCAAACGCAGGCTCAATGCTAATATTGGCTTTGTTGCAAATGATTAGCACCGTCGCGTTTAGTGGGGTTATGTATTACGGTTATGGCATTGGTGCGTCTTTGTCGGCATTTTTTGGTGGTTCCATTGCAGCGTTAATGAGCGCATTTATGGCGGCCCGAATGTACACAACTCACCGAATTGCAGCGGTTAGAATCATGACCGCCAATGAGCGCTTAGCGCGCTTTTACGCCACGGCCTTATTGAAAGTGTTATTCACTTTGTTAATGATGGGAATACTGATTGCTGTCATCAAAGTGTCGATGTTGCCGTTTATAATCGCGTATCTGATTTCGGCTGTACTCGTAAATTGGTGTTACTTGTTATTTGCGGATGCTTAAATACCTGGTGTCCGGTGCTGAAAGCTCCCCGTTAAATCTGGGTTGAGCATTGGCCGACAAGAACACAAACGACCAAATTTAAAATTTTGTTTGAAATACCCCTTTGTGGGAATAAAACAGGAACACAACATGGCATCTGAAAACGGTGAACTGACTGGCGCTGGTTATATTAAGCACCATTTAACCAATTTAACTTATGGTCAATACCCTGATGGAACATGGGGAATGGCTCACTCTGCGGCTGATGCGAAAAGCATGGGCTTTACCGCTATTCATGTGGATAGCATGTTGTGGTCGATTGGTTTAGGGTTGCTGTTTCTTTTGATCTTTCGCAGTTTTGCCAATAGTTTCAAAAAAGAAAACCCGTCTCGTGCGCAAGTGGCCGTCGAGTCCATATTTCAGTTTGCTCAAGACAGTAAGAACAGCTCATTTACACCCCACGCAAAGAATGATTACATTGCCCCAATTGCGCTGACGGTGTTTGTTTGGGTGTTGTTCATGAATATTATGGACATTGTCCCCATTGATTGGCTGCCGGAGTTGTTCGTATTGATGGGCGTTGAATACATGAAAGTGGTGCCTACCACTGACCCTAATATTACGTTGGGTATGGCATTGAGTGTGTTCATCATGATTGTTTATTACAGCATTAAAGTGAAGGGCCCGGGTGGTTTTTTCAAAGAGTTGGCTTTCCAACCTTTTGGCCCCAAAATGTTGCCATTCAACCTGTTGCTTGAAACCGTAGCATTGCTGGCTAAACCACTTTCATTAGGGTTGCGGTTGTTCGGAAACCTGTATGCGGCCGAATTGATCTTTATTTTGATCGCGATGACGTTCAGTGCTGGAATCGGTGTTGGTTTATTGGGCGGTTTTGCTCAAATGGGCTGGGCTATTTTCCATATTCTCGTTATTCCGCTTCAGGCTTATATTTTCATGATGTTAACCATTGTGTATTTAAGCCAAGCGCATGAGCATCACTAAGCTTAAATTAAAGAGCTTGGTGTTGTTCACTAACTGATTTCAATTTTAATTTTTACTTATTTATTCAAATAAAATAGGAGTTCCAAATGGAAACTATCGTAGGTATGACCGTTCTTGCTATTGCAATCATGCTAGGTTTGGCCGCTGTTGGCGCCGCTCTAGGCATTGCCTTGATGGGTGGCCGTTTTCTTGAAGGCGTTGCTCGCCAACCAGAAATGGCAAACTCGTTGCAAACTAAGATGTTCCTTCTTGCTGGCTTGATCGACGCACTTCCAATTATCGCGGTTGCTATCGCTCTGTACTTCTTGTTTGCATCAGGTTTGATCGACATCGAAAACGTGAAAACGTTGATGGGTCAATAAGAGACTATCGGTAACCCCCTAGTTTACCTACCTGAATAAACATAAAGAGGAATGGTTTAATGAATATAAATCTTACCCTTATCGGGCAGTCTATTACCTTCTTCTTGTTTGTGTGGTTCTGCAAAAAGTTCGTATGGCCGCCTATGATGGGCGCCATGGAAGCTCGTCAGAAAGAAATTGCTGACGGCTTAGCGGCAGCAGAGCAAGGCCAAAAAGCGCAAGAAGTTGCAGAAAAAGAAGCCGCTGAGTTGGTTGCGCAAGCGAAAACTCAAGCTGCTGAAATCATTGCAAGCGCTGAGAAGCGTGGTAACACCGTGGTTGAAGAAGCACAAGAAACAGCTACCAGCGAAAAAGCTCGTATTTTAGATTCAGCGCAATCTGAGGTTGAGCAACAAGTGTTCGCAGCTCGCGAAGAGCTTCGTGGCCAGGTGTCTTCAATTGCTGTTGCAGCGGCTTCAAAAATTGCTGAAAAAGAAATCGATGAATCTGCTCACGCAGCGTTGATCGACGACTTAGTACAGCAATTGAAAGCAAGCTAAGCGCGTTACCCAGTTTTGAAACATACGTTTGAAAGTGTGTACAACAGCTTAGAAGCACAGACAGGTAAGAAGAATGGCAGATAATGCATCCATTGCTCGACCTTACGCAAAAGCGGTATTTGAACTGGCGCAGGAAACCAACTCGTTTGATGATTGGTCAATTGCGCTGGATCATTTGGCCGTCATCAGTCAAGACGATGGCTTTGTGGCGTTGGTTAATGACCCGCGTGTTGAAGCATCAAAAACGGCTGAATTGCTCGTTGACGTAGCGAAAGACTCATTACCAGAAGGTGGTGCTAACTTTATTAATTTGTTAGTGCAAAATGATCGCCTGCTCGCTTTAGAAGACATCAATGAGCAATACGGTGAATTAGTGGCGAAGGCGAAAGCTTTGGTGAATGCCAAAGTAACGACCGCCCTGCCCCTCACCGCAGACCAAAAAACATCACTGACCTCTGCTCTTGAAGCACGCCTTGGAATGAAGGTGGAGATCGACGAAAACGTTGATCCAAGTATTGTAGGTGGCGCCATCGTGCAAGCTGGTGATTTAGTGATTGATGGTTCGGCAAAAGGTCGATTAAGTAAATTAACAAGCGCTTTAATGCGCTAAATAGTCGTAACGTGTTTACTGAAGGCTTTTTTGGTCTTCAGTCCGAGCCAATAAATTGGCCGTGGCAAAGCCACGAAGCGAAATAAGAGTTGAGGACGATTAGTCATGACAACGCAATTGAACCCATCTGAAATCAGCAACCTGATTAAAGATCGGATTAAAAACTTTGAAGCATCTGCTGAGTCGCGTACCGAAGGTACTGTGGTTAGCTTGACTGACGGCATTGCCCGTGTTCACGGTCTCAGTGAAGCCATGCAAGGCGAGATGTTGGAATTCCCCGGCGACGTATACGGCCTCGCTCTTAATTTAGAGCAAGATTCAGTGGGCGCGGTTGTCTTGGGTGACTATAAGCACATTTCCGAAGGTGATACCGTAAAATGTACGGGTCGCATTCTTGAAGTGCCGGTTGGTCGTGAGCTACTTGGCCGTGTGGTTGATTCTTTGGGTCGACCGATTGACGGCAAAGGCGCTATTGAAACAACTGAAACATCTCCCATTGAGAAAATTGCCCCAGGCGTGATTGAGCGTCAAGGCGTTGATCAGCCACTGGAAACTGGTTTCAAATCAATCGACGCCATGGTGCCGATTGGCCGTGGTCAACGTGAGTTGATCATTGGTGATCGTCAGACGGGTAAAACCGCCATCGCAATTGATGCCATCATCAACCAAAAAGGCAATGACGTTAAATGTATTTACGTGGCGGTTGGTCAAAAAGCATCTTCAGTAGCGGCGGTCGTTCGCAAGCTAGAAGAGCATGGTGCCATGGAGTTCACTACGGTCGTAGCGGCAAACGCTTCTGATTCAGCGGCATTGCAATACATCGCTCCTTATTCTGGTTGTTCAATGGGGGAGTTTTTCCGTGACCACGGTGAAGATGCGCTGATTATTTATGATGACCTTTCTAAGCAAGCGGTGGCTTATCGTGAAGTATCGTTGCTATTGCGTCGCCCACCAGGTCGTGAAGCTTACCCTGGTGACGTATTTTATTTGCACTCACGCCTTTTAGAGCGTTCATCACGCATCAACGCTGATGAAGTAGAGCGGCGTACGGGTGTGAAAGGTAAAACCGGTTCTTTAACGGCGTTGCCTATCATCGAAACACAAGCTGGGGACGTATCTGCATTCGTACCAACCAACGTGATTTCGATTACCGACGGTCAGATTTTCATGGAAACCGATTTGTTCAACTCGGGTATCCGCCCAGCGGTAGACCCAGGTTTATCGGTATCGCGAGTCGGTGGTGCTGCTCAAACGAACATCATTAAGAAGCTTGGTGGTGGTATTCGTCTGGCTTTGGCTCAATATCGTGAGTTGGCGGCCTTTTCTCAGTTTGCCTCTGATCTTGATGAAGCAACACGCGCACAGTTGTCACGTGGTGAGCGTGTAACTGAGTTGATGAAACAAGCGCAGTACGCGCCCATGTCAACCGCTGAAGTAGCTTTATCATTGTTTGCCGCTAACGAAGGTTATTTTGATGACGTTGACAAAGATCAAGTTGTGGCTTGTGAAGCGGCAATGCAAGCGCACGTTAAAGCAAACTTTGGTGAGCTTATTGACAGTATTAATGCTAACCCTAAGCTAACTGATGAAGTTAAAGAAGGTTTTCATAAGGCGTTAAAAGATTTCAAAGCAAACGGCAGCTTTTGATTCGCGACGTTTGCTAATGCAAACAGCCGGCTTGCCGGCTCGTGCTAAGGGCTTTAATTCTGGTTGTTAAATAAGAATTAAAGCCTAAATTTGAAAGTAACAAGATACGAGAGAAAGAAATGGCAGTCGGAAAAGAAATCCGCGATCAAATTTCAAGCGTAAAAAGCACGCAAAAAATCACCAAAGCCATGGAAATGGTGGCGGCGAGTAAAATGCGTAAAGCGCAAGATCGTATGCAGGCGGCTAGGCCTTACGCACAAAAGATCCGTTCTGTGGTAGCCCACATATCAAAAGCGAATCTTGAGTACAAACATCCGTTCACCGTTGAGCGTAATGTTAAGCGTGTTGGTTACATTGTGGTTAGCTCCGATCGTGGTCTGTGCGGTGGCTTGAACATGAATGTGTTTCGCAAAACCCTTGGTGAACTGGCTGAATGGGATGCGAAAGGCGTGGAAATTGATATTGCTACTATTGGTTCAAAAGCCTTAGCCTATTTTCGTCGTTCTGGCGGAAATGTGGTGTCTGAAGCCTCGCACTACGGCGACAAACCTGAGCTAAGTGATTTGTTAGGCGCGATTACGTCAATGCTAACGGCTTATGAGAATGGTGGCATTGATCGTTTGTACGTGGTGTCGAACGAATTCGTAAACACCATGACTCAGTCTCCGCAAGCGGTTCAATTGCTTCCCATTACCGCTAATGAAGAAGCCGCAGCAGAAGTGCCAGCGTTGTTTGACTATATTTATGAGCCTGAAGCCAAACCTATTTTGGATACCGTGATTAAGCGTTATGTTGAATCGCAGATTTACCAATCCGTGGTGGAAAATATTGCCTGTGAGCAATCAGCTCGTATGGTGGCGATGAAAGCAGCCAGTGATAACGCCGGTGATTTGATTGGTGAGCTAGAATTGGTTTACAACAAAGCCCGTCAAGCGGCGATTACCCAAGAAATTTCTGAGATTGTCTCGGGCGCATCGGCCGTATGATTTATTCGTTAAATGGGAAAAGCCATTAGTGCGGCATACCGATAAGCCGTCAAATTGCAAAGCAGCTCTCGCGAATAAACAGATAGAAAGAATTTAAATTTTGATATTAAGAGGAAACTAAAATGAGTTCCGGAAATATTGTAGAAATCATTGGCGCGGTAGTAGACGTTCAGTTTGCTGCCGATAAAGTGCCAAATGTATACGACGCGTTGACCGTCGATAGCGAAAACCTAACGCTTGAAGTTCAAGCGCAGTTGGGTGACGGTATCGTTCGTACCATTGCGATGGGCGCAACCGACGGTCTTAAACGTGGTTTAGACGTCGCAAATACCGGTGCTCCTATTTCTGTGCCTGTAGGTGCTGGCACTTTGGGTCGCATTATGGACGTGTTGGGCAACCCAGTAGATCAAGCGGGTGATGTAGAACATGAGCGCCGTGATCCAATCCACCGTGACCCACCTGCCTACGCTGACCAGGCGTCAGATGTGGCGATACTGGAGACAGGCGTTAAGGTGATTGACTTGATCATGCCCATCGCCAAAGGCGGTAAGGTCGGTCTGTTTGGTGGTGCGGGTGTTGGTAAAACCGTAACACTGATGGAATTGATCAACAATATCGCGGTAGCTCAAGAAGGCTTGTCGGTATTTGCTGGCGTAGGTGAGCGTACTCGTGAAGGTAATGATTTCTATTACGAAATGAAGGAAGCTGGCGTACTTGATAAAGTAGCCATGGTTTACGGGCAAATGAATGAGCCTCCTGGTAACCGCTTGCGTGTGGCTTTGTCGGGTTTAACTATGGCTGAGTATTTTCGTGACGAAGGCCGTGACGTATTGATGTTCATCGATAATATCTACCGTTACACTCTTGCGGGAACCGAAGTGTCAGCACTACTGGGCCGTATGCCATCAGCGGTGGGCTATCAACCTACACTGGCTGGTGAAATGGGCGCACTGCAAGAGCGTATTACCTCCACCAAGACTGGCTCGATTACCTCGTTCCAAGCGGTGTACGTACCGGCGGATGATTTGACTGACCCATCTCCAGCGACTACCTTTGCTCACTTAGACGCAACACTTGTATTGTCGCGTCAAATTGCCGAGCTAGGTATTTACCCTGCGGTGGACCCACTGGACTCTTCGTCTCGTCAACTTGACCCATTAGTGATCGGTGACGATCACTACCAAGTAGCGCGTGGTGTGCAAAACACACTTCAGCGTTATAAAGAATTGCGTGACATTATCGCCATTCTAGGCATGGATGAGCTGTCTGAAGAAGATAAGCAAACTGTTGCTCGTGCCCGTAAAATCCAACGTTACTTATCACAGCCGTTCTTCGTAGCGGAAGTATTCACTGGTTCGCCGGGTAAATACGTATCATTGAAAGACACCATTGCTGGCTTTAAAGCTATTTTAAGTGGTGAGCTAGATGAGTACCCAGAACAGGCATTTTATATGGTTGGTGGGATCGACGAAGTTATCGCCAAAGCTAAAGAGATGTCTTAGCGGACATACTTTGCCCAGGGGCAGCATGCCAGTTAATTTAGTTTAGGTTCGATGCTTAGTGTAGACGCCCTAACATCCATTAGCTGGTGACTTGCTCTGGACAAAATTTCCCCTCGCTAAGAGAGTTACCAATTAAAACTATGTCCGTTTTTTGAGTAGTTCTAGTGGCACAAAGTCCTCAGTTCGGGGTTGTAAGCAACCCAACTGCGCTAGCAGTTTTAGCGAATAAATAGAGAACATTTTATGAGTACAATGAAAGTTGAAGTAGTCAGCGCTGAAAATGAGATTTTCTCTGGTGACGCAGCTATGTTGATCGCCACAGCGATTAATGGTGAGTTAGGCATTTACCCAAACCACACACCGTTATTAACGAATTTGAAGCCAGGTGACGTGCGGGTGCAAACCAGTGATGGCGAAGAGCAAGTGATCTACGTGTCTGGTGGCATTTTGGAAGTTACGCCTAAGAAGGTTACTGTGCTTTCTGATACGGCTGTTCGTGCCGATGATCTGGACGAAGCGGCTGCCTTAGAAGCCCAGCGTAAAGCTGAACAAGCACTCAAAGACAGCAAAGCTGATATAGATTACGCACGAGCAAAAGCTGAACTGGCTCAGGCAGCGGCGCAATTGCAAGCATTGAAGAAAATGGTGAAAAGGGGCCGTTAGTTGCTACTTTTTTACTTGTTATTTGGCTTTGCGTGAAGCCTAAAATACCTCAAAAGCCCGATGACGAATTTCGTTATCGGGCTTTTTTTGTTGAGATCTGGCTGTTCCCCATCTCTAACGTTCTCTTAGAATAATCGCTGTATTACAACGCCGATGCCTGTGTTAGCGATAACGAAAAGGTATAAAAACGGCAAACTTACATAAGTGAATTTTTAAGACGCAGTAGAATCTGTTATAACTACATTCAACCAACCACGAGGGCTAAACAATGGGAACTGGAACCGTTTTATTGATTGTTTTTTTTGGCGTGATTTTTTTTGGTGTCACTCTCTATAATCGTCTTATCGCAGCACGAAACGGCTACAAAAATGCCTTTGCCCAAATTGATGTGCAGTTAACCCGTCGCCATGACTTGATACCTAATTTGGTGGAAACGGCAAAAGCCTACATGGCGCATGAAAAGGAAACGTTAGAAGCTGTGATTGAGGCGCGTAATTCGGCCGTTTCAGGGCTGGGCGATGCTAAAACCGATCCAACCAATTCAGTCGCGTTGCAAAAACTGGGTGATGCTGAACGGGGGTTATCAGGCGCTTTAGGACGCCTATTTGCTTTGTCAGAAGCCTACCCCGATTTAAAGGCAAATGAAAATATGATGCAGCTTTCCGAGGAATTAACCACCACGGAAAATAAACTGTCTTTTGCACGCCAAGCTTTTAATGATGGCGTAATGTTATATAACAATTTGCGAGAACAGTTTCCCAGCAATTTAATTTCCGATTGGTTCAATTTTAAACCGGCTCAAATGTTAGAGTTGGAAGACGTCGCTATGAAACAAGTGCCAAAAGTGAATTTTTAAGCATCTCAGTGAGCAACAAAATGCAGCGCGTATAGCGATTTTTGCTAACACCAAGCCTTTTTCAGATGGTGGGTATCCAAGGAAAACTAGGTTAAGGTTTGAAACCAAAAAGCATTCAGTGAAAGTGCTAAACAGTAAAAACCCACTTCCATGTGAAAAGTGCGTAAAAAAGGCATGTTGTTACTGATGAATTACCTTTCTTTAAATACGTAAAAGCGTAGTAACAAAAAGTTAGTCGCTGTCGTTGTGCCAATACTCAAAATATAGGCCAAGGTTCCAGGTACCGACAATATTAAACCAAGATAAACAATGAGGTTTTGAATTACTAATGCTAACGAGTATACAAAAAAGTATCGACCTAAATCATTGGCATTGTACTCATTTGCCTCAAACGAGAAGCGGGCATTCAAGTAGTAGCTAAGAGAGGTGCCGAAAAAAAATAGTATCGTTACACAAAAATTATGATCCAGTGCGAATGAATTTGTAAGAATGTGAAACAATGAAATATTAATTAGATTTACGATAACACCCACAAAAATGAATGACGTAAACTGCTTGCTTGAGATCAAATTTTGCAAAAAACGCAACATAATGTGTGGTCCAATAAGATTTCTAAGATGAGATTAAACAGCTCAGGTCAAAAAATATTCAGTGCCGTGTCATTGCTTTGGTGGTGGCCTTAATAAGGTACTTCACATCATTGATGTTGCTCATTCAACCCATCCCATAAACCGGTTGGTAAGTGTACCTTTTAATTAGCTCATGTTTAACCTATAAATGGTAAGGCCTGAGTTTACTCGACACTTTTCATAGCAAATAATGTAACTTGACTATGAGAGGTAAACCATGGGTAAAGGAACCCGATATCACGACGTATTTATGGAAACGTCTTGCAGATAAACCATTAAAATCAGAAATTAATGCACAAAAACCGATGTTGTGGTCTACTCCTTGGTAGAACGAGAATTACCTTACGCATCCAGTTTTGAGTTTTCAACTGAGGCGGGAGGAAAAGTTACCCAGACCAAGTAGGTAAAAGGCCTAAGATGCTTCCGATTGATAATATTCATAAAAAATCGAAGTGCCTATAGCCAACTAGAAGTGCCTATAGTCAACTAAGTGTGATTTACCCATTCCAAGAAATGGGTGATGTAGAGGAAAAATGTTATTTGAATACCAAACTTTCAATAATGATGTTGTGCTTTATAACAAATTGAAGGCGTTTGAGGATGTTTCAATTGGCAAGTTCTTGTAGTAAATTTTCTGTAAAAAAGAAACAAGAATAAGGTACTCAGAATAGCCGTGAACTTTTTTCATCAACAAGATAAAGCTCGAAAGCAATCACGTTGGTTGCTGTTTGCGTTTGTGGCGGTAACCTTATTGATCGTGTTGGTCGTCGACTTAATAATTTTATTGATTATTAGCGTTCAAATGCCGTTGTTGACTGATGCTCTGAAGATTGAACCTGCAGGTTTAATAAACGTCTTAAGTGTTGAGTCGTTACGTCAACATATTGGTTTGCTCAGTATAAGCAGTGCCATAATAGTGAGTATCATCGTTATTGCTAGCTTGGGGAAAATTACAAGCTTGCGATCTGGAGGAGCGAAGGTAGCCACTAATTTAGGGGGAACATTAGTCAGCGCCGATACACGTGACCCTCTTAAACGTCGCCTTTATAATGTTGTTGAAGAAATCTCTATTGCATCAGGAACGCCCGTACCCGATGTCTTTGTATTAGAAAACGAACGCGCAATCAATGCTTTCGCTGCAGGGTATGGTACCGCTGATGCTGCAGTAGCGGTTACTCAAGGAACACTAGAAAAGTTGAATCGCGCTGAATTACAAGGTGTAATAGCGCACGAGTTCAGTCATATTTTTAATGGCGACATGCGCATTAATATTCGCTTAATGGGCGTAATATTTGGCATTATGGTGCTTGCTATTATTGGGCGAAAGTTCTTACATGCCAATCGTTATCGGCGATCGTCTAAAGACAATAATATGGGTGCCATTATTGCCATCGGTTTGACATTGGCGGCAATCGGTTATATTGGTTTGTTTTTTGCCAGATGGATAAAATCGGCCTTGTCTCGCCAACGCGAGTATTTGGCTGATGCTTCTGCGGTCCAATTCACCAGAGACCCCAATGGCATTGGCGGTGCTTTAAAAAAGATTGCAGCTTACAATCACCAATCTTACTTGCAAGTTGACTCTGAAGAAGTCAGTCATATGTTGTTTGCCAGCGGTCTTAAATCATTTTTTTTTGCCACTCACCCACCACTTAAACAACGAATAAGCCGAATTGAGAAAGATTTTAAAGCCAATGAAATTGAGGTATTGGCAAAGAGGCTAAAACGACAAGAGAAACGGGAACATTGGCAAGCACAGCAAGCAGAGCAAGAGCAAGCCAAAAACAACACGGCGAAAAACCAAGGCGGTATTTTAGAGGTGGATACCATACTCAATGATATAGGGCAGCCGAACACCAGTCGGATCGTGGCAGCAGCGCTGCTGACGAGTTCCATGAGTAATTCACTCAAACAGGCCGCACACAGCACAGAATGGGCACCAGAAGTCTTACTTTATTGTTTATTGGATTCCGATGATGAGTTGCGTGAAAAGCAGCTATTAAGTGTGATTCAAGAGATGGGTGACATCAGTGAAGGAAAAATTCGTCACCTGATCTCGGCCAATGGATTGGTGAAGGTTGAAGAACGGTTACCGTTATTTGAAATCGCGTTCCCCTCATTAAAGCGGCGTCCTCAAGAAGACACTGAGAGAATACTAATCAGTGTTGATCGAATGGCCTTAACCGATAACAAAATTGATTCATTTGAGTACTTATTATCACGCCTGATTAAACAAACGTTGTTCGAAGCGCATATTCCAAATAGAACAAGGTTGCACGGCTCAAAGAAGATTAAAGATTGTATTGACGAACTTACGCTGATCGTCAGCATACTAGCATCTCATGGTCAAAACTCAACCAGCCCTCAAGCTCTGCAATACGCACAACGTGCATTTAAAGCCGGCATGAGTTCGGCCGGCATTGAACATAAAAACCTCACGTTTACTGATAAATGGCAAACTAAGGTGGATGAAGCGCTTATTAAGTTGGATAGGCTGGCCTTTAATGACAAGGCTGTTGTGGTCAGAGCTATGGCCACCACCGTGCTTGATGATAAAAAGCTCGTCACTGAAGAACAAGAGATGATGCGTGTGATTTGTGGTCTAATTCATGTTCCTGTCCCTTATTTGCAAAGTGCTAACTAGAATAAAATAGTGCAAACGTGTGAAAGAAAAACCAGTTTAATCTTTGGAGAAAAAATAAAGGAAGAATGACGTAAGGAATTATTGCACAGTAAATAAATTTAATACCTCAAACAATAAACCAAGACATTCAAGCCATAAAATCGTTATCCCATTTTTAATCAAATACTTAAAGTCGTTAGCCATACCCTAAAAGTCATGCAGAAAATACGTTTCGAGCACCTTGCTCGCCTATGTTCTCTGATCAATATACAACGATCAGAGATCGTTTATTGCTTAATAGTGCTGGCCGTAATCATTGTGCATTTTTACCTGATCACAACCTATTCTATTAACCTGCCCTTCTCTGATGATTTTGACCAACAACTTGCCCGTTTAAGAAATTATGAAATAGGTGTGTGGAATTTGTGGCAATTTTTATTTGAGCAACACAATGAACACAGGATTACCACCACGCATTTGTTGACGTTGCTTTCTTATTGGTGGTTAGGTGAAGTTAATATACGGATTCAAGTCATTATCGCTAGTGTGATACTGGTGGCACTGGTGGTGAGTTTTGCACTCTTAGTTAAAGCCGAAGTTAGACTCAAAGTTTTGGCCATTACGGCATGCTTTTTCTTATTGCCCAACCCATCAAGTGTTTGGTTGGGTGGCAGTATGCAGTATTACACCGTGGTATTGTTTGGTGTTTTGAGTTTATATTTTTTGCGTAATTTGCATCGCCCCTTCCATTTCTTTGCATCCATTACGTGTTTTTATTTGGCCATGTTCTCAATGGCGTCAGGCATAGTAATGATTTTTCCTGCTCTGTTAATGTTAGTAGTTGAGCGAAAGGCAACTGTTTTGGTGAAACTGATTTGGGTTTCACTCGCAGCACTTTGTCTGATCGTGTTTTTTAATGGTTATCAAACATTTGATAACAAACCTTCAATCTTCTATTCGTTAACCAACCCCGTATTCGCCATTCAATATTTTTTGTTGATTTTAGGTAATCCTTTTTTCGGTATTGAACTTGGCCGAGTGGTTCAATTAGCGAGTGCTTTTTTGATTGGCGTTTTAGTCGTCCAGGCAGTAAGGCTTAAAACCAAATCCGACATTTTATATGAAACCAGTGCTTATGTTGCTTTATACCTTATTGGCATAGTGACGTTGGTGGTTGCCGGTCGTGTTGGTTTTGAAGAGTGGGAAACCGCCTTGTCGTCTCGCTATCAGATATACGTAAAGTCATTTTGGGTTGCGGCTCTGATTTTATTGATAAATCTTAAACTTTTTAATTTAAAGGTGTTAACGGGTTTAACAGTCTGTGCCTTTGTCTACTTTGGTTTAGGTTCAATGAAAAGTGCCCGTGTTTTGGAATACAACCAAGAACAATTGAGCATTGGGGTAACTGAGTTAGTGTTTGGTGGCAATTCAGCTTATATTGAATACGGCTCTTTGAGTGCCAATATACGTACAGCGAACACCTTAAAAACGATGATGACTCTGCATCTTTATCACCCAGAGTTTGTTACTTCAAAACCTTCTGCTTGGGAAGGCCCTGTTAAGACAGAGACTGACCCAACGATTAATGTAAGTGATTTACGGTTTAATCAATACAGGCGATTTACTATTTTCGGAAATATTGGCCAATCCCCGGTTGTGCGTTTGAGCTCAGTAAATGATCGAGAAGGCGAGTTTAGCTATTTGGCTAGAAGAATCAGAGGGTTGGATAAATACGAGGTTTTGGTAGATGAGCATGAAGTTGTTTTACCTGAGCCAATAATGATCAGTGTCATCGATGATAATGGGATGGTTTCTGAGCTGGTCAGTGAGAGACCTGTACGGCTGGCTGGGAGTATGATCGAGTATGCTAAGCGTGAGCCTTAGTGGTTCTTGGGTGGAGTGTTGATACCTGTGCTTCTAAAATAAATCGGCAACAAACATGGGTGTGACGCGTTACAATGCCGGCATGCCTGATAATGATAACGCCATGCCGTGCCGGCCAGATATAATTACTGAAAACCTGCTCTGTGATGGGGTGGCTTGGCGTGCTGATCAAGGCTTAACTAAGAGTCAGATGCAGCCTCAGTTAAAGCCTTGGTTGTGTGATCAAGGCTCGTTAACGACCGCTTTAAAGAACATTTCAGTTGGTACATTTCAGGTGCAGCTGATTTCTCAGAAAATTGCGGTGCCTCGCTGGCATGAGCAAAAAAAATTAGGTCGCCCGTTGTATTCAGCTGCGATGGTTCGTGAGGTAAACCTTTGCATACATGGCACACCCGTTGTTTTTGCAAGAAGTGTGATCCCATTAAATTTGTCTCGACAAGGCGGCGGCGGTTTAGCTCGATTAGGTCAAACACCGTTAGGCCACCTTCTGTTTAAAAGTGGTCGAGTGCGAATATCACACCGAGAGTTTTTGAAGTTACGAAACAATTTTGGGCAGATCAGTGCGCGTCGCACGCCTTACGATTACTTGGGTGAGTCGATTTTGGTGACGGAGTATTTTTTACCGAGTCTCAATAAGCATATTTGAAGTTGGCGGCCAACAGAGCGACCTCAAGGTTCAGGAAGTTGTGACTTTTTTACTGGCTACCGTTTTGGGTTGGCTCACCCTTGATTCCTCTTATAAGGGTGTAACAAAATGTTATCGTTATTTTGGTGTCACGCGGCTGTTAAACCGCGCCAAATCAGTATAATACAGCCAATTTTTCAAGACCAATCTTTCGGAGCACACAAGATGTCTTTAAACAGTGTAAGCTCAGGCAAATCATTGCCTGATGACGTTAACGTTATTATCGAGATCCCGCGTTATGGCGATCCAATTAAGTACGAAGTAGACAAAGATTCTGGTGCGATGTTTGTTGACCGTTTTATGTCTACAGCCATGCACTATCCTTGTAACTACGGTTATGTGCCTCAAACTCTGTCAGATGATGGTGACCCTGTTGATGCTTTAGTGTTGGCACCATTCCCCTTAGTGACCGGTTCGGTGGTGCGTGTGCGCCCTATTGGGGTGTTGCAAATGGAAGACGAAGCCGGTGAAGACGCTAAGATTCTTACTGTGCCGGTCGAAAAGTTGACTAAGTTCTATAATAACGTTTCATCTTTCCGCGATGTTCAACAAGAAATGTTGGATAAAATCGCCCACTTTTTTGAACACTACAAAGATTTGGAGCAAGGCAAGTGGGTGAAGGTACGCGGTTGGGCAGGTAAAGACGAAGCCCGTAAGGAAATTATGGATTCGGCGGAACGCTATCAAAGTTCACTGTAGCATTACGCTATTGTCCCTTCATAAGTCATGACTTTATGATAAAAGGCCTCGCTGGTTTAAAGCCAGCGGGGCCTTTTTTGATGGACTTTTCATTGAAGGGTCTCTGATTCATCAAGTTCAGGCTTGTCCGATATGGGCTATTAGACAAGCTGAAACACGGTAAACCATAACCACAAGGGCGTGCGCTTTTTGCTTTAAGGTTGACAATTCTGCGATCCGGTTTTCTCTCTCTCAGAACGTTGCGGCATTTTCTTAAGAGGAAATTTGGTAAAGTATGACCATGCTAGATAAGAAACCGATGCTAGTATCTTGTTATCTGAGCAAGATGAAGAAGCCATTTAATGATATCAGTGCGAAGATTATCATCGGTAATGTCTAGTCGAAATTGGTTCGATACGTCGAGCCGTTGAGCGAATAAAAAAGTAAAATGAGTAGAAAGATACTTAACTTTGGTTCCATCAACATCGATCATGTTTACCAAGTTTCTCGCTTTGTGCAACCCGGTGAAACACGGCATTGTGTGCAATTGGCTACGGGTTTGGGCGGTAAAGGTGCAAACCAATCGGTGGCTATTGCGCGTGCAGGTGGCCTTGTTGTGCATTTTGGTCAGCTGTCTAGTGTTGACCAATGGGCCATTGACCTATTGAGTGATTCGGGCGTTAATACGCGTCACATTAAACTTGTCGATATGCCCAGCGGGCACGCCATTATTCAAGTAGATGACCAGGGCGAAAATGCTATTTTATTATGCAGTGGCGCTAATCTATCTTGTGATATCGGTCAGTTAGAGAGCCTGCTAGCAGTAGAAGAAGGTATCGAATATCTGTTGTTGCAAAACGAGTGTAATGGTTTGGCTGAGGCCGTCGATTTTGCGCTGGCAAGAGGCATCCATGTTGTACTTAACCCCGCGCCGATGACTGAGTCGATTAAGAAACTACCATTAGAGAAGGTCCACACTCTAATCGTAAACCACGTCGAAGCGCAGATGCTCACAGGTGAGGTTGGGATTGATGCGATCATTCGTTACTTTCAGCAGCGTTTTTCTGAAACTCAAGTTGTATTAACACTGGGAGCGGATGGTGTTGTGCTGTTGCAAAGCAATAGCGTCATTCGCAGCAACGCACATAAGGTAAGTGTTGTTGATACAACCGGTGCAGGAGATGCATTTGTTGGTTACTTTTTATGTGCCATAGCAAACGGGGATGCCCCAGAGGCTGCTTTGAAAACCGCTTCGGCCGCCGCCGCGATGACCGTTGCACGTGCAGGCGCAATTAATGCAATACCAATAAAAGCGGATGTCGATGGTTTTTTAGAAGCCGTTTTATAACAACAATGCATAAAATAATAATGGACACTGATCCTGGAGTTGATGATGCGCAAGCCATTGCGTTTGCCATCGCACACCCAGAAATTGAGTTGTTAGGCTTAACAACCGTCTTTGGTAACGCACAGATAGACGTGACCACTCGTAATGCACTGACCGTGCTTGAAGAGTTTGGTCGCAGTGACATCCCAGTTGCTAAAGGGGCCGCTCAGCCTTTGCAGATAAGTCGCTTTCCGGCGCCTGACTTTGTGCATGGCGATGACGGCATGGGGGGCTTATACCTTGAACCTCCTAAACAACAAGAAATCAATGAAACGGCGGCTGAATTTATTGTACGTGTAGCGAATGAGCAGCACGGGGAGTTATCCTTAATCGCCGTAGGACCGCTTACTAATATCGCACAAGCGTTGGTATTAGATCCTGAATTACCAAACAAAGTGACCGCACTGGTCGTGATGGGTGGCACGGTGGATGCCATTGGTAACGTTAGCCCAGTTGCGGAGGCTAATTTTATCAACGACCCTCATGCGGCTGACGCCGTTTGCAGTGCCGATTGGCCGCTGAGCATTGTCGGTTTGGATGTCACCATGAAAATCGCGTTTACCGATTCGTTGTTTAAAAAGTTACAAAAAAAAGCAGGCAAGGTCGGTGATTTTCTGTGGCGCAGCAGTCGTTTTTATGTGGACTTTTACAGCAGCCTATCGCAGAAAATCAGCGATGAGCGCGCCTGTGCGATGCACGATGCCAGTGCATTGGTGTATTTAGTTCAGCCTGATTATTTTACTAATGTCTCTGGCCCTGCGTGCGTAGCAAAGTCTGGCCCTGCCATGGGCCAATTGCTGTTAGACAGAACTAAAGAATCCTACCTTTTACCTTATTGGGAAGGTAGGCCTAATGTGAGTGTTGCGATGCAAGTAGACGGTCAGGCCGTACTCGACTGCTTTGTAAATACTCTGATTGATTTTAATTGAGTCGCTAGCATTTAAAAACCCCACATGGCCAAGCTCTATTTTTACTACTCCACAATGAACGCAGGTAAATCGACGACTTTGCTGCAATCGAGTTTTAATTATCGTGAACGCGGTATGCATACGTTGTTGCTGACGGCCGCATTTGATGATCGGTTTAGCAAAGGCAAAGTTGTTTCTCGAATTGGTTTGCAGCAAGAAGCGGATCTATTCGATGGTCAGATCAATTTGTTTCAGCACGTTATTCGTCGTAATTCTGAGAAAAACATTGATTGTGTGTTGGTGGATGAAGCGCAGTTTTTAACTAAAACTCAGGCTTGGCAATTGACCGAGGTGTGCGACCAGTTGAATATACCTGTGTTGTGCTATGGAATCCGCACGGATTTTCAAGGTGAGTTATTTGATGGCAGCCGTTGGTTGTTGGCGTGGGCCGATGAATTGCATGAACTAAAAACCATCTGCCATTGTGGTCGTAAGGCCAATATGGTGGTACGAGTTGATGAAAATGGGCAAGCCATACAAGAAGGATCACAAATTGAGATAGGCGGCAATGATCGTTATGTATCGCTATGTCGTCGACATTTTAAGAAGGTGTATTCCGAGCAAGAACCGACAGGCTGAAACATGAGTCACTTTGTATTACTTCTCTATTTATTAGCGCTTGGTGTTGGCATTGCGTGTTCTGTTAGTTTGATCCCCAAAAAAAACAACCATAAAGGACTGAGTGAAGCATTAACGGTAAATTGGTTAATTGCATTATTTACCGCTTGGGGGGCGGGAGTCTTGTACGTCGCTGTTAATGTCGCTTCGGCTGTTTTATTTAAGGTGTACGCCGATGTTTTTATTGTGGGCGCTTTGGTGATTTTATCAGCCTTGGTTGCGGCGCTACCAAGGCAAACCAATGCCGTGCTTTCGCTAGGGAATAAACATTTACGGCTCTTCTATGTATTGGCTCTCTTGGCCGTTACTGGCTCTTTAACCGTGAGCCTTGTGTTTAGTGAGTGGCGAATTGTGGGGGTATTCATTCCGCTTATCGTTCTGCTGGTTGCCATTGCTCGTGACCACTGTTTGATTCATCATTATCGAAAGTCAACCTCCCTTAAACCCGGTTCTTACCATAAGTGCAGTTTTTTTGTGCCGCTTATCTGTTTGACACTGGGCTTGGGTGAAGGCTTGTTGTTTGAAGGTCATGTTTTTGAAAGGGGTGTTACAGTAAGTTTGCCGATAATCTATTTGATTACCTGTTTCGCACTTTGGTTTTTTGCGGACCAACACTTTCCATATAGCGGTAAAGCCCTCTTGCCTGAACGTTTATACAGACCCAAAGAGCTGACAAACAAAGAGTTTGAAGTAGCGTCTGCGGTTCATCAAGGACTCAGTAATAAAGAAATTGCCTACCAACTTGGGGTGGCAGACAGCACCGTGAAAAACCACCTGTATTCGATATTTAAGAAACTGGATGTAAGAAATCGAGTTGCTTTAATTCAATTGCTTAACCAAAGCGCAAGATCACTGAACTAGGAAGAATTTCCTACAGACAATTAAACCCGCTTTACCCAAACTCAGCTGCCCGTAAACAGTATTTTTCGAGGTGGTTATGCCCAAATCGATTCGTGTTTTTTTTAAATTTTTGTGGCTCTTGTTTTGGTATATGTTAGCCAGTGTTGTTGCGGCGAAAGCCGCCCTACTCGTTGCTAGTCTTCCGGCTGCGGCTGATTCATTCAGCTTACACAAGCATTTGTTGCCTGTTGCTGTGGTTGAATTAGTCGCAATGGTTTTGTTAGCGAGTTCTTTGAGAACTGGCTTTTTGACCAGCGCGTGTTTACTCAGTTGCTTTTACCACATCACTAAGCACACTTTAATGTTGATCGAAGCTTACTTCTATCTAAATCTATGGAATCAACCATCACTAATAACAGGTTCGCAGGTGATTGGTTTAGAGGTGATGGGGCTGGTTTTTAGCCTGCTTATCTGCCCTGTTGTGGTGTTGTTATTTACCCCCAGCTGCAATAAAGCTTCAAATGAAAAGTCAGCCAAACTAAGTTTTTTA
The DNA here is from genome assembly GCA_937974565.1 of uncultured Arenicella sp. Taxonomy (GTDB): domain Bacteria; phylum Pseudomonadota; class Gammaproteobacteria; order Arenicellales; family Arenicellaceae; genus Arenicella. The sequence goes on from CALJWL010000031.1 coordinate 57,464, forward strand.
AGCAATCGGGGGGTGATTCGAGCATATGTGTTTGGTGCATTGGGGTACGCCGCTTTTTATCTGTTGGCTGGGGTTTTAATATTGATACCCCTAGCGGGTCCTCACTTCTCAGCCAGCTATGAAAATTTGGCAGTGCCAGCTTGGATGCCATTGCTTCAAGTGGCTCGTGGAAGTGTTTGGGTAGGCATTATTTTCTGGTATCTAAACAATCAATCCACTGAAATTAAAGATCGCTACGATATTCTCAAGTTGTCGGCCCTCGTTGGTATCGGGCTCGTGATATTTGGTGCCGCTCAGTTGTGGGTGCCAACCTTGATGATGCCACGTGAGCTTCAAGTGGCACACATGGTGGAATTGTCCGTATCAATGTTTTTGTTTGGCGTTATGGTTGTGTGTTTGTGGGCAAAATACGCCCCAATTATGAGAGTAGATACGCAATGCAATTAATAAAAAGGCCTTATTGGTTTTTTATAGAGGCCTTTGAGTGAGCTTCAGGCCCCTAGACCCCTAGACATGAATTCACATAGCTGCTGGCGCTTACACTATACATTACCTCTAAGCGCCAGATCCTAAGCATGAGTTCAAGAAAGTATACATTGGGCTTATTAACTTATTCGTTAACAGCAAATTTTTCATAACTCATTAGCGTGCCGATTTGGTTCGTTTCAAGATAGCGCAAGCCGCGATTCGCCATATCAATTGCCGATGGCACGTCGTCTAGGTTATACAAAGCCCACTGCCAAACACCCCGCCAAACCTCGGCATCATTCTGCGGAAAAGACTCGGTATCGCAGAACAAAAACTCGGGCTTTAGATTTTCCGCACGTTCGCGAATATCGTCGTTCCAGGCGGGTAATACCCAGCCCGTTTGCATGGACGATATTTTTCTGGCGTATTCAATTACCTCAGAGTTGAACGAAATAATGACGCATTGTTGCTCTATCTGCGCTTTGAGTATGCGTTTGTGCGTTTCATCCATAAACAACGGTATGCCAAAACGGTCAATGGATTCCTGCTTAACCTCTACAAACATCGTGACATCCGGAGTTTTCTTTAGCCATTTGCAGAGTTTGCGAAACGTGGTGAACTCATTGTCTGCGAATTCTTGATCGAAACGTGCCGTATAACTGGCTTTCATGGATTTAATCACTTTAGCCTTGGTGTCTCTAATATCAGCATCAACCCCCGCCATGCGTTTTAAACTGGCGTCATGATGCACAAACGGTATGCGGTCTGAACTGAGTTGTAGGTCGCATTCCATGTATCGCGCACCATGCTGATAAGCCGCTTGATACGCTAATAATGTGTTCTCGGGGTAGCGGCCTGAGTAACCTCGATGTGCTATTAAAATTGGTGCAGGGCCATGTAGCTTCTTTGCGTTTTTATTTGATGCGTCACTCATTGTCGTGTGCCTGTGCAATATTTCCGTTATCCTCACCTTAACATCAACTTACAAGTAATCGCCAGTGGCCAACCTATTTTTGCCAGACGACCAGCCTCATAATAACCTCGCTAAGCACGACACGCATGGTGAACCGTATCAAGCTTACGCTAACTTATCACCCGATGAGGTGCTTAATAGTGTGGAAGAATTTGGGTTGCAATGCGATGGGCGTCTGTTAGCGCTTAACAGCTATGAGAACCGAGTGTACCGCGTGGGTTTGGACGATGATTCAAGCGTTGTTGCTAAATTCTATCGCCCAAATCGCTGGAGCGATAACGCCATTCTTGAAGAACATCACTACACGCAAGCCTTATTTGAACAGGAAATACCCGTGGTAGCGCCAATGTCCATTGCCGGTGAAACCTTGTTGAAAACCGATAACTTTCGCTTATCGTTATTTAAAAATCGTGGCGGGCGCGCACTCAATCTGGAGAATTTTGATCAGCTTGAACAAATGGGCCGTTTTATGGGCCGCATCCACCAAGTTGGGCGCAACACCCCCTTTAAACACAGGCCTACTTTAGATCTAGAAAGTTTTGGGCATGCACCGAGAATGTTTATTCTAGAGCATAATTTCATTCCCGCTGACTTGGTTGAAGCCTATGAATCGCTTACTGCGCAGCTCTTACAAGAAGCGCAACACTGTTATGAACGCGCAGGTGATTTGGCGCTGATACCCTGTCACGGTGATGCGCATCCAAGTAACATTTTGTGGACCGATGATGGCCCGCATATAGTCGATTTTGATGACGCTCGGACCGCACCCGCCATACAGGACTTATGGATGTTTCTGTCTGGCGATCGAGCGGATCAAACCGCAGGCCTAGACGCCGTTCTGGCGGGTTATACCGAGTTCAGTAATTTTGACGCACGAGAACTTCATCTTCTTGAAGCCTTGCGAACATTACGACTCATACACTATTACGGTTGGTTAGCAAAGCGTTGGGCGGACCCCGCATTCAAACGTGCATTTCCGTGGTTTAACACACAACGTTGTTGGGAAGATCACATCCTTAGTCTGCGCGAACAAGCCGCATTGTTGCATGAAGAACCATTAACGTGGTTTGGGTAGTCGGATTGTTTCAATTCAAAATACAGAGCGCGCGATAGAATAAATACGCAAATTCGGGCGTTAAACTGCTCAATTATTTCTTTTTAATTGCGTTAACTCGTCACGAAAAAATTCCTTTGAGACGCTCGCCTGATTAAACTTATAAGCTCGACCTAATCGATCAAAAGCCTCGCCTGTGGTCGGGTCAACAAAGCCACCAAACCAAGGCGTACTTGATTTTAGTAGCTTGGGCGGTTGCTCGGTAAAAATAATATCAATTCCAGAACGCTTTGTGGCGGCGATCAGCACGCATACCTCTGATGCCAAATCACACCCTGAGTTAGCGTCAACTACGTACTGATCTAAACGAGATGCTTGGGTGCGCTGCCTAGCACTGAGCCGAGTGGCCCAAACTTTTATTGCCCCCAACCTGCGTGCGGCCGTTTCCCCCGTTTCCACGTTATCAAATGGGTTTTTGTGGTGGGTAATTTTTCTCGGGCCGCTGATTGAACTCAACAATATAAAAATAAAACTCAGTCCCAATAAAAGAAACATGGCCTTAATCGCCTTGGTTAAGTTTTCTTTCTTATCGGCCATTTTACGGTGCAGCTTGAACGTGGTGCAGTCAAATACGTTCTAAGGTATGGCCTTTACAGCGGTAATATCCACGTTCCATCGTACGTCGTTTGTCTTATCGGCCACTTTGTCGAATCGCAGGGTTTCGTTAAGCTCATAACGCTCGTTAGGCGCAATGGTGATTGGTACATCGCCTGAAACCGTCTCTAATTCATGACATTGCCCTGCTGCATCACATTGCTTAGCTTGAACGTTGAAGGTGAGTCGTTTTATGGTTTTTGAAGAAGTGTTCTGAACGCACAACTTAATTTTGTAATCGGTGCGATAGCTGTAGTTGATCTGTGAACCGCACAGTTGCGCTTGGCTTGGCTCAACTAGGCCATAACGGGGCTTATTCGAGTAAGACTCGTAGCTGGCAAGGGCCACGAAAAGCACGATCGTCATGATGGTTATAATTGTTTTTGTACGCCGACTAAAAGGTGAAAATAGCCACAGAAAGAGTAAGAAAACACCGCTTAAGCCCAGTATCAATCGAATCATAAAGTAATATTTAAAGAGTTGCAGTTAGGTTTTTTGTTTCGCGAGCTAGCGCTGTAAAATCTCGCATTTCACATTAAAAGCAATAAGTTTAATTGTCATGATAGCATCGTGTGTCATAGACTCGTCAAAGATTGCTCAGAAAACCTGTGGACTAATGCTCCTATACATAAAAGGCCACAAAACACATTACTTAATTCATGAATTCTAGCCTGAAAACCGACACCTCAAAGATCGATCGTTTAACTCACAAGTCGATACTAAAAGCCATGTTCAAGGATCAGCTGATATCGGTGAATGAGGCCAAGCGTATTGATACCAATATCAGTGAGAGTGATTCAAACTTTTCGCATCCATTGCTGGCCATCGCACGCAGTTTGCCTAGTCACGCGGTAACGGGCGATCGAATTTCAATAGAAGAACTGTCGGAATGGTTTGCGGCGGCTGTGGGGCTTGACTACTTTTATATCGACCCAATGAAAATTGATATCGGCTCAGTGACTAAAGTGATGGCACCGCAATACGCTAAGCAGAACGGCTTGCTGGCCATAAAAAATGGCCCAACCAGTGTTACGCTGGCGGTAAAAAACCCATTAGACTTATCTTGGCGCGATAACCTAGAAGGGCTATTAAGAAAAGACATTGAGATCGTGTTTGCCAACCCAGGTGATATTGATCGTTATGTCAATGAATTCTACGCACTGGCCAAGTCAATCAGTCGTTCTAAAGTCTCTGACGAAACGCAAGGCATATCGATTCAGCAAAACCTTGAACAATTAGTAGACTTGGGTCGTAAAGGCCAACTTGATGCTGAAGATCATCATATTGTGCAGTTGGTGGATTGGTTGTTGCAATACGCCTTTGAGCAGCGCGCCAGTGATATTCATTTAGAGCCACGTAAGGATCAGGGTGAAGTGCGATTCCGCATCGATGGTATTTTACACTACGCCTATCAAGTGCCGCCGAATGTGTTGCTTGCTATCACAGGGCGACTGAAGACTCTGGCACGAATGGATATCTCAGAAAAACGTCGCCCGTTGGATGGCCGTTTGAAGACTCGTACCCCCGATGGTAAAGAAATAGAGTTGCGCTTATCCACCGTGCCAACCGCCATGGGCGAAAAGATGGTGATGCGAATCTTTGACCCTGAGGTATTGCAACGCAGTTTTGCTCAGCTGGGCTTGAATGATCGGGAGTTGGATATATGGAACCGCATGACCAGGCACACCAATGGCATTATTTTAGTAACGGGGCCAACGGGGTCAGGTAAGACCACGACTCTGTATTCAACGCTAAAGAACTTAGCCACCAGCGAAGTCAATGTTTGTACTATTGAAGACCCAATTGAGATGGTTGAGCCAAGTTTTAACCAGATTCAAGTACACAATGCGATTGATCTTACGTTCGCGGCTGGTGTGAAATCTTTACTTCGCCAGGATCCAGACATCATTATGATTGGTGAAATTCGCGATCTGCAAACAGCAGAAATGGCAATCCAAGCTTCGTTAACAGGTCACTTAGTACTTTCAACTTTACACACGAACGACGCGCCAAGCGCCGTCACTCGAATGTTGGAACTGGGCGTACCAGCTTACCTGATCAGTGCCACGGTTTTAGGTGTGATGGCACAACGTTTGGTTCGCACGCTCTGTCCACACTGCAAAGAGCCCGATACCATAGATGAAAAAGTGTGGGCGGAGTTCAGCAATAACATAGGATTAGTACTTGAAACACCGTACAAGCCCGTCGGCTGTATAGAGTGTCGGCAAACAGGTTTTCTTGGGCGTGTGGGCTTGTATGAGATGATGGAGATGAGCAAAGAACTAAAGCCGCACATCAAAAACGAGACCGACTTAGACGCACTTCGTAAGCAAACTCTTGATGATGGGTTGGTCACGTTAAGAATCAGTGGGGCAAAAAAAGTGTCGGCGGGTTTAACCACCATGGGTGAAGTATTACGAGTTACACCATTTAGTGAATAGTTGGTTTCCTGAGTTTTGAAGGGGTTGATGTTTTTGTTTGTGCGTTAGGGCACTTTGCATGACAGTGTCTTAACAAACCTGTGATTAAATCAATGAACGGCTATTGTTTAGACTGCTAGAGAATTGGCTGTCAGCAACATCAATGCGGAGAACTGAGTGCGCAACTTGATGCGACCCAAATCAGCGGCTTCACAGTCGCCACTTATTGAAAAAAGTACGTCTCGGAAAAGCAAGCGTTCTGGTGTTTTGCGTTGGCTGTATAGGCTCATTATGCTGGTCTGTGTTATCTCGGCAGCTCCTATGGTGTATTTGCGTTACGTCCACCCACCCACCAGCAGTTTTATTGAACTCAATAAGCGCAACAATAACCCCAACATTAAGCACGAATGGCGCGATTTGGAAGACATCTCATTGTATTTTCCGAACGCGGTAATCGCGTCGGAAGATCAACAGTTTCCTCATCATTTTGGCTTTGACATAAAGCAAATCAAATTAGTGCTGAATGAAAGAGGTAAAGGCTACTCTCGAGGTGCAAGCACCATTACCCAGCAAACCGTAAAAAATTTGTTTCTATGGCCCGGTCGCAGCTTTGTTAGAAAAGGGTTAGAAGCATGGCTTGTATTGTGGATGGAACTGATAGTGCCAAAAAAACGAATACTGGAAATTTACGTTAATTACGCCCAATTTGGCAAACGAGTGTTTGGAGTTGGCGCTGCCAGCAAACATTATTTTGATGTAGAAGCCAGCGCCTTAACGCCGAAACAGGCGGCGTTAATCGCCGCTGCGTTGCCAACGCCGTCTCGCTCAAACCCGGCAAACCCGTCAGTCTATTTGTTGGAGCGTGCCGCGTATATTCAAGACCAAATGCCGCGAGTGGGTGGTCGGCGAATGGTGCGTGAGTTAGATGATTAGCCACTAACGCAAAATTCCAGGCAGAGTGAAATTTAATAAGCTGCTTGATTGACTTAGGCGATGATACTGATTATGAAAATTTAACCGTACTCTGTCGTTCACGATTAACTTGCAATTGCGTTACATCGGACCTTGAATAATGCCCAGCTGGGTCGAAGTTTTGTCGCTCCTCTCGCACTCGTTCTACATCGATCTCAGCGCTGAAGACGCCTTCTATGCCGACTTGTGGCTCGATTATAAAGTCACCGTTGGGGGCGCATAAGCACGAACCACCGTTGCTTAAAAAGTCAGTTGAGCCGCTTGCCGCGATGATTTCGTCGTACATTGGAATCTCATTCGGTATATCGGCAACGGGCAGCAGGCCACTCACGCCCATGGAGTACGAGCGGCCTTCTTTGGCTAGAAAAGGAGTGATGTCACGCGTGTTGCGCTCCGAGCCTGGCCAAATGGCGACGTGCAAGCTTTCACCTTGGCCGTAGAGGGCGGCACGGGGTAGTGGCATCCAGTTTTCCCAGCAGTTGAGTCCCCCCACTTTAAAGGCGCCAAGGTCATGAGTTACTAAACCATGACCATCACCGGGTGACCAAACCAAACGTTCTTCGTAGGTTGGCATGAGCTTTCGATGAACGGACTTAATCTCGCCTGCTTGGTTTATATACACCATAGAGCAATAGAGGCTGAAGCCAGTTCTGTCTTGCGGTTTTTCTATTGTGCCCAGATAAACAGCTACCTGGTGTTTGGCAGCCAGATCACAAATGGGTTTTAAATCGCCCGCATCGATATCAATTGCATTACGCACGTAATGCGCGAACATTTCTTTTTGCGCGCGATTGTTAAACTGAGCGCCGCCTGTTAACTCTACCCAAAACGGGTAGCCTGGTAATAACGCTTCACCAAATGCAACCAAGTGGCTATCGTCGGTGGCGGCTTTTTTTATGGCATCACAAATTTTTTCTATCGTGGCCACCTTGTTCAACCAAATCGGGCTTAGTTGAGCAAGCGACACAATTAGTTTGTCCATCGTTGCATTTGTTCTCATTACGGTCTCCTGAAAAACTAAAGTTTATATGTTATGAACCATCTTGGCTTGTAAGCGAGTTACTGTGCAACATTCAAATAGTCTTCTAACATGCTATTAAGCATATTATGCCCAAAGGCTGTTGGTGTTACTGAGCGCTCAGTCAGTTCAATGAGCCCTAGTGTCACATGCTTATCTAATAACTTCTGAGTGGATTCAACGGTTTGGCGAGTCCGGTTTTCAAACTCACTAAGATCAAAGCCGTGATTGAGACGAAGTGCGTTAAGCATGTATTCGAAGGTTAACATTTTATCTCTAACCGTATCTCGGCCGCCAAGTTTGACTGTTTTGTTTAAATAACTGTTTGGGTGTTTGACTTTCCAGCTTCGAACCACGTCTTCATTGGTTGTTATTTTTCCATGTGCCCCGGCGCCAATCCCGATGTAATCGCCAAAATTCCAGTAATTTAAGTTATGGGCGCACTGGCGATTTTCTTGTGAATAGGCTGAGATTTCATACTGATGGTAATGGTGTTTGCGAAGCAGTGTTTGCAGCGCTTCTTGCATGTCCCATAAGTCTTCATCTTCAGGGGTGGTGGGGGGGCTATGATGAAACAGAGTGTTGGGCTCAATGGTGAGTTGATAGCACGATAAGTGAGTTGGCCCTAACGCGATGGCTTGTTTGAGATCAGCCAGTGCTTGCTCTAAACTTTGTTCTGGTAAGCCGAACATCAGGTCTAAATTAAAATTTTCAAAGCCGGATGTTATGGCGCAAGCAGCGGCGGCAACGGCTTCATCACGGCTGTGTATTCGACCTAATTTATTTAAATGCGTCTGGTTAAAGCTTTGTATACCGATTGAAAGCCGATTGATGCCTGCGTCCCTGAATGCACTAAATTTCTCTGTTTCGCTGCTACCAGGGTTGGCTTCTAATGTGATTTCAGCTCGGTCACTAAAAGGCAGGCGCCGGCGTATTTCTCTGAACAGGCGTTGATAACTTGCGCCGCTGAATAATGACGGTGTGCCGCCACCGATAAATACGGTTTGTATTGGCCTCTCTGTAATTGATTCGCCAAAATGCGCGATGTCTTGGTCTAAATCATCTAGTAGTGCGTCGATGTAAGCGGGTTCGTTAATGTTGCTTTTGGCTTGATGCGAATTGAAATCGCAATAAGGGCATTTTTTTTCACACCAAGGCACATGAATATAAAGACTTAGTGGAATATCGTTGAGCGCGCTGTTCATGGTTTAATTGTAGGGCTTAGTTGCCTTTAAGGCTATAAAAGGGCGCTAAAAGGCTATTGAATCAAAGCAGCGTTCGGCTTATGGTTCGGTTTATAATTTTATTGATCAATCTTTTGTTATGAATATCGTTTGTTTGGACCTGGAAGGCGTGTTGATTCCAGAAATATGGATTAATTTTGCGGAAAAAGTTGGCGTGAAAGAACTCATGGCCACAACGCGAGACATCCCAGATTACGACGAGCTTATGAAGTTTCGTTTGGAGTTGTGCGCCAAGCATGATTTTCGTATTCAAGACATCCAAGACGTAATTTCAACGCTGTCACCCCTTGAAGGCGCAAAAAAGTTCAGTGACCAACTGCGTGCGGATTACCAACTCATCATCTTATCTGACACCTTCCAAGAGTTCGCTAAACCAATGATGCGCCAACTCGACTGGCCAACCATCTTTTGCCATGAATTAGTGATAGATGATGATGGCCGCATCGAAAATTATAAACTGCGTAAAGCGGATCATAAGCGCGAAACCGTAAAACGGCTGCATGAGTTGAATTTCAATGTGGTCGCAGCAGGTGATTCGTACAATGATACAACGATGTTGGCTGAGGCCGAACAAGGAATTTTGTTTTGCCCGCCGCAGAATGTGATTAACGAATTCCCGCAATTTCCGGTTGCCAATGATTACGACCAATTGCGCTCCGAGATTGACTCGGCAATCAATGTTATGCCATTAAACTAGCCCTAGTTTGATTACAGTCACTGGCCGATAATTGAGAGTGAATCTCATCGGCCTCGCTTGGCGGCTCGGTGTGAGCGGACATCGCGTTTATTAGGCTTTTTCAAATCGAAATCTATTTTCGGCTGTGCCGCTACCAGTTTGCTTACTTTCTCACGCTCTTGTTTGCTTTGTTCGGTTTCGAGATAGAGCTGTTGCGCTACCGGTGCCGGGCCTCGATTTTCACTTAAGTCGAGTACCTCAATCTGCATTTCATGATAACCGCGCTTCACCGTGAGAATGTCCCCTACCTTTACTACTGAGGCGGGTTTGCAGCTTTGGTTATTCAATGAAACCTTGCCGGTTTTCAGTGCCTTTACCGCCAGTTGCCGGGTTTTAAAGAAGCGAGCAGCCCATAACCATTTGTCGATTCGAACTTTGGGTGTGGATGGACCTGATTTCTGTTTCATTTTTAACCGTGTGTCTTAAGCCAGTGGGTACTTTATAATTGACATTGATTTATTAAATTTTCTCTTTGACGTCAAAATTTAACAATTTGTCGTCCTTTTAGCGCTATACTACATGGTAATAACATTAGGTTAAGCTCTTAAAATCAATAAATTAGCGGCGACTTTTGAGTGATTATTTAGAAATAACCAGCTAACTTAATGTAAAAATTAGAAGAAAACGTAATTAAGAATTAGGTTCTTTGGCTTCATCAAGCTGAAAATAACCGGCCTAGTATATTTTAAGAAGAGATAATAACAAAGTGAGTGTTTTGGGCTTTGAGTTTAAATTCTAAGGTTTAAAACTTTAGAGTTAGAACAAAGTCTAATACAAACAAGATGAATACGTTCAACCAACCAACTAATAAACTTATTGCGAGTGAGGTTCAAAGCGTTAGGCGCTTGCCGTTGCACGTAAAAGTTACAGCAGAGACGCCGAGCGTAGGTTTTTGTTTACGCCTGGGTTCTGTGGCTAAATCTTTAGCGAGTATGCTGTTAATTGGTTCTGTCATGGCTGTTAATAGTGCCTATGCTGCGGACGATGCTCCTTTAGATCTTGTTGACTCAGTGCTTGCTGATAACTCAAGCACGCTCTTTGGTGTTGCCACTTCTTCTTTGAAAGTCACCAGCGATATCAATGTCTCGATCTACGGTGAAGGTGAGTATGATTCATTCTTAGGGAAAAGCGAAGTATGGGCCGATAACTGGGGCCTTTCGGCTGAATTAAAGCAAAATGATCAGAGCGATATTCTAGGTCTGCCTAAAGATTCGAGCTTTTTCAATCTGGATGTTAAACGCCGGTTTGGTAGTCAAGACAAATCAAACATCGAACTTGGTTTGGGATGGCAAGAACTCAATATCGACTCGCAGTTAGACGCAAGCGGTCCTAAAGTGTCGTTGTCAGGTAAATATAATTTACTTAAAGACTTTCAGGTTTACGGTTCAACAGCTTACTTTCCTGAATTGGAAGATCAATTAAAGTCCGATTCAACGCTAACGGCGTATGAGTTTGAAGCCGGCTTGTTGTACAAGCCCCTGCCCTCGGTTTCTGTAAAAGCAGGTTACCGAGTATTTAATCTGGACTTGGAAGACCCAATTCTAGAAGACTTGGGGTCCACATCTGGATTTCTGTTGGGCACCGACCTTAGCTGGTAGTACGCGTGCTGATGGTTAGCGGGCTCTCTGTTAATCCATGTTGTTATTCATTTTTGTAGGTTTTACCACCTTTCATTACAAACTTAATATCTTCCAATAACTGGATATTATCCACAGGGTTTCCTAACACCGCGATGATGTCAGCGTGTTTTCCAACGCTTATTGAGCCTAAGGTCTCGCTTTCCCCAAGCAAGTCGGCTGCGTGTACCGTTGCTGTTCTAATGGCTTCCATGGCTGGCATTCCGGCGTCCACCATCAACTTAAACTCTTGCGCGTTATCTCCATGGGCAGAGACACCGCTGTCGGTCCCAAAGGCGATCTTCACGCCGGCTTCGTATGCTTTGGTGAAGTTGCCCTTCAGCTGAGGGCCGATAGCCAGTGCTTTGGGCCGCACAATCTCTGGGAAGTAGCCATCTATTTTGGCTTTTTCCGCCACAAATTCGCCAGCCAAGATAGTGGGAACTAAATAAGTGCCATTTTTTTTCATTAGTTTGCGGACCTCGTCGTTCATCAACGTTCCGTGTTCTATGCTGTCTACGCCCGCTTTAATGGCACGTATCATGCCTTCGCCACCGTGTGCGTGAGCCGCGACTTTAAATCCGTAATCTTTTGCGGTTTTGATAATGGCGTTGAGTTCATCATCCATAAATTGAGGGTTTTGACCGCTTTTAGCGGTACTTAAAACACCACCCGTTGTCGTTATCTTGATCAGGTCAGCGCCTTCTTTGTAGCGTTGCCTGACTGCTTTCCTTGCCTCAATGGGCCCATTCACCACGCCTTTTTTCGCCGCTGGGTCGCCCAGAAGTTCATTATTTACTCCGTTGGTGGGGTCGGCATGACCGCCGGTGGTTGCAATGGATTTACCCGCTGTAAAGATTCTTGGGCCATTAACGTAGCCGCCTGAAATGGCCGCTTTTAATGACTTTGTGGTGGTGCCATCATCGCCTAAATTACGTACGCTGGTAAAGCCAGCTTGTAACGTTAGATCGGCGTATTTTACTGATCGGAAAGCGTAGTCGACTGGGTTAAGTTTGAACCCATCAGCGTAGCTGGTGGGGCTGCTTTGTGATGTTAAATGCACGTGCATATCGATTAATCCTGGTAAGCACGTGCGATCACTTAAATCGATAATAGCCGAGGCACTGCTGCCTAGTGTGTCTTTGCCGTTGTGTATAGCGCTGATTTTACCATCGCTAACCTGTATCACTTTAGGGCCTGTAACGCGTTTTTTTTCAACGTCTACCGTCTTACCACACACTACATAGCTGTCCGCGGCAAAACTGACTTGATTTAAGCTAAACAAGCTTATTGCGATTAAGGTTTTGGCGTTGTTCATGGTCGACTCCTCAATTAAAATACAGTTGGTAAGTTTGAGTTTATCGTGAATGATGTCGTGTTTTCATATTGAAATAACATAATTGTTCGCAAACTTGTGGTTGAGTTTAGAAACAGTTATCGGGTTTACTCAATGACCTTGGCTAAAATGTTTAAATGAAGGATTGAGTGCCAGTTGGTTAATATGCACTTGAAAAGTGGGATGAGGGGCTTTCTCCCTATCACGATATAACACATACCCGTGGTCATTGTTGATGAGATGGATATCTCGACTTACGGCATCAATGTGCCCAATATGAGGTTTCTTTAAAACCAACTGCGAGGTACCCATCATGAATCATCATACTGTTGTAGGCATTGATTTGGCAAAGAATGTTTTTCAAGTCGCTAT
>CALJWL010000032.1 GCA_937974565.1 uncultured Arenicella sp.
CCTAGGCCGCAGTGCGCCTGCAATTTGGTAAAAGTGCCAGATTGCAAGCTAAATCAACAACTTAAGGGGAAATATTGCCAGTGAAAACCGAATAATGAGAAAACGGCTCGGTGAAAACGATTAAATCAGAGGTTCCCTAGATGAGAAACACCAATAATCCTTGCGTGTCTTTTTCGGATGTTGATCGGAAGATAAGCGAATCAAAGCCTCACCTAGGTCGGCGATGAGTTGCTCCTAGGTGACTTCTAGGCTAAGTAGACAAACAAAATTTTATAATTGGGCCTTGACGGAATTCGTTGACAGTTTTTATTGTGATGGGCTTGTCTAAGCGGGCGCCTTGCATTGCTCGTTAATGTAATCCATGTGGGTTGGCATGGATTCCACCGATCGGTTGATGACCTCTTTTATGCTTTGCATGTAATCTCGCAATGCCGACTCATTCAAGGTATCAACCAGTGGGTGATACCCTTCAGGGATAATATTTTGCCCAAATAAGACGGCCAACCAACTTACTTCGCTGAACAGTTCATCTCCCTCGCGATACAAACGCCCTGAGCTTTTGAATAAGTCCAGTTTCTCTTGCAGACTGTCGGGCACTGACATAGTACGACAATAATTCCAAAACTCCGTGTCGTCTCGCTGGGTGGCCTTATAGTGAGCAATAATAAAATCACGAATGGATTCAATTTCTTTTACTGACTGATCATTGTACTTATCGATGGTGTGTTGGTTAAAACCACAATCAGGGAAGAGACCAATCAGTTTCGAAATACCGGATTGGATCAAATGAATGCTGGTTGATTCAAGGGGCTCAATGAAACCACTGGACAAACCGATAGCAACCACATTCTTGTTCCAACATTTTTTCCGTCGCCCAGTCGTGAAACGCAACCGGTTTAAGTCAGCCAATGGCTTGGCGTCTAAACTTTCTAGTAAACTCTTTTCAGCCGTCTCATCAGACATAAAGTTACTTGAGTAGACTAGGCCGTTGCCCGTTCGATGCTGCAAGGGGATTCGCCACTGCCAACCGGCTTCTTTAGCTATTGCTCGGGTATAGGGGGCAGGCTCGCCCTTGCTTTCGCTCGGCACGGCCACGGCACGATCACATGGTAACCAATGACTCCAATCTAGATAACCTGTCTTAAGCGTTTGTTCAATTAACAGGCCTCTAAAACCTGAGCAGTCAATGAATAGATCTCCTTGTAATTGTTCACCACCATTAAGCTCGACCGATTTGATGAATCCATTTTCGTTATGCTGGTTCACTTTTATGACCTTACCTTCAGTGCGTTTTACGCCACGCGCTTCAGATAATTTACGTAGATAACGAGCATACAACCCCGCGTCAAACTGAAAAGCGTATACGATTTGAGCTAGAGGGGACTTTTCTATATTGATAGGCCGAGTAAATTTGGATTTGGGCGCAGCAATGCAAGCCAAAGCAAAGTCATCCAAGCGATCAAAATGACCTTGCTGCCGCATTTTCAACCAATAATGGTGGAACGGCAAGTCACCGATGGGCGCCCCAAATACGCCAAATGGATGAATGTATGAATCACCTAATTGCCCCCAATTCTGAAACTGAATTCCCAATTTAAACGTGGCTTGAGTTTCGCGCATAAACTCATTTTCATCTATGCCAATCAATTGGTTAAACGTTGCTATCTGTGGAATAGTGGCCTCACCTACGCCAACCGTACCAATCATTTCTGATTCCACTAATTCAATTTCACTGTATTGGCTCGGCAATACTTTTGACAACGCGGCGGCTGTCATCCAGCCCGCCGTTCCCCCGCCGACAATAACAACTTTTTTGATTCGCTTATCTAATATCGTACTCATGATTTTCTAGGCCTTGTAAACACTGTCTTGCAACCGGTTACTCATCACTATAATACTTCTAAGAAGCGTTACGGATGGCTTGAAGCAGTTGGTCATGTTGCGGCATTTTTGCCACTACTTGCTCAGTTTCAGCGTGGTGGCGCTCAAGCAGATTTTCCAGCTGCGTTCGAGTCAAATGATTGATCAACGGGTCGGTTTTATTCGGCCAATGCCCAAACCCCAACATTAGGTTTACCCATTGATGAGGCTCTAATACATCGCTCTCATAAAACGCACACCGGCCAGTGCCAACAAACAAATTTAAGCGATGCGTAAGTGTGCTAGGGTAATTATTACGCTGACGGCACCCAATCAACACGTGAACGTCTCGCACATGCGCCATCTCCACATGAAACTGTCGATTATACTCAGCCGCTAACGCTTTATTAGCCTCAATGGCATTCACACCGGGTCTTGGAAACAGACTTAACCACCGATCCATTGCCGTCTGAGTGTGGTAGAGACCGCTGAATAAATGATGCCCAGCATAGACTGACGCTGGACCAATGTTTAGCACATTATGATGCCAAATACGCTTAGCAACGCCTGCGCGATGATTTGTTTGCTCTGAGAACTGCGGTGCAAATTTTCCAACTTTTTGTTCCGCCAGACCCAGTGCTTGTTGGTCTGAAACATACTCTGAGTCGTAACTAAGACGATAAAAACGGCCACCAGGCAAACTCGTTTGGGTGAGAGATGCGTGGTCAAACTCATTGTATTGATTTAATACAGGGGTGATTTCTGTCGACTCTTGAACCCACGACAAGCTTTTATCAAGAGGCAAAAATTCTCGCCAAGACTCAAACTGATCGTCAACAAGTCGCCCTGAACAATCAATAACAAAATCAGTTTCGATACACTCGCCGCTGTTCAGTATTAAAGAGGTTACTATTCCTTCTTTACCATACTCGACACTCTTCACACTGCTTTTTAGGTGCTTAATTTTGGTGGTAGCCGCTTCAAGGCCTAATACGGCAGAGCGCAACAAATGTATATAACGCAGACGATCAAGGTTGATTGTGTAATCAAGTTTATCCAGCGCTGTATTTGCTTGAGGGTGACTGAATTTATTTTGTTGGCCCGCTTGCACGGCAATGGAATGTGCGGAAAAGTCGACCGAGCCGCCCACGTTTTTTAAGCGCGCAATATAATGATGAAAATGCACTCGATTTATCAATTCACCAACGGGGGACTGCGTAAAAACAAATACGCTATCAGCCGTTTTATATTGAGTACCGTAACAATATGACCCACCGACATTTTTAATTAAACTTGTTTCTTGAATGCCAATGGCCTGATGAAATTGGTGCGCACTTAAGTCTAGGGCGAGTACTGCCGGCGTTGTCGGAGCGTCGCAATCAATCATCGTTAACTCAAGGTTTTGACCCCGTAAACTAACTAAACAACGGGCCGCAGCAGACCACGCGTGTTCATCACCACCAATGATGGTTATTTTATTCATGGCGTTAGACATAAGCTGTTTTTAAATCTGCTCCATTGCGCACTAGTGCGACCCATACAAATTCATCGACGCGTGTTTCCAACCGTCATTAGTTGGGTCATCCAGGTTCTTGATGGCCTGTAAGTGATCCGGCATGGACAACACAGCCGCGTCTATTTGAGACTTAAGCTTGTCTAATTGCATTTTAATCTGCGGAAGATCAAAGCGCTCTACTCGTGGGTCAACCGAAATCGGCCGCGCTCTCTGCCCAAAATACACCGCCACCCAAGATGGCTCAAGAAATAAACCTTCTTGATATTTGACCACATGCCCAGTCTGGCGAAACAGGTCTATCTTACGCTGCAGCTCATCGGGCAAACTCATGGTGCGAACGTAATTCCAAAACTCGCTGTCATCACGCTCCGTGGCATTGTAATGCAGAATCAGAAAATCTTTAATGCGTTCGATTTCCATTTGCATAACGCGATTAAACTCAGACACATACGCTTTATCCATTTCTTTATTAGGAAAGAATTCGATCAGTTTCATGATCCCGAGCTGAATTAAATGTATGCCTGTGGATTCAAGTGGCTCTAAAAAACCGCCAGATAAACCAATGGCCACTACGTTCTTATTCCACATCTGCTTACGTCGCCCAGTGTTGAAACGTAAAAAATTTGGTTCGGCCTCTGGTTTACCACCCAGCCCTTGACGAAGGCTATGTTCCGCTTCGTCGTCGCTGATAAAATCACTGCAATAAACATGCCCATTGCCAACTCGATGCTGCAACGGTATTCGCCAACGCCAGCCGGCTTTGTCCGCTGTTGCGCGGGTGTAGGGCACGGGTTCTTCGGCACTTTGGCAGGGTATCGCCACCGCTCGATCGCAAGGCAACCAGTGCCTCCAATGTTCGTAGCCGGTGTTTAAGGTTTGTTCGATTAATAAGCCCCTAAACCCAGAGCAATCAATGAATAAATCACCCTCGACTGTAACATCGGAATCCATTTCTACAGACGTAACAAAACCGGTTTCAGTGTCTTGGTTAACTTTTACAACTTTGCCTTCTTGACGGATCACCCCACGCGCTTCGCAATACTCTCGTAAAAATTTTGCGTATAAACTCGCATCAATGTGATAAGCAAAAGAATACGTCGACGCCAGTGAGTTATCTTGCGCAGGAAAGGCAAATTTATTTTTCTCGCACACCGCGATGGGCAGTGAATAATCACCAATTGGGTTTTTCAAACCTTGGTTATGCGCATGCAGCCAATAGTGATGAAAGGGAATACCATTAATCGGGCTACCAAAATCACCAAACGGGTGAATATAAGAGTCTCCTTGTTGCCCCCAATTAACAAACTCAATGCCCAACTTATACGTTGCATTAACGCGTTGCATAAACTCAGGCTCATCAATGCCCAAGCGCTGATTAAAAAAGCGCAAATGCGGCAACGTTGCTTCGCCCACACCGACCGTACCAATTTGCTCAGACTCAATCAACGTAATGACGCAGTCGCTGTCTTCTAAAATTTTAGCCAGCGCCGCCGCCGTCATCCACCCAGCGGTTCCCCCACCGACAATGGAGACATGGCGAACAGCATTGATATTTTCACTCATACGATCGTAATTTTAAGAAAGGCTAGAGTCAGAATAGCTTAAAGGCACAACAAGTCAGTCTGACACACAAAAAGACACCCTAACAAATTAAATGCCAAGCACAAAGAAAATGGTTTGCTTAATACAGAAAAAAGCCGCTTCAGGTAAGAAACCTGAAACGGCTTTTAAACTGCTAATGGACTCGCCTAGAACTGCCCGCGCACTACGAAAGTGAAGCGACGATCATAAATGAACGAGTGGCGCAACACTCTGGTTTGGCCATCTGCAGCCAAGCTAGAGGTTACCACTTCATCTTGCAGTAAGTTGGAGCCTTGCACACCCACTTGCCACGAGTCGTTAACGCGATAGAAGACTGAACCGTCTAGCTGGCCACGCGATTCAGCAAACGTTGGCACGCCTGGGCCTGATCCTGGGCTGTTAACTTCACGAATGGTCAGCAAGTAATCATCACGCCAGTTATAAGCCAATCGGCCTTCCCATTTATCGTTTTGATACAAGCCAACAAAGTTAAACTGAGTTTCAGACAAACCTTGCAGTGGCAGATCAAAATCTGGCACTGAGGCACGCACTGTATCAGAAGCAGAACCAGACTGCTCAGGTCGTAGGTTTTGTTGTGGCACATCACTTGGATTAAGGTAAGTGAAGTTAAACTGCATGCCTAACCCACCCCAAGCTCCTGGCAATCCCTCAAAGAACTGCTGGTAACCAAACTCAAAGCCCGTTAACGATGCATCGTCAATATTAATAGGCTGGTTAATGTTAACCGGCTGTGTGATCCCATTACTGGGGTTAGTCACCAACGTGGTTACCGTGTTATTAGAGAAAAAGTTCTCTAGGTCTTTGTGAAAAAGACCGAACGACACATAGTCAGTGTCACCAAAGTAATACTCAAGCGATAAGTCCACATTCGTCGCTTCAAGCGGCTCTAAGAACGGATTACCCGAACTTTGGTTGAACGCTTGCAAGGTGGCCGTGTTGGTTGCTGCATTGCTGTTAATATTGGCATTAATGTTGTAGTTATAACGAAGGTTACCCAAACCCGGGTACGCCAAGGCTCTTGATGCCCCAAAGCGAGCAATCAATTCTTCACTAATTTCATACTTAACATTCAAACTTGGTAGCACGGTATCAAACGAACTTTGTGCTGCTGTGGTATCACGAAAGCCATTACCGAACGCAACAACGTCGGCTGGTAGCAGACTAGCCACGGTACCGATGATGTTTGGAAAGCTTTGCCCACCTTCTACCGTGGTATCAAGGTTCACATAACGCAAGCCAAAGTTACCGTCGAATCGATTTTCATCTCCGCCACCGAAGTTAACACGCACGTAGAACGCGGTATTTTCTTCCAAGGTCGAGTTGATTTCGGGCTCTGTGTACACGCCTAAGCTTGGGTCTTGGCCACGACTGTCTAAATCAGGAACATGACGGGCACCGCGGAACTCTTCATCGAAACGAGCAAAGCTTTGCACCAATTCAGCGTTTGCAAAGATGCCCACGCCACCGGGTAAACCACCTACGTTGCCGTTGTGGAAATCACCGAACGAAAAGGCACTGGCTTGGTCGCTTTGAAAACCGTTGCCACTGGCTGCACCGGCAAAAGTGGCCACGCCACCACGCCAAGTTTCAGATAAGTTACCCCAGTTATAGTTTGACCAACGTGTGGTTTGGTCACGCTCTGAGTAGCGTGCGCCAACTTCCACTGATTTAAAGAAATCCATCTCTAAATCGTATTCAGCGTCTAAACGAAAAGCCACTTCGTCGCCTTCTGACTCTTCAATGTGATCCATTGCCGCAAGCCAGAAATAATTGTTAGGGTCAGCGAAGAACTCAGCGTCGGTTTGCGAAGACCCTGGTGGCGCACGAAACGCAACGGTAGGCGCATCGCCTTCCGCTAAATCTATTTGTATTCCACCGCCAACAATGCCACCAAACACCGAGAGGTCAACAACGTCAGTATTTGAGTCCACGTATTGGAAGTCGGTGCTAATCAACAGACGTTCATTAACCTGGAACCCCAAGTTTAATGAAAATTCTTCGGTTTGGGTGTTACCGGTTGAGGCACGAGTTTGAGGGCCTAAATTACTGCCAACTCCCACAATGGTACCCGACGTAAAGCGGTTGTCTGTGAACTGTGCGTTAGGACCAACAGAGCCAGCAGCATTATCGGAAAAGAACGCGCGCTCAAGCCAGTTATTGTCCGAGTCGGAGCTAATATACTCGGCCAACACTGAAAACGTTTTGTCTGTGTTTTCATACTGCAGGGCCGCCGAAATACCTTCGCGTGAACGCTCGGTAGTCGTCGATCGAATGCCGGCATTAATTGGCACGAAACGGCCTTGAGAGTCCGCTGTATGAAAGCCAAATTGAGCCCCGTCAGAACGAAAATCAAGATCTGAGTTAGCGTAGCTTAATAGCACGCCAACCTCACCGCCTGACACATCAAAACGATCACTGTACAAGCCGCTGATAGATGGCGTAACTTCACCTTCTAAATCACCGTAATTGGCTTGCGCAGAGAAATTTAAAATTCGATCATCGGCATCAAAAGGCTTACGTGTATTCAGGTTGATGGTTCCTGAAATACCGCCTTCAACCATGTCTGCGGTTTGGTTTTTAAATATTTCAACGCTGCCTAATAGCTCAGGCGAAACGTCTTGAAACGACAGCCCACGACCCGAATTAGCTGAGAAAGTGTCCCGGCCGTTAAACTCAGATCGAACGTTTGGCAAACCACGCAAAGTGACACCAGACCCTTCTGTCGAAAAGTGATCGGGGTCTGTTGGCGCTGCGAATCGCTCAATTGACACACCCGGAACACGTTGCAATGCTTCCAATACCGACACGTCTGGCAATGAGCCGATGTCCGACGCAGAAATAGCGTCTACGTGAGTATCCGCATTACGCTTTAAATCTTGTGCAGTTTTTAAACTTGACTTAACGCCGAAAACAGTGATTTCTTCAAGCGCTTCAGATGAATCATTATCGGTTTCAGCTTCGGTTTGCGCCCAAGAAACGGGGTGAATTGCCGCGCCCACACACAGTGCAAGCATGGTCTTTTTAAATTGGAACTTCTGAGACAGCTGCTCAGTAGTGGTTCTAGAGATGCCCTTATTAGTCATCATCTAACCTCCTTCTTAAAACGGTTTTTTGTTATGTAATACCAACTTAATTTTGTTTTTTTACCCCTACGTACCGCTTCGTAGTTTGTCGGCTCAATTGCTCCACAAAAAAACAATTACTAAATTAGCCACAAAGGCTTTTTAATCGCTTCTGGGAGGGGCTCTTTATTGGTATTACGCTGGTAGTGGTTTTCATACCACTTAGGCACAACCTTATGACAATACTTTCATCATGTCATCTACTTTTTGTAAAAACCTTTCATCGCTTTTACCTCTAAATAAACCAATTTTAATTAATATCAATAATTACAATCACTTAGACATCAAAAAAGTAGAAAAAAATTGACTAATGAAAACTGACTTTTATGTATTTAACCACCAAAGCACACACTAACGAATCGACTTTTGACTCAGAACAGTCATTTTTTAGACAATTATGAAAGTTAATTTCAGTTTTCATCTAAATATCGATGATGGTTGCTGGTTTGTTTACGATGAACGGACCATACGGCGAAAAGTAAGGTTGATCCTAGAACCAGCGGACGCCCGCTTCGGCACATGATGTTGCCACTGTGATTGTGTAGCGCCTTGCATCGTCAACAAACTGCCATTACGCAAGCACAGCTTGTGCTTTTTGCTGTGATCTCGTTTACTTCTAAAATGAAAATCTCTGACTGCCCCCAAACTGAGTGACGCAATCACTGGCTCATCACCTAATTCAGGTTCGTCATCGGCGTGCCAGCCATTAGAGTCTTGACCATCTCTATAGTAATTGATTAACACACTGTTGAACTGGTGCCCTGTGGCTTTTTCAATTTTCTGTTTTATTATCAGTGGTAAGTCTTGCCAGGGGTGCGCTTGCATTGTGTTACGAGAGTAAGTGTACGACATCCAATGTTCGCCCATCCAATAACTCAGTCGTGGCGTTAGGTGCTTTTTGCCATAGACCGTAACCGTGTCTTGTTGCCACTCAATTTCTGACAATAAACAATCAAACCAGTAATCCGCAATCTCAGCACTGACCCAATTCTCTTGGTAGCGAATATCCAACCCTTCACGTTGCAAGACAAACGTCTCACTACTAAGAGGGTCGACAAACAGGTTGCCTTGATAGTGTGATTTTGACATACAAAATGTTGCGCAAATTAACCTATAATCTCAACCATACACCGAAAGGCAATGACAAGAACGACCTAAAATAGGGTAGACCATGCAATTTAACGGCAGCGACAATTACATTTCAACCGCAGACCTCAGTCTGGCAGTGAACTCGTCAATCATTTTACAACGACCACTGCTGATTAAAGGTGAGCCGGGTACCGGTAAAACCATGTTAGCAGAAGAAGTGGCCGATTCGCTGGGCAAACGCCTGATTCAATGGCACATAAAATCCAGCACCAAAGCACAACAAGGGCTGTATGAGTACGATGCCGTTTCACGCCTACGTGATTCGCAGCTGGGTGACGGAGATGTCAGCGACATTAGTAACTACATCAAAAAAGGCAAGTTGTGGGAAGCATTCGAATCTGACGAACAGGTGGTTCTACTGATTGATGAAATTGATAAAGCAGACATAGAGTTTCCGAACGATTTGTTAGTCGAAATAGACAAGATGGAATTTTTCGTCTACGAAACGGGCGAAACCATCAAAGCAAAACATCGTCCCATTATCATTATCACCAGCAATAACGAAAAAGAGCTGCCAGACGCATTCCTTAGACGTTGTTTTTTTCACTTTATCAACTTCCCTGATCGAGCCACCATGGAACAGATCGTTGATGTACACCACCCAAACGCCAAAACAACGCTGGTGAAAGACGCCTTGGATGTTTTCTTTGAAGTCCGCTCTATCTCGGGAATAAAGAAGAAACCGTCTACCTCTGAGCTTATCGATTGGCTAAAACTGTTAATGGCGGATGACATTCCCGATGATATTTTAAAAAACCGAGATAACCATAAAGCGATACCGCCGCTGTATGGCGCCCTACTAAAGAATGAACAAGACGTTCAGCTCTTAGAGCGCCTTGCGTTCATGCATCGTCGCGAAACACGCAACCAATAAATCGCATGCTGCTCAATTTTTTTGACACTCTTCGCCATCAAGGTTTACCGGTCACGTTTCGAGAACTATCTGACTTAATCACCGCTTTAGAACACGGCATCGTATTTGCCGACATGGAAGATTTCTATTACCTTGCCCGAACCTGCATGGTAAAAGATGAAAAAAACTTCGATAAATTTGATCGTGCCTTCAAAGCCCATTTCACCGAACTGGAAAAGCTAGAAGATTTTATCGAAGCGCTGATCCCCGAGGATTGGTTGCGCAGTGAGTTCCTAAAAACTTTAACTGAAGAAGAAAAAGCGCAAATTGAAACGCTGGGTGGTTTGGAAAAACTAATCGAAACATTTAAAAAGCGCTTGGAAGAACAGAAAGAGCGCCATGAAGGCGGCAGTAAATGGATTGGCACCGGCGGCACCTCGCCGTTTGGCAACGGCGGTTACAACCCTGAGGGAATTCGTGTTGGCGGTAACGGGGGTGGTAAGAGTGCGGTAAAAGTTTGGGATCGCCGTGACTTTAAAGACCTTGATGACAGCATCGAACTCGGCACGCGCAATATTAAAATGGCACTACGCCGATTACGTAAGTTTGCTCGCACGGGTGCCGAAGACGAATTGGATTTAGACGACACCATTCGTTCAACGGCGCACAATGCTGGGCTATTAGACATCAAAATGGTGCCTGAACGCCATAACTCTGTGAAGGTATTGTTGCTGTTTGACGTTGGCGGCTCAATGGATCCGTATGTGCGCACCTGCGAAGAGCTGTTTAGCGCGGCTCGCATTGAATTCAAACATATGGAGTATTTTTATTTTCATAACTTCATTTACGACGGCCTTTGGCAAAACAGCGAAATGCGTTATGACGAAGTCACTCCCACGCACGAGGTGCTGCGCAAATACAGCCGTGACTATAAGGTGATTTTCGTTGGGGACGCCGCCATGGCCACGTATGAAATTACGCACGCAGGCGGTAGCATTGATTTCATGAACCGTGAACCGGGCGCTAACTGGCTAAAGCGCTTCAACGAAACCTACGACAAAATGGTGTGGCTAAACCCAACACCAAAAGAGTACTGGCAACACACGCATTCCACTCGCATCATCCAAGATTTAATGGAAGACCGCATGCACCCTTTAACACTCAAGGGCATGGAAGAAGCAATGGCGTATTTAAGCAAGTAGGCAACCGTTAAAGAATTAGCGCTAACCATCAAGTGTTTAAAGATCCGTTCAAATCACACTTCGGCTTTACCTTCTCTTTTTCTCTGCGCCTTTGCCGTTGCACATTGAGTTGGTCTAATGAATAAACGATTAAAGCAGCCCAAATAAATGCAAAGGCGATCAATTTAACTTGATCAAACGGTTCTTGGTAAATCATCACAGCAATGATCAATTGACACACCGGCCCTAGGTATTGAGTCATGCCTAGGGCTGTCATACTCATGCGCTTTGCTGCCGAGGCAAACAACAGCAAAGGTATCAATGTGAACAAACCACCAAGTATCAGCATTAAACTGGTTGATAAGTCCGCCGCAAAAGCACCTTGATCACGACCATTCAAATAGAGTAAGTAGACCCCGGCAGGGACCAAGGGAAACAAGGTTTCGATACCCAATCCATGGGTTGCCGGCACCGACACCTTCTTTTTCATCACACTGTAAAGCGCGAATGTGATCGCCAGTGACAGCGATATAAGGGGCAACCCACCCGTCGACAACACCATAAAACCCACGCCAATCGCAGCAATCAACAAGGCAATTAATTGACCTCGACGCAAGGTTTCGCCAAAAAATATCAGTCCAAATAAAACACTGATTAAGGGGTTAATAAAATAACCTAAAGACGTTTCCACGATGTTGCCGTTATTAACCGCCCAAATAAAAATAGCCCAATTCACCGTAACAAACATCGACGCTGCGAATAGGCGCAACAATGTGGTTTTATCTTTAAAAACCTCAATAAAGGTTCGCCATTGCCCTAATAGCACGACCAAGGCAACAACAATGATGCAGGCCCAAACCATTCGATGCGCCACAATTTCAGCACTGGGCAAATGCGCTAACTGACGCCAAAAAAGGGGGATAATTCCCCACCAAAGATAGGCTGACAGCGCGCAAACTAGGCCGATATAATTTTTCATATCAATACGCTAAAAACGCGGATGAGAGTTTAATGAACCCGACATAACAGAAGTTTGATGGTTGGCATGACCAACCATCAACGCCCAAAGCAAAATCAGCGCGATGAACGAACTTAGCCGACTTTACCACCGGCCTTCTTTCTGATTGCCACAATCGACGGACGTGGCGGCATACCTTCTTGAAAGTCTGGCCACTGAGTGGTCGCCGTTTCTACTCGAACCTTCCCAGGTTTATACCCATCGCCTGGGTGTTGAACCGCAACAAATAAACTTTCGCCATCGTCCGAGAAAGCTGGGCCACATAACTCCCCACCATTAGGAACGCGGAAAAACATTTTTCCAGTGCCTCGCAACGGGCCATCAGTTTCCAACCCCCATAACCCGTCATTGGTTCCGCTCATAAAAGCCTTTCCTCCCTGATCAGAACTCACCCACAAACGACCGTCAGGGTCGATGACGCCATTATCCGGGCTAGCAAACCAACCATTCTCAGACGTTTCAGGATTCCACTCTGATTGATGATTGGGTATTTTCGGATTACCGCATTTAACCAACACATCCCAATAGCCTCTCTCGCTAGCAAAATCGTTGTCCAGCTCATTGATTTCAATTATGTGACCAAAATAATTCTCTGCACGTGGGTTGGCGTTGTTCGGCTCTTCGCGTTTACTATTGTTAGTCAACATCACATAGACCTTGCCATTGTGCTGGTTGGGCACAACGTCTTCTGGCCTGTCCATCGGCGTGGCACCCAGCACATCAGCGGCACGGCGAGCTTCAATTAGAATATCGGCTTGCGATTCAAATACGGCCTCAAGTGGGCCATTTTCATGCACCAACGGCAGCCATTCCAAATAGCCTTCGTCATAAAATTTTGCAACATAGAGCGTGCCATGGTCCAGAAGGTCGCGATTCGCTTTAGGATGTTCCGTATTTACTTTGTCACGACTCACAAATTTATATAAATATTCAAAGCGTTGATCATCCCCCATATAGACCACGAGCTGACCACTCGGCGCGACTATGCATTCACCGCCTTCGTGTTTAAAGCGCCCAAGCGCCGTGCGCTTTTTGGGCGTGGACTTAGGGTCTAGAGGGTCGATTTCGACCACCCAACCAAAACGGTTTGGTTCATTAGGTTCAGCACCAATATCAAAACGCTTATCATGCGCCCCCCAATTGGTGTAATCGGTTGGCACGTTGTAGCGCTTATGATTGTCTGCCTCAGGGTGATTTTTTGCTATATCACCCGAAAAATGACCATTAAAGTTTTCTTCACAAGTTAAATACGTACCCCAAGGGGTCATACCACCGGCGCAGTTATTCATGGTGCCAATCACCAAGCGTCCTCGACGATCGGTCGAAGTTTTCATGCGGTGGTGACCAGCAGCAGGCCCTGTGATCTTAATTTCGGTGTCCAACGCCGAAATACGGCGGTTGTATTTTGAACGCGTATCAACCGACCATTCGCCATCCTCAAGGCCCACTTCGACAATGGTGTTGCCCACTGAGGCCTGCGTTATCTTAACCTGCTCAGCGGAAATATTTTGATACCCATCAGCTGGAAAATTAGGGAACATTAAACCTGGAATTGGGTACTCATGATTCACACACAACAATGCTCTGGCTTGCTGGCCCGATTTCGGTTTTAACGGCAGGTACCCCACGTAATCATTGTTATAACCGAATTGTTTTAGTTGGGCCTCGGCACTTTGATTATTGGGATCGAATTCAGGAGAGTCGTTGAATAAAGGGTCGCCCCAACGTATCAATATTTTAGCTTCATGGTCTGGCGCTACATGATGATGCTCGTCTCCACCGTGTTCGACTTCCTTAAATGAGTATCGCATTTTATAGGGGTTGTTTTCTCGCCAATGGTTATCTTGCTCGGCAACGTTCTGAACCTCGTCACTGCCGCAACCAACCAGTTGAGCAACGGCGCCGCCCACCCCAATAGCAACGCTGGTCTTCACAAATCCGCGGCGACTAAAACGTTTTTCACACACTTCACCCAAGCTCGCTTGCTGTGTGTTGTTACTAATTCGATTGTCACCTTGATCGTTCATTTTTAAACCTACTTCAATTCTTTGTCTAATTTTCTAAATACGGGTATCACGTTAACTCTTTTGTTCAGTGGGTTAACGGCGTGTTCTCTCTGATAGAATAAAGGAGTGCCTGATTTGATCGACTTTGCTTATTAACAGAGCCTTTATATTATTCAACCAAAGCATTGTTGAGTCGGACTTAATCATTCTAACTCGATAAGCCTAAAGCCGGTTAAATAAAAGATTATTAAGTCCGATATCAGCGGTGAATTAAACCAAAGATCTCTCTACCACTCGACTCTATAGTTTGTCATCAGAGGGTTACAATTTTACGACAACCTAAGAATTATCGAACCTATTTATGTCTGTAAACACTTTATCTCTAGAATATTTCCGCGAAAATGACACACGTGAGGCGTTTATAAAAGATCTGCGCAACTCATTAGAGTCAACAGGCTTTGTTCGCATAACGAATCACGGACTGAACGCAAACACCATTGAACAAGCGTACTCTTTGATAAAACAATTGTTCGAACTGCCGCTGGAAGTCAAACGTAAATACCAACTCGAAGAACTGGGCCTTCGCGGTTACACAGGCTTTGGCAAAGAGCGAGCCAAAGATCAAAAAGCCCCTGATCTTAAAGAGTTTTGGCACGTAGGCAAAGATCTTAATCAAACCAGCCGTTATCTGAATCGTTACCCTAAGAATGTATGGCCTAATGAGATTCCAGACTTTGAACTCACGTTCAAATTGCTCTTTTTACGACTTGAAGAAATCGCCTTAGAGCTTCTCAATGCCATTGGCGAAGGTTTCAACATGCCGCCTCATTATTTCCCTGAATTGATCAATGATGGTAACTCAGTGTTACGTTTAATCCATTACCCTGCGGTACAAGGCTTGGACACAAACAAACAAATGCGGGCGGCGGCACACGCCGATATTAACTTGATGACTCTGTTAGTTGGGGCCACGGATTCAGGCCTGCAATTACTAGACAAACAAGGTGATTGGGTTGACGTGGAAACCAATCAAAATGAGATTGTGGTTGATACGGGCGACATGATGGCACGCATCACCGGCCACACTCTGCCAGCCACCGTGCATCGCGTCATTAATCCCAGCAATAGTCACCGGGCGCGATACTCAATGCCATTCTTTCTGCACCCGCACAGCGATGCCGTACTACAGAGGCTGCCCATGTTCAAAAAAGAACACGAATGCGAAAACGACATCGAACCCCGCATTACAGCCGGTGACTTTCTTAATCAGCGCTTATCAGAGAACGGTTTAGCCTAAAGAAAAACCCTGAATTCGCTCACGGCTGACTAGAGAATCGATAAATAAAACCCCGCAATCGCCGCGCTCATCAAATTAGCCGTAAAGCCCGCCGCCACCGCGCGCAACCCCATCTGCGCAACATCAGAGCGCCGTTCAGGGGCAATGCTTGCGAGGCCACCCAATATAATAGCGATTGATGAAAAATTAGCGAAACCACACAAGGCAAAGCTAATGACAGCTTGCGAGTAGTCACTCAATAACGTTTTTTGCTCACCAAAGTCGATAAACGCAATAAACTCATTCAGCACTAATTTCTGGCCAATCAAACTACCAGCTATGCTACTTTCAGCCCAAGGAACGCCCAGCAAATAGGCAACGGGTCTAAAAACCCAAGCAAACATTGTCTGTAGAGTAAGGTCGGGGTAATTAAATAAGCCACCCGCCCAACCAAGCACACCGTTGATCAACGCGATCAACGCAACAAACGCGATTAACATTGCGCCAATATTGACGGCCAAATTCAAACCATTGCTTGCCCCACCGGCCGCGGCATCAATCACATTAACGTATTGATCATGCTCATCTTTGATAATTTGCGCATCGTCAACCGCAACGTCGTCCCTTTCGGGCATGATCATTTTAGCCATTAAAAAGCCACCGGGCGCGGCCATGAAACTTGCCGCGATCAGGTATTTCATTTCGACACCCAACGCCACGTAGCCGGCTAACACGGAGCCGGCCACCGTAGCCATGCCGCCAACCATTACCGCAAACAATTCAGAACGAGTCATCCCTGCAACGTAGGGTTTAATGACCATTGGTGCTTCAGTTTGGCTGACAAAAATATTCGCTGTGGCTGAAAGTGACTCGGCTTTACTGGTGCCCAGTAATTTCCGTAAGGCGCCGCCAATGACTCGAATCACCCAGCCCATTACACCAAGATAATAGAGAACCGAAATCAACGCTGAGAAGAAAATAATAATGGGCAACACCTGAAAGGCAAACACAAAGCCCACTTTTCCTGCACCGACATCACCAAAAAGAAAGGCAATGCCGGATTGCCCGTATGAAAGCACACCTGATACTGCGAATGAAATCGACTCCAATACCGATCGCCCAAAAGGCACATACAAGGCAAAGCCTCCAATCAAAAACTGAAGCCCAAATGCCGCCCCCACTGTCCGCGGGCTGATAGACGATCTCCCAGCAGAAATCAACAAGGCAAACGCCAAAAAAACCACCATGCCAATGAGCGTGATTATAGTTGTCATTAATGTACTCCCATTCCTGTTTCAATTAAGGCTTAGTACGCTAATAAGCCATCATTTTGATTGAGTTTTAATTACTAATGACTGTCGGTTTTGCTAAACGAGATCGAATACTCTGCTTCACCATTTCGATGGCCACTCTGTTTTTACCGCCCCCCGTCACCACCACGTCGGCGCGCGGCTTGCTTGGTTCAATAAATTTGTGATACATGGGCCGCACTGTGGTTTCATACTGCTTCGCCACCGATTGCAAACTACGCCCACGCTCGTTAACGTCGCGTTCAATGCGGCGTAACAAACAAATATCCAGGGGTGTATCAATAAACACCTTAATATCAAAACTCTGACACAACGCCAAGTCGGCCAACAATAAAATGCCCTCAACTAAGACAACTTTGGCAGGCTTGAGGTGTCGCACTTTGTCAGAGCGAGTATGGGTTTCATAATCATACGTTGGTACTTCCACCGCGTTACCATTTTTGAGTTGAGTCAGATGTTCAATCAGCAACTCATGCTCAAATGCCCTAGGGTGATCGTAATTGGTTTGTTCTCGAATTTTTAACGGCAGATGACTTTGGTCTCGGTAATAACCGTCCTCTTCAAGCACCACCAGTGAATCTACAGAGAACTCATCACACAACTCTTGTGCGACGGTTCGAGTAAATAAAGTTTTTCCCGAGGCGGAGGCGCCTGCGATCGCTATTACGGAGATGGTCATAACCAAAATTTGAAACGCAACATCAGTGTTTAAAACAGATCACGATTTTACTGGTTTTCTTGCTCGCGTGTTTACCTATTAACTCTTCTAAGGCGCTGTTGACGATTTATTTCACTCCGTTACCTGTGATTAATATAAAGACCGAGATCACGTGCCGTAGGGCGCGTTTGCATCCCTTGATGTAATTACAATATGTCTATTGTTTGTCATAATGTCGCAACCTTCCCTTTTTATTCTAATGCGGATGCGTCTAAAACGGAACGTAGAAAAAATGAGCTCACGCGTTCTTTGATAGATAAAACGAGCCTTCTACTCATACACTACAAATACCTATACCACCGATACCTACTCTACCCACATTGAGGTTATGCATGAAACTTAAACCCATAGCGGCTCTCACCCTAGTTGCTACCTTGTCGTTAACATTGGCGTTGACCACCACTGATGCCCACGCCGTGCAAATCAATGAAATTCGCATCGACCAACCAGGTGCCGATAACGATGAGTATTTTGAACTTAAAGGCGAACCGAATGAAGCATTAGACGGGCTAAGCTACATCGTGATTGGCGATGGCAGCGGCGGCAACGGCTCGTTAGATGCGGTCATTGAACTCGATGGTTTATCTTTGAATGCAAGTGGCTTGTTAGTCATAGCCGAGGGTACGTTCACACTGGGCACCGCAGATACAGTGACCAATGTTAATTTCGAAAACAGCGACAATGTCACTCATGCATTGATACGCAACACATCGTTATCACAAAACGATGACCTAGATGCCGACGATGATGGCACTTTAGACGAGCCGTTCGTCAGCCAAATCGTTGACTCCATCGCGTTGGTTGAAACGCCTGATTCAGGAGAAGCTTTTTATGGGGCCGTCACGCTTGGTCCAGATGGTCGCTTTGTCCCCGGTCATTCATTCAATTGTCCTGATGGGTGGCAAATCGGCTTATTTGACCCAGCGCAAAACAGCGACACACCGGGTGTCAATAACCCGTGCCAAAGCGATGACCCAGTCGACCCAACCAACCCTCAAGTGACGGAACGCACTATTCCTGAAATTCAGTCAGATCAGGCCAGCAGCCCGTTCGACGGTGAGCAAGTTAAAACCATGGGTGTGGTTACCGCCGATTTTCAGGGCGATGATCAATTGCGCGGCTTTTACCTGCAAGACGAAAACGGCGATGACAATCCAGCCACGTCTGACGGCGTATTTGTTTTCACTCCTGATGTCACACCCGAACTGGATGTTAATGTCGGTGACCGTGTAGAAATCATTGCTGAAGTTGACGAATTCTTTGGCCTAACAGAACTGAAAAACGTCCGCCGTTTAACTGTACTGGGAACCGGTACTGTACTACCAACACCATTGACGCTCCCCGAGGCAAACGACGGCGATTTGGAAACAGTCGAAGGCATGTTAGTTGAAATAACCACACCGATGACGGTATCACAGACTTTCTTTTTAAGTCGCTTTGGCCAATTGACCCTGTCATCACCGGATGATGAAGGCAAGGCTGGGCGATTGTTCCAGCCAACCAACGTCTTTGCTGCAAACTCGCCGCAAGCACTTGCACTTAAAGAAAGCAATGAACGACGCAAGCTGGTGTTGGACGATGGCAGTAGCCGCCAAAACCCCGATGTGGTGCCTTATCTAGGTGGCCCATTAAACAGCGAGCCTATTACGCCTGTACGAGGCGGTGATCAGGTAAGCAACTTAATCGGTGTGATTGACTTCGCCAGAGTTGACGCCAATCGCCCAGCCACCAATGACTACATTCTGCAACCAACACAAATGCCGATATTTACCGCGAGCAACCCCAGAACAGAGGAACCGAACAACACTGGCGGTAGCTTAACGGTAGCCAGCTTTAACGTGCTGAATTTTTTCAGTGAAATTGACAGTGGCTCAGGTGTGTGCGGAACGGGCAATCAAGGGTGTCGAGGTGCTGACAGCAGTTTGGAACTTACGCAACAAACACAGAAACTGGTAGCCGCGATCACGGCAATTGACGCTGAAATTATTGGTTTAGTAGAAATCGAAAACAACGGTTACGACGCCACAAGCGCTATTGCAACACTCACAGGCGCTATTAACGATGCCCTGGGCAACGAAGTTTATCAGTTCGTAATGCCATCACAGGCAACGCCAAACTTGGGCACCGACGCAATCGCAGTTGGCTTTCTGTTTAAACCCGCCAGCGTTGAAGTGGTCGGCTCGCCAGCCACATTAACAACAGGCGCATTTGATCAAACTCTGGACAGTGGGCGCTCGCGTCAACCACTTGCAGTGAGCTTCCGTGATCTTGCTAAAGACGCACGATTCACCGTGGTCATTAACCATTTTAAATCCAAGCGCCCGGCCAACCTTCCTGAAGGCGACCCAAACAACGACCAAGGCGACGGTCAAGGTGCGTTCAATTTACGCCGCACTGAAGCGGCAAACGACTTGGCAGTTTGGTTGGAAACCAACCCTACCGGCATTAACGACCCAGACATCTTAATTCTAGGCGATTTAAACGCCTACGCCGAAGAAGACCCACTCTTAGCCTTTAACAGTCGTGGCTATATTGATTTAATACAACGGTTTAATGGCAACCGTGGCTACTCGTTTACGTTTGATGGTTTAGCAGGTTCACTTGATCACGCTTTGGCAAACACGAGCATGGCCAATCAAATTAGCGGCGTTACCGAATGGCATATCAACACCGATGAATCACCCGTTTTTGACTACAACACTGAGTTCAAGCCAAGCGGTTACTTTGTTGCTGACGCATTTCGTTCTTCTGATCACGACCCTGTCATCGTTGGTTTAGATTTAACCCCTGAATTTGTGGACACGGATGGCGACCTAGTAGACGATCGAGAAGATGACCTTTGCCCAGACACCCCGTCTGGGGCCATCGTAAACGACCATGGGTGTAGCGGACAACAACAGGTGAACTTAAGCTGCGAACCGGTTTTTCAAAACACGCCATTTAAATACACCCAATGCGTATTACGCCAAGTGATTTACGCTTACAAAAGCGGCTTAATTACTCGCCTAGAAGCGCGGAAAATTTATTTCCGTGCCATTTTTCGAGTATTTTTTCATCGTTACTATTACGGCCGTTAGACAGTTGATCTAACCGGTTATTACGCCAGAAAGGCCAACGCACCTTCGTTGGCCTTTCTTATTTTCTTGTCTAAGCCCAATGTCACTCTCAACACCATCAAACAGTACTCTGAACGAGAAAAAACATTGAAAATGTCAGTAATTAGACGTCTTGAAGTGAAACATCACATTTATTAACACTTCTTTTGTGTACAACCCTGCAACTTCGTAATATTTTGGTAATGCAAAATTAATGTACCGGTGGTTAAGGAGTTATCGTATCACCGTGCCATTTCAAACAAATGCAAACTAACCAATAACTTTAAGGGGAAGCATAAATGAACCTAGCACTGAAAAAAACAGCGCTAGCCGGCGCGCTAGCATCTGTGATTTTTATTAGCGGTTGTGCAACAACCGCATCCACACCCGTCAATACATCCGTCAGCACAGCTGACTCTGGTCGACTCGCTGAGCTTGACCGTCGCCAAGCCGAGCTTGACGCTCGTGAGGCTCGCCTACGAGCCGCGGAAAGTCAAAGCAGCAACGTTGCAAGTAATGCAGCGGTAGGCGGAGACCTATTGCCACCGAATGCGGCGCCCGGGGAGTGCTACGCACGTGTTTGGGTTGATGCTGAATACACAACAATCGATGAGCAAGTAGTCGCCCGTGAAGCCAGCAAGAGAATTAACGTCATCCCTGCAACTTACGAGACAGTTGAAAAGACCGTATTAGTCAAAGCAGCGTCGAGCAGAATAAAAACCATTCCAGCGGTTTACGGAACTGAAGAAGAGCGAATCAAGATACGTAATGGTCAAAAACTATGGCGTGTTGGTCTAAATTCACAAGACGCACCAGCCAGTCAAGCATTGCTGGCCGCCGCTGGTAGCCAAATCAATCTTGATTCGGCCTCAGTGGGCATGTGTTTTCACGAGCATTACGTCCCAGCCACTTATGAAACGGTGTCTGAGCAAGTGTTAGTAAAAGCCGCTACTGAAGAAGTCAGTGTGGCTGAAGCACAATACCAAATGGTTGAAAAGCGTGTATTGGTGAGAGAAGCGTCTACCAAACTCGTGCAAATACCAGCTCAATACGAAACGGTTGAAGATCAAGTGATCGACAAGCCAGCACACACCATTTGGAAAAAAGGCCGCGGCCCGATTCAACGTATTGATGAAGCCACGGGTGAGATCATGTGCTTGGTGGAAGTGCCTGCAACCTACAAAACCGTTAAACGTACTGTACTAAAATCCCCTGCGCGCACAGAGACTGTGGAAATCCCAGCCGAGTACGACACGGTTCAAGTACGCGAATTGGTTAGCGCCGCAAGTGAGCAGCGTACCGCCGTTCCTGCGGTTTACGACACATTTGACAAACAAGTATTAAAGCAAGAAGCGGGCTTTGTTTGGCATGAGGTAAGCAACACTGACCACCCACCAGCCACTCGCACGGGCAACAAAATTTGTTTGACTGAAACGCCACCTGAGTACAAAACGGTTACTCGCACCGTGGTGTCTAAGCCGGCGGAGTCTGTAGAAGTAGCGATACCTGCAGAATATGACAGCGTTAAGGTAACCAAACTTGTTAGCGCCGCACGCGAAGAGGTTATAGAGATTCCCGCTGAATACAAAACCATTACTCGCCGCGAATTAGTCAATGATGGCTACATGGCATGGCGCTCAATCTTGTGTGAAACTAATATGACGCGTCAGCGCATTGCAGACATTCAGCAAGCATTAATCGACAAAGGTTATGATATTGGCAGCACCGGAGCGGATGGCGTCATTGGCGCTAGTACAATCCAGGCTGTGAACGCATTCCAACGCGACAACGATTTGCCTGTGGATCGCTACCTGAATATCAAAACTGTTGAAGCATTAGGTGTCTCACCGCGCTAAACGAACAGCTTGACGTTCAGCAACCTGACGCTTATAGAAAAAATCTAACAGCCAACGGTTGCATCAAATAAAAATGGGGGCTAATTTAGCCCCCATTTTTATTCTGGCATTGGTTCAAAATTCAAAGCTTAGAATAGCCGTGTGGTAGATAACCGGCCAACAAACCATGTTTTTGTTCAATATCAGACAACACCTTCTGTTGCCTACGCCCCAACACCCCATTATTGATCGCCGGTGCTTTCGCCGCGTCCACCCGATAACTCATATCCTGAAAGTAAGCGCCAAAACGCTCATCTGCGACTAAAGGCTTGCGTGTTTGATATGAAAACTTGGCGATGTCGGTCGGGCAATTTTTTCGACTAAAGCGTTGAAAATTTTCGAACGCGATTACCTCATCCACGTATTGATCACTCTGCGTTAGCAATGCATCAAAAAAGGCGTGCAAAAATTCAGCGCTATTAACTCCGCCTTCACTGCCCTCTTGACCACACAAAAAAGAAATTGTCGTAGACCCTAAATCCGCAAAACTGTAGGCCGGCGCATCGGTTTTATCCAACATTACATCGAAAAGTACTCGCCCATTGTTTAAATTGGTTTCGGCACAAAGCCTTGGCTGTAGATTGTCAACTTGAATACGGGCTAGCATGTCTTCGACCGACCCGGTGTGTTGTTCATTTGACTGTGTTTGTTCTGCTTGATTAAGACGTGAGCCGGCTAGAAATAAAGAACGGCTATTCGCCATCAATGGCAAGTCCATGTGGCAGTTAAATGGCGTGGTTTTTATACTCGTGTGATTACTGTCATCGTGCAGATAAATAACCACTCTCTCACGCAGCTCGTGTTCGCGTGCTTTTTTGACAGCCAAGGCTGCGGTTTGCACCACTTCAGATGTTGGCGTGCTTGGTTCAAGCAACCATCTTCGTCCGTACACAACTTTCAGTTCGGTTCGTTGCTCAGCTCTCTTAATGTAATTTTCATGGCCAACAACGCTGCACAATAAATAAACCAAGCCGTTTTCTTCACCGGCAAATAGTAAGAAATTTTCCGGCAAATCGATATGACTGAGTATGGCCTCAACGCTGCTCAGTGTTCTATTAACGTCCAAGAACTGCTGAGGCACTACGGCACGGCCATTGACTGCCGAGACAACCGGTGCATACGGCAAGGGCGTCTCCCCGAACTCATTCTGACTTAACTTGCCTAAAGCAGTCTTAGAATCGGCGGCAACCGTGTTATCAATTAGGTCATCGCTGGCACTGAAACCAATATCAACAATGGAAATATTCATGGTCAGATCCCCACAATACGATCAGATATAGTATATACAACTGCGAACTATGCCTGAGAGACATTCGAATTATGTGAACATTTGGCGTCTGTTTATTTTAAATAGCACAATTCATCAGTCTGTAATAAACCAATGCGATATTAAAGGCCTGTTAAATGTAAACAACTTAAGTAAATCAGTTGGCTTACATTAAGCAATTTCGAACCGTCGATTCGTGCGTGGCTGCTACGAGATAGAGTATGAGCGCACCATCGGCGTAGTAGAATTAGAGTAAAGAACAGAACTGCCGCTAAAAGCATTAGCTAGAGCCGAACACACATAAGTCACAACTAGGCGCACTATGGTTTTTAATGGATGACTCTCATTTTGAGATTGGGCGAATGGATCTCGCCGCTTTACTTTTAAAATCCTTACTCCAAGTCTTTTTGGTGAATTTTCTCTTCCGCCAACAGTAAGTAAAGAATATCACTCATGCTAACCAACCTCTCTTGGATTAAAAAGTCGATGCCTAAATGGTTCAAAAAAGAATCCAGTTCAATGGCAAATAATTGCCTATTCGGGCCACAGTTAGCGCAATCTAATTCCACCAAGTAGTTCAGGCGATCACTTCTAGCAAGCCCATTAAATCGATAGTCAGCGCGACTGTCTCCAGCGGCAATAGTTACAGGCTGACTGGTGATCAATTGCTTTGCATCGGAGTCAAATAAGCGAACCGTTGTTCTGACGCTTCTATCAGCGGACTCGCCATTAGCTAAAACAACCTGCCCTGCGATGAATCCTAATGTCTGCAGTGGCACATTAATGGACGCAGGCAATTGTTCAGGGTCTATATAAGCTGCGTTAAACAGCCCTAAACTTGTTCCATCAGCCGTAAAAAATTGCGTGGGCACCGATGACGCACAGCTAATACAATGAAAACGAATACTGTAATCAATTGCTGCACTCAAAATGCCTTCAATATTAATAGACACGTTCAACTGATCCGCAGGGATAACCACGGTTTTTGTTACTGAACTCAGAATTGGGCGTAAAATTGTTAATGCTGGTGGCACCACAACAAAACCATGGTTGCGCACCGACACCTCCATTACTAAGGCTTGATCGTAAGCTTGCTCTAATTGAAGATTGACTTCTAAACTCCTTGTCTGCTGAGCAAGGCAGGTGCCTGAAAGTAACGCTAACAATATTAAAAAACTAAAAATCAGGCGGTTCATCATGAAAAAAGGCGTATTTACGCATTTCAATGCAAGTTTTTATTAGTTTAACGAAACCTTTTAAGCAAAGTAAGCGTCAAAAAGACACAACCAACAAAAACCAAGGTTTGAGTACCAACCAT
Organism: uncultured Arenicella sp.; assembly: GCA_937974565.1. GTDB lineage: Bacteria > Pseudomonadota > Gammaproteobacteria > Arenicellales > Arenicellaceae > Arenicella. The sequence continues at coordinate 25,187 of CALJWL010000032.1, forward strand.
TCAACTCAAACGGGACATAAACATTGCACGACAACGAAGGCCAGCTCATTACCCGAAGTCAAAACGGTGATCGAACTGCTTACGAAATACTGTACAGAGCGAATGTGGGCAAAGTCTACGCATTGTGTCTGCGCATGTGTGGGCAGAAAGAGCTGGCGGAAGATTTAGCACAAGAATCGTTTATCCGTGCATGGCAAAAACTCGACAGTTTTCGTGGCGACAGTCAATTCAGCAGCTGGTTGTACAGGTTGACCAGCAACGTTGTGATTGGGCATTTGCGCAGCGCAAGTAAATGGCAGCTTGAGCAATACGACGAGAACACACACGAACGAGTGCTGCAAGACTCCGGTAAACATGAGGTGATTCATGCGCATCAAGCCGACATAGAAAGAGTGCTTCTAAGCTTGCCAGATAAAGCGCGCGTGGTTTTAATTATGCACGACTATCTTGGTTACAAACACACTGAAATTTCAGACATAACCGGCATGGCCGTGGGCACATCAAAAACCCATTTGCATCGAGCGAAAGCAACACTAAAGGCGCAAGCCGAAACCGCATAAGCGCGGTCATATGAATAGATAAATTGAATATCAATATTATGAACGATCAACCCAAAAACACACTGCAAGGCCTAGACTGGGACATTCAACCTGAACGCGACCTTTGGGCAGACATCGACAGCAATATACGTTTTTCAGGAAAACCTAAACGCGATTTTTCTAGCTCGTTTACGGACACCAATGAAAACTCGGATAACGCTAATTTAACACCCACAACACAGCGTGCCTGGGTGCCCCTCACCATTGCGGCCTGCGGCGTGATGGCGATGGTTTCGATAGTCATGTCGGGGCTGTCTTTGCAGCGCACCAATCAAACCTATGAATTGCAGGCAAAAATGGTGGCTTATCAAAAAAACCACATTGCTTTAATGGAGCAGCAACACAAAGCCGTACGCGCACAATTTGTTAGCTTTATTGAAAACCAAACCGCGCCACTAAACCAGCAAGCCGCCGATGAGTTACGAGCAACCTTGGCCACATTCGATGCGGCCTCCATGCAGTTAAAAGAGGCCTGGATATCACAACCCACCAACACCCGTTACGCTACAACATTGGCGGAAACCTATCAACAAGAAGCCGAGCTTCTTAACAAGATTAGGGCACGCTCTATTTAAGGGGCAGCTAACTGAGGGCATTAAGATGAACATGCTAAAACACACGACCGTACTACCGCTAATCGTATTATTAACGATGTCGCTCACCACTTATTCAGCCGATGTTGATAGAACCTTGGCTTGGGATAAGAGCGGTGAAATAAACGTTGATATCACCGCGGGGCAAATTGAGTTTCGTGGCTGGGGAAAAGACGAAGTAAAACTTAGCGGTGATTTTGACGGTGATAACAACAAACTGGTGTTCAAGAAAGACGGTCGCAGTATCAAAATTCAACTCAAAGACGAGAGCAAAAATTGGTGGGGATCGCACTCACAGAGCCATGCCGATTTCACGGTTTTTACGCCTTTTGACAGCAACCTGGATATAGATGGAACCTCGCTAAGAATTGAGGTGGATAACGTAAAAGGCCGTGTCGACATTAACTCTATTAGCGGCTCCGTGCGACTTAACGGCCCCTCTAAACGAGTTGACGTTGAAACAGTTAGCGGCGACATTGATGTATCAGAGGCATCTGGAAAAATGCGTCTGCGTTCAATTAGCGGGGATATTAATGTCGACGTGGCTGCTTACAGCTTCGATGCCAAAACCGTTTCAGGAAACCTTGAAGGGCAAATCAGGCGCGTGGAGTCTGCACGTTTTTTGTCCGTCTCTGGTGATGTGGATGTGGAACTCACCCTAAGCGAAGACGGTCGTGTCGAAGGGCAAACCGTGAGCGGCAACCTTGAACTCAATTTTAATAACGATTTAAGCGCTGATTTTGAACTGAACACAGGGCCAGGTGGCAACATAAGCAATAAACTCAGCGACGACCTCCCAGCCAACAACCACCATTGGGGCCAAGAGTTACGTTTCACCAAAGGTAACGGCAACGGCAACGTTGAACTTGAAACCATGAATGGCGCCATCAAGGTTCGTTAAACACGCCTTCATGCTTGCACACAAGCCAAGATACTTAGCGTCAACCCAAAGAAAGCTCCTCTCAGTTAAGGCATGATGAAGAATGCCTTAGGCAAACCCTCGTGCCGATTACGCTCTGACGTGCTTGCCTGCCATTAAAATGCCCTCTTTTTAAGACATTACTCCACTCATTGCCCCACCTTCCGTCTGCCACTAGAGGCGTGATAACTCACGCCAGCGATGTCAAATAACGTGAAGTTTACCGCCATCAGATTCGCACTCTTCCCCTACGCACACCCTTGCCCAATTGCCCCTGAATTTAACTAATTTACTCCTTCTTTCCTTCTCTTATAAAAAGGGCTTACAGGCCTCACCAACCAATCATGCAAAACCGCCCTCAAGAGAGCAAATCACGAAAACACATTGAAAGTATAAATATACAGACTTTTATGCCAATAAATCAGGACTTAATCAATCATGGTTGTATATTTTTCCACTTAGATCAAATATGGGTTTCAGTCAATTATCAAACATTAAACAAAACCCGAACGGGAGGCATCAAATGAAATTGATTAAAAGACTAACCACATCCGTTACCGCCACACTTGAAGATGCGGTAGGGCAGTTTGAAAATCACGACGCTATTATTGAAGCTAATCTCAAGCAAACTCGTCAAGCTGTAGCTAAAACTCAAGCCCGCTTAGCGTCACTTCGTCAGCAACAAGCCAGCCTTGAAGAAGAACAACAATACGCTAAAAGTCAGATCGACGTATGGGAAGAACGCGCTCGCTCACTCAGTGGCAGCAGTGAAATGAAAGCACTTCAATGCTTGAGTCGACGCAATCAAAATGAGGCCGAAGCACGGCGTTTAAATCAGGCTATTCAACAACAAGACACTCTGATTACCAGCGTTATCACTAATTTAAACTCTCTAAAAGCGAAGTTAGACGACATGACTCAACGTCACAACCTAATGCGCTCTCGCCAAGCCGTGGCTGACGTTAACCGAGTGGTTGCCAAAGCAGGAAAGACTCACGACGTGAACGACACTTTTGAACGCTGGGAAGCCACTGTTCTTGAAACCGAACTCCCCGCCAGCCGTAATAACGCGCTCTGAGACCCGTTAGAGGCACAGTTTGCACAGCGAGAAAATAAGGCCGCCTTACAGGCACAGCTGTCTAACTTACAACAACACGACTCACCACAATAGATGTCAGCTACGACTTTGTCTTAGACTCAGGAGTCTCATAATGAACACCATCATTCACGAGAGCGGCTTTGAAATCGAATGTGATGAACCAACTCAAACACCACCTAAAAACCTCACTGAAAACACGAGCAACGGCTTTTCTCTGTCTGCGTTGTTACGCTTGTTGGGTGCTTGTGCGGTGACTGCATCGCTGTCGATGTTTTTAATTGAGGGCTTGGACAGACGGCAATGACTTAGCGCGTTATACAAAACTTCTAACGCAAACAGGTTTAATTACAGCGGCTGGTTTATTCCTTAGTTTTGTGATCAAGAAAGTTAAAGGGGCTCGAATATTTTTTGGGCTAGCTTTGGCCTCAACAACCGCAAATTTCACTATTGTGGGTGCGCTGATTTATTCACTATTTCAACTCGATAATGCCTTAGGAAGTTACCCTTCCATGCTGCAATGGCAAGTCGTCAATCTAATCAGCTTCTTGCCGCTGGCTATTGGCGCTATCGCGCTGTTGTCATCCATATCGGGCTTTAGCTTTGGCAGCTTTGCACGTCATTACGCTGGGAAACTAACGGTTGCCTTTTTAGCGCTAAACGCACTATTACTTATTCCAGTACGTGAAGCTGTTTATGTGTCTGTACTGGCGGCCATTGCGTTGTTTGTGGCAATCCACATTACTTTAAATACGGTTCGCCACCAAAGATTATTAATGACTCACGAAGCAAAATACGCACTCGCCTGTTTCTTTATACCGGGCATCATTATTGTCACTCGGGCTTTGGGCCTTTATGCCGTGGATAACATTGTATTACTGACGCGTGTACTACGCTTTGCCATGGAAGGCTTAAATACCAGCCGACTCATCGCCGTAATCGGTACCGCTGTTGTCAGCTTGTCACTGATTGCTTCAGCGTAAGCGCCCAGTAAACGAACAAAGGCGTTGAAGCCTTACCCAAACACTATCTTGCAACCGTTTAAACAACGAATTTAAAACTTACCTCGATTGCCAACAGTGGTGACAACCTGAAATTAACTAATCGAACCTGATTGTGACTGATAGGGTCAGTGGCTTAACCATAGCCGATACTCTGCTAAGTCAACCAAGTAGCGAATCGCAATAAGGCCCGGTCAGCGATGATTCAATGACCATCTATGCCGATATATGTCCGCAATTGCTCATCTCAGACTATCGTCATCACTTGACCGCAAGGGAGGTATTCATATACGACACTATTGATTTCCAGAAATATCATCAATTAATTCAAGAAACGAGTGAAACCTTTCTGGCCGAGAACAGGGTAAGCATGATCAAGTCTGTGCAGAACCTCATGGACAGATTGACTAACCAATGTCTTTGACAATATATCCTCAAGAACATTTATCAAAATAATTGGAGGAACTGCTAAATCTATCAATGAAACTATAAAGTTAATATAACTATCAATTTTAACGATAGAGTTCTCTAGTCCTATTTTCAGTATTGAAATACAAAGATCTAATTCTCGCAGCCTTATCAACATCGTTTCATCAAGTTCACCTTCTTTAATCTGATCAATATGAAACCCTGCCTTTTCAAATTCCTTGTAGTCAAAAAAATGAAATGCGAGATACAAATGCGCCAGTGGCACCTCAATATTATTCCGAATAGCATTCTCCAAAGACCTAACCGTTTCTATAGCAGCGATGCTATTTTCTACTTGCCGATCTGGGTGACAGTAGTAGGCATATCCAAGCGGATACCATCCCTGAACATTACCAGAAAAAATTAAATTTTTTAGGTTGTGTATAGAATCTTCAATCGCAGACCTTCGCAAATCTATATCAACAATAGAATTTGCTTCGTCAATACAATCCCAAATTTGATCTAAGTTCATCGTGAGCCTTTTCCACCACCTCGATGTCCCGCACCAGCGCGCCGTTCATACGTCTTTCTAATTTGTTCCAATCGATTAATCTCGGACGGTGCATCTAGAGTTCGCGGGTTATTTGGAGACTTGACTCTTTTAATTTGCTCATCAATCTGGCGAACCATGTCACGTGGAAATTCGTTATGCCTTCCACTTTCAAACCCTTGGTTTTCCTTACGTGTTTTATCCAAGATACTACGATGAAAGTCGTCTGCTGATTCTTTCCCATTTATTTCTGGCGAGCGCCAATTTTTATCTCCCCCCTTTGTGGCACCACCACTCAATCCTGGAGCATTAGTCTTAGCCCCAGCCGTTGGAACGTTATCAATCTTACTGAAACTGTTAAACGCCAGCTTACCGCCTTTAAGAGCGACTTTCCTAAATGATAAAAAGTCGGTTGCGCCATACGTGGCT
>CALJWL010000033.1 GCA_937974565.1 uncultured Arenicella sp.
AGTCTAATCGAAACAGCTAAAGCCAACGGCATCGAGCCTTATGCCTACTTAAAGCGAGTATTCAGCGAAATACCAAACGCCAACAGCTTCGACGACATTGATGAATTGCTGCCATTGAACAAAGAAAATTAGAACGCCGCCGACACCCGAAGGGCATAAAAAAGGCGGCGCTCTATAACAATACCGAGCTTCCTGCTCAAGCCATCATCCTGATGTGTGTTGTTGAGAGAAGAATAGAAAAAATTTACTAAGTTTGCCTCACCCGCATGAGTGAATTGCATAGGATGTCGGTTACTTGGCGCTTACGATGGTTTTGAGAATAACGTCTCTATCTCTGGGCCTAAAGTTTATTGGACATGTTGCATGCGATAAGCAGGTAGGCGTATGCTAATAGGATAATTAGATATTGGTGACAGTGTACTTTTTAATACCGAACACCAGATAAATAACCAACGGCTTTATTTTTTACAATAAGGCCACTTACGTTCAAAGGAGGCTTTTGATGAAAATCAAAGCGATGTTACTTATTGCTGTAATAGCCAGTGTTTTGGCTACTGACTCTTATGCTAAGTTTGCGGGAAAGAACTTAGTGCTTGTTCATGGTTTGAAGTTAAACGATTTTAAGGATCGCCCCAGTGACGCTGAATTACCGGGTCTCGCCAATTCTTATTGGGCTGAATATTGGGGTAGCCGCGCCGAAGCCAAGCTTTATTGGCCGGCAACAGAGCGCATTACGGGTCGGGTCAAAGACTTGATTCGCAACCAAATTGAAGATTTAGAACGCCGAGGTGTTTGTGCCGAAGGTTGTGTGTTTATCACGCACTCTGCGGGAGATCTGGTGACTCGTGACGCATTAACACGCCTTAGCCAATGGGGGATTGATCCTGCTAAATTCAGAGTATTAGTCACGTTGGACTTTGCCGGTGCTGGCGGCGGGTCTGAATTGGCTGACTTGGCCATTAATCTTTCTGATGGTGGTGGCATTTTTAACGTCCTTCAACGAGAAGCCGTTAAATTATTTACAGGCATTGACCCGGCGCCCGGCACATTAGGCACGGTGTATGATTTACGCCCTGCCACAGCACGGAATATAGGCCGTACTAAAGTGGGCGTTCCAAGGTTGCGTTTTGTCGGCACTGGGGCCGCTTATTTAGGTGTTACCAAGCCATTTGTAAAAGGTAATGATGACGGTGTGGTTGGTGTTCACAGTACTTGTGGGGCGCTTTCGGCGAACAGTTACGATTCCTGCAGTCGAGACGTTAGAGACAATGGCGTGCTGCGATCCACAAGCGGCCCAAGTCATTTTATGCACAATCATTATCCAGTACTAATGGGCAGCAAAGCCGATCACTTTGAAGTAATCACGAATAAAAAAACCGGTAACTACACCACCGTTGTAAATGGTCGCAATATTGGTGGTATCAATCTGGATTTTGCCACACGAACCAAACGCAAATGGTGGGCCGGCTTTAAAAAAGTTCGACAGGTGAAAGACGGCGACAGAAAAAGCATGTCTGCCAATGTGTATGACACATTAGGGCGTTAGTAAATAAGCCTAACCCTTTGCATCAATGGCCTTTAATGCAAAGGGTTTAACATGTCATGGATGGTTGTAGCTTACTTAATGAGGGCTTAATTTTTGACTATTCTGGGTTCAACTTCAGTACCTCCTTGATACATTCAAAGTTTGGCACCTAGAACTCAGTATGCCCTTCATTGTCTGTCACCGCTTCTTTCTCAGACTGGTCAGTGTTGAAGAAACGAGTAATGCGCTGCGTTAAACTCGATGTTTGCTTTTCTAGGATTAGTTTTTCCTGCTTTCGGCTCATTTGAATTGCATTCAATGCTTCGTCTTCTTCGACTTGCCATTTGCTTACTGCTTCTGCGATATTTTTCATCACATCAGGTTTGCGCTCAAAGATAGCGTGCAGTGACTCGCTGCTGATTTCCCAAACGGCGGTCTCAGTTCGGGCTCGGACCGTGGTTCGTTGATAAGAACCCGTAAGCAATGACATGAGACCGATTGTTTCGCCTTCACCCACGCTGGCCATCCATGTTTCACGGCCTTTCTCGTCCACTTCAAAGACATCCGCCTCACCTGATGCGATTAAATACATGGAAGTGCGGTTTGAGCCTTCTTTGATGATGCGTTCAGGAGGGCCTACCACGTGCAGATCCGCATTACGAAAAAGTTCATTACGATCTTCATCGTCCATGTCTTCAAACATCGGAGCTTGGCCGAAACGATCAATCAATGCTTTCCAATTTAGATCGTGGAACGCTGAACCTGAAGGACTGAGAGTGGCGCTCTGTGGGTCTTCAAAATTTAAATTACGCTGCTGTCCGAAGCGCACATCTGCGCGTTTAAAACGGTACCAAAGAGCGTTTGTAAATTGATTGGTCGCAGAAAACCAGTCCATGTGACTTTCAATGTGCATGGCTGCACGGTATTTGATGCCTTTTTCTTCTATCTTGTTTACGCTGACTTCATTCCACGGGTGGTTTGGAATAATGGCTGGGCATTCCAACATTGATTCTTCAGCCAAATTGATGACTTCACGTGGCGGCACGTTGTATTCAACGTAAAAATAAACCAGTCGGCGAGTTACGCCATCAGGCCTATCAAGGTTACGGATTTTGCTGGCGGCGACAACCGTGTTGGGCACCACAACGTAGTTATTATCCATGTCTAAATAAGTAATACTGCGCCAGCCAATGTCCTTGATTGTCGCCCACTCACCGTTGAGATGTATTAGGTCATTTTTTTCAAACGGTGAGCTAAAGTTAAGTGCTATGCCTGCGAACACTTCTTCCAACACCGCTCGTGCCGAATAACCCAGTACTATCGCTAATGCCCCAGACGTGGCCGCAAGAGCAAAAATCTGTTGCCCGTAGATAACCCTTACTACAAACATTAATACGACTAAATAAAGTAAAACAGTAACCACGTATTGAATAATAAGTGGAACCTGAGGGTCGCCGTCATCGGTTAGGCGCCGACGGTACACAAAGCGTTTGATGAATACGTTGACCGTATAGGCGATAGCCACGCATATGAGGGTTGCGATGGCTTTTTGGGTGGATACTACTCCCTCTAACAGAGGCAGTTTGTCTGTAATTGATGATTGGTTGGTCGAAAGGTATAAAAAACTGAAAAAGCCAATGGCTGAAAAGCCAAGTGGAACCCGAATCCCTGGCCGATGGCGGATACGCTGTATTACAAGAAACACAAATAACAGGCTCAAAACCGGCAGTGCGATTTTAATCAAAGTTGGCGACATACCTAGCCTCTACGAAAATTGAGTTTCTTATGTGTAAGAAGAAACGCTCATGCCTATAATTAACAGAATCAGTGTAACTCAAAAAAACAGATTTTCAGAGTGATAGTTAGTGTCTCAACTTATAATTGATAGAAACTGATTCATGAGATCAAGCTTGAATGTATTTAACAGTGAAGCAGGTAACGAAAATTGAACTTTATTGACAGAATCAGGCCACTTCGGAGTTAACGTCTAAGATTACTCAGCATAATAAGAGCCAGTTACGCAATGTTATACGCGATGGGGCGTATTCAAGGTATTATCGATGATGTTTCTCTGTGATAAGACCTTTAAACTCTTGCTGCGATTTTATATAGTCTGCCAATGAACGAAAAATCTACTGGCTTTAGCCCAATTGCCGCCGCCGATTTTGTGCAAAAAATAATGGAAAGCGCAAAGACCGTGGTTCCCGATTCCATTTCTCAGGATATGCGAAAAAATGTACGCGCAGCAATACAAGATATAATCAGTGAGTTAGATGTGGTCTCACGTGAAGAACTAGACACTCAGAGAGCCGTGCTTGAAAAAACTCGCGCTAAAGTGGATGAAATGGAGAAGGTGATCAGTGACTTAGAAGAAAAGCTGAATGCCCGATCAGCGTCTTTTTAAATTGATTAGATAACCTCAAATTGAAGAGGGTTTAAAAAGAAGGCAATAAAAAAGGCCGCTTTGATACTAAAGCGGCCTTTTTGTTCTGACTTTATGTCGTCAAATCGTTTAGAACTCTTTAGATAGAGTGAATACAATGCGACCTTCAGCTTCATCAACGTTGTTGATGTCAGTATCCCAGTAGGAAACGTCCCAGCCTAGGTCTGACTTACCACCAAAACTGCCTGAAACGCCAAGTGAATAGTAGTCGTAATCGTTGCCATCGTCGTTCACATCGTAATTACCATAAGCTGCAGCCAAAGAGACGTTTTCAAAATCATAGCCATAGCTCAACTCGTACTGGTCGCCGAACTCGTCGCCAAAAGAATAGTTAAAACCGAAACCGGCGTAGCTTATGCCCGCATAGTACTCAGTGAAGTCATTGTCGCTGGCGATATCGCTACCAACGTATGCGTAACGAATAATGCCAAAATCCAAGCCAACGCCATTCGAAAGCTCAGTGCCCCAGCCAGCGTATAAATCAAGTTCGGTGCTGGCGCCACCAAAATTCACGTTTGAACCCCAGATTCCTGCGTAGAACCCTGATTCGTGAGAGTAATCAAACCCACCTTGCAATGCAGGGTCTTCTTGGTTTTGAGAAATACCACGCCATACATAGTCGGTGGTCAGCGCTACATTGGCCGTGATCTCTGCGTGAGCAGCAGGAGCAACAATAGCGGCAGCGATAATTGTTGCAGATAAAGCTTTGATTGAGTTTTTCATAAGTCCTCTCGTTTCTCTTCTTAGTATTTAATGGAGAAAGTTTTGTTAATCGTTAATGTTGTATTGACACTAAATTCGATAGATAAAGATAAGCAAAAAATGTGCCAACTTTTAATCATGGAATAAATTAAGGTTTCTGTCTACGAGTTTGTTTGTTTGCCGCTAACAAAAATAAGCAGCGATCATCAATATTTTGGTGCATATAGTATCCGTAAACCGCAATGCATGCACAAAATCAGTGCAAACAAAGGTTAAATTGCACTAAATTATTGCATTCATAAGGCTTTGAGGTCGAGTTTGAAAAATTAGCGGGGTGATTTCATATTGATTTAACTTAACTTAACGGAAGTGTCACAAAGAAAAAAGGAAGTTGGCACGCTGCTTGCTTTATTCGAGATGGCGAATACATAAGCTGGCGAGCGGGGTGCGTCTGGGTCGCCTGCTTTTGCTAATAACAGCACCAAAAAATTCTAACTTCAAACTATAAAAAATTCTAACTTCAAACTATATAGGTGACGTGCGATGAAGCTAATCACAGCCATTATTAAACCATTTAAGATCGATGACGTGCGTGACGCGCTCGCAGGAATCGGTATTCAGGGTATGACCGTAACCGAAGTCAAAGGTTTTGGTCGTCAAAAGGGGCACACCGAGTTGTATCGCGGTGCCGAGTACAATGTCGATTTCATGCCAAAAATAAAAATCGAAGTTGCCGTAGCAGACAGCTTGCTAGATCAAACTATTGAGGCAATTACCGAATCGGCTAACAACGGTAAAGTGGGTGACGGCAAAATCTTCGTCGTTGAGCTTGACCAGGTTATCCGTATCCGTACTGGTGAGACTGGCGAAGAAGCCATTTAGGTTAACGAACTAAATATCGTATTAAAAAGAGAGACAACATCATGGAAAATCAAATTTTTCAATTATCTTACGCACTGGATACCTTCTACTTTTTGGTATGCGGCGCACTTGTAATGTGGATGGCCGCTGGCTTTGCAATGTTAGAGGCTGGATTGGTTCGATCAAAGAACACCACAGAAATTCTTACTAAAAACGTGGCTCTGTATGCCATCGCTTGCACCATGTATATGCTGGTTGGCTACAGCATCATGTATCCAGAATTAGGTAACTCTTTGTTAAGCGGCATTACCGGTGATGGCGTTACAGGCGCAGATGAGCCGGCAACGTATGCGCCATCAGCGGACTTCTTTTTCCAAGTGGTTTTTGTTGCCACGGCCATGTCCATTGTCTCAGGTGCAGTTGCTGAGCGAATGAAGTTGTGGGCATTCCTTGCCTTTGCCGTTGTGATGACTGGTTTTATCTACCCAATGCAAGGTAACTGGACTTGGGGTGGCGATGCTGTATTTGGTATGTACACCCTGGGCGACTTAGGTTTCTCTGATTTTGCCGGTTCGGGCATCGTTCACATGGCCGGTGCGGCGGCAGCCTTATCTGGCGTGCTGCTTTTAGGCCCTCGTGCTGGTAAATACGCGGCCGACGGCTCGCCGAGAGCGATTCCTGGCGCTAACCTTCCGTTGGCAACCTTAGGCACCTTCATTCTCTGGATGGGTTGGTTTGGCTTTAACGGTGGCTCTGTTCTTGCAACAGCCACTGTTGAAAATGCAAACGCCGTTGCGGTTGTTTTTATGAACACTAATGCCGCTGCCGCCGGCGGCCTGATTGCTGCGTTACTGGTAGCGCGCGTATTGTTCGGTAAGGCTGACCTAACCATGGCTTTAAATGGCGCTTTGGCGGGTTTAGTAGCAATTACCGCAGAGCCATCAACTCCAACTCCTCTTCTAGCGACGCTGTTCGGCGCGGCTGGTGGTACGCTGGTTGTCTTCTCAATTCTTACGTTAGACAAATTGAAAATTGATGATCCAGTGGGTGCCATATCGGTTCACGGTGTGGTCGGTTTGTTAGGCCTATTGTTGGTGCCTTTCACAAACGGCGAAAACTCATCTTTCTCAGGTCAGTTGATTGGTGCGTTAACCATCTTTGTGTGGGTGTTTGTAACCAGCGCTATTGTTTGGGTCGCTATCAAGGCAATCATTGGCTTACGTGTTAGCGATGACGAAGAGTTCGAAGGCGTTGATATGTCAGAGTGTGGTATGGAAGCTTACCCAGAATTTACTAAGTAAATTGGAAAGTCATATAATTCCATAGGTAAGAGGGCGGTCAGCAATGACCGCCCTTTTTTATGTTCAGGATGAACGGTATAGCGCGAATGCATGGATGCGCACCTGATGTCGAGTGAACAAATAAATGCATTAGAAATAGCAAGAGAAACCAAAGCCGGGAAATAATGAACATCGCGGTCGCTCTTTTTGAGCGTATGAGCAATTAAATGGTGGATCAGAAACTCAAGATAAATTGTTCTGAAGATGCCCCAAAATCAAAAGACTTGGTACACCAATAAACTTAGGTTATGATTTAAAAAATCTCATTCATGGTATGAATAATTGTGAGTCTTTCGAATATTGATTTAAATCTACTCGTCTATTTCAGTGTGTTGTTGCGTGAAGGTAATGTTACCAAAGCAGCCGAACACTTAGGGTTGAGCCAGCCCGCCATGAGTAATGGCTTGCGTCGTTTACGCAAAGTGTTCAATGACCCGTTATTAGTCAGAACTTCAAATGGCATGATGCCCACCGACAAAGCTAAGGAATTGCAGCCGTTGGTACAAAATGTGTTGTCGCAAATTGAACTTTTTGTTCAGCCAACGATAGAGTTCGACCCCACCAGTTCACGGCGGTTATTCCGAGTTATGGCCAGTGATTACGCTGAAACCACCTTGCTTCCACGGGTTCGCTCTCGCATGGCGGTTGAAGCACCAGACACCGCTTTAGACATACTCACTCCCAGCGATGTTACATTTCAAGACATCGAATTGGGTAATGTTGATTTAGTGATTAACCGCTTTGACCAATTGCCTCAATCACTGCATCTTTCTGTGTTGTGGCAAGACAACTTTTCATGCGTAATGCGCCAAGACAACCCTTTTCGTAAAGACTTTAATTTCGATAAATACCTTAAAGCCAACCATGTGTGGGTAAATAAAACCGGCATGGGGGTGGCCACGGGCGTTAATCCTGACGACATACAAAAACTTGGTTGGGTAGACATTGCTCTAGATGAGTTGGGCAAGAGGAGAAATATATCGGTTTATACTCGACACTACATTTCCGCGATACAGCTAACTCAGCAGCAGGACCTAGTTGCCACGGTAGCCACGCGATCCACGCATTTGGTTGACCACTTCGATAACTTAGCGATCATGCCCGCGCCATTCAATATCCCGAATATTGAATTGCATATGGTTTGGAGCCCATTATTGCATCACAATATTGCCCATAAATGGTTTCGTAACGTGATTCGTGAAGTGGCACAAGAAATACAAGCAGAGGAAGCCGCGGCTTAAAAAACTGAAATAATATAGCTCGCGATCGTATTGTATGCCGTGATATATTGTTGAAAACAGACGGTACTTGGATGTGCCAGGTGAATTTACAAGGAGAGTACAATGGAAGCGTTAGAGTTTGAACCTCAAAGAAACATTCGATCATTAGCGATGATTCGCACCCGAACTGTGGTGGGAGTTGATGCTTTACCAGTGATTGTTGAAGTACACCTAGCGAATGGTTTGCCATCATTTTCAACGGTGGGTCTGCCTGAAGCCGCCGTTAAAGAGAGTAAGGACCGAGTTCGAGGTGCCATATTGAACTCTGGCTTTGAATTTCCAGCCAAACGCATTACCGTTAACCTTGCTCCGGCTGATTTACCCAAAGCGGGCGGTAGATTTGATTTACCCATTGCCATCGGTATTTTACTGGCGTCAGGGCAATTACCAGCGGCTAAAATTGATGCTACTGAATTGGTGGGGGAACTGGCCTTAAATGGTCAACTCAGAAGAATCTCCGGGGTATTACCAACCGCTCTTGCTTGTGGCCGTTCGGGAGCCGATTTGATAGTGCCAAGTGCCAATGCAGCAGAGGCTAGTTTGGCCGAAGATACATCAATTCGCCATGCAGGCCATTTACTTCACGTGTGCAAACAATTAGTCGGGCAGGGAGAGCTTGAGTTTTGTTCAAATGAGCAAATCTCAGTGCCTGTTTCTAAAGCTGTCGCGAACATAGCCGATGTGAAAGGTCAGGCGCACGCAAAACGCGCATTGGAGATATCGGCGTCTGGTGGGCACAGCCTTATCTTCGTTGGGCCGCCAGGAACAGGTAAAAGTATGCTGGCATCAAGGCTGCCTGGTATTCTGCCTGAGTTAACTCAACAAGAAGCATTGGCGACCGCTGCTATACAGTCCGTTGCATACGGTGAGTTTAACATTGCTAATTGGAAACAACGCCCAATGCGTTCTCCACACCATTCGTGTTCGTCTGCGGCCTTAGTCGGAGGAGGTTCGATACCAAAACCTGGTGAAATATCCAAGGCTCATAATGGCGTACTTTTTTTGGACGAACTCACTGAATTCTCTCGCGTGGCACTGGAGCAATTACGCGAACCCTTAGAAACAGGGGAAGTGAATATCGCCAGAGCCTCTCAATCGATAAACTACCCAGCTGACTTCTTACTAATAGCCGCATGCAACCCATGTAAGTGTGGCTTTTTAGGTGATGGCACAGATCGTTGTCAATGCAGTGCGTCAAGTATAGAAAAATACCGTGCCAAACTATCTGGCCCAATGCTAGATCGCATTGATATGCATCTGCATCTAATGCGAGTAGACATGAGAACCCTACAGTCCAAAGAAGAAAATAACGAAACTTCAGGTCAAATAAAACAAAGAGTGATTCGCGCAAGAAAATTTCAAATACAACGACAAGACAAGCTAAATTCCCAACTTTCAAGTAAAGAGCTTGAAACCTACTGCGCCTTAACTGAAGACCATCTTAACTTTTTGGCATTGGTATGCGAAAAACTAAACATGTCCGCCAGAGCCTATCATCGAATCTTAAAACTAGCGCGTACAATTGCGGATATGTCCAATGAAGAGGTGGTTGATAAAAAGCACCTTATGGAAGCGATAGGGTTTCGAAGTTTAGATAGGAAATAATCAAACTATTCGCATAAAAATATTGCTGAATTAGTGTAATAAAACGGAGAAGTTTAGATGGTTGTAGCGGTCAGTTCGCAGCAGTGAAGTTCGACCGCACAGGTAAGTGATGCTCGCCTTGATCGATAAACATCGCGTTATGGTGTCGAGCCAATCTGCGTAGTTTTGCCGATGTTCAGCGAGCGTGGGAGAGAACCGCTAAGTTTTCGCAAGGTTTGGCCGCAATTGAATCGAGGGTTGATTCCAGTCGGTCACTGGAGGGTTGAAAGGCTAATAAAACAGTTAAGTCTTGAAGGAATGCGTAATAGAGAGTGCGTAAAATGAATTACCTCATCCAAAACTTTTCATTAATCGGAGCAGAAGGCCAATCTTATTTATAGACAATTAAGTTTTCCCGTATATGATCGACCCGTCGATGAAAGTTCTTTCATCGTGAAATTAACAAAGACAACTTTTTGGGTTAAATAACATGGCAAATATAGATGCAAGTTTAAAGGAACTTTTGGCGATTGATGGAGCAGCAGGAGGTTGTATTGTTGATTATGCTTCTGGCATGTCTCTGGGTTCGGCTGGTTCTGGGGTTGACTTAGAGTTGGCGGCAGCCGGAAACTCTCAAGTGGTAAAAGCAAAAATGGAAACAATGAAATCATTGGGTATTAAGGGTGAAATACACGATATTTTAATTACTCTTGATACACAGTTACACATTATTCGCCCAACATCTAAGCACACAGGTCTATTCATATACCTAGTGCTTGATAAAGCGAAAGCCAATCTGGCATTGGCTCGTCGCAAAGTACAGAGCGTGGAAAACAACCTAGAAGTTTAGGTATTATAGTTTCTGAGGAGAGTCAGGTATGAGCAACCTTTCCTTACAAAAACCAGTTGTTTGATTGGTAAAACAAGTATCACTGCTCTAATTATAAGTCCCCCCCCCCTAGCATGAAAAAGGGACTCTAATTAGAGCAGTGGTAACTGCAGTGGTGCTAGATAGGTTTTCCCTTAGCCATGAAATGAGTTCCTTCGATGTGGTTAGGGTAGATTCTTAGTAACCAAAGGGTTGGTCAATGAAGTGTATTACTTATGTCAGTAAGGTGGTTGCTAGACAAAATGGAGCAACAATCCCGACTGGACTCTCGCAAATTTTTAGGAGTGCTCGAAAGAACAATGTGTATTTCAATATTACAGGTGTTCTGTCTTATCGTAACGGGTACTACATACAGGTGCTTGAGGGAAACAACGAGGATCTTGATCGATTATTTTCCATGATCGCTTCAGACTCTAGACACGAACAAGTAGTAGTTTTACTGGATTTTCCTATTTCAGAACGCTCTTTTGCTGAGTGGGATATGAAGCTATTAGAATCAGTCCAAAAGGATTCCCGTTTCCTAAGTTTTGTTCAGAAGTATAATAAACAGATTTCGTCCCTCTCTAATGGGCAATTAGAAACCCTCGGGCACTTCTACAAACCTGGTAGTTTATCGAACGAAAAATTAGGCGGGTATAATGCCAAAGACCTAATGCTAAACGCTTGGCCAGATTTTAGGGTCGTAAAACAAACGCCTGTTATTATTGAGTTGTGTGCGAGATTAACAAAGCAACCATACCCTTATGCGAGCTTGCTGGACAGTGGGCACTTTGGCACTCAGAAACAGCTGGACAAAATTTTGAACGGGTTTGAAACGTTAGGAATACTGAGAGTTACCCAAGCTGGGAATGATGGGAATAATGCTAATGGCAAGCAACAACCCAATCGGTTCTATTTGAAAATGAAAGACTTTTTGAGACTGAGTTAGCGCGATGGATTATCAAAAATTAGCAATTGTCGGAGAAGTTGGCGCGGGTAAGACGCAGATGATTGGAACCCTCAGCGAAATTAGCCCGTTCAAAACGGAAGCAGAGTCCAGTATTGACATAGGTAAAAAACACACGACTGTTGGTATTGATTATGGGCGAATCTCTTTGTCAGAGGACACATCACTAGGGCTTTATGGCGTACCTGGCCAAGAGCGGTATTCATTCTTGTGGGAATTTGTGAATAATTCGTTGTGGGGTCTTCTCATACTCATAAAATATGGGGATGCACCCGACTACGATAACCTTGATAAGCTTTTTACTTTTTTTGAGCCGAACACCAATCAAACGACTTGTATCGTCGCGGTAACCCATTGTGATGATGCGAACGATCAGGGGTTAATAGCACTTGGTCAGGAAATACAAGCCATGCTTGAACACCATGAAATTGTCGCGCCAATTCTAAATATCGATCCTAGAAACAGAGAGTCAGCACTTTCTGTGCTGCACGTTTTTAATGCAATAAACAGTCAAATTTAGTCTGAGACACGACAATGCCAAGTAAAAAAATTAACGTGAAAGCTGAACTGCTTGAGGGAATAAAAGAACTCTGTGCAACCAATAGAGAGGTCATTTTAGTAAGTCTCTCTACCGCTGATGGGTTCTATATTAAATCATTTGGATCAAAGGTCTTAAATGGTGAAGCTGACAAATTAGCAGCAATGAGTAGCACAATCTCTTCACTTAGCGATTCTTCTGCCAAGCAGATTCTGCAAAACCAATTTGATATGACAATTATAGAATCTGATGCAGGAAATATGCTTTTTGTTAGAACCAACTACCTTGGCCTGCCGTGCGTTTTGACTGTTGCGGCACAGAGCAAAATGGCGCTGGCAACAGATCGATATAAGACTAAGATCCTTGCTCAGAATATCTCCAATATTTTGATATGACCAAAAAATGAAAATAGAAATTCGACTTACGGAAATTCGAGACATTCTTGAAAAAGAAAAAATGAATACTATTTACCCTTTTTATATTAATTGGGTAAAGACTTTGCTTCCTTTTTGGAAAGAAGCGGTCATTAGAATTGGTAATTTAAAAGACTTTGACCAAAAAAAACTTGATAAGCATTTATCTGTAATTGAAAATTCTTTCTCTCTAATGGAAGATTGGCGTTTTAAACGTATTAAATATATAAAAGTTAGAAGAAATGAAATTGATAGTGCAATTAGTTTTATTCGGAATCGGGCGTTAGATAAAGAAGTATCTAAATATTACTTTGCTCCTATTTGTAGAAATGTTGCAAGCCTTTTAAGAACTTCATTATATATTTCAACACACGGTTATAGCGATGACCAAATGCCTACTTGTGTAGCTCAAACTATGTATGATTTATCTTCTTGTCATACATTATTACCGTTTGATACAAGTGACTTTATTTGGTTTTTACCAAAAGATAAATCCATTCACACTGACAATAAAAATGATTTAGATAATCATCATCTAATGTTTGAAAATGCAGGAAAGAAATTTGAAATAATGGATGCTATCCAAGAATATAATAACGTGGCTGCTAAACTATGGGAGACTTTTGAAAAGCCGATTCCTTGGAATTACCCAAAGGATATTTTCACTCTAGAATTTGAAAATGTCTCAAAAGAGTTACACCATGCTACTGTGAATGCTTTTCATAATAGATAAAAACGCTATAGAACCAAAATTTTAAGGAATATGAATATAGTGTTAAGTAAAACAGTGATACGTTCTAGATTTTTATAGCGCGTGCTTATTATCGTATTCTAAAACTGACTTGTCGGTAGCCGGTATGGTGAATGAAGAACGAATCAGTAAAGCGCATCTACCTTAAGCTGTTGCGTATCGGGCTGTGAGTACGTATTAATCGCTTTGTTAGCTTCTTCTCTAACTAAGCAAGCCATCAAAATAAGTGATTTAACGGCCCATTACCTTTACCTAAGTTAAGGTTTTGAGTGAGCGCATTATTGAGGTATTCTTTTGCTTTTTCACAGGCGATCTTCAGTGGTTGCCCTAAGGCTAATTGCGCGCAGATTGCGGCTGCTAAGGTGCAACCAGTACCGTGTGAGTTCTGGGTGTTTATGCGCTTACTCTTAAGCCAGTTTTTTGAATGTTCAGTAATCAATAAATCATTGGCGTGTGCGGTGCTTAAGTGCCCACCTTTAGTAAGCAATGATACTTTGTCGCCATTGGTTTTATTAGGCAATGCTTCAAATAACGCTAAGCTTAAAGACTCCATAGTGTTGCAGGTCATTGTTTGCTGGATACCTACATCGATACCTTGTGTGCGACACAATGCGATTAGTTCTGCGATATTCGGTGTGACGATATCGGCCTTTGGAATGAGGGTGTCAATAAACACATGTATGGCGTCTTGGTCTAGCAGTGAGGCGCCTGATGTGGCGATCATAACCGGGTCAAGCACAACGTTTTTTGCTTGATAAGTGGCTAATTGTTCTGCTACGGTCTTTACGATTTTGCTGTTAGCGAGCATGCCTATTTTAACGGCATGGGGCCTTATATCATCAAATACGGCTTGTATTTGTTGTGCTACAAAGTGAGGTTCAACCACAGAAACCCCATTGACGCCTAATGTATTTTGCGCCGTCAGTGCGGTTATGGCGGACATTCCATAAACTCCGTGTGCCGCAAATGTTTTTAGGTCTGCTTGAATACCTGCACCGCCAGAACTGTCTGACCCCGCAATGGTTAAACAGGTTTTCATTGCGAAACGACCAACACATCATTAAAGCCATTATTCAATAAGACGGTTGCGGCGACTAATGCACGTTGGCCACTGTGACAAACACAATTAATTTGTTGAGTTTGGTCTAATTCATCTAAACGTTCGGTCAACTCGTGCAATGGAATATTGATGGCGGTCTGAGGTGGTGGCGTATCGCGATGTTCTTGCTCGGTGCGAACGTCCAACACCACGGCGTTTTTCTGTACATTACCCAAAGACACAAACTCGGCTTTGTGGGGCGGCTCTTTAGCTGCATTAAAATCGATGATGTGTTGGCGGTAATCCCACAGGTCGAGAGTCATTAGTTTACCAAGCAGTTGTGAATCATCGCCGATGATGACTTTAATTACTTCTTGAGCTTGGTAGCTACCAATAATACCCACACTTGGCCCGGTTACTCCGCTGGTGTTGCAATTATTAGTATCAGAAGAGGGAGATGGAAACACCGCGCGCAAACTCGGCGCTGGTGTTTCTTGAGTGCCACAAAAGACACCCAGATACCCGTGTGTGGTTAATACTGATGCACTGACGAAAGGAATGCGTTTCTCAAAACATAAATCATTTAGCAAGTAACTTACTAAAAAATTATCAGCGGCATCGACCACCACAGTGGCTTGGCTAATAAGACTTTCGGCATTGTCGATGCATAATTTTTGGTTAATTGCGGTGATGTGTATGTGACTGTTTAATTCGTTAAGTCGAGCTTTAGCGGTTTCTGCTTTAGAGTGATTGACGTCTGACTCTTGAAATAAAATTTGTCGGTGCAAATTTGATAAGCTAACCAAATCTGGGTCTACTAAAGTGATGCTGCCCACTCCTGCGCCCGCTAAGAATAAACTCACGGGCGAGCCAAGGCCACCCACACCCACAACCAAAACCTTGGCATTTTCTAATTTCTGCTGTGCATTGCCAGCCAGCTGAGGCACCAGTTGCTGACGAATATAGCGGCTACTTGAATCATTCATGTGTGTTTAACCGTGTTGACCTAGTCGTGCGGGTTTATAGCACGCTGGTCTTTGCTTATTGTTAACCACTGTTGGAGTCGCTTTTCGGGGGTTTTATTGAGTAACACGTCGGTAACCACGCAAATAGAGTCCGCCCCTTGTTCGTATACGGCTGAGGCTCGTTCAACGTTTAAACCGCCAATTGCGACTAAAGGAATATGGCCTAAACGTTGTTTCCACCGCCCAACCTTGTCTACCCCTTGAGGCTTCCACTTCATGGCTTTTAATATGGTGTGGTAAACCGGCCCAAGCGCTATGTAATCAGGGTCCGTGTCGATGGCAATCTGAAGTTCGGCTTTATCGTGAGTGCTTAAGCCGAATTTAACTTTATGAGCTTTAATCGTTTTTAGATCAGCCTTCACCAAATCTTCTTGGCCAAGGTGAATGAAGTCACAACCTTGATCGATTGCTATTTGCCAATAGTCATTAATAATCAGTTGGCAGTTAGTCTCATCGCATAAACTCTTAGCTGCTTTAATTTGGTCACGTACAAATGGCGCGGGTTTATTTTTGATGCGCAATTGCACCAATTCCAAACCCAGGGGCAAGAACCGTTCCAGCCAGCTAACATCGTCAATAATTTGGTAAAAGCGTGGTAGTGCCATTCGCTGATCCTGCTTAATTAGTCTAGCCAAAACGGTGTGCCAGCAACGGGTGTTGAGGGTTTGGCCATATCGCGCGCTTCGATTGGGTTTGATTGGTAAGCGATCCGACCAGCTTGCACCGCTTGAGAAAACGCAGTTGCCATTTCGATGGGTTTGCCCGATTTGGCCACGGCCGTATTTAACAGTACCGCATCGTAACCTAACTCCATGGCCTGCGCGGCATGCGATGGTAAGCCAAGGCCCGCATCAATAATTAACGGTGTATCGGGAAAATAAGCACGCATTGTTTCTAGCGCAAATGGGTTTTGTAGGCCGCGGCCACTACCAATAGGTGATCCCCATGGCATCAATACCTCGCAGCCTGCATTAAGCAATTGTTCAGCAACGATAATATCGTCGGTGGTATAGGGGAACACTTGGAAGCCTTGGCGGGATAATTCTCTGGCAGCGTCGACTAACTCAAACACGTTGGGTTGCAGGTTGTCGTCATTGCCAATCACTTCTAATTTAATCCACGGTGTTGCAAACAATTCGCGAGTCATTTGCGCTGTGGTAATGGCTTCTTTGGCGCTACGACAACCGGCTGTATTCGGTAAAATATGCGTGTTTGTGTCTTTAAGCAGTGACCAAAAGTGTTGCCCGGCTTGGTCACTGCTTGATTCACGGCGGACAGACACAGTGATAATGTCAGTTCCCGATTTGCTAATCGCGTCTTGCAAAACCTTAGGCGATGGGTATTGTGCGGTACCGAGCAATAAACGTGAATTGACTTGAGTTTGGTAAAGGCTTAGTGACATAGAGATTAACCGCCTTGCATGGGCGCAACAACTTCGACTACGCAGTATTCTTGCAATACGGTTTCTGCGCGTTCGGTTTGGGGTATGAAATTATCGTTCATGGCGGTGGCTATGTTCATGTCTGTATAACCTTGCTCAGTGAGCAAACCGTCAAGCGACGTTTGTTGTGTTTCTATGGTTTGTCCATTCAGGGTGATTTGCATCGACTATCTCAGTACAAGGGGTGTTATTGATTAATAAGTCCGCCACGCGACGCGCCAGCGCTGGCGCGCCCAAATATCCGTGGCGATATAAGCCATTAACGTAAACTCGGTTTCCGTAGCGGCGGATTCTAGGTAAATTATCGTTAAAGGCAGGGCGCACATCGACGCCAATTTCAACAATTTCGGCCTCACCAAAAGCAGGGTGTACAGCGTAAGCCGCTGATAACAACTCCAAGATTGAACGTACGGTTGGCTTGCGTCCATGGTTGGCTTCAATCATGGTTGCGCCTACCATAAACTGATGGTCTGGGCGCGGCACAATATAAAGTGGGTAGCGCGGGTGAAGTAGGCGAATAGGGCGATTTAGCTCGACTTCGGTTGAATGGATATGAAGCATTTCGCCTTTTACTCCACGCAAATCGTCTAATGAATCGGACGCGGCTAAGCCGCGACAGTCGATTTGCCAGTCATACTGGCCGGCCATTTCTTTGATCTCATCATTGGATAGACACTGCTGAGTGTTTAACGACACGCCAAGGTCCGCTAACAGTCGCCACAGTACTTTTACCGCCAGCCGTGGTTCGATGTGAGCTTCGTCTTTGTAAAATAAACCACTTGTAAAGTGATTTAGATCCGGCTCAAGTTCGATCAGCTGCGTACGATCAATGCGTCGACTTTGCTTGGTGAGCCGTTCAAATGAACGCAGCATAACTTGGTCACGAGCCGGTGCAACAACAAGGGTGCCATTAGCGTGGTAATGAAGCTCACTGATCGAACTCAATTGCTGCCAAAAGGCCATGCTCTCAAAGCCCAGTTTGCCAATCAAAGGCTCCGCTGTTTCTTGTTCACAAAATGGCGCTAACATGCCACCTGCCCACCATGAACAGCACTGTTCATCAGGGCCGTTGCTTGCGGTTGTTAAGGTTACGGCACAGCCTGCGGTTTGCAGCGCATGCGCGCAAGTCAAACCACTAATGCCGCTACCAATTACATGAACAGAGGTCATTGTTCTTAACTCAAATGACGAATTAGGCTTTTTGGTAAATTTCAGCGCCAGATTTACGGAACTCTTCTGACTTTTCTTCTAGGCCCTTTTTCAAGGCTTCATCCGCTTTAATACCTTGCTTTGCCGCGTAGTCACGCACATCTTGAGTGATTTTCATTGAGCAGAAATTCGGTCCACACATCGAGCAAAAGTGAGCCACTTTGGCCGAATCTTTGGGTAAGGTTTCATCATGAAATTCACGTGCTTTCTCAGGGTCTAAGCCGAGATTAAATTGATCTTCCCAACGAAATTCGAAACGTGCTTTTGATAATGCATTATCGCGTAATTGAGCGCCGGGGTGGCCTTTGGCTAAGTCCGCTGCGTGTGCTGAAATTTTGTAGGTAATGATGCCATCACGAACATCTTGCTTATTCGGTAAACCGAGATGCTCTTTTGGCGTTACGTAACACAGCATGGCAGTGCCGTACCAACCAATTTGGGCTGCACCAATACCAGACGTAATATGATCATAGCCTGGAGCAATATCAGTGGTTAGCGGCCCCAGTGTGTAGAAGGGCGCCTCAAAGCAATCTTTTAGTTGCTTATCCATGTTCTCTTTGATCATTTGCATTGGCACGTGACCGGGCCCTTCAATCATGACTTGGATGTCGTGTTTCCAAGCTATTTTTGTCAATTCACCCAGCGTTTCTAATTCGCCGAATTGCGCTGCATCATTGGCATCGGCTAATGAACCTGGACGTAACCCATCTCCTAATGAAAACGACACATCATACGCCTTCATGATTTCGCAGATGTCTTCGAAATGGGTGTATAAGAAGTTCTCACGATGATGTGCTAAACACCATTTAGCCATGATTGAGCCGCCACGAGACACGATGCCAGTGACACGATTGGCGGTTAAAGGCACGTACTTTAAACGCACGCCCGCATGAATGGTGAAATAGTCAACCCCCTGTTCGGCTTGCTCGATTAACGTATCGCGAAAAATTTCCCATGTGAGGTCTTCCGATTTCCCGTTCACTTTTTCAAGTGCTTGGTAGATTGGCACCGTTCCGATTGGCACAGGTGAATTACGAATCACCCATTCACGGGTTTCATGAATGTTTTTACCGGTTGATAAGTCCATTAAAGTGTCACCGCCCCAACGAGCTGACCAGACTAACTTTTCAACTTCTTCAGCTATTGAAGAGGTAACCGCAGAGTTACCAATGTTGGTGTTAATTTTGACTAAAAAATTACGGCCAATGATCATTGGCTCTAGTTCTGGGTGATTAATATTGGCTGGGATAATTGCACGGCCGCGAGCAATCTCTTCACGCACAAATTCAGGCGTAATTTCATTGGGAATTGACGCGCCAAAATCATGCCCAGGGTGTTGCTTTAACAGTTTTGTGTAGCGATCGTCTTTACGCAGTTCTTGCAGCTTTAAACTCTCACGAATCGCTACGTATTCCATTTCCGGAGTGATGATACCTTGTTTGGCATAATGCATTTGGCTCACATTTTTGCCAGCAATCGCTCGACGAGGTTGGCGTAAGTGTTGAAAACGCAGGTGTTCTAATGTTTCGTCATCCAAACGCATATTGGCGTAGTTTGAACTAGGCGCGGTTAGTTTTTCAGTGTCTTCGCGCTCAATAACCCAGTCTTCTCGAAGAGGCGCTAAGCCTTTAAGTAAATCGATTTTAACCGTTGGGTCGGTGTAAGCACCGGACGTATCGTAAACTGTAATGGGTGGGTTTTCTTCATTGCCGAAGTCACTTCCAGTGGGCGCTTGAGTGATTTCACGCATGGGAACCTGAATGTCTGAGCGAGATCCCTGCACATATACTTTTTTAGAGCCCGGAATTGGTTGTGTAACGTCGTGTGATAGTTCATTAGTTTTGCTAACAAACTCTTGCTTAATTGTTTCTGTGGTGGTGATGGATTTATTCACGTTAAAACTCCGGTTTAATAAGCTAAAAATCCGGAAAATAATGGCTTTTGGTGAGGCCTCACCAAAACGAGGAAAAAGCAACAAAAAGGCGATAATTTCATCTGGAATATGAAACCAACACATCGCTATTAATGCTTCCCTACGCCGACATTAAACGGATCAGGTTATGAGGGTATTTCTCAGCCTAAAAATACTCATAAATGAAGAGTATGGCACCCCTAGCACTGATAACTATAACATGACATATTCACGAATATAAGAAATTCCCGTATTCTTAGTGATGGAAGTGATAAGGTCTGAGTGTCTTAGGTGCGTTCTGTTTTTAAATGCCATGAAGACCGATCCGCGGTTCGATGCTGAAAAAGGAGCTGGCCTGGGCTGTGGTGTGTTGGTGATTCTGGGGAGCATGAAAGCGGCGTTATTTACAAAGACAATCGCTCAGAGTCGAACAGGGCCAAGAACACCCAAACGCAATGGCTTTAAATAACCACAGAACTCGCAAGCAACCGAGGATATTTCACCCGCAGAGTTTGAACAAATGTATTACCATAACCTTGAGTCAGGCAAAGCGGCATGATTCAGGTAAAAATGTGTTCGAACCCTCATTTACACTCTTTAAATCAGGATAATCAAGTGAAAAATCATACAAAAATTTTAATCGTTCTATTAATAGCTGTTTTTTCTTCGGCTTGCACAACGGCCCCTAAATTGAATCGTACTTTAGTGCATCAAGAAAAAATTAGAACGGTCAACTTACAAAAATTAGATCAAAACATTAACATTCAATTGTCTGATAACACGACAACGGCTGCGGTTGCTGGTGGGTTAGTTGGGATATTGGTAGGGGGTGCAATTGACGCAAATATAAACTCTAAACGAAATAAGGCGTTGGAGCCTCTTAGAGAAAAAATTACTGATATCGATGTGAATAAGGTTTTGATAAACGCATTGACTCACTACCTATCAGAAGGCAAAGCGTTTAGTAACGATGTTGTTATTGATAGCGAGTATGATAAAGATATCAAAAAGCCATTTCTAGTCCCGATATTAACCCCCAATGTGGTGATTTTAGCGAATTACAGTGGTGTGCGTGTTTCGTTAGCGGTTTCAACTTCACAAAAGTCGGCGAATAAAAAACAAAACCGCTACAACAGCGTGTACGTCTCGCAACAAGATTTAGATGCCGGTTTGGCTTCTGATAAAGAAACGAGCAAACAGTTTTGGATGGATAACCCGATTTTGCTAAAGGAAAAAATCGTTGACGGTTTGTATGACGTTTCAAAGCAGTTTGCAGACGATTATAACGCCGAGCAAGATACGGAATAAGGCCTTTGATACTAAAAAACGATGGCTTTGCTGCAGCTTTAATTTGAGTTACTTTTTAATGGCCAACTGATTTTTTACGAGCGTAAAAAGGACCCATCAATGAAAAAAGCCCCGTCAATCACTTTCAGAGTGCGGGGCTTTTTAGTATTACGTGACTCAGGCGGTGTGAATCAATCGCTCGAGTCGCGCGTTTGTGGTGCTAGTTACATATATCTCCTGTTACGGTAGCCACTTCAGCGGCACTGCCACTAGCTTTGGTCCCTTGGACCCCAAAGCTACGTGTTTGCCCTGGTTGAATGATGGTGTTCCAACCTAAGGGTGTGGCGGTATATGGGTTGCTGCCAGTCACGTTGGCGTTCCAGCCATCGGTACGAGCATTGCCTGCACTATATTGCCAACTTACTTCCCAACCATTAACCGGTTCTGTGCTGGTGTTGGTCAAGTGAATCTCAGCCACAAAGCCGGTATCCCATTGGTTTTGCAGTATGTATTCACACTCTACACCGCCGCCGCCAACGACCTCTTGCTCAACGGTAACGGTTTTTGTGATTGACGCGGAGTCTTGTCCATCATTCACAGTTAAGACAACCGAGTAAGTGCCGTCGGTTGCATACGTATGATTGACTGTACTCCCAGTGTCCGAGGTACCGTCACCAAAATCCCAGTTGTAACTTAAGGCTTGTGGACCATTGTCTGGATCGTTTGATGCTCCGCCATTAAAACTGGCACTGAGATCATTCGTATTAACACTGAAATCCGCTGTCGGCGGAACGTTAACCGTGCCTGTAACAGAATTGAGAGTGATGGAGTCACTTACGCCTAAGTTGTTGCCATTGGCATCTAACGCTTCAATATTTACCGTGAAGTTACCCGTTGAATTTGGGGCACTGAGTTCGATGGTATTGGTGGTGATGTTACTGGCAACAATCGTTCCGGCTACTCGCACATTCACAGCAGCAACGTTGGACTTAGTAAAGTTTAACGTAAAGCCTGCCCCTGCACTGACTGAACTCTCGTTCGATGGTGAGGTAATGTTAACGGTTGGAATAATCTCAGCTTCAACGGAAATGCTGACCGTTGCTGGGTCGGATTCGCCGCCTTGGTTATCGGTAACCGTAAACTCGAAACTGTCTGACCCTGAAAAGCCGGTATTGGGTGTATAGGTGCGTGTTTCCCCAGACGAGGTTAGCGTACCGCTGGTCGGTTCCCTGGTAATGTCACGGCTGGCAATAGTGCCATCGCTGTCGGTACCAGCTAAGGTAACCGTTACAGGAGTTTGAAATGCCGTGCTTACATTTGAAGCAAGCGCATTTGGTAGGCAGTTAATACCCGATGCAGCACCACAGCTTGGTCCAGGCTCATTCCCAGATAATAAACCTTCAGGTCCATAAACGGGTATGTTATCGGCATTTACACCGAACTCTTCGGATGTGGTTGCGTAAGCTGGGTCCCAAGAAGGGTCGTTAGAACTGTCCCACTGCAAGGGGCTTGAGTTGGGTAAACTTAGACGAAATTGCACTTCTTTACGAAATTCCGATTGACCGCCCGGGTAGATCACCACGTTGTCAAATCGAACTTCAAGATAATAAATATTATCGTTAGGGTTACCCCAAGGTTGCAGGTTTGAAATACCAGAGCCTTGATTGAATCCCGAGGTTATCAGGATGTCAGACGCTGTCAGGCCGGTGCCTTGCAGTTCGCTTAAGTCGATAAAATAGCGGAAAAATAAGTCATCACGAGCTTGTGCAGGCGCCGTACTCTTGTTTTGAATAACGGCTTTGATTTCCACAAAAAGGTCATCGGCGCGATTTAATTGAGCGCCAACAATATACTCTTCGAACGGACCTTCGGCTGGTGGAAACTGCGAATCAGCAAGAGGTTCTCCACCGTATGTGCCGTACAGTGCGGCTACCGCACCGTTAAAACCAGCGTTATAGTCGGTGGCAACTTCGTTTCTTCTAAAGTCACTTCGATCATCCTCATAGTCAAAGTCATCCGCTGTTTCTGGGCCGCCAACAACCGCGCCAAAAAGAATATGGCGTTGTTGCTCAGGTATCTCTTCACTGCGTAACCAAGAGCCATGAGCGGTACGATGATGTACGTTGAGCGGAGGGTTGTTACCAAAACCAACCACGTAGCTGCTGTTGCGCGGATTATTGCCTAAAATATAGTCGATTTGAAATTTGCCAAAGTCGTGATATTTAGTGTGGTTAGTACTTCCTTGAGGGAAGTCATCGGCGTAGAAAAGTGATAAAAACGCCATGTTTGCTGCGTATCGCGCTGTGCCCCAGCCATTAAATCGGTCAACCACGACTAATCCTGCGGGTGTTTTTAATCCTCCAGTGGGGCTAATCCAGTGATCTAACCAGCGTTGAGCGTCTTGATGGTATTGATTGTCTCCCAGTAAACGCGCTGCCAATACGTAAACGCCATAGGCTTTGTCATTCCAACCTTGCCCCCATGTGAAAACGGGCTCTTCAGAATTTTCTTCTGTGCCCATTAATGGGTAAAATTCATTGAATCGAGTTAAATACTGGTTGTCGCCGGTGGCACGATACAACCACAATGCCCCCCAGGCCATTTCGTCCCAATATAAACCGAAATTGGAGTTGTAAAAATCCTTCGCATCGGTGATGCAGTTTGCGTAGCCGTTTTCCTTTCCATCGGTGCCAACAGTTGCCAATGCTAGGTCATAAAGTTCTCTTGCGTGGCGAATGAGTTCATTGGCGTAACTCGAATCGTCTGGTTGAAACACCAGTGCGGATGCGGCCATCGCTGCTGCGGTTTCTGAGGCCAGATCTGGGCCTTTGCAATTAAGATCAATTTTGGCAGAGACACGATCATCACGGGTATGTTGGTCGATTACCTCGGCCGGCACCCAAAAAGCGTGGTCTCGACCGCCTAGGCCAACTTGGCCGTAGAACTCGTTTGGCGTGGGGTGTGCGGCAATAAAGTAATCGTTTACATAACGAAGGTTATTTTTAAATTCATCGAACTGACCAGCGTCTATCATGGCTTGTCGATAGTCCACACCGCCCCAGGCCAGCATGGTGGCTGAAGACGACATTGCAAAACCAAATTTTACGTGATCGCCAGCATCGAACCAACCGCCGGACAAGTCCAAACCGACGTCTTCACCGTCGTTTAAGACCGAGTCTCCGCGCCATGGTACTCGGTTCCAGCTGGGTAGCTGGCCGGCCTGTTGGGCTTCGTAAAAGTAGAGGGATTTCTGCAACGCTTCGCCATAAGAAAAACTCTGAGCAGAGGCGTTAGGTAGAGTGAATAGGGCAGCCAAAAAGGCAAAGGCCCGAAGTAGGGGTTTCATGATATTAGGTCTCCTGCATCGCGTTTTGTACACGGTTTATTTCTTGTAGACCGCTTTTCTAGCGCGTATGCGCGTCTAACGGTCGCGGTAATGGTTTGCTCGAACCGATGTTTCTGTGCGTCTGAATCTGCGTTCAGTGATGGCACATTTTGCCGCGGCGCTAATGCACTACAACAAAGCAACATTGGGTGGCAAACTCGGCCCCAAAAGTTTCGTGTTTTGGCCAGTTACGCCCTAAACATAACCTTACCATTTCCTTCAGCGAACTGCGGTACTACACCATATTGTCCAAACTAGGTGCGTGACGGGTGAGCGCTGCTCGTGCTGTTTCTCAGCCGTTGATAACACTGAAACTGACATTCATGCTAACCTCATTAATGATTGACTTCAACTTAATTGTGGACACTCATCCAGCATCTTTATTGATCAATGGTGTTTTTAATCGGCAGGGTGACGCGAAAATGGCGTGAAGAGGAGCGTGAAAAAAAATTGACTTCAGAACAACAAAATGAACAAAAGCGTCATTCTTAAATTTGTCGTCTTAAAGCCGTTTGTTTTGTGAGGCTGAGTCGACGATGAGTTTTATTCACAAAATCAATGTAAATTTATATTACGTTCACTGTGAAGCTTACAGTGCCTATAAGGCGTTGGTGCTTATAACGCCGAAACTGATGCTCCAATTGTGCCTTCAGTCGTTGTCCAAACAGACCAAAGCTTCTATTTTTTATTACATGATGGTGAGTACCGTGGCATCCGACTCTTTTTGGCCGAGTTATCGGCAACACGACTGCACATTTGAGTGATGTGATTAATCACGCCTGTATTAACGTACTAAAATAGAAATAATGGAAAAAGCACAAATAGTATTAATCACGTTAGTGATCTATAAATTATTACTGATCAGTATTGGGTTTTGGGCGTCAAAAAGCACCCAAAGTGGTGATGACTTTTTTCTCGGTGGGCGAGGGCTGGGGCCGGTGGTCGCAGCGCTTAGCTATTCCTCCAGTGCGGCCTCGGCGTGGGTGCTTTTAGGTTTAACGGGCATTGCCTATGCTTATGGTTTGTCCACCATCTGGGTGGCCTTTGGCTCTATAAGTTCAATGTTGGTTACTTGGTTTTGGGTTGCCCCCAGATTAATGCGTTTCAGTCGTGAACATAACCATATTACATTGACTGAGGTGATTGCTCATAAAGAAGAGGGGCGATTGAGAGTGTGCATTGTTGGGCTTTGTTCCTTCATCATTGTTGCGTCTTTTACGCTTTATGTGGCGGCGCAATTTCAGGGCGCTGGCCGCACTTTCGCCAGTAGTTTCGGGATGTCGATTGAAAGTAGTATTGTTTTAGGTGCCTTGGTTATTATGTTTTACACGTTGCTTGGAGGGTTCTGGGCGGTGAGCATGACCGATGCTTTACAAGGGTTGTTGATGGCGTTGGCGGCCATTGCAATGCCAATAGCCGCGTATATTCAGGTAGGTGGTATTGACGAGTTGCTGACTGGTTTAGCGTTGATTGGCGATCAGAGTCAACTCAGTTTCACAGCGGCTAATGTTGGTTTATTCGCTATTGGTGTGGTTGTTGGCGGATTAGCGATTGGTTTTGGTACTTATGGGCAACCGCATTTAATGGCTCGCATTATGGCTTTACGTGATGAGAAAGCCATGCGTCAAGCCAGATTAATTACGGTTGTTTGGTATCTTGTGGTGTTCCTGGGTATGTGGTTTGTTGGATTGTCTGGCCACGTCTTACATACCGGCTTAGAAAACCCTGAGCAAATCTTTTTTACCATGTTGGACGGTTTATTTCCAACCGTGGTCAGTGCCGTATTTCTTGCGGCGGTATTGTCGGCGATTATGTCCACTGCGGACAGCCAATTGTTATCGGCGGCGGCCTCAATGGTTAATGATTTAGGTTGGGGTGGTTCTGATTCAAAGCGCATGTTACTCGTGTCACGATTGACTATTGTTGGTTTGGTGGCGGCGTCTGTCGTGGTTGCTGTATTTTTACCCGATAAAATATTCAACCGAGTGTTGTTTGCATGGATGGCATTAGGCGCGGCCTTTGGCCCAGTTCTATTTTTTCGTTTAGCGGGGGTAGCGCTAAGGCCCGTTGGCGTTATTTTGTCTATTTTATTGGGCTTTTTTGGCACGGTCGCTTTATCTTTTCAGCCCAATGCACCAGGCGATATTATTGAACGGTTGTTACCATTCGTTGTTGCTAGCCTCTGTTTGTTTTTCTTCAAACGGCCTGCACGCTGGTAGTTTTAATGTCTTGGTTTTGGCAATTTACGTTGCATCAAATTTGCTAAAGTTTGTTTGACTAGCTCGAATTGAACGACAGCAAATAATGCCGTTTATTAACACGAAGGAATGTGCCTCTGACAAAGTTGTCTGCCTGTCTTAACGACTAATTGATGCTGACTCACGAGCAGTGTAAGGACATGTAATATTTTTGATCCTTACTCTGTAGGAACATGGTACGCATCAACGATTTTATAAACATTGAAACGGAGTAATTTTATGTTTGAATATTTTTCTCTTGAACGCCGATTGCGGATCGCTGTTGGCATGCTGATGTTGCCTTTTATGCTCAGCGCGTGCAGCAATTCTGAAACGGTGACCAACGCTAAAAGCAACGATACTTCAGCGTCACACATAGAGATATCAAGTGCGATTAATCAACCGACTGAATTGAATGCCAACAAGGCCGGTGAACATATTCCAGAGGGGCGTGACATTGCTCTCAGCCCAGACCTACCGATTGCCGAAACGGTAACACCGCCAATCACAATTAAGTCAATACAACATGCTTTTGATGTGTTTTCATGGGAATCGTTTATTGCGCTCAATTGGCCTGCCGGAGCCAATGGTGAAGCCGATACCTCGGTCACTATTGGCGATAAACCTAGAGCAATGACGGTATGGCAAAACTACAAGGAAAGCCGAGATATTTTTATGCCAAATGGCGCTACCCCGCCGGGTTGGGATGAGCCTGTGTTACCGCCGAATGAGTGTGACGCTAAAGGCGATAAACCGGTATTGATGCAAGCCGGTAAAACACCCAATGTGCTGGATGAAAGCGGCGAGCCATTTAAGACGGGCCCGTTGATTGACCAGCATGGGCAATACACCCGTTATGAAATTCTAACCAATGAAATCATGTTCGACTATATCCTCGACAATGCATTGTATAGCAAAGCGGGGCAGGCGGCGTTTGGCAAAGAGGCTGATTTCCCGATCAGCCAGAAGGCGAGTACAGATTCCAGTGGTAATAGCACCGAAGCCAAGTGGGGGTCTATTATGGTAAAAGCCGCATGGATGGTGATGAACGAAGAGCATGATCAATCCAAGTTTCACGTCAGCGATGCGTATGTTTACAACAACCCAAGTGAGAATGCCGGTGTGCAACCGGCCTGTGAATTAGAAAAAGTGGGGTTGGTTGGTTTGCATATTGCGACCAAGGTGGATGGCAGTCCGCAATGGGCATGGTCGACTTTTGAACACGTAGATAATGCGCCTACTCAAGGGGAGAAACCAAGCAAAGAAAACTACAACTACTACCAGGTTGATTGCGATGACTGTACCGCAATTAACACCCCACCGGATCGACCTTGGGACCCGGCCATACCGTATACCAAACCGAGCCAAATTGAACGTGTCATTCCTATTGATAGTGCCACAAAAGCGCTTAACAAGCGGTACCACGATGCGTTAGCTCAAGCTGTGCCCGACTCAGTGTGGGTTAATTACGAATTGGTGAGTACACAATGGCCGACCGACGCCAACAGCATCACGGACCCAACAGGAGCGCCGGCACCGGCATTTTTGGCTAACACCACACTTGAAACTTACATTCAGGGAAACGTACGCCAAACGTCGTCAAGCTGCATTCAGTGTCATAACAACGCGACTGAAACTAACGGTTTGTTTTCTGATTTTACTTATCTATTGCAACGAGCAGAATAGGAGAGACCATATGGATACCAAAAAGGATACTCAAAATCAATTTAATGGTTTGAGTGCGCTACTCACGGGGTTTTCAATAGACAAAATTGCGCCGCAAATAAACGTCAATGAAAACACCATTAACAAGCCATATCTCAATGAGTGGCAAACCAAGGTTGCCAGTGAAACAGGTGACGCTGATCTTACGAATAACATTCTTGCTATGTATGCGGAGTTGGTGGGCGATTCAGATGTCTTGTCTCCACAACAGAAACAGAGTATTGGCGAACAAATGTTAGCGGTGTCAGAATTTGAAATGCCTTGCCGTCAGCTCATTTTTCTGTGGTACATGGGGGCATGGCCAAAAGTCATGTCAGGCGAGCCGCCAACTAATGGCAGTACTTCGTTCGAAATTTTATCCACTGATTCTTATTCGGCAGGTCTGGTGTGGCAAGTTATGCAAGCGCACCCGATGGGGGATTCGAACTTACGCTATGGCTATTGGGGTACTGAGCCCGTTAGCCTAGATCAGTACACAGGTAACGTTGTACAAAATCCACGGAACAGCTAAGGAGTAAACATGTCAGATTCCAAACAATATGATGTTGTCATCGTTGGTGCAGGCATAGCCGGCGCTATTGTCGCTTATCAGTTAGGTAAAGCAGGGAAGAAAGTGCTTATCCTAGAGGCTGGCCAAGCCATTCCCGTTGATCGATCGGGTTACATGAAAACATTTTTCATGGCCAGTGCAAAGACCCCTGAGTCACCTTACCCTCCAACCACGCAAGGCGCTGTGCCTTCAACTTCCAGCAACCCTTTAGGTCTGCCGGACCCAGCGAACGAAAACACCCCCAGATACACCGTATTGCAGATTGCCTCGTGGCGCAAAAGCGATCAGTGCTACTTTGATTACACGCCTCAAGACCCGGGCGTTACCGGCACCAGTTTAAATGCTAAATTTGCGTTTGGAAGCTCTTATGAGCGCATTGGTGGCGGCACAACTTGGCATTGGTTGGGCACGTCGTTGCGCCTCTTTCCTGAAGATTTCAAGCTGAAAACACTTTACAATCAGGGCGTGGACTGGCCAAACATTGACACGTTTTACGATGAGTTAGTGCCTTACTATGAGCAGGCCACCGCAGAAATAAACGTGTCCGGCGATGAAGATAAATTGCAACGGGTGTATCGACAATACAATGTTGACCCCAGCGGCGATTACGGTGAGAACTACACTTACCCTATGCCGGGTATCACGCAAAGCTTGCAAGATGACCTTTACAACAGCTTAAATAATTTAGACTACGAAGGTAATCCAGTCTATGTTACGCCAACTCCGCAAGCACGAAACTCATTACCGGGTGAACGCCGCCAGTGTGCGGGTAATACTAATTGCATCCCGATTTGCCCAATTCAAGCTAAATACGACGCCACCGTCACCATCGGGCGTGCTTTGCAAACCGGCAATGTGGACATTTTGTATCAACACGTGGCCAGCAATATTGTACTTGACCCTCAAACCAAACAAGTTTCAAGCATTGAATATATTAAATACGATGTAGCCAACGGTCCGGCATCGGGAACTGGTTCGGTATCTGCATCACACTTTGTGTTAGCCGCGCACGCCATTGAAACGCCTAAATTGTTGTTGATGTCGAACAAAAACCCAGGTTTTGAAAACGGCGTTGCCAATAGCAGTGATCAGGTTGGCCGTAACTTAATGGATCACATTATGTATTTGGGCTGGGGGTTATCCAGCGACCCGATTTACCCGTATCGTGGCCCGCTCTCTACTTCAGGTATTGAGTCGCTAAGAGACGGAGATTTGCGCAACGAACATTCAACCTATCGAGTTGAAATCGGTAACGAAGGTTGGCAATGGGCGGCAAACGACCCGGGCACAACATTGGCCGATTTTGTTTTTGGGCAAAATAATTCGCAAACCAATGGGGACTCCATGAACGAGCAAGGCCTGCCTTTGCGCTTCAATTCAGAATTGCCGGCGTTCAGCAAACTGTTTGGTGAGGAGTTGGTGA
Source organism: uncultured Arenicella sp. (assembly GCA_937974565.1). GTDB lineage: Bacteria > Pseudomonadota > Gammaproteobacteria > Arenicellales > Arenicellaceae > Arenicella. The sequence continues at coordinate 30,506 of CALJWL010000033.1, forward strand.
ATACGTTGAATGGTATTTATACCCGCCAGACTAGGTTAGGCTATTTAATCGAGCAATTACCCGACCCTGATAACCGAGTTCAAATATCGCCCACACTGACAGATAATTTAGGTTTACCGCGCCCAATGGTGACGTATAGGCTGGCATCAGACTACGAACGTAAAGCGTTTGTTTCAGCCAAGAAACTGACCACTGAGTTGTTTGATAAGTTAGGCGTGACTGAATACACACAAAAACCATCGGCACCGATCTTTGACGGTGACCCTGACGAGGTAACCTCAAGCCAGTTTCAATACACTGATGAGCAAGGTGAAACGCATAACTTTACGTTCTACGGAGCAGGGCACATCGTTGGCACTTACCGGATGGGCGATGATCGATCCACCTCGGTGCTAAATCCACGGCAACAATCATGGGACCACGATAATCTGTTTATGGTAGGAAGCGGCGTATTTCCGACCATCGCCACAGGCAACCCAACACTAACGATTGCCGCGCTAGCGTTTCAGGCTGCGGATAATCTGTTGAGTGATTTAAGTTGAAAAGCATTCAACCTGTGTTGAGTTAATGCAGTGCGCTCTGTTGTCTGAAGAGGCTGGTCAATTGGTGTTGCTGGTTTTAGCGCTGTTTTTCTAGATTAACCGCTGATTGCCGAGGTTGTTATAAACTATGAGTGCGCTATCAAACGAGGTGGGTTTAATGTGTGATGCTGTTGGCTTTTGTGCTGGTGGCCATGTGACACACGAAACCCACTCTCTCCCCAAGGGCATGGTTACTCAGCGCTTAGGGCGCCTTGCTAATTGGCATGGCGTCTTAGGGTGCGTGGCGCACTATTTAAATGAATCATGCGGTCCAAAAAGTAAACTGGCCATTGGTGTAAAACCAATACTTTATCGCAAAGCCATCGAGCGAGCGTTGTATTTGAAACAGCTTGATAGTGTGACAGAGTCGTTTAACGCAATGCAAATCGACTACGTTATTTTCAAAGGAGCCGCTGCCACCGCCCAGTTTTATGGGCATTCTTTCGACTGTTTGCGTTCCAGTGCTGATATTGATTTTTTAGTAAAACCCTCGCATTTTTTGCGAGCCGTGCAAACTCTGTGTCAATTAGGTTACCGCTCAATTGACTGCGATAATGCTGAAAAAGTCGCACACTTTGTCACGCACTCAGCAGATAAGCTGTGCAAACGAGGGCTGGTGTTTCGTCATAAGGACGATCAACTAGCCAATGTCGATATACATTGGAGAGTCGCTAATACATTCTCGTTACCTCTGGATGCGGACGCTATTTTGGAGAGTAGACAAGCCAAAAAAATTGGGCAAAATGACTGTTATGTACCTAGCTTTAGCCACCATTTCATTGCTTCAGCGATTCATGGTTACTTAGATTACTTTTTTCAGCTAAAGCATTTGGCTGATTTGTATTTCGCCATGCATTGCACTGACTACAATCAACAATCTATACTGGCGATAGCCGAGGATTTGGGAGTTCGCAACCAAGTCTTTGAAAGTATGAGCTTCGCGCATGTTATGTTTTCAACGTCATCAGCAAACCGAAATGCGGTATCCGCATTTGAAAAGAAGGCGATGAATCGTTATGTCTCATTCAATGGGTGGGTTCCCAGGTATCACAACGTAGATGGAGAATGGAGTCTAATGAATAAATTGAGTTATATATTTAAACAAATTAACACTCGCAGTAAAAAAGCGTCTTGGTCTGACCCTATAAGGAATCGCTTTTTGGTAAAATTCGAACAACTGTGAAGATTAAGTACCTAATCAAATTTTATTAAGACTCGATACGCCAGTGACATTAAAAGAAAAGATAGCCTTTGTATGGGGTCTGCCTAGAAAACGTAAAATTTGGCTTATTGGGTGCTTTTTAGGGTCTGTTTTAACCTTGCCGATTATCTACGTTCTGCCAAGTAAATGGCTTAAATATTTCCTTGGGTATAATCTTAAAAATCGTCAGTTGTGCGTATTGGTAACCGCGCAGCAACTTGTCTATTCAAGGCAAATTGCATCACTGATGAGAACGGTAGCCAGCAATACTCCATGGCCTTGCAGATGCTTAGCTCAGGCGTTGTGTATTAAGTGGATACTTACCTTAGAAAAGATACCCTCAGTGACCTATCTGGGAACAGCCCGAGAGTTAGGCCAATTTAAAGCCCACGCCTGGGTCACTGTTGGGGCGTTAACGGTCATTGGTGGCCATAACAATCAATATTCAATTGTAGGGACGTTCACTTCGATTGACTTGTTAAGCAATTAGGTAAGGGTTGACCCAACCTTGTTTTTGAGTGTTTTTTTGAGCAAGCTGGTATTGCTCATGGCACAGTTGAGGCACCTCTAGTGTGTCAATGGTTTTATTGAACAGTTCGCCTGATTCGGTTCGTGATACGGCCCTGATATACGCGGTGGAAAGAGACTCGTTAAAGTCAGGGTTCAAACAGACGTTCCCTCTAGGGCCTTCAATGCTTATTTTCTTTAGTGTTTTCAGAACAGTGGAATACGCACTGTTTTCTGCCGCTTCTAGTCCCAAGGCCAATAAGCTTACTGATTCGTATGCCATTATGATATGAGGGTGAACAACACTTTGTGACTTAGCATTAAACTCAGAAACAAAACGCAAGTATTGATCGGCGTCTCTTTGATAGGTGCTAACGGTATTAATCCCCTCTATTTTCGAACAGAATTGATCTAAGTCGACCGTCTCTACAAACGGTGACAGTGTGATAAGTGGGGTGGTTAATTTAGCGGTGCTGGCATCGGATAAAAAATTAACCGCTTGCTTGCCTGAGTGATGTGCAAGAATTGCGTCGGGTTCCATTCTTTCGACTTCCTTGAGTAGGTCTACGCAAGCATCGTTTTCATTTTCCATATGAGTAATTTTGGTTACCTTGATGTTGGCGCCACCCGCTTCGGCGCCGACAGCTAAAGCGAGAGGAATACCGTACCCACCATCGTGACGGCCGTATATTGCGACTGAATTTTTGAAACCTAAATTAGCCGTATAAAGCCCTGTTAGCCAAGCTGTTTGCCAAAGCTGATAAGAATTCACTAATAAAGAATCGTTCAACTGTGATTCGAAAAAAACGTCTTCGCCCATTGTGTTGGCGATCAAAATGATTTCCTCTGCTGCACAGAGTTCACTTAATGGGCCGATTAAACTTGGGTTCAGTGGGCATATTAGACCATGCAAATTTTCTCTCATAATCATGCCTTGAACTTTCTGCCTAAGCACGTCAATGTCTTCGTTATAGTTTCCAGGCTCGAGAATTAAATTTATATGCTGGCTTGCGTTTTCTATTCCCATTTTGCAAGCAATGGGCAAATCTCGACTTAGCCGTGGTAAAAAATAAGATTGCGGGACGATGACACCTAAATTGAACATATACGTTATTATTGATAAGTCGTGTTTGTGTTAGTGCATTAAAACCAGAAAATAGAAGTTGCGCAAATAAAAGAGGAAGTCTTGACTCCCTCTTTTATTTTACAGCAGATGAAACTAAACCTTATTTAGCTTCTAGATGGGTAAACCCCGAATAGCGCGATGCACATATACAAGCCCAAGTATGGATTCTTAAGACTCATTTGTTGGCCGCCGCCCGTGTTTCCACATGTTATTGAGTCACTAGCCATCGCCTTATTTTCAGCAGCCACAGGTGGGGCATAAGCAAGGTGAGAAGCCAGCATATTGCCTTGAGGGTTTCCGACTGAGGCAGCAGCCGTTTCACCATGCAACGTTACAGTATGATTATGCGATGGCAATTCGTTGACAGTGATAGTATGGTTCTCGGCTCCTCCTTTTTGCCCCCATTGCACTGAACTTAAACCTGGGCCGTTGCCGACCCCTTTCATCATGCGACCTCGTAAATCGGGTAGGCCAAAGGTACTTCTGCCATCGCCACCAAACGTGGTGCCAACAAGTGAAAAAAGCGCTGTGTTGCTGGAAATAGCCATTAGTTGGCCATCGCAAAGAGCCCAGCCACGAGGCGCAAAGTTAAAGGCAATGGGCATTATTTCTGCAATAAAGGGGTTGGTACTCATGATAATTTCTCCGTTTTTAACGTTATTAAATTGGTGGTTGTTGAGTTATGTCTGCCGTCTACTCGGAAGCTAATAGAGCTTCTGCGCTTTTCTCAAAATCAGCATGGAATTCACTCGGCAATGCGGCGAGAACCATGGCTTTTTGTTCATCCAGAGTGGGCGTCGCTTCTTGAGCAGGAAGCACTGAGTCGATATCAACTTCGCTTTTAAGAGCGTCTGGCAGACTGTGTATAATTTGTTGCTTGGTTATCTCAATATCGTCTTGATTTACTTCGCAGTTTTCTATACAAGTGTCTGCGTGTTCCTTTAAGTCATCTGGAAGCTGTGAACGGATAAAATCCATATTAGCTTCCAGGCTCTCTTTAACTTTGCTCATAGTACGAATTCCTGAATTTAATGTTATAAAATTAGCGGGCTAGAACGTTAGTGTCACCCTTACTGTTATTAAGTAAGACCCCTTAACTAATTAGAATCCCTTTATCTGGACGAATCCATTACGCTCCATTACACTCTTGCGCATGGAAGCCTTTATTTCTAATCCTTCAATTCCAATGAATCCATTTAGATACACTTAGGATGAATAAAGGCCAATTACCCTACAATACAGTTGGACTTCCTTGGGGCTCTTTATATTGTGGGGGTCGAGACAGGCGAAAGCCAAGTTTTGTTTTCACTCAGACGTCTACCCACAACAATATTATTACCACCTGGTTTGTGGGATTACTCTCAGTTGCGTTGGATCAAAGGCGTTTAACGTTGTTGTTGAATCGTGCCAAATGATTGCCGGTGGTTTTGCATATTGGCATGAAGAAGAAATGGATTGCTCTGAACGGGCAAACGTGTGTCGAATATTTGATCAACTTCGCTCGAAGGATTTTGAACCGTTGGCGTTGATCCCGCACGATGTTCGGCAAGAATATGTCGGAAATGGGGTGCAGTTAATACAACAGTCTTTGCCTTACTCAGAAGTTGTGGATTTCGCACGATGCAACGAAACTCAGCAAGTTTGCGTGAGTTGGTCGAGATTGGAGAATCACCGTGAACTTGATTTAAATTCGCCAATAGCACCAAAATCTAAACATAACAACGCCGCGTGGATTTTGTCTAACTATCAACAATGGTCTACTGAGTGCCCTAATTTTATTGAAGGGGATTTTGTTTTTGCGATACACGACCCCGTTTCTGATCACTTATTTTTGGCAAGAGACCGAATGGGGGTTAAGCCGCTTTACTACAGTGAAGATCCTTCGTGCTTTTTATTTGCTTCTAATTTGGCGGCAATCGCTAGATTGGATGACGTTGATAATAGCCCCTCGGTAAGTTGGATAGCTCAATATCTGTACAGACACTTTATTGGTAACACCTCAACAGCGTTTGAGAATATTAAGAAACTGCCAGCGGGTCATGCATTAATCCTTAAAAAAGATAAGAGGGGCAGACCACATGAGCCAAAGATTTGGGCGTACTGGACATTGGCGGACATCGCGAGTAAGCCTAATGAAAAACGAAGTTCAGAGGAGCATGTCAGGAGATATAAAGAGTGTTTTGATGCGGCGGTATTAAAGCGAGTTTCAGATAAACACTTGACGGGTGTAGAGTTATCGGGTGGTTTAGACTCATCGTCAATCATGTCATCTTTAATGAAACAAATTCCGTCTTCAGATGCACATTGCTTTAGCCGCGAATTTTTTACATTAGAGAAAAAGCCTTTAGAAGCGTTACGTGAACTTTACCCTAAATCGTATCACCATATCTGGAGAACCCCTGAAGAAAGTAATATCAACTATCATCAAAATTTAGAGCGCTATATCAAATTGTTTGGTTTGCCTGATGAGCATTCTTTAGCCATTGGTTGTTCTGATTTTCTTGTCACGGCGAATGAGTGTAATGTCAAAACCATGTTAAGCGGCTACGGTGGAGATGAGTTCTCAAGCGCGTTTGGGCATGATGTGCTTGTCGAGCTTGCTGATCAACGTCGGTTTTTATCATTATTTTCCCGATTAAATGGCCCCCCAACAAAGCGCCTTAAAGATGCGTATAGAATGTTTTTCCGTAGGCATTCAAAAAGCATGATTCGCCCCAAAATGTTACGACTCGAACATGCTGAGTTGCAGTATATAGATCAGCATCGCAGACTCTTTTATGAAAATTTAGCGAACGAGAAATCTCATAACCGGCGTATGGTTAAACGTTGGCAGCAAAGCGGAGTACAACGGTTGGAGTCTCATACGCTTGCTGGCTCTGGGTACGGTGTTTCATTTAATTGGCCTTTTCTTGATGAGACGCTGTTGAGTTGTTTTTTTTGCACACCAATTGAAGAAAGGCTGGGGCGAGGCTCTAACACACGATGGTTGCACCGGCGCGCGTTTAGAAATAGCTTGCCAGATGTTATCGTAAATAAAAATGATAAGGATGTTGGCCATTTAGTCGGCGACAGTGATTCTTACGATGCTTTTATGCAGCGGTTTTCTAATGAAATGAATTTGCACCCCCTTTTGAAATCATTGGTTGATGAGACGGTGTTAAGTCAGTTTTTTTCCAACCCCAATCAAGAACAAAGAGAGGTATTCATGTATCGTTACACGTACAAATCTATTTATAGTATTAACCTTTGGCTGAAAGAATACTTCTAGCGCTTTTAACTTAAATTTCATGTACTTTTATACGGTTTATAATCTTCATGTTTGTTCTGACTTTGAAATACCAGAGTTGTTTTCTTGGCCAAATGGTTGCCAAGAAAAAGCGGATCTGTGCATTTCTGAAGGACGTATTTCTGAGAGTCAAAAAAGTGGTTTATCTCAGGTAGGCCCATTTTTGTTTGGTGATGAGCAGACTGTTTTCTTAACAGTGCCGGACATCGCGCGTTTTTTAGTGCAGTCGGGTAAGAACATTGTGTATCAAAAGTTGGGGAACAGTCGTGACGACGATGTTCGTGTGTTTTTATTGGGCTCGTGTTTGGGCGCGATATTAATACAGCGTGGCTTTTTGGTACTGCATGGTTGCACTGTTAAAATAGGGCAGGGCTGTGTTGTTTGCGTTGGGCATTCAACCGTAGGCAAGTCAACGTTGGCCGCTGCATTTATGCGCAAGGGTTATTCCTTAATGTCAGACGACGTGTGTGCCATTAATGAAAACGGTGAGGCCATCCCCAGTATTCCGAGAATAAAGCTCAATAAGAATATGGCCGATTTGCTTGAAATTAATACGGGCGGCCTGAAAACCATCAGGGCTGCCTGTGACTCTAAGTTCTCATTGCCTTTGGGCAACAAATTCAATGACACCAATCTGCCGGTATACGCCGTGTATGAGCTGAGTGTGTGGTCGTCAGCAACCACCATAGAGAGTGACTTGAATAAGGTTGAACATTTTTCGCTGTTGAATAGAAACTTATATCGTCCGCGTTACCTAATGGCAATGAATAAAAAAGCAGACGGTTTTCGGCAATGCACTGAACTGGTTGGCAATGTTCATATGGCTCAGTTGAAACGGCCAATGCATCATGTCAGTGTTCACGACCTGTTGGAACTCATCATCAATGACCTAAAAGCCCAAGGTTTAGTTTAAGCAACGGACTTTTGTGAGGATTGATCGTATGACCAGCGATAAAATACTGGGTTCTAGCAATAAATTATTTTGGTTGGCTTCTTACCCTAAATCTGGCAATACCTGGTTTCGTATATTTTTGAGTAATCTCGTGAATTCAAGTGACGCTGTGGATATCAATAATTTGAGTTTTGGGCAGTACCCTGTTCTAAGGTCGATGTTTGATGAGCTTAATGGTTTCTGTTCAACGGACCTGTCTGTGGGTGAAATAGAGCGCATTCGACCAACAGGGCTCTCTTGGTTAAACCTAAACAGTGATAGTGAGCAATATTTCAAAACCCACGCAGCATTTAGTTATAACGACCGTGATATGCCAGTGTTAGGGTCAAACGCCAGCGGAATTGCGGGTGCGTTATACTTTGTGCGCAACCCCTTAGATGTTTGTATCTCTTATGCTCATCACGGCGGGGTCTCGATTGATACATCGATCGAAATTTTGGCGAACCCAGATCTCAAGAGTCACTCTCTTAATAGCGTTCACTTTTTACCAGAGTTCGTTGGCAGTTGGTCTCAACACGTTGAGAGTTGGGTTAATGCTGACGATCTAAACGTTCACGTAATTCGTTACGAAGATATGTTGAATGCTTCAATACAGACGTTTACCGGCGCGTGTGAGTTTTTGCGAGTAACGACAGACTCTCACCTGATTCAAGAGTCCTTAGGTCGCTGCAATTTTAATTCATTGCAAAAAATAGAAGAAGAAATAGACTTCGTCGAAAAGCCGATCAGTGCAGAACGATTTTTCCGTAAAGGCATTGCGGGTGATTGGCAAAATACATTGAGCGACAAGCAGGTTGAAAAAATAGTTCAATTGCACGCTGAAACCATGAGAAAATTTGGTTATCTTGATGAAAGAAACAACCCTAAAGTGTATTAGTATTACGGCATCGGCTTTATGTGTTCAGCAAATAGATTAAAAACGAACATTAGGAATGATAAATGTTGAAACTTGATCAAACCCTCCAACGGAATCCCGATTTAATTCACGCAAATATGGGGGACGAAACCGTGTTAATGAGCTTAACTAACGGAGAATATTATGGAATGAATGAGGTTGGGTCAAAAATTTGGGCGCTGCTCGAAGAGCCTCACACCGTTATACAACTTGCTGAAAAGTTAGCTACAATTTATGATATTGACAAAGATCACTGCTTTCAGGACATCCAGCTTTTTCTTGGTGAGCTAGAAAAGCAAGGAATAGTATACCTAAGCTAACTTTGTTGCGCTTTAAATGCTCGTTGCGTTAGGTTGTGTATTGGTATGATAAAACTGCGAATTTCAATAGCAGCAAGGTAGGCAAAAAAACGATTGTTTGGCTATTTTGCCGCTATATCTACTAACTATATTTACTATCTACTAGTATGTGTTAGGTATGTCTATTAATAGGTGACATTTTTTAATAGGTAGTATTTTTATGATGTTCCAGGGTTATAGAACACCCCTTCAAGGCTAGGGACGACAAAGTTGGTGCCACTGTGAGTTTGATCCATTGAAATAACAAATAATTCAGGCGTTTGCCATTTAGCCTTACCCTTATTAGCCATGTTCTCGGTTTCCAGTGCCGTACTTTCTAGCTTTTCGTTGTAATCTTTATTCTTCATTTAAATCACCTTTTACATGAACTGATCTTACTCATCAACCCCAAACTCAGCCAACCCAAAGTCAGTGCTTCAGCCAAGTTACATTCATTCTTTGATGAGACGGTGCTGTAAATCATTTATTGCAGCACCGTGCTATTCTATTCCGATAAAATAACTAAAACAATGTTTTGATCAGTGATAACGGGATTTCTGATGCATTTAAGTCATAAATTTTATCGTCTGCCTATCTTCGTTGATTATAAGCAACTTGCTGAAGAAATTAGCTCCGTTGATTGTGCGCAATGGATTAATCACCCCAACCGCTTTAGCGGAAACAGCGCACTGCCGCTTGTCTCTGTTAACGGCCAAGATAATCACGATGTGGAAGGGGCAATGATGTTGTGCGCTCGCACGCATACAATGCCGTATTTAAAAGCGGTATTAGCCAATTTGAATACGAGTATCGGTCGTTGTCGGCTAATGCGTTTGGCGGCGGGTGCATCGGTACCAAGGCACTGTGACACCAATTTGTATTGGCGAAAGCGTGTCAGGATACACATCCCAATTGTCACCAATGAAACGGTTTTGTTTGAGTCTGGCGGCCAGATTCAGCACTTAGCGTGTGGTGAAGCGTGGGTTGTGGATACGTGGCACAACCATTCAGTCATCAATCGTGGCGGAGAGCGAATACATTTGGTGGTCGATACGCTTGGCAGTGAAGAGTTCTGGCGTGAGCTAAGAACTCGAGCTTGGAGGCCGTCAGTTCATGACGTTGCCCCCCCAAAGTCGTTTTTAGACAGTGTGGTGCAAGTCGAGGCATTGCAATCGCACAGTGAACTTGACTTTGTATTTGAAGAATCAAAAACAGCCGCAGTTTTAGACCCTGTTGACGTGGAAGAAATTATTGTTGGCTATGTCGCTGATATAGATCACAGAGCTGATGTTGATGATCGAATTAAAATAGAAGCCGTGTTAAGAGGGTTAATAAAAAATTGGTTTACCGTTTGGCAAAGCCATGGCGTTGCTGCCGAGCATCACCCGCGTTTTCGGCTCGTTGTATTACACGCAATTCAACAACTCGACTCTTGCAAGACAACAGCTCGTCTCGGGGTAAACGGGCAGCCTATCAATACACTTTTAGAGCAACTTATTGTTAATCTCAAGCTGCCGAACGTGGTTAAGAAAGCCACTGGTTCCTCTTTGCGTGAGATTCGTTCATCGGGGGAAAACACAGAGCTTCACCCAACGCGCATGCTTCGATCGTTTGCGCCGGTGTTTATCGTGGCTGCCCCAAGATCGGGAAGTACCTTATTGTATGAAACCTTAGGCTTGCACGAGAAGCTGATTCACTATAACTCAGAGAGCCATGCGTTGTTTGAAACCATCCCCTCTTTAACCGTTGATGCTAATGGGTCAAATGCGCTCCGTGAAGAGCATGCTACGGAGCCCGTTGTCAGAAAATTAAAGCAGCTCTTTTTAAAACGACTGACGGATCATACGCAGGCCAATGATTTTGAAAATCAGAATGAATTTTTATTCTTAGAGAAAACACCTAAAAATGCACTGAGAGTTGATTTCTTGAAAGTGGCTTTTCCTAACGCACGTTTTATCTACTTATTCAGAAAACCAGAGCATAATATCAGCAGCATTATTGATGGTTGGAAGTCTAGGCGTTTCATTACATATCGCCAGTTGTCTGGCTGGGATTCCGTCTACGATTGGTCTTTTTTATTACCTGAAGGCTGGCAGGGCTTACCCAGAGACGATTTAGGCCGAATTGCGACATATCAATACCACGCTGCAAATCAGTCTATTATTGATTCGTTAGGCGATTTACAGGGAACGTCATCAATGGCTTTAAGCTACGATGAGTTCGTTTTAAACACGCAAGGTGCTTTGGAGCAAATTTGCCGTTTTTTGACGTTATCTTGGTCACCTCAGTTTGATAAAGAACTGAATAAGAGCGGTGGGTTAGCGTTATCTAAGTACACGCTTGACCCACCAAGTCAAACAAAATGGTTGCGTAACAAAGAGTTGTTGAAAGACCTACTCCCAGAAATGCGGCGCTACTACAATGAAGAAATATTAGTAGCGGCGAACGCGATTAATTTGGCGGTTACATGAGAAGCTCAATCGGTGATTGGGCTTTATGTTGAAAATTTAAAAACCGCATTAGATAAGTTTTGGCTTTAACAAAAGACAATAAAAACATGCTACAAAGTATCGTTTCAGCCAAAATGCTGATATCTGAATTTTTTCGATTTTCCCCGATAAAGATTATTTTTTGCCTTATCTTAATGGTGATTAGTAGTTTTTCTTCTGGCGTGGGGATTGCGTTAATTATCCCTTTGCTCGTAAGTGTGGGGATTGAAATAGACGCCAACGATTCTTCGGTCTCGTATTGGTTAATCAGTGCCTTTGATTTTATTGGTGTTGAAGTAAACTTGATTTCGGTTTTGGTTTTTTACCTGCTGGTGGTCTCGTTGGTTGCTGTTCTTTTATTCTGTAACTCGGTGATAGTTTCCTCGTTACAACAAGCATTTGCCGTTCACCTGAGAGGGCGTATGGCAGCCCAGCTTTTTAACGCTAATTGGCGGTTTTTGAGCCAGACGAATATGGCGGATTTTTCTCGCCTAATCACCGTGCAAGTTCAAGGAGTGGCATCGTGTTTGAATTTGTTGATGCAGTTATGTAACAGTTCTATTTTAATCGTCATTTACGTACTCTTTTCTTTCTTCATCTCGTTTAAATTGAGTTTCTTGGCTCTGTTTTTAGGCGTGATATTGGTATTAATCACCTTGCCTATCCATCGCCGTGTTCAACGCTCTGGGGAGAAAAGCCTTTTTGGTAACAAAAACCTATTCAGATCAGTTTTTGAAGACCTTGACAGCTTGAAAGTCATCAAGAGTTATTCTGCCGAAGACATTTATCTGAAAAAGTTGGACAAAGCCTCAAAAGTGATGGAGTTACAACGAGTTAAATTGACCCAGTTTAATGCACTTACCAGATTGTTAAACACGATTGGTGCGGCCGCTATCTTTAGTATTTTGTTTTTTGGGGCAATTAACTGGTTGGAAATTCCAGTGGCGAACTTATTGATTGTTTTATTGATATTTACACGTTTAATGCCTCACGTTTCCTCGGCACAAAACACAGTGCAAAGCTTTCAGCACCTTTCTCCTTTGTATCAAGAATTCTCATCAAATATCTTCGAATTGAAGCAGTGGTCAGAGGAGAGTGACAGTGAGGAAACAGTCGATTTTAGAAGTTCCATTGTTTTGAATAACGTAGCTTATAGGCATTTACAAAGAAATGAGCAGGCATTGGCCTGTGTGTCGGCTGAGATTAAACACAAAGAAACGGTTGCCATCGTGGGTGAATCCGGCGCTGGTAAATCGACACTGGCGGACTTGTTGGCTGGTTTGATAACACCAAGTTCAGGTGACATTACAATTGATGGCGTTCCTTTGAATGCCGATAACCTTAAAGGTTGGCGACAGAAGGTGGCTTATGTAACTCAAGATGCTCATTTTTTTGACGGTACGCTACGAGACAACCTGACCTGGGTTTGTCGTGCTGATTCGCTTGATCATCGCATAGAGTTAGATCAGCGCGTATGGCAAGTGTTAGAGGCCGCATCGGCCGCTGACTTTGTTAGGAAGCTTCCCTTGGGCTTAGATTCTGTGATTGGAGACAATGGCACTAAGCTGTCCGGCGGTGAACGTCAACGTTTGGCTCTGGCAAGAGCTTTGTTGTCAGACCCTCAGGTTTTGATTTTGGATGAAGCAACCAGTGCCCTAGACAGTCAGAACGAAGAGAAGATAAAATCGGTACTGTTAGATCTGCAAGGAAAGATGACGATTATTATTATTGCCCATAATGAATCAACCATTGAAAGTGTTAATCATCGTATAAATTTAAATAAACCGAATTAATAACAAGTTGAGTAGGGCGCGGCGGCTAGCGTAGCGAGAGCTTAACGTTTCGCAAACAGCGTATTTGATTCCAGGTCTAAGGCAGCAAGGATTAATAAGCGTTTTTATCGAAAAGGACCGTGGATAACGTTTTTAGCAAGATTCTGATATCCAAGGCCACTGACCAATTTCGAATGTATTCTAAATCGTATCTTAACCGGCGCTGCATTTTTTCAATCACTTCGGTTTCGCCACGGCAGCCGTTAACTTGGGCCCACCCTGTAATGCCTGGCTTAATCTTATGACGGGCCATATAACCGTGTACCCGATCTCTGTAGTACTCGTTATGGGCGACCGCGTGAGGTCTTGGGCCAACCAATGACATAGTGCCGTTCAAAACGTTCATTAACTGCGGTAGCTCATCCATTGAGTATTTACGGATGAACGCGCCCACTCGCGTCACCCTTGAATCTTGTTGTGTTACTTGTGGCACGTCGCTGCCATCTTCAAGTACCGTCATGGAGCGAAACTTCCAAACTAAGAACTCTTTACCATCAATACCGTAACGTCGTTGTTTGAAAATGATTGGGCCTTGAGACTCCAGTTTGATCGCCAATGCCGTTAATAACAGCAAAGGGCTCAAGACTAAGCCCATTAATAATGAGATTAACACGTCTTCGGCTCGTTTAACTCTGGCCGAGCTGCCTATAACGGGTGTCGCCGACAAATTAATGATGCTCATCCCTGCTGATTCAGTGACCGAATATTTTGAAAAATCCGCACCAAACAAATCCGGAACCAGAAAAATGTTGGTTGCGGTATTTTGTAATTCATTTTGTAACCGTTCAATTTTTTCTGATGCACTTAAAGGTAATGCAATCCAAACCTCTTTCACCGCGTCTTCGTTTGCCTTTCTTCGAGCTTCAATGTACGCGATGGCGTCTTTTATCTTGCCTGTGATTGGTATTCCTCTGTACTGCTGTTCTGCATCACCAGCGTCGTCAAAAAGCGCCACCACTTTTAAACCTGACCAGCGCTCTTCGATAATCGCATCGCAAGCACGTTTGCCTAGCTCACCGGCGCCTATAACCACTACCGAGCGCTGGTTTTCAGGGTTTCTGGCTTTACCTTGACCATAACTCCATAAAGCCACACGCGACAGCATCATGACGCCATAAGCACTGGTGAAAGTCCATAAGACCCAGAGTCGTGAAAAGCTCTCGCCTGATTTTGTGAAAAAAGTAATCGCACTCAGACACAGTGCAACGATAAGCCATGCAATTGTTAGATTACTAAGCACTTTATATAACCAGCGTCCACGTTGAATACGATAGACGTCCCACCAAGAAAAGATGTTGAAGGTTAGAAAAAGAATCATCAGCAGTAACAGTTGGTAATTACTCGACAAGACCCAAAATGCATTTCGAAGCCGATACATAATGACCGCACAGCAAACAATTGCGATTATGTCAAAAAGCTGTAGTAACCGGTTTGATTCGTTTTGATTGGGTATCATGTGGTGACGAAATGCGTGTGTTATCGAATTCCTTACTTGTTCTATATTGAAAACCTAAAAATCTATTTTGTTTAATTTAGTGGTGCAACGCAATCACACAATAGTATTAGGTGGAGTTTTCAATACCTCAGAGTAAGCTGCCAAAGTATTCTACTTTTTTATCGTCGGCCAAATTTGGCCATTGCGTTAAGCACAGGTCACAAAATTTGCTAGCGTACTGGCCGGAAACAGAAAGCGTTGAATAGTTCGCTAAACTGTCTACCCAAATGGTTTTTGCGCCAATTAATTTGCCAGCTAAGACAGCGAAAAATCCGGGTGCCGCACCGGTAGAGATGACTATATTGGGTTGACTCTTGAAAACAATTAAAAACATTTGCAGCGCCAGTGGCAGCAGTTTGAACTTTTTACTAAGATCCGCATCGGGTACCGAGCTTATCTTAGGGTCGAGTTCTAAAGCGCTTTTATTAATATCCGTCGTGGCATAATGCACGTCAAAATTGGTAAAGGCGTTACTAATCAACATGAGTTGAGTCCAGTGTCCGCCAGCGGACGCCACGGCTAGTATTTTTTTACTGTCTTGCATTACTTATGGCGTTTCCGGTTTTCTGGGTGAATGTGGGTGAGTACGGCTTTATGGTCACTTTTGTCAGAAGCATCAAGAGTTTGAGTGTTGCTGGCCCTCAAGCCTTTAGTGAAGATGTAATCAATTCTAATGAATGGCCCAACTATCGCCAGTCTGCGCTCTGAACTTGGAAATGTAAAACCATAACCAGATGAAAGTGCATCGTTGAGTTTGTATCGTTGCTGTAGTAGGTCATAGAGCGTATTGTTGGGGGTGATATTAAGGTCACCGCATAGCACTGTTTTAGTTTGCTTATCCAACAGTGCCAACAGAGAGACCCACGCTTTATCTAGGTGCTTATGCTGATAAGGGCGAGACATATGGGCATTAATAACGACTAGCTCTCCCCATTTAGGGTGAGTCAAAACACTGGCCTGTATATGGCCATCTTCGTCTGTCAAGGTGAGTGGGTAGGTGCTGAGAGTAAGTTGATTGTTTTGAGTTTCTAACTGATAAGGATATTGCTGCTTGAGCTTTTCGATTATCAGTTTTCTATGAGCTTGGGATACCTCTTGCAGACAAAGCAGGTTGGCCTGGCTTGATTTAGCAAAGGCGACGATGTCATCGATATTTTTTGTTCGGGTTAGGGTGCTGAACGTGCCTGTGATGAGAGCCGTTCCACTGGTTTTTGAGTTGGGGTTATTGCTTTTATTGATGATCTCGCTTCCCGTTTTTGGAAGTAAAAACGGTACGATAATGAGCGTTGAAAAAAGCGTAGCTGCAAGCACTAAGTGGGAACGTGTGAGTGCGTAAATAATCAGGTTACCCACCAAAATCATCATCGATATTGGTTGGATTAAAGCTTTAAACAGAAATAAAACCGGCGAATTCAGGTCTGAACTCATCTGCATCGCCAGCACAACAAAAGAGCAACCGATGACCAGTAGGCATGACTTTATCGGTTGCTTTCGTCTCTTTGCCATGTTCTATAACCCGTTAAAAATTGCCATTTAGCCATCATTAGAGCAACTAAATTGATCGTCAAATAGACGCCTTTGTCATACCACTTATAGCTTATGCTTGTGACACTTTGTTCGCTAACGCCTGAGTTGGCAATGCGTTGAGGTGGTTTGTTTACTGAGTTTGATTCAAGTTGCTGGCTTGAATTTTGGCTCATGTAAGCATTGAGTTCCAGATTGCCTAGCTTGGAGCGCGATTTCACCTTAATAAGAGACCACAACGTTTTTGGCGCTTTAACCGCGACCTTGGCTTTTTGTGTTACGTTAACGTGGTCGCTTGCAAACTGAAGCCGTACAAACGCATCGTCGGCGATTAGTTCTGGCCATTCACCAAACCCATCTCTGCCAATTTTATTGATAACATAAGTACCCGCACCGAAGCCTGATTGTTGCACATGAGGTGTTTTGTACCATGTTCGGTAATAGCTTTTCACTAACGCTGTACTGTGGGTTGATATCAAGTCAGAACTAGGGATGAGTAAGCAAGGTTGCTTTTGTGATTTAGCCAATTCGATGAGTGTGTGTGCATTGAGCGCGGTTAATGTAATGTCGGCATCAAGGTAAATTCTGGGAAAGCCCGGGTTGAGTGACTCAGCGTAGCGAATGGCTAAGGCCTTTGAGGGGTGTGTTAAATTGAAACGAAGCACATGAGGAAAGTGAGTGCGGATCACTGAATCGGTTTCGTCCGTACAACCGTTGCATACCACCAGCAATTGATAATGATTTATCGCGCCGTTTGTGTGCAACGAAGCCAACGTGTCTTTGATCACGCTGGCTTCGTTGTAAGCCGCGATAATAATGCAAGGTTTGCTGCTGTCGACAGAGTTGCTGCTCATTGTGCAGCGCCTTTATTAGAGTTGATTGTCGAGCGGTAAAAAAGAGATGTTATCGCCAGCTTGGCCCACGCACCAGCAATGCCCAAACGAGCTTGCATAAGTGTGATGATGGCTCGAATTATTGACCCTAGAAAAAGCGTTGACCTATACACAACATTATAGAATAAACCGTGATGTTTGTGAGCATAGAGCAGCTTGGAAGCATACAGTAAACTTAAGCGCTGCGTTGACACCTCTTGAGAGTGTGGAGAATGGTGCAATTTGGATGAAGGGACTACGGTTGGTTGGAAACCCAGGTCCTTTGCACGTTTGCACAAATCAATTTCTTCAGAATACAGAAAAAAATCGGCATCAAACCCATTGGTCGATTCCCATGCATTAGCGGAAATTAGCATAAAGCAGCCTGACACATTATCGACCGGGTAGGGGTGTGTTTCCTTGGCCAAATGCTTGTAATTGTCGTGCAGAGACGGATGATTGGACAATCGTTTTAATCCCGTTGCCCAAGAAAACGTATTGAGCAGTGTGGGTTGTTGCCATGCGTGCCGAAAATCAGGGTTTAGTTGTTGATCAACGGTGAGACCACCCCAAATACCTTGGATTGGGTTCTTGATTGCATGTGAAATCAGTTCGTTGAGTGCGTGTTCTTGTAACATCACATCAGGGTTGATGCAGCAAATGTAATCGAAATACTGGTTTTTAACGCTTTTATTAATCGCGCAGCCATAGCCTAAATTAGTTGGGTTTAAAAGGAGTTGTATATTCAGTTGACGGTTGGCATGCTCCTTTGCGCCGAGTCTGCTTTTTATTTTTCGTAGCGCCTTATGTTGTTCTGATGATTGACTGTTATCCGCACAAATGATTGTTACTTTAGTGCTAATCGGCAGTGTTTGCTGGATTAAATGAGCTAACAAATTTTCCACTAACTCTGCTGAAAAGTAATTCACCATTACTATTAGCAGGTTCAAATTTGATGAGTCAAATTTAGGCATCGACAATAAAATTTCTTAGCTTTTCTATGAATTTTTCTCGATTTCTCAGGTCGATGCTTTCGAGAGTAATAGGCCTGTCTTTTAATGTTGAAAGCATGGCTTGTTCTAACTCGCTTTCGGTATTGGCAATACGTATGAATGGCTTTGTAAGCATTGCTTTTACCGTTCCCAATTGATGATCGTTAATGTGTTCATTCAGCTCGGGAAGTCTTGGCATAATAACGATGGGTTTTGCAAGTTTTGCCGCTAGCAAAATATTGCCCATGCCAGCATGACTAACAAACACATCGCACGTTTTAGCATGATATTCAAATTCCGTGGCCGTCATTTGAGATTGCGTTTTGATGCGTGTGCAAGAATACGAACTGGGGCCTATTTGAGCTTGCACGATCCAGTGATCGTGTTTGGACGCTATATTTTCAAGCGCTCTTAAAAGTCGATCCATTGGGAAACGAGTGCCAACAGATGCAAAGACTTGCTTGTTATTCATTGGCATAAAGATTCAAACTTTTATTATGCAAGTGCAGGCTGTTTATTGATATTAACACCAGATAGAAAACGCTGAAACCTGGGATGTGTAATGGAAAATCGACTAATGAATGCACGGCAACCGCTAGCGTGCCGTAAAGGCTGGCATAAGCAAAAGTGGCCTCAATTCCTTGTTTAGAGTGACCCAATACGCGAAGGTTGTTATAAAGGGCGGCGCCAATAAACGACAACAATAAACAGACTCCAATAATGCCATATTCGACCCAAAATTGAATAAAGTCGTTATGAGCGTAGTTATAATAAGTGTTCCCGATTGACAGTGTTCTGAACTCAGAAAATTGCGAATAAAATGCGCCACCACCAATGCCAGTAAGCCAATGGTGCTGCAACATCGAGAACGACGCCTTGCTGAGTTCCAGTCTCCGGTTAAAAGTATGAGAAAGCCCTGTTATTTCTGTTTCGATCACAGAGTAATCCAAACTTAGGGTAATGCCGAACACAATGATAAGCACCATGCCAGCCATTGCGATTAGGTTTAACGCTTTTTTTGATATTAAGATTGCTCGTAATAAGGCTATGCATAAAACAACTACGGCCGAAACCAACGCTCCTATAGATTTAGTCATGATCAGGGTGGTTAATAAGAAAATCAGCACGATCATTTTGAAGCTATAGATACGTTCGAAGGCACGAACCATTGAATGGCTTTTATGTGAAGGTGTTAAGTGAGTGCCGATTTTTGAAACGAACACAATGATGGCTAACAACAAGTACGTTGCTAAGTGATTTGCGTTAACAAAGGTTCCGGTTGGGCGATCTAAATAGTAAATCTTTGGCATCCATAGTAATTTATCGGCGTCACTCAAATAAGACCACTGGCCGTAAGCTGATTGAAATAAGGCGGTTGCAATGACAGCAAAAAACAGCATGCGCATGGCATCAGTGTGTCTGATGGCGATACTCCATAATGCCAATAATAACATCATGCCCAAACTGATTAATAATTGCTCGAAGCTTGCGGGTTTATCTTTCGTCAGTAGGGCAAGCTGAAGTAGAGTCCAACCATTGAAACCCACAAGTAAATAGATCGGCAATAAATTTTTTGTTAGCCGTATTCTGGAAATATACGATAAGGCCGATTCTGATCGAACTTTATCTTCAACGTGAGTACTACTGAATAAGTGCGGAATTAGAAAAGCCATCAAAGATAAGGCACATAAACTCACCCATACCATCGCAGCCCATTGCGGTGCACCGCCTTTTATCAGGCTAATACTAACAGTTAAAAACAGGGCTAATGACAGGGCCAACGTAATACCCCTAGATTTGTCAGGCATGCAAATTTTCTGGGGTTAGCTAATCATTTTGTGTGCGTGCAAGGCGGTAAGGTCTGATGGTAAAAATACGTTACCAAAATAAGTTATTAACAATAACGTCAGCTTAAAATAAAAAGAACCTCAACAATAGAGGTTCTTTGATAACAGGGGCTTCACTAAAATTAACCAAGCTGATGTTTGCTTTGCTCTTATATAAACAGCAACCTTTAGTTGAAAATCGGCTTGTTTTTCGGTTAATTTGTTGGTGAGCCACCGTCACCAGGGTTGGTAGGAGCCTCTTCACCAATGCTGTTAATGGCTCCACCGGCTGTTATCGATGTGGATAATGTCGGAGAGTTACCGCTAAGAGGACGTTGTGCTAGCCCCCCGCCGTAACTGTCACTGTCGCCAATGGTGTAGTTGGACTGTGGGCCTAAAGTAACTGTGCTGCCATCAGCCAGTAAGATAGCGACGCCTGAGTCATTGCCGGTGTTGATAACATCACCATCTTCAAGCTTGTCGCCTGTTTGCACACGCTTTACTTGACCGTTTTTATCCGTGACCGTGACATAGCCCGACACATCACTCGCAGACGCGCTGTCTCCTTCTGCGAAAGACGTACCTGAGATTATCAGAATCAGCACCGCAATTAAGACGTGGCTGATATGCTTGAAGGTGTTTTTGTGGTTTATATACATAATGAAACTCCGATTTTAAATGTTTAGCACAGAGACAACCATCGAGCGGCGAACGCCAATGACTTAATACGCTAATTTATCGTCAATAGTACGTCGATACAACGTTTTAATATTGCAAACACTATATCACTACATTAGAGTACTAAAAAGACGTAAGGTCAATATTTAGGGTTTGTTGATAATGAGACTTGATCAAGGTTGTACTCTGATTTAGGCTCACGCGAGGTGGGTATAGTGGGGCTTAGGCATTTTCAAGGAAGCCACATTTGTCAAAGCATGAGTTACCTTGGTTTCAATCTAAAGTTTGTCAATAAGTCATGAATATCTCAATTTATGAGTAGTCTCAATGTCGTATGTTTATTAGCAAGCTAAGTGAGATAGAATTTTTTGTGGCGTAAGGGTATGCGTTATGTTGTTGGATACGAAGGCTCATAATGCCTTCATATATGATGTTAAAAATAACGGATGAGTGTGTGCTAGGGTAATAATTAAGCAACTTGCTAATTGGGTTATTGGCGATGAGTTTATTAACCTATTGGCTTAACCGAACAGAAATTTTACTTACATGATTAGCCCAAGTTTTAGGATTAAACCAAATGGCTTTTTACAACTTAAAAATGATGAAAAATAAGAGAGTTTTAAATGATTTCGTGCGAACGCATTGTTTCGTACCGTTAATTGGGGTGGCCGTGTTAGCATCGGCTAATATTGGGGCGGTGGAGCGTAAACCACATAAAGTGGGAAGCACCGATGTAACCTCTTTAGTTACCACGTCTTTTGGCTACGGTGATAATGTGTTCAGAGGGGTGAGCAATGAAATCGGCTCTGCTTTTCTTTCGGTCAAACCTGTTGTCCAAGCTATTCGTGAAACGTCTCAGCAGCAGTTAAGCTTTGCCTATGAAGGCGATGGCGTGGCATTTTTTGATAGCAGTGATGATAATTATTTATCTAACCGGGTATCGGCCGATTATGTTCGTAAGCTGACTTCAAATAGCGAGTTTAATCTGGGCGCCGCGTTTCATGATGGAAGTATCATTCGTGGCGTGGATATTACCGAAGGCACCAATGGTGATGTAGAGGGTGCAACTGATTTCACCCGGTCTGACTTTTCTGTAGGCTACGCCATTGGCAGCCCAAAAGTGGGGCCAAGTTTAGAGCTAAATTATAACTATACTGATCTTGAGTTTGATAATTTCGAAATAATTAATGCTGGGCGTGATTACAACTTAAACGAACTCACGGCGCGATTTGGCTATCAGTATTCGGTGGCCACTCATTTTTTCTTAGATTTGGCCGACAGAGACTTTGAGTATGATGCGCCTGTTCCTTTTTTAGGGCAACGACTGGATAACAGCGAGCAGTCAATTCATGTTGGTGTTAAATGGAAGCTGAGCCGTTTAACCGCTGGTGAAATCAGTGTTGGTACTACCGATAAAGAATTCGATAATTTCTCAGACCCCAGATCTTTTACAACGTGGAATGCAAAAATAGAATGGACTCCTACCGCTAGAGACACCGTTTATTTTGAAAGTTTCTCAAAACCTTTCGAACAAGCTGGCACGGGCATTTTTCAAGATGTGGATCAAGCCTCTCTAAGTTGGAAACATGATGTTTCGCGAAGGTTTAGTTTCTCCGGTGGCATAACCATGGGGTCGGTGGACTTTGGTAGTGCGGGGCGCGATGACGATATTGACTCGTTCAATATTGGCTTGTTTTATACGCCCTCTAAGTATGCTGAATGGTCTTTGAACTATGAATACGAAGACAAAGAGTCAAACATACCTCAGTTTGATTTTGAGACGAATAAGGTTTTTCTCTCATACGCAGTCAGTTTATAAGCGGTCTTTTATCTAACTTGAAGCATTGGGTTTACTATGTGGTGTTTAATTAGAAACGGGGTCATTAGGGCTGCACTGTCTCTTGGTTCTTTGAGGGTGTGCCTGATGTTTATTTTTACGGCACTGATTCCACTAGCGGCCTTCGCGCAAATTGACTCAAGTTATAAACTTGGGGCAGGGGATAAGATAAAGATTGTTGTTTTTGAGGAGCCCGATATGTCATTTGAGGTGACGGTGGATAATACGGGCATATTTACATACCCTTACCTTGATGAAATACGGCTTAAAGGGAAAACCACCTCAGAGCTGGAAAATGAATTAGTGATGGGCTTGAAAGGGCGAGTGTTGATAAACCCTAATATTGCTGTTTCGGTTATTGAGTATCGACCATTCTCAATTGGAGGCGAAGTAAAAAATCCAGGAAACTACTCTTTTGAACCAAATTTAACCATTCAAAAAGCCATCAATTTAGCAGGCGGCGTCACCGAGTGGAGCAATGGTCGACGGTTTAATATTGAGCGTGAACAGCCAATCGAAAACGAACGCTATAGTTTAGACACCCCTGTATACCCTGGTGATGTTGTGACGATACTCCCTCGTCGTTTTTGATTTACTGTTTCCTTATCTAACCTTTCTTTGTGTTTCCAGTGCAATGCTTGATACGGTAGTATCGCTATTGCGCGTGGAGAACTTTTACTTTCTCAAGCGAGCCGCGAATTAAATAATGAATGACTATTACGGCAATAATGCGATTGATTTCGCTTACTACTGGCAAGTTCTAAAAACGGTCTTCAGAAAAAACATTAAGCAGGCTGTGCTAATGGCATTGCTGGTTGGTGGACTTACTTTTTTATACACGCTCACATTGGAGCCTCAGTATCGTGCTATTACAGTCATGCATGTCGCTCCAAAATCTAAGTCGGTATTTAACTTAAGAGAGTTATTAATAAATCGACGAGACCCAGCATTTCGACAAACTCAGGTGGGTATTATTCGCTCTCGAGCGTTGATAAAAGAAGTAGTTAGGAGCCTTGAATTAGATAAGCATCCGCAGTTTTCAGTGCCCCAAGCTTCGGTCTATACCAAGGTAAAACAAAAACTTGGTCTGGGTGAGAATCGTAAACAGCCGAACATTACACGAACAGTTACAGACTTATTAATCGAGAATATTGGCATCAGTTCTCAGCGAGATTCGTATTTAATGAATTTATCCTTGGATCTCCCCGATCCAGAATTGGCAGCCAGGATCACCAATGCCTTGGCTGAGGAGTATATTAAGTCGGTAGAAAGGGAGCAAAAAACTTCATCCGAATCTTCTGAAAAGTGGCTGCTTGATCGGCTTGAGGTCGTCAACAAAGATTTGCGTGCTGCCGAGGTTGCGTTACAAGAGTTTAAAGAGCAAGAAAACATCATTGGAAGCAGCACTCAAAATGACGGTATCGTGTCTCAAGAGGTGGACATGATATCCAGTCGTTTGCTTGAGGCGAGACAAAAAAGGTTGGGCTCTGAAGCGCTTTATCAGCAAATTATAGCCACTGAGCGAGGTAAAGGCGATGTGCAAGGAATAACCGCCATTCAGAGTGATGCCATTGTGCAAAATATTCGCAGAGAATTGGTTGAGCTTGAAAGCCGACAAAGCGAACTCTCGCAACGCTATGGCCCTGAACATAGACGAATGGTCGAATTGGCTTCGCAAATGAAGGCCACAGAAGAGAACCTTACTCGACAAATTCAACGTGTTGTTTCAGCGATTAAATCCGAATATGAATTGGCAAAAGAAAGTGAATCGTTCTTAAAAAATTCTCTAGGGCAATCAACCAACAAGGTTCAATCACTGGGCCGGAAACAGTTCGAGCTATTAGGTTTAGAGCAGAATGTGAGAACACAAAGAGACGTTTATCAAGCGTTTCTAAAGCGCCTAAATGAAAACCGAGCAACGGGCGTAAGTGTTAATGAAAACGTCCGTATAACCGACCCGGCTATTGCGTCGTTACGACCATTGCCAAGCAAAGGCCCCATTCTGGTTATTGTCTTCTCATTGCTTAGCGGCCTGTTGGCCATGGGCATTGGCCTGTTACGAGAGCTATTCGACAACACTATTGGTAATGATCAAGATGTTGATAGGGCGTTGGAAACAACCAGTTTAGGTTCGGTACCCATGATTGAGGGCGATTCGAGTGCCGTAACTGGCAACGTTGCGTATCGATATTTTGACAATAATAAATTTTCTCAGTTTTCCGAATCGGTGCGAACCGTTCGTTCGAGTTTAATGTTGTCTTCGATTGATGAAAAAAAGCGTCGTATTTTGGTCACCTCAACGGTGCCTGGTGAAGGCAAAACTTCCATGGCCATCAGTCTGGCCATGGCCTTTGGGCAGGTGCAAAAGACATTGTTAATTGATTGTGACCTGCGCAGGCCTTCATTGGATGAGCTTCTTGATACCCACTCTTTTGGCCGACGAAAATTGGGCTTGAACGACTTGTGTTTAGGTGCTGCTCCTCCTTCGGAGTGCATCCAGTCTTTGCCGGTCAGTGGTGTCGACTTAATTACCGCTGGAACCATTAACCCAAACCCTCAAGAACTTTTTTGTTCCACCAAGTTCACTGATGTACTCAATAGATTGAGTGAAGCTTATGATGTCATCGTGATTGACTCTCCTCCGAGTGGCGGTTTGAGCGATGCAGTTTTATTGTCAACGCAAGTGGATCAAGTCGCTTATGTGGTTAAGGCGAACGCAACTCCCGTTGCTAAAATCAGGGCAACGCTCAAAGCAATAATAAAATCTGGCGCTAATCTGTGCGGTGTGGTGGTGAACCAGGTGCCTGCTTCAGACTCTTCGTTTTCATATTACTATGGTCGTGGCTATTATGATGATTCATTGCAAAATGAATCTTCCGATGACAATACTAATTAACAACAATCAGCGTGTTTTTTAGTGATGCGTTTGTATAGGTTAAGATAGTGGCAACTCTGTGGCGACGTGCATTGGTATTTATAGTGCTTTGCAGTTTGCTGTTTGTGGTAGTTATTTCGTTGAGAGTTGCCATTGCCGATTACTATTATGAGCGTTCTAGGCGTGCATTTGAGTCCATTGATTTTAGTAATTTTGATTATGCGCGCGAACTCGAATCTTATTTTTCAGATATTAATCGGTCATTAAGTTGGCGTGCTAAGAATGCGGACGCACTGGATTTTAAGGCCAATCTTCTTTATCAGTCTTGGGTGTTGTCTCCAGATGGTCAATATTTACAAGAGTCCGACCTGTTACAAGAAGCGGTTCAATTGCATAATGAAGCGTTGAAATATCGAAGTGGGTGGGCGTTTTCGGCTGCCCGATTAGCATTAATTTACTCACACCAAGCTCAATTGGACACACATTTTAATGCGTGGTTTACAGAGGCTCACCGTTTAGGCTTATATGAGACGTCAATTGCAAAATCTTTAATGTTAATGGGGCTAGAGAACTGGCAAAAATTGACGCAATTGCAAAGGCAGCGAGTATTGGAATTTGTGCAAGTTTCAATTGAGCAAAAATCAAACAGTGCTGATAAGATTAAATTGATTTTAAAGCATTACAACAAGTGGCAGAAAGTATGCCGGTCCTTGCATGTTTCTCAAAGAATGATGAACGTTTGTGAGGATGCTATTCAGTAGTTTGGGTTTAGTAACGTGATGTCAAAGCTCACCAGTTTAATGTTAGGGCACGGAGCCAATAGGCTTTGTTAAATATTTTATTAATAGCAACGTTTGATTTCTACAAGTATTGGATAATGTAAGAAATACGGCTAAGAATAAAATGAGAGAGCTAACAACAAAGCAACACTTAATGACCAACGTTGTTTCTTGACTGAACAAGTACATGACGCTAAGTGCGATCATGCACACGGAGTACATTATAAAAATCAGGCAACTCGTGATAAACACAGGGAAACGCTTATTGAGAAAATAGGTTAAACAAACGTAATACGCGATTTCGGCAACCCACAGCACTAACAACACTTTGATGAGGTTTGCGTCTGCGTAAATTGCGTAAAAGCCGGCTAATATAATAAAAACTTTTACAGTATCCGTGATTAAAATCAGTTTGGTTGATGCTTTTGCAATTATGCTTTGATTTAGCCATTGATTGAGAGAGCGAATGCCTACGGTTGCACAGACGGCTAACGTCAAAAAGGGAATGCCGACGTATTGCTTCCCAAAGATAAGGTGAACCAATTCTTGGCCCAAAATTCCAAATACTATTAATAATGGGAACATTAAATAGCAATATATAATCCCATTTGCTCTGATTGCGGGGGCGATATTATTGTTTATTGTGCTGAGTCTGCGAATAAAAATTTTTGATAAGGCCACATTAATAAAATTTGTTCCATTTACAACTAACATAAGCGTCAGCATGTAGGTTGTAAAAGTTTCGAGCCCGAGCGTATTTGCAATTAGGGCTTTATCCATTTCAGTACCCAAATACTTTAATACACCCACCCCAAGAAGTGGGATGCCGAAGCTAACCATACCAAGAGCGTATGTTTTGTTGACTTTGATTTCGTATGCGCGTTTTGAAAAAACATGTGACAACGCCGTCGCCGCGCAATGCCTGTATATGAACGAGATGTAAAATGCCCAATAGCCATCTAAGGTGTAAATGCAAATTAGCGCCACTAAAATCGATGATATGTCCGCACAAAGGCTAATCTTGGTTGTCACCGTGTAAATTTGTTTGCGGTGCAAACGAACGTGATCTAAATGCATAAAGCCGTTGAGTAAAGGAACTAACGCGAGTAATGCATAGTTAAATGGTAAATCATTAAGATCGAACAATTGGGGTACGTAAGGAGAGATAATGACTATGAAGACAGCGATCAGTAACCCTCTTAAAATGATCATCGATTGCATTGTTGCTTGGAAGTCACGATAGCCTCCATATTTGTCGCGCTGCATGTAATTTTCATGCCCAAAATTACTGATGTATTCAAACAACGTAAGGACCACTCCGAAAGTTAGGGCTACTGCGTAGTCGGCGGGGCTTAAAAAACGCGCAAATAGAATGTTGCGCACCAGCATCGAAACGATAACTCCCAGATGAGTTACTGATGTGCAGAGTGCGGCGGCCGAATAACTTCTCATCAATCGATTTCAGTGATAAACGTTTTAGGGAGAGCTTTATTGGGTTGATGTGGCTGTGCCGTGTGTTTGTTCGTGTGTCTTTTTTGTTGCATACCAGTGCAGGCAAGAACAATGAAGAACAGGCTGGCGGTTGCACCCCAAAAATGAACCGTACAAGCAACAAGGCTCATACTGACCGTTGTTATTAGCCAAGCCTGAACAAGCCTCCTTTCTTTTCTAAGTTTTGAACTTTGGTAATTTCGGACATTTGCCCTTAAAACCAAGGCGACCAAAAATACGTTGAGCATTAACATTGGAGCGCCATACCTAAGTAAAATGACCACCCAATAGCTGTCTATTGAACTTGACATAAGTTTGGCCCAAAACGGGTTTTCGATTAGGGCCATCATGTCGGTCGAGAAACCATAACCCACAATGAATGATTGCATGGATTGGCCAGCCAGAAAAAAGCTGTTCTGCCACATATTATATCGAACGTAGCCATTATGCTCATTAAAGAGTAAGTAACTGAACATGACGCGGAAAGGGTCACGGTCGGATAGAATATCGACCGTTAAATAAATAAAGAAGAGGCCTAGAATCAACAGCCACCATTTGCGGCGGCGACCTCTTAAAAGTGCTGACCAAAAATACAGGCCAAATTGAGCAATAATAGACAGCAGAGGCCCCGACGATGCGGATGCTACTACGCCAAGAATGGAAAAAGCGGTTGTGGCTGCGTGTAGCAATCGCCGCCTAAGTAATGCAAAACCCAAAGGAATAGCGACTGCGCAGAAGGTCCCCAGTATGATGGGGTGATCCGTAGGGCCGTAGGATCTCCACACACCGAGCCTACGTTCGTGTGTGTATGTGTAATTATTATCGGTAAGTTGTGATGCTAACTCATGTACTATCGAGCGGCCCGTTAAGGCTTCTGGTATGGCTGTGATTGCCATCACTGATGAAACAATCAGAAGCGTTTTAGCAATTTGTACCAAATGTTGGTATTTGTGGATTAATAGCCGGGCGGTAAAGAATGGGACGAAGGTTTCCAGAAAAAGAACCCCGCCGCTTTCGATACCAAATAGCATGCCTGAGTTAAAAGTAAGGGCTATAAATGGCCAAATACAAACCGTGATTGCCAACGTATCCAGCGTTTGCCAGCGAAATGTGCGCCGTGTAAACAAGCGCCATAATATCCAAGGAGTTATTACAATTAAAAAAACTCGATAGGCTGATAGGTTGAACGAGCCAACCACAATAGTAAACTCTCTAGGTAATAAAAAACTGTATAATAAAACCTGTAATTTCCACATCGATAACGTTGGTTTGTTTTTTCCGATTAACCCAATCGGCTAGTATACCTGAGTAGAGGTTTGAGATTTGCTCTCTCACAACTTAATCTGGTTTAGAATATAGAGTGTGGCAACCAGCTAAAACAATAATGTCTTTGAGAGTGGCAATGCCATGTTGTTAATTAAAGCGAAAGGCGGGCTGGGAAATCGTATGCTGTCAGCAGCATCAGCGATAGCTTATGCTGAATCAACCAACCGTGAGTGGTGTCTTGATTGGCGCGATGGCGTTTATGCTGAATATCAACAAAATGCAGCGCCTTTTTTGTTTCCTACGCTGGGTGATCAATGGGTTTGCCAGGGTGCGCTAAGCAATATTTCGGCTATTCCTGATTTCTGGCGTGGGCGATTGAGTAAATCGATCAGCGATGTGATTTCACAAGACCACCCTGGTGCGCATTCTAACCCTCTAATATACAGAAAGTTATCTGCCCCGTTTTGCGTGGCTAACATTGAGGTAAATAATAGAGTCGAAGTGTTTTGGTCATATACGTCTAAATACGGACGTATCCAACGTTTTCTCTCCAAAGAACAACGCAGAGCTGGGAGAGATCATGTGCTGGGCCATGTTTTAAGGTCTTACTTTAAACCGTCTGACGATGTGTCAAAAGCCGTCGATGAAATGAGTTTGGGTGAGATAAAAGCTTTAGGCGTTCATATTAGATATACAGATTTAAAGATCCCGATAGAGAAATTAATTGAAGACGTTAAACGTCACATGCGTAAATTTTCTTACGGGGCTATATTTCTTGCGTCAGACAGTCAAGAGGCTGAGAATCGGTTTAAAAAGGAGTTCAAAAAAGTCGTTACTTACCCCAAACGATACGCGCAAAATAATACCCAATTACATGCAAGTTACGGTGATAATTGCAAAACAGAAGGCGCGAAGTCTGCTTTGATTGACATGTTCGCACTCTCAAAATGCGCGGGGTTAGTCTATTGTTCGCGTTCCACTTTCGCAGAAACAAGTCGTTTGATAGGGGAGTTTGAATCAAGCCGAGTGGTTGATGTGGATCGATTTAATTTACTGGTTAGGCTTAAAAGGCACGCACAGGAATATTTATAAAACTCAGCGTTTTTTATGCGCGACTACAGCAAACTGCATAAAAGCCGTGTCATTTCCCATCAACGCCTGAGCTATATACGAAGCCAAGCGTTTAGGCCCTAGCGCTTTTTTTCCGTATCGATTGATGCCTTGTATGTTAGTGATGGACCAACCGTTATGGTGCAACGTTCGAGTAAGGCTTTTTCGAGTAAAAAAGCGAAGGTGTGTTTTATCCAGTATTCCTGCTTCGCGGTATCGCCAATCTTTTAGAAATATAAGCTCACAAAGGTTGGGAAGATACCTGACATTAGGGATGGATAAAACCAGTGAGCCAGAAGCAATGAGTTTTGTTTGTATATTCGATAAAAACCATTCGTGAGATTCAATGTGTTCCAAGACATCATTGCAGACAATTAAGTCAAAGTAGTCGTTAGGCAAACGGGTGTGAATGTCTTGATATTCACCTATAACCACCGTGTCGAGATGCGTCTGAGCCACTTTAGCCGACGTTTCATTTTGTTCTACTCCCCAATACTCTGTTTGTTTGTGGGTATGATTTTTGAAATGACCCTCACCGCAGCCTATTTCTAATACCCTTGTGTAGGTCGTGGGTAAAAATACGGCCATTTCGCTGCGGCTAAATTTGTAATATTGGTCTGTATTCATTCTGTAAATACTGCTTGGGAAACGGCTGCCGTGATTGTATTGTTTATGTGGGTATGTTCACTGTAACGTAATAGCCACAAAATGCCTATATGGTTAAGAAACACTTATGATAGTTACAAAATACCTATACCTACACCCTAAAACGATTGTCATGAAAGCACGTTGCTGAACATCAACTAAAGTCGAGCTTTTATGAATAAATCATCCGTTGCGGCAAATCGGGCCACACATGCATAATTATTGGATAGTAAGTATTGTCGAATCAAAGGGCTGCCTCCTATGATGTCATCGTTTTCAATCAAAATAAATCTGGGTGATAATAGGTCAAGATCAATTCCCTTTAAAACCGACATTTCGGCTCCTTCGACATCAATTAATAAAACATCCGCGGTCTTATCGTCTGCCAAGTAATGGTGAAGCGGCTGAGCGTTGATCGTATATTCAGTATGATCGAAAATCGTTAAGTCTTCTTCTCTCAAGTGTTGTTTAAAACCAGAGAGAGCATGCTCCCAGCCTTGCTTGTCGAATATCTCAACAAAGACTTCTTTTTGTTCATTTGAGGACACGGCCCCTAATATGAGTTTTGTGTCTCGTAAGTCTTTCCACTGTTTTATGAAACGTTTTAAAGGGTCAATGGCTATTCCTTTCCACCCTTGCTTTTCCAGAAAAAAACTATTGTTATTGATGTCTGGTTTGTTAGCACCGATGTCGATAAACCTTCCTTTAGGTTGATTCTTTAAATAGTGTGTCCAGATAAAAAAGTCTTGACCATATTGTGAGCAATAACCTTGTTTGCGTTGTTGTGCTAATTCATTTTTGGAGTAATTGACGTACTGAGCGGATGGAAATGAAGCCATGAATATACGTTTATCACGCTTAAGTTTGATGCTGATGTAGATCGATTTCGCATGGTCATAAAGGAACGTATTTGCCAGCGTCAATTTAAAGAAGGTCCTGATTCTTTCCATTATGTTCATGAGCGTCTGAGCAATTGTTTGGTATTAAGGAAACTCTGAATTAATCGGTTTTTTAAAAGCGTTTTAGCTTTGTTTAGCTTTTTCAGGCAATTTCGCCCCATTACTTGTTGATTTGTCCTGCAATCTGGCTGTTTTGCCAAATTGCAGGCGCACTGAGGCCTAGGCCATTAGTT
>CALJWL010000034.1 GCA_937974565.1 uncultured Arenicella sp.
CTCATCGCCGCCTCGTTCAAGGTGCGCGCATTTTACAGTCTTAACACCTCAGGTCAACCTCTTTTTGAAATTAATTTCTTACCCAATTTCAAATCGTTTTAATGACCTTACAAACTCGCTTCATCAACGCTATAAAAGCCCCCAAAAAGCAAACCCTCGGTGTCTCAAGGAAGGCGCATTCTATAGACTTCAAACCTTAAGTCAACGCCTTTTTTAAACTATTTCTTAAAGCTCTCCTCGCATTCACCTCGTAACCACTTACATACCCAAAGTTGGGCGCAAACTTACGCCATTATTGAACGACCTTGTTTCTCAAACATGCCCTTACTTACAGCACTAGTATTCGGCAGCCTAATTCACACTGCGTAAGTTTGTCTTTATGCTTACGATTTCAAGATTGACTGGTTCTGACGCCCTGTGCCACTCGCTTAGTTGAGGAAAAACTACTTAGTCGTACCGGCACGGCCGTAACTATCTTCAAATCGCACAATATCGTCTTCTCCTAAATAAGAACCCGATTGAACTTCGATGATTTCTAAAGGCTGACTTTCGCTGGGATTGCGTAACGAATGAGTAGTGCCAATGGGAATGAAAGTGGATTCGTTCTCTCTGAGCAAAATAACTTGATCCCCGTGCGTCACTTCAGCGGTTCCTTTCACTACCACCCAGTGTTCGGCGCGATGATAATGCATTTGCACCGACAAACTTGCACCCGGCTTAACCTGTATGCGCTTTACTTGGAAGCGTTCGCCAGAATCAATGGAATCGTACCACCCCCAAGGGCGATAAACTTTTCGATGATGAATAATTTGACTGCGGTTTTGCGCTTTCAGCTGATTAACAATCTCTTTTACGTCTTGTGTTTGCGATTTATCCGCCACCAACACTGCGTCAGCGGTCTCAACGACAACCATGTTGTCAATGCCCACGGTTGCCACCAGTTTGCTCTCACTGATGATGTGAGAGTTATGGGTGTCATGGAGCAACACATCTCCAGTGAGGGTGTTGCCATTCTCATCTTTACTTGACACTTCCCATAATGCGGACCACGAGCCAACGTCACTCCACCCCACATCCAAGGGCACGACACTTGCAAGCTCTGTGTTCTCCATTACGGCATAGTCAATTGATATGTCTGGCGAGCGTGCAAACGCCTCTTCATCCACTCGCACAAAATCCAGATCGATTGCTTTACCTTGCATTGCGGCATAACAGGCCGCAAATACGTTGGGCGCGTGTTTTTTCAATTCGGCCAAATAGACACTGGCTTGAAATACAAAAATCCCACCATTCCAAAAATAGTGTCCAGATGTGACGTACTCAGCCGCAGTGACTGCATCGGGCTTTTCTTTAAACTCTTCCACTTTATAGGAGACGCCTTGATCTTGGCTTTCACCATCTCTGTCACCTCCTTTAATATATCCGTAACCCGTTTCTGGAGAGTCCGGTACAATCCCGAAGGTAACAAGTTTGCCTCTCTCGGCGATGGGCAACGCGTGTGATATCGCACGCTGAAATGCGTCAATATTTTGAATCACATGATCGGCCGGCATAACCAATAACACGGAATCTGGCTTAGCTTGTAACGCAGCCAACGCAATCGCTGGCGCTGTATTACGCCCTTCTGGCTCTAAGATGATCGTAGCTCCACTGAGCCGCAGCTCTTGCAACTGTTCACCGACCATAAAACGATGCTCTTCATTGCACACCACAATTGGGGGCTCAGCACTATCGCCTGCTTGGACTCTCAGCAGGGTCTGTTGCAACATCGAAAAACGATCGACTTTTTCATCATCAGTTCCACCATTATCAATGAGCGACAATAATTGCTTAGGGTGTTTACTACGAGAGAGCGGCCATAGCCTAGAACCAACACCGCCGGACAACACAACAGGGATCATACACTCACTCCACGCAAAGCTTGATCATTAGCCAAGAACCACTGGTAAGTCGATGTGAGGCCGTCTTCTAAATGGGTGCTTGCTTGCCACCCAAGTTTAGCAAGTAACGACACGTCCAATAGCTTGCGTGGCATGCCATCGGGTTTAGATACATCGAATGTTAAGTTACCTGTATAGCCAATCACTTTACATAAGGTCTCAGCCAATTCGCGAATACTGCAATCGATACCTGAACCAATATTAACGTGAGAGCAACGCTCACTAACGACACCACGATATTGCTCTGATGGTAAATTCATTAAATACACACTGGCTTCGGCCATGTCATCCACATACAAAAATTCACGCTTGGGCTTGCCCGTGCCCCATATAGCAACGGAGGCATCGCCACTTAATTTAGCGGCATGGATTCGACGCATCATGGCTGGAATAACATGGCTGTTTTCTGGGTGAAAATTGTCATTTTTACCGTACAGGTTGGTCGGCATAACTGACCGATAGTCCACACCGTATTGCCTATTGTAAGATTCGCACATCTTAATACCTGCGATCTTGGCCATTGCGTAAGGCTCATTAGTTGGCTCCAACAAACCCGTCATCAATGCATCTTCAGACATTGGCTGACTGATGGCCTTCGGGTAAATGCAAGAAGAACCTAAGAACAATAATTTATTCACTCCCGTGCGGTACGCTGCATCGATCACATTGCATTGCACCATCAAGTTTTCGTAAATAAATTCACCAGGGAAAGTGTTGTTGGCATGAATGCCGCCAACTTTTGCCGCAGCCATGTAAACTTGATCAATCGCCGCACTGGAAAAAAAGTCTCGCACACCTCGTTGGCAAAGCAAATCAAGCTCGGCCCTTCCTTTGATTACTAACTCAACATTAGGGTTGCTGGCAAGTTTTCGGCAGATGGCGGAACCCACCATGCCTCCGTGGCCAGCCACAAACACTCTCTCAACCATCGCGCACCTCTGAAATGTTGATAAAGTAGATGTTATTCATGAACGGTGGCCACATCAAAACCGTGTTTTTTTAATAAGGCGTCGCGTTTAGCGCATGCAACATCAGCACTCACCATTTCAGCGCACATCTGCTCTACGGTAACCTCAGGTGACCAGCCCAGCTTCTTTCGTGCTTTAGTCGGGTCACCAAGCAGGGTTTCAACTTCAGCAGGCCTGAAGTATCTGGCGTCCACTTTGACTATTTCATCGCCCACGCTCAAGCCGGGTGCCAAGTCACCTTTAATATCTGCGACGATTCCCACCTCATTCAAACCGGCCCCCTTGAACTCAATATCAACCCCCACATTACTGGCCGCTAGCGACACAAAATCACGCACTGATATTTGTTCCCCTGTTGCAATCACGAAGTCGTCAGCCGTTTCTTGTTGCAACATCATCCACTGCATACGAACATAGTCTTTGGCGTGCCCCCAGTCTCTAAGAGCATCCATATTACCCAAATACAAGCAAGGCTCCAACCCTTGAGCAAGATTGGCCACACCTCGAGTAATCTTACGAGTAACAAATGTTTCACCTCGACGAGGAGATTCATGATTGAACAAAATACCATTACAAGCGTACATTCCATAAGATTCACGATAATTAACCGTGATCCAATAAGCGTAAAGCTTAGCGACACCGTAAGGCGAGCGCGGGTGAAACGGAGTCGTTTCTGTTTGTGGAACTTCTTGCACCAAACCGTAAAGTTCCGATGTGGCGGCTTGATAAAACCGTGTTTTATTTTCCAAACCTAAAAAACGGATGGCTTCAAGTAACCTTAATGTGCCTAGCGCGTCAACATCGGCTGTATATTCTGGCACTTCAAATGAGACGGCAACGTGGCTTTGCGCTGCCAAATTGTAAATCTCATCGGGCTCCACTTCACTGATGATACGCGTCAAATTGGATGTGTCAGTCAAATCGCCGTAATGAAGAATGAGTTTGGGACACTTTTGATGCGGGTCTTGATAAAGGTGATCAATTCGATCGGTGTTAAATGAGGATGCTCTACGCTTAATGCCATGAACTTCATACCCCTTTTCAAGTAAAAGTTCGGCCAGATAAGAGCCATCCTGCCCAGTAATACCTGTGATTAATGCTTTTTTCATGAGTAACTGTATTTAAGCCAACCATCAAGGTTGGTTATCACGGCAAGTTAAGTTCGGCGATAGTGTAATCAAAGCTCACTGAAAACAAAAGAACGCACTGTCTCACCGGATATAAGAATGCAATTATTTTAAAAAATGGCTCTTTTAACCTGTTTTTTTAGAATGATCATTGCTGAAATACTCACTCGCTCACCGCGCAAAAACAATATTGATGATTTACACAAGCACGTTTATCAAACTCACTGACAACATAAACAATAGGAAAGTATGAGAGAACCTCTGAGGAACAAAATTATTGAGGTTTGTGATGACAAAATTTCAAAAAAAGGGGTAACAGTTGGCCTGTCTTTTTATGCGTTCTTTGCAAACAAAAATGATAACCCAGATCTTCTTATGGAAGCAGCAAGTTGGTGGATTAAGAAACACAAATTAAATCATTTTGAAAAAGCCGTAAAAATAAAAGAAATGGTAGAAAACCGTGTATAAGACCAACTTAGAAAAACTGCTCGTTGAAAAATAGATCACGAACAGAAACATTGACGCGATGACTGTCAAGCCCCATCACACATCACCCAATATTAAAAAGCGTAATCCACATTAATATAAACAAACATTTACCCCCCCTTAGCCAATATAATCGCGCTGTTTTGATGGTCATAATGGCCGGGGCCTTCTTAAGCACGCTCGGTATAGGAACTCGCCTGTTGGATTCTGCTAGCGGAATGCAAATCGTGTTTTATCGCTCAGTAAGCTTGCTCCCAACAATGTTAATTATTATCGCGATTCGGCAACGCGGTCATGTTATCCAGAGCTTTATGCACATCGGTAAAGTAGGCCTATTTTCCACCGCCTGCTTAGTCGGAACGTCACTTTTTGTCGTTCTCGCCATCATCAATACCAGTGTTGCCAACGCCATGTTTATCATTTCGCTGGCACCACTGGTGGCCGGTGTATTTGCTCGCATTCTGTTAGGTGAACGAATGTCCAAAGCCACGATCATCGCCATTACTGCCGCATTAACGGGGGTTTTATTTATTATTCAAGGCGCTCTGTCGGCTGACGGTTTACTCGGAATTATCTTTGCCTTTTGCATGCTAAGTTGTTACGGGCTTTTCAATGTCAGCCTGCGCATGGGCAAAAATATCGACATGCTTCCTTGCATCGCATTGCACGCCGCCATATTAATTGTCTTGCTCGGGTTATTTTTGCCCGAGCTCAGCGTCAAAATAAGCACCAAGGACATGATAATCTATCTATTTCTCGGCGTATTTCAGTTGGGCGCTGGTTTAACTCTTTTTACTCTTGGTTCCAAGCACGTGCCTGCCGCTCAGTTAGCATTGTTAGCCATGCTTGAGGTGGTGCTTGCACCGGTCTGGGTCTGGATCGGAGTGGGAGAAACACCGAGCTTTATGACCCTGATCGGTGGCATCATTATTACCGGCGCGATCACTTACCAAGCCTTAAACAGCAATGCCAGCATTAATAACAAATAAAAACAACCTTACCGACTTCACCCGTTAAGATGATTCTTCATCGATAGCTCAAGTTCTATAAGCAAATAACATCAATCTGTCACTTTTCTAAATATTTTCATTCTTTCCTTTCTAAAAAATCACGCCAGTAATTATTTGAATGAATATGCATTTTATATACCGTTTTATGGCAATAAGTTTGTGGGCCCTCTCTGTTGGTTTTCACCAGACCACTCGACATTAAGGTAATTCGTCTAAAAGTAAATACATTATAGGAACAAGATTAACAACGTTTGGTTTGTTGGGGTCTGGGCGAAGAGAGATTAAGGTCATGCTTAAGTTAACGTAGTCTGCGTTCTTAGAAAACAAAACAGCATCCCTTTGATTCGTAGTAAGAGGGTCCCCAGTTAATTGGGTAGGGTAATGATCCGCAGACTCAACATCTTGGTCACACCTCAAACAGTACACCTCTAGTTCCCAACGGCCGTTTCCGCCTTCAGGCATGCCGACCACGAACGGGAAACTGGTTTGCCCGGCAACAGGAAAAATTGACTCAAGCGTCGACTCCAAAGAAAACTGAGCGGCGTCTGCCACTCTCACAATTAATTGTTCATCGCCATTCGCAACAAACCCTTCAGGCAATCTTAACAGACCTTGAAACGTATCTGCCGACTCCAAAACAATATCGATTGTTTGATTTTGACGACTATCATAATCAGTTCCACCTAAAAAGAACGCTACCACTCCTTCTGTTTCACTCCAATTACCCGATGTTGTCACATCTAATGACTCACAACCGCTTATGCAAGAAAATCGTACTCTGTTTAAATCATTGCTGGGTGATGGAGGCAATTCAAAAGAAAAATTAGTGGAATTGGCAAATGGAGGTATGTTCACAAAGTCCGAAGCAAACCTTGGAAACCCATTAGGCCCTGTATAAAACTCAATGAAAGCAGTACCTACCCTGAGTTCAACGCCAGACGGGCCAGCATTGACACCAGCGGGTAAACTGATCGTGCCACTGAATGTGGCCGCAGCCATCACCCTAGGACTGAAAACTAAGATTGAAAACGCAAATAATAAAAAAACAAGACCTTTAAGATACATAAATCACGTTCCTTGTTTAATAGCCAAGATTCGTTATAAAAAAAGCCCACTCATTATTCATGAGCAGGCTTTCGAAAAGTTTTAAAGAGCAACCTTAGGCCGCGTCGTCTTCATCAAACTCTTCTTCGTCATCTTCGAACAGAGCCGCGTGTGCCTCAAGATCGAAATCAACCAATTGAATGTAAGCCATTGGTGCATTATCGCCTGGGCGGTTACCGCATTTAAGAATGCGTGTATAACCACCTGGACGGTCTTTCATACGCTCGCCAATTTCATCAAACAATTTAGCCACGATGTCACGATCACGCAGTTTTGCGAACGCGTTACGTTTGTTAGCCAACGTGCTATCTTTACCAAGAGTGATAATAGGCTCAACAAAGCGTCGCAATTCTTTCGCTTTTGGTACGGTTGTTTTAATTTGTTCGTGCTTTAGCAATGACACCATCATATTACGGAACATTGCTTGTCTGTGGCTTGAGTTACGATTGAACTGACGGCCTGATTTTCTATGTCTCATGACAGAAACCTATAGTCTGAAATTATTCTGAATCGACGCGCAGCGCAGCTGGCGGCCAATTTTGAAGTTGCATACCCAAAGACAGACCGCGCTGTGCCAATACGTCTTTGATTTCAGTGAGTGACTTTTTACCCAAATTAGGTGTTTTCATCAGCTCAACTTCAGAGCGAAGTACTAAATCACCAATGTAGTAGATGCTTTCTGCTTTTAGACAGTTAGCCGAGCGAACGGTAAGCTCTAGCTCGTCTACAGGGCGAAGTAATACGGGATCCACTTCTGGTTCTTTCTCTTCTTGTGCTACCGCTGCAATCTCTTCCAAGTTAACAAACACCTGAATTTGTTGGCTTAGGGCGGTGGCCGCTTTGCGAATTGCGTCTTCAGGGTCGATAGTGCCGTTGGTTTCAATATTCAACGTCAGCTTATCCAAATCGGTACGTTGCTCAACACGAGCATCATCGACTGAATAAGACACCTTCAGAACCGGGCTGTAAGTCGCATCTAAGTGCATTAGGCCAATTTCTTTGTCTTCAGAATCACTCTTACGAGCTTCTGAAACTTGGTAGCCACGACCACTGCGAACAGTTAACTCAGCATGAAACTTAGCGTCCTTTGAAAGATGTGCGATAACATGATCAGGGTTGGCTATTTCAACATCAGCAACGGTTTGGATATCCCCTGCTTTCAATATACCTTCACCTGAAGCGCTTAACGTTAATGTTACTGGCTCATCAAATTCTTTTTTGATGGCAACGCCTTTTAAATTAAGCAGAATATCGATTACGTCTTCTTGTACACCTTCAATAGAAGAGTACTCATGAAGAACACTGTCAATTTTCACTTCAGTGATTGCTGAACCAGGAATGCACGACAATAAAATACGTCGCAAAGCATTACCCAGAGTGTAGCCAAAACCACGTTCTAATGGCTCGATAACAACTCGTGAACGCACACCATCTTCTGTGTTTACGTCTACAAAACGAGGTGTTAATAATTGTTCAATAGTGTCTGACATTTAAGCTTATCTCCAGTATTTGCATGACCCCTCTGGCGGAACGCATGCAGTGTCAAATTTGAGAAAAATCTTTAGGTAGCAACCAAGCCGTTATAAACGACTTGGCTAATGTTACTTACGTTACTTTTAAGTTATTACTTAGA
The DNA here is from genome assembly GCA_937974565.1 of uncultured Arenicella sp. Classification (GTDB taxonomy): domain Bacteria; phylum Pseudomonadota; class Gammaproteobacteria; order Arenicellales; family Arenicellaceae; genus Arenicella. The sequence continues at coordinate 8,269 of CALJWL010000034.1, forward strand.
GTAAAGTGCGACAACGAGTGATTCGTCGATGTCAGCCGAAAGCTCATTACGCTCTGGTGCTGCCTTGAATACACCTTTACGTGAACCGGCATCAACCGACACCCAATCAGGGAAGCCGATTTGCTCTGCAATTTCCAAAGCAGAACCAATACGTAATTGCTTCTTGGCTTTGTCACGAATTTCGATCTCATCACCGGCTTTTACATTGAAAGACGGAATGTTAACAATTTTGCCATTCACTTTGATTGATTTGTGGCTGACCAATTGGCGTGCTTCAGCACGCGTAACAGCGAACCCCATACGATAAACAACATTGTCTAAACGTGACTCCAAAAGTACCAAAAGGTTTTCACCTGTTGAACCTTTGACTCGAGCGGCTTCAGCGTAATACGAACGGAATTTTTTCTCTAATACGCCATACATACGACGTAGCTTTTGCTTTTCCCGAAGCTGAGTCCCATACACGGAAGTACGAGGACGACGTGCATTAGCACTTTGACCTGGGATTTTATCGATTTTACATTTCGATTCCAGCGAACGAGCAGGGCTTTTCAGGAACAAGTCCGTGCCTTCACGACGCGCCAGCTTACAGGTTGGGCCTATATATCTTGCCATTGTCTTTTCTCTTTAGTCTTTTAAAGTTGCTCTCAGCCTATGTGACTTTTAAAGTTTAATTACTGACGTGGTTAACTGCTGCGGGCGCCAAACGGATATAAATCCAACTTGAGTTTAAAAACTCAGCGCTTGCGGCTTTTTTTTGCGTCGGCAAAAAACTAAAACACAGACTGAACGGGTTATACGCGACGCTTCTTAGAAGGGCGACAACCATTATGTGGAATTGGAGTTACGTCCGTAATTTGAGTTACTTCAAAACCGCAATTATTCAATGCACGAACCGCTGATTCACGACCAGGGCCTGGGCCTTTTACTCGAACTTCCAAATTCTTCATGCCGAATTCTTGAGCCATCTTGCCGCAACGATCAGCCGCAACCTGAGCAGCGAAAGGCGTGCTTTTACGTGAGCCACGAAAGCCTGAACCACCCGCGGTAGTCCAACATAACGCATTACCGTGACGATCACTGATGGTGATGATGGTGTTGTTAAAAGAAGCTTGGATGTGCGCAATGCCATCCACGATATGCTTTTTAACTTTCTTTTTAGTCTTTGACTGTTTAGCCATAATTCAATATCTCAATACAAAAACAGGTCTTCTATAAAATTTCTACCTAAGATAGAAATCTATAAAAGCTGGCGCTTAGCGCTTGATTGGTTTACGCGGGCCCTTGCGAGTACGCGCGTTCGTTTTAGTGCGTTGGCCGCGCAAAGGCAGACCACGACGATGACGTAGGCCACGAAAGCAACCAAGGTCCATCAAACGTTTGATGTTCATTGATACTTCACGACGCAGATCACCTTCTACTTCGAATTTTGCTACTTCCGCACGAAGTTTTTCAGCTTCTGGCTCAGAAAGCTCATGCACTTTTGTCGTGCGCTCAATGCCAGCTGCATCACAAATCGCTTGTGAGCGTGTTTTACCGATACCGTAGATTGACGTTAACGCAATCTCGATATGCTTACTTGATGGTAGGTTGATACCTGCAATACGTGCCACAGTGTGTCTCCGGATGCTTGTTTATTTAAAATTAATGCCCCTACCGCCCCATAACATAAGGGAAAAGGCATCAATAGTGTTTACAGGACCCATAGCGAGCCCTGAAAGGCGCGCAAGGATACTCTATTTAAGGCTTTTGAATCAACCGAAAGAGAGCCAAAAAACCTATTGTTTTAAAGGATTTTCGTTTACGTTCTCAAAACCAGTTTCTCTGGCTCTAAACGTGAAATTTCTGCTTTCGCAGAAATTACAACGATCTTCCGATACTTTACTGATTAATTTTTAGCTCGAGGAGAGTTTCATTCTCAATACAAGATACAGAAGTCGCCAGGAAAGTGACCGTATGCGTACACCGATCATTCAAACGTTTCTGCAACCAAGCATAAGAAAAAGACCTTCGAGAGGGAATTAACCCTGGCGTTGCTTGTGTCGTGGATCCGTGCAAATAACTCGAACCACGCCCTTTCTGCGAACAACTTTACAGTTACGACAGATTTTTTTTACTGATGCGCGAACTTTCATTTTAAACCTCGTTTGCGTTAATCAACTTAACTTATGACTAGCGGCGGCGCTTACGACCGCTGCCACCAGACTTACCAGTCAAGTTTGTTTTCTTCATTAAGCTCTCATACTGTTGAGACATGAGGTGAGACTGAACTTGCCCCATTAAATCCATGATCACAACTACGATGATAAGCAATGACGTGCCACCAAAATAAAACGGCACGTTGTAGTTAACAATTAATAATTCAGGCAGTAGGCAAACAATCGCCAAATAACCGGCGCCCACTAGCGTCAATTTCGACACAACCCCATCAATGTACTTTGCTGTTTGCTGACCTGGGCGAATACCGGGTACTAACGCGCCCTGTTTCTTAAGGTTTTCAGCAATTTCTTTAGGATCAAACGTCAAAGCAGTATAGAAAAACGCAAAGAATAAGATCATGCCAATGTATAGCAATGTATAAATCGGTTGCCCTGGCTGCATGGCCGTTGAGACATCTCTCAATAAGCCTGAAACACCACCCGCTTGTTCGCTCCCGAAAAAGCCAACCAAACTGGCTGGGAACAAAATAATGCTCGACGCGAAGATAGGCGGAATGACACCTGCCATGTTCATCTTAAGCGGAAAATAGCTACTCGGAGCCTGCATCACTTTATTGCCACGCTGCTGACGCGCGTAATTCACGGTCAATCTGCGTTGCCCACGCTCGACAAAAATAACGAACGCCGTTACAACAAAAACACCAACAAGAAGAGCAACGACAAATAGCGGTGAAAATTCGCCATCTTGCACCAATTGAAACGTGCCACCTAATGCGCTTGGCAAACCTGCAACGATACCGGCAAAAATGATTAATGACATGCCGTTACCAATGCCGCGATCGGTGATTTGTTCGCCTAACCAAACCAAAAACATAGTGCCAGCAACCAGTGCCAACACACAAATAACAGTGAATTGAAAACCACTGATAAGTGCGATTGGGCCACCGTTAACGACCTGAGTCTGAACCGTGCTAGCGATACCTAAGGCTTGAAACGTTGCCAAAACAACGGCTGCGTAGCGAGTCCATTTCTGAATTTTGCGGCGCCCCGCCTCACCTTCCTGCTTCACTTGCTTCATGCGTGGCTCTACAGCGGTGAGCATTTGCATGATAATGGATGCAGAAATGTACGGCATAACGCCTAAAGCCATTACAGACAGACGTTGCAATGCACCGCCTGAAAACAGGTTAAGTACATCAAAAATACCTTGATTGCTTTGATCAAAAAAAGCAGCGAGAGCGACAGGGTCAATACCGGGCACCGGAATATGGGTACCAATACGGTAGACAACAAACGCACCAAGCACGAAACCAATTCGCGCCCATAATTCGCCTAATTTTCCTGAGCCAGCTAATGCGGCTGCTTGTTCACGTGCCATAAGAATCCGTAGCTTCTATCTTTAACTTAGTCAGCATTTCAAAAGAATGATGAGGCTCACTAAGTTCAGTTTAAGTATTGTTAGCTTGTGGGGATTATCTAGTCATTTAAAAGATCAGCAACACGTTAAAAATCGCTGACGTTCTAAAAAACCACCACATCTCAAGAGACGCTGACGTTATTAGGGTCATTAATTTATACTAAATTAACGACCCGTAGATCAGTTCTACTTAAGCTTCTACCTTACCGCCAACGGCTTCAATTGCAGCTTGGGCACCTTTTGTGGCGCCAATACCTTGCAATGTAACCGCTTTATTCAGTTCACCTGAGAGTACGACTTTGGCACGTAGATGGCTCGCATTAATCAAGCCAGCTTGTCTTAGCGCCGCCAAGTCCACCACTTCACCTTCGACCAAGTTTAACTCATGCAAACGAATCTCAGCCATGCTCTTCGCCATTGCTGAACGAAAACCACGCTTTGGCAAACGACGTTGAATCGGCATTTGACCACCTTCAAAGCCGATTTGCACTTTACCACCAGTACGAGACTTTTGGCCTTTGTGACCGCGACCACAGGTCTTTCCCGTTCCAGAGCCGATGCCACGACCAACGCGTTTACGCGCGTGCTTAGCACCTTCTGCAGGTTTAATAGTATTTAACCGCATGTTTATACCTCTTCCCATTTCAACAAGTAAGAAACCTTGTTGATCATTCCACGATTTTCTGGGGTATCGATTACCTCAACCGTGTGATGCATACGACGCAAGCCTAAGCCCTTCACGCAAGCCATGTGTTTTTTACCACGGCCGAACATGCTCTTGACTAGAGTCACTTTAATTTTCTTTTCGTTAGCCATTTGTCTATACCGAATTGAATAGGAGTAGCCGTGAGGCTTACTCCATGATTTCTTTTACGCTTTTACCACGCTTAGCGGCTACTGACTCAGGGCTATTGATCGAACGCAAGCCTTTGATTGTTGCACGAACAACATTCACTGGATTCGTTGAACCGATGCATTTAGCCAATACGTCTTTAACACCTGCGGCTTCGAATACCGCACGCATGGTACCACCCGCGATGATGCCGGTACCTGCTGAAGCAGGACGCATAACCACCGTTGAGCCCGCGTGTGTAGCCACAACTGGGTATTGAAGTGTGCCACCGACCAAATGAATTTTCTTCATTTCACGTCGGCCTGACTCCATTGCTTTAGAAACAGCCAAAGGCACTTCTTTAGACTTGCCTCGGCCAATGCCGACACTGCCTTTACCATCACCAACAACGGTTAGCGCTGAGAAACCGAAAATACGACCCCCTTTAACAACTTTAGCAACGCGACGTACGTTGATCAGTTGCTCAAGGCTTTCGTCTACAGGTTCGCGATCGTTACGATTATTTCTTTTTGGACCAGCCATTTTAATCTCCTGGTAAAAAAGTTACAGCTTCAAGCCAGCTTCACGAGCGGCTTCAGCGAGTGCTTTTACGCGACCATGGTAACGAAACCCAGATCGATCGAATGCAACTGATTCAACACCTGCTTTTTGAGCTAGCTCAGCAATCTGCTTGCCAACTACTGCAGCTGCAGCACAGTTACCAGTATTCTTTACTTCTTTCTTAATACCTGCATCAAGAGTAGAAACGGCGGCTAATACTTTCCCACCAGTTTCATCAATAACCTGAGCGTAGATGTGCTGAGAAGTACGATGCACAGTCAAACGCTGAACGCCTTGACGTGCGATTTTGGCGCGCAATTTACGGGCGCGACGCAAACGTGATGTTCTTTTATCTTTCATCTCAAACTCCCCGATTACTTCTTCTTAGCTTGCTTACGCAATACGTATTCATCGGTATAACGAACACCTTTACCTTTATAAGGCTCTGGTGGACGGTACGCACGGATTTCAGCGGCCACTTGGCCCACTTTCTGCTTATCTATACCGGTAACAACAATTTCAGTATTGCTAGGAGTTGTTACCGTAATGCCCGCTGGCACCGCGTAATTAACAGGGTGTGAGAATCCAAGAGTTAGGTTCAACGTTTGGCCTTGCGCTTGAGCACGATAACCAACACCGATGATGCTAAGCTTTTTTTCAAAACCGGCTGATACGCCAGTTACCATATTGTTAACCAGTGCGCGAGTTGTGCCCGCGAGAGCGACAGCTTGCTTGCTTGCTTCGTTTGCAGACACTTTAAGTGTTGCATCTTCTTGGCTTATTGAAACGAGGTTGTGGACATTCCACTCTAACTCGCCCTTTGAGCCTTTCACCTTAACAAGTTGACCATCCAGCGTCACGTCGACGCCGCTTGGCAAACTTACTGGTGCATTTGCTATTCTAGACATTATTTAAAATCTCAATTAATGCAGCGCCAACACTTTTAGGGTGTCGATGCTTACTTAATGTTTGAAAACTAAAGAACCAAAAATGGTTATTTAATCCTCGGCTTACACTTAAACCTACTGGCATAAAAACTTCTAATCAGAAACTAATGTCACAAATCAGAAGTTGAACACTGTTAGTTCGAAACTCCGCAGTTAACTTTCAAAAAAGTCAAAACGCAGTGTCAATTCAGGCAGGCGGTTAAACCAGCTTTTTCTGTACGACGACTTAGACCTTGATCTATTAGCTACCCAAATAAATCGGCAGCCAATCACAAGACCCAAGCTCACTGAACAATGTTTAGCAGCAGGTACTTAAGAAACTGAGCAAAGAACTTCACCACCGACGCCGGCTGTACGAGCAGCGCGATCGGTCATTATTCCTTTACTAGTTGATACGATCGCAATACCTAAGCCGCCATTTACTTGAGGCAGCTCTGCTGCACTCTTATAAACACGAAGACCAGGTTTGCTGACACGTTGGATGCTTTCGATTACCGGAGCGCCCTCGTAGTATTTCAATTGAATCGTCAAAGAAGGCTTACCTTCCACTTCTGATGCTTCGAAGTTTTCGATGTAGCCTTCCTCTTGAAGAACCTTTGCGATTGCTGATTTGATCTTTGAACCAGGAAGAGTCAAAGCAATTTTTTCAGCATGGTGCGCATTGCGGATGCGAGTTAAAAGATCCGCGATTGGGTCTGTCATCATGATGCTGTACCGTCTCTATTATCTGTTGTCTGATTACTAAGGCGCGCTTACCAGCTCGCTTTAGTAACACCAGGCGCTTGGCCTTTAAGAATGATTTCACGTAACTTGTTGCGGCTTAGGCCAAACTTGCGATAGTAGCCGTGTGGGCGACCAGTCAAAGCACAACGATTACGCTGACGACTTTTACCTGAATCACGTGGCAACTTTTGCAGAGCAATCATTGCGTCCCACTTTTCGTCGTATTCAGCTTCTTGATTACTAACGATTGCTTTCAGCTCATCACGGCGAGCTTGCAAACGGTTATTTAGCTTAGTGCGTTTCGCTTCGCGAGCGATCATGGATTTTTTAGCCATTTTTCCGACCTCTATTTAGTCTTAAGAGGAAAGTTAAAACCGCGCAGTAACGCTTCGGCTTCCTCGTTATTTGCTGCACTAGTGGTGATGGTCACATCCATACCGCGTAACGCGTCAACTTTGTCGTAATCGATCTCTGGAAATACAATTTGTTCTTTCAAACCAAACGTATAATTACCACGACCATCAAACGATTTAAGGTTCAAGCCGCGAAAGTCACGAATACGTGGGATCGCGATTGTAATCAAACGATCAAGAAATTCATACATACGATCACGGCGCAAGTTAACTTTCGCGCCAATAGGCCAACCGTCACGAATTTTAAACCCCGCCACTGATTTTCGAGCCAGCGTCACTACTGGCTTTTGACCGGTAATGGCTTCTAAGTCAGCAACCGCGCTTTCAACGATTTTTTTATTACCGACAGCCTCACCCAATCCCATATTAATGGAAATCATGGTGATTCGCGGCATTTGCATCGCGCTCGAAAATTGGAATTTCTCTTGCAATTGAGGAACTACATTTTTTACGTAATGTTCTTGCAATCTAGTCATTATTCAATACCTGCTTATGCGTCAACACGAGTGCCGTCGCTTTTAAATACGCGGTGCTTGTCTTTGCCTTCACCTTCAATACGCACTTTGTCCGCCTTGTTGGTTTTAGGGTTTAACATTGCGATATTTGAAACTTGGATAGGCGCTTCTTTAGTCAGAATACCACCGGCGACACCAGCCATAGGATTGGCTTTAGTGTGCTTTTTCACCAAGTTAACATCGTTCACCAAGGCACGTCCATCGGTCAAAATCTGGAGAACTGTTCCAGTTTTGCCCTTATCGCGGCCAGCTGTCACGATCACTTGATCGCCTTTTTTAATCTTGTTCATGGTTCTACCTAATTAAGATACGGTCGCTGCTCTTTTTACTACAGCACTTCAGGTGCTAAAGAAACGATTTTCATGAAATTGTCGCCACGCAACTCACGAGTCACAGGGCCAAAGATACGAGTGCCCATTGGTTGTCTTGATGCATTCAAGATAACCGCAGCATTTTTATCAAAACGGATCACAGAACCGTCTGGACGACGTACGCCTTTCTTGGTGCGCACAATCACTGCATCGTAAACCGCGCCTTTTTTCACGCGTGAGTTTGGCAATGCTTCTTTGACACTTACTTTAATTACGTCACCGATACCGGCGTAGCGTCGTTTAGAACCACCCAACACTTTGATACACATCACTTTACGTGCACCGCTGTTGTCAGCCACTTCTAAAATACTTTGCATTTGAATCATGGTATTACTCCAATTCTATTCAGTGCTTGTTATTCGATTTAGATGTTGGTTATCCAAAGATGTTGATTAAACGACAACCGCTTTTTCAACAACTTTAACCAAACGCCATGATTTGTTTTTCGACAATGGACGACACTCTTCGATCACAACGGTGTCGCCTTCGCCACACTCGTTCTGCTCGTCGTGCGCTAAAAATTTTGTCGATTTACGAATGTATTTACCGTACAAAGGGTGTTTTTCACGACGCTCAACCATCACTGAGATAGTTTTCTCAGCTTTGTTGCTAACGACCTTACCTTCTACGGTACGTGCGGTGTTTTCAGTCATTTGAATATTCCTCTGTCCGGATTAAGCCGATGCCTTTGCAGACAGCGCTTGTTCGTTCAAAATGGTCTTAATGCGAGCCACTTCGCGACGAATCTGCTTGAATCGTGCGGTATTGCTCAATTGACCAGTGCCTCGTTGCATACGCAAATTAAATTCTTCTTTACGTAACTCAACAAGCTCGTCTTTTAGCTCTTGTGCAGATTTAGCCCTAAGTGCCGCGGCTGCCGTATTAGCTTTAGTTTCAGTTGCCATGTTCTTTCTCTCCGCTCGCTACTAAATAGCGCGCTTAACAAATTTACATTTGAAAGGAAGTTTGGCAGCTGCCAACTTGAATGCTTCAACCGCCAGCTCTTCACTAACGCCTTGCAATTCATAAAGCATTTGACCTGGCTTAACTTCCATAACCCAAAATTCAGGGTTACCTTTACCTTTACCCATTCGAACTTCGAGTGGTTTCTTTGAGACTGGTTTGTCAGGGAAAACACGAATCCACACACGACCACCACGTTTGATGTGGCGAGTAATCGTTCGACGAGCCGCCTCAATCTGACGCGATGTCATGCGACCACGAGTCGTTGCTTGCAAACCGAATTCTCCAAAGCTCACTTTGTTACCCGTGTGAGCCAGACCGCGGTTACGCCCTTTGTGCGCTTTGCGGAATTTGGTACGTTTTGGTAATAACATTTCTTTCTACCTCTGCTTCTTTCCAGCGATTAGTTTTTCGCTGGAGCAGCTTCTTCAGTCGAAGCAACGCTGTTAATTGGTTGGAACACTTCACCTTTGAAGATCCAAACTTTCACGCCGATGATGCCGTACGTAGTCAACGCTTCGCTGGTTGCGTAGTCGATGTCGGCACGCAGCGTGTGTAGAGGCACTCGACCTTCTCGATACCACTCCGAGCGTGCAATTTCAGCGCCATTCAAACGCCCAGAAATCATCACCTTCACACCTTGCGCACCAGCACGCATGGCTGATTGCACAGCGCGCTTCATAGCACGACGAAACATGACTCGTTTTTCAAGTTGTTGACAGATACCATCAGCAACCAGTTGAGAGTCTGTTTCCGGCTTGCGAATCTCTTCAACCGACAATTGAGTTGGCAAGCCAGTCATTGCACCGATCGCCTTACGCATACGATCAATGTCTTCGCCTTTTTTACCAATCACAATACCAGGGCGAGCCGTATGAATGATCACGTTAATATTTTGCGCTGGGCGCTCAATTGTAATGTCACTTACTGCTGCGTTTTTCAACTTTTTCATCAAAAACTCACGCACTTGCAAGTCTTGAATCAAAAATTTCGAATAGTCTTTCTTTTCGGCGTACCACTTGGCGTTGAAGTCTTTAACAATGCCTAAACGCAAACCGTTTGGTTGTACTTTTTGACCCATTATTGGCCTCCCGCTAGTTCGTCACTTACTGCAACAGTAATGTGACTAGAACGTTTCAAAATTCCGAATGCACGACCTTTTGCTCTAGGGCGCATGCGCTTCATGGTTGGACCTTCGTCAACAAAACATTTAGAAACAAACAATTCGTCAATATCAGCACTTTCGTTGTGCTCAGCATTGGCGATTGCAGATTCTAATGTCTTCATCACTAGGTTTGATGCTTTGGTCTCGCTGAAAGACAGTATCTCAAGCGCACGAGCCACGGATTTACCACGGATTAAATCCACGGCCAAACGTGCTTTTTGCGGTGAGATGCGTACATTTTTCGCTGTCGCTTTAACTTGCATAATATTTATCTCAACCTCGCTCTAGCGGCCTTTCTTATCAGCAATATGGCCTTTAAAAGTACGCGTTGGAGAAAATTCACCCAACTTGTGACCAACCATATTTTCTGAAATCAACACAGGAATATGCTGACGACCGTTATGAACCGCAATAGTCAAGCCCACAAATTCAGGCATAATCATACTGCGACGTGACCAAGTTTTGATAGGCTTGCGATCATTAGCTGCGCGTGCCTTTTCAACTTTTATCCATAGGTGATGATCTACGAATGGACCTTTTTTAATTGAACGTGCCATAGTCTCTCTCTAGCCCCTATTTCTTGCGGCGACGGATAATCATCTTGTCGCTGCGCTTGTTGTGACGAGTACGGTAACCTTTGGTTGGTACACCCGTTGGCGACACTGGGTGACGACCACCCGATGTACGACCTTCACCACCACCATGCGGGTGGTCTACTGGGTTCATCGCCACACCGCGAACGGTTGGGCGAATACCACGCCAGCGTTTTGCACCGGCTTTACCAAGTTTACGCAGAGAGTGTTCTGAGTTGCCCACCTCTCCTAGAGTGGCACGACACTCAAGAAGGACCTTACGCATCTCGCCTGAACGCAGGCGAATTTGAGCGTACTTTCCTTCTTTACCCACAAATTGAATTGACGTGCCAGCCGAGCGAGCCAACTGACCGCCTTTACCGGGTTTCAACTCAACGTTGTGAACCACAGAACCAACTGGAATGTTGCGCAATGGCAGGCAGTTACCTACCGCGATTGGCGCATCAATACCAGAAATCACTTTGTCGCCGGCCTGCAAACCTTTAGGCGCCAAAATGTAACGGCGTTCGCCGTCCGCATAGCACAACAGTGCCAGATGAGCGCTACGATTTGGGTCGTATTCCAAACGCTCTACCTTTGCAGGGATAGCGTCTTTGTTACGACGAAAATCAATAACACGATATTTACGCTTATGACCACCACCTCGGTGACGGACAGTGATGCGACCTACATTGTTACGACCACTGATTGCACGCTTGGACTCAAGAAGAGGCTTAAAGCCTTCACCCTTGTGCAGATCCGAGTTAACAACTCGAACCGTTCCGCGGCGACCTGGTGAGGTAGGTTTTAACTTTACCAATGCCATTTTATTAATTACCTAATTTAAAAAATTCTTTATTTCTTTTAAAAGCTAATACATTTTTCCTTAATGGAATTTGTAGCGAGAAATTTTATTTTCAATCGAGGCGTCGGCAAGGATTTTGAAGCGGAGTGTGCTGTAGCACATGAGCATTCGAAATTCTTGTCGCAACGAAGAGTGAGAATAAAAGACCCGCTACAAAGCCATTAAGCTTGGAATTCAGCGAAATCTATGTCCGAACCTTCTTTCAGGCGAATGTATGCTTTTTTACGATCGCTTCGCTTGCCAATAGACTTACCAAAGCGCTTAGTCTTGCCCTTCATGTTTAGAACACGAACTGACTCAACTTCGGCACCGTCAAAAGCAAGCTCAACGGCTGCTTTAATGTCGTCTCGTGTTGCTGAGTTAGCCACATAGAAAACCGCTTGGCTGTCTTGCTCAGCGGCACGCGTGCTTTTCTCAGTCACAACAGGCGCAAGTAGCACTTGAAACAATTGATCGTTGGTTAGCTTGCTGCTCATGCTAATTTCTCCTCAATATACTTAACCGCTTCAGACGTTATTAGTACGTTATCGAAACCGATCAAGCTTACTGGGTTGATTTCATCCGCGCCCAACACACCAACGTGATACAGGTTGCGTGACGCCAACTCCAAATTCTCATCAAACTCGTGAGTAATCACCAACACATCATCAAGTTTTAGCTCGCTCATCTTAGCGACAACTTGCTTGGTTTTTGGCTCAGAAATTTTAAAGTCATCTGACACAATCAAGCGCTCTTGACGAACCAACTCTGAAAGAATTGAACGCATGGCAGCGCGATACGCTTTGCGATTCATTTTTTGTGAGAAGTCTTGGTTTACGGCAGGAAAAGTCTTACCACCGCCACGCCAGATTGGGCTTCGTGAAGTACCAGCACGGGCACGCCCCGTCCCTTTTTGGCGCCATGGCTTTGCGCCACCGCCAGATACAGCAGAGCGATTCTTTTGGCCGCGTGTGCCTTGACGAGAACCCGCCTGAAAAGCCACAACGGCTTGATGGATCAACGCTTCGTTATAGTCAGCACCAAAAATGGCTTCTGACACGCTCAACGCTGAACCGCTAGTTTGTTTTAGTTCCATGATTTAAACCCCTACTTCTTAGCTTTAACAGAAGGTTTAATGATCACGCTGCCGCCTTTTGAGCCAGGCACAGAGCCTTTAACCAAAATAACGTTGCGCTCGGCATCAACTCGAACCACTTCAAGGCCCTGTTGAGTGCGTTTACGCGCACCCATGTGACCACCCATCTTCTTACCTTTGAAGACTTTACCGGGGTCTTGACACTGACCAGTAGAACCGAGTGAACGGTGAGAAATTGAAACACCGTGAGTGGCTCGCAAACCACCGAACCCCCAGCGCTTCATACCACCAGCAAAACCTTTACCAATTGTTGTGCCCTGCACATCAACCTTTTGGCCCGCTTCGAATAAGTCGGCTTTAATTTCAGAACCCACTTCTAGCTCTGCGTCTGCAGCACTAACACGAAACTCAGTCAAACGAGTTCCTGGTGCAACGTTGGCTTTCGCATAATGGCCCGCCAACGCTTTAGATACGCGATTCGCTTTACGCTCACCTGACGCAACTTGCACAGCTTCGTAGCCATCGGTCTCAACCGTTTTAACTTGTGTGACACGGTTAGTAGCAACTTCCACCACCGTAACAGGCACTGAACGCCCGTCTTCTTGAAAGACGCGAGTCATGCCTATTTTTTGTCCAATTAATCCAAGTGACATTTTTCTATCAACTCTTTTTAAAGTTTAAATTTTTAACCAGCTTGCGAGAGGTACAGGGTCTTAATAAATAAAACCAAAAAAATGCGTACATCACTTTGCTTAACCTAACCACCCAAACAGCGATCAGATTAAAACGGCTTAGTTAACCTTGATTTCAACGTCCACACCGGCTGCCAAATCAAGACGCATCAACGCATCAACAGTTTTGTCAGTAGGCTCAACGATATCCACAATTCGCTTGTGCGTGCGCACTTCAAATTGATCTCTAGCCTTTTTGTTCACGTGAGGCGAACGCAAAAGGGTAAGACGCTCGACGCGAGTCGGCAATGGGATCGGACCACACACCAAAGCACCTGTGCGCTTAGCAGTGTCAACAATCTCTTGTGCCGAACGATCAATCATACGGTGATCGAACGCTTTCAATCGAATGCGGATTTTTTGGTTTTCAACGCTCATAGTTAACCTATTAATTAACGTATAAATTAAATATTTTCTTCATGGACTGCTAACTTCTTGCTCGGAGCTATCTAAAGTTCTAAATCCAAAGTAAACAGGAAGCCTTCTGCACGGGTTGATTGAAAATCAAGCCACAATCAATGGCGCAGTGGTTCTCCGAAAAAAAACACTATAAATGAGCCGAAAATCTGCTCTAAATTCTGCCCAAAAGCGCACTCTACATACGCTGGGGCGCGGAGTGTACCTAAACCTGAAAAGAAAAGATACACCCTATTCACAACTTCGTGCATTAATAACGCAAAGCCGTGCAAATTAAGAACTAAATTCAGCCGTTTTCTATCTTGACTACTGGCAGCTCAAGCCACCGCAAAAAACCTTAGTTTTCTAAAGTCATTGTTCGAGTGGTTTTTTCTGAATCGAGGATGGGAAGAATTCAATCGCTGAACGCACTTAAGCATTACAAGCACTTTAAATTCTTCTCACCATAGAGAGTCAGAAAAAAGACACCAACTAGTCGTTGATTTTGGCCACAACGCCAGCACCAACAGTACGACCACCTTCACGAATCGCAAAACGAAGACCTTCTTCCATTGCAATCGGAGCGATCAACTCAACGTTCATCTTAATGTTGTCGCCAGGCATAACCATCTCAACGCCGTCAGGCAATTCACAAGCGCCTGTTACGTCAGTCGTACGG
>CALJWL010000035.1 GCA_937974565.1 uncultured Arenicella sp.
ATCTATGAAGTTAGATTTCTTTGAATAACGCATAATCAAAGGCATGAAATAACTTTCCCGCTATAGTGAGGAAATATCATCTTATGGATCACATATATCATCTTATGGGTCACAAATATCAACTTATGCCTCATCCAACAGAGCTAAAGCCTAAGTATACACTTTGATATTCTTAACCACACTTACTATCACCGCAATTCAAACAAGTCATACACCCATCCATAAGAACCAAAGCTTTAGTTGAGCATTTAGCACAAACACTCGCCGTCTCTGGAAAGTCACCTGTATTCGCTTCTGCTGAGCTGCTACTCTGAGCGGCATCAATCTCGGCGCGTTTCTTAGCCAGGAACTCCTTCTGGTGGTCGTCCAAGTTATCTATTTTGATCATGCCAATCATTTGCATGTGGCGCTCTATGCAGTGGCCAATTTCAGCCACGATAGAAGGCATAAAGATGCCGCCGGGTTTGAAGTAACCGCCTTTGGGGTCAAACACCGCTTTAAGTTCTTCAACCATAAACGTGGTGTCACCTCCTTTTCGAAACACGGCGGAGATCAACCGTGTTAGCGCTACAACCCATTGGAAGTTATCCATGTTTTTTGAGTTGATGAACACTTCAAACGGGCGGCGAGCCTCGTGTTCTGTGCCTTCATTTAGGATGATGTCATTGATGGTGATGTACATCGCGTGTTCAGTAACCGGGGTTTTTACCTTGTAGGTAGAACCCACCAACATGTCTGGGCGCTGCACCGATTCGTGCATTCGTACGACTTCGGCTTTTTTCATTTCTTGCTCGCTTTCTTCCGGCGTAGCAACACGCATAGGTTCTTGTTCAACTTCATCAGTTTTTACTTTGAAGCCTGTAATTTTTCGTTCAATTTTTTTAACCATATTAGGTTCCTCCAAGGACTAAACTGCTTGGTTGAGGTGGCAGTTCAGTCTGTATTTTTCTTTTTCTAAGCTCACTGGCTGAGTATTGATACTTAACAAGAAAGGCTAATGCATTGATGATGGCAATGCGGTGCTGATCGACCTTCAATCACATTTAGCAAATGTGCCCTTAAAAGCTCTCAGCAGAAACTGAAATTTGGGACAATTCACACAACATATGGCGAAGAAACGGAATCCTAACACAATATGTTGTGTTTTTGTTTGACTATTTGTCAAAATAAACTTAAGATTTAAAATCTTAGCAAATTTGGTCGAACTTTATTTAAAAGCGATTCAAAATCGTTCAACATTAGCCCTTGTCGTTTAGAATGAAGATAGGCTCCACTTTAAAAAAATTGCGCCACAAGAGATCGCTTACGCTAGAGGATGTCTCTGTTTCTAGCGGTTTGTCTATTTCATACATTAGCTGCCTTGAAAGGGATAAGCGTAATATCAACTTTACCGCGCTCGGTAAGATTTCAAAGGCCCTTGCCATCCCTATACCCGTCATCATTTTTTTGTCCGCTTCGGAAGAAGACTTTGGCCAAAGTGACAAAACACTGATCTCTCTTCAAGCTACTTTAGCAGCTTATATTTTGGGGTAAGCCCCAAAATATAAGCCATTTGGTCTACCTCACAGGCAAACCAAATTTTCGATATCAGAATCTTGCTCAACATTCGCTTCATTTTTTTCTATCTTCTTTGGCAATAAGATCACGCGTTTATAATTGCCATGACTTCGGTCAAACTCACAATGCACCTCTGAATGGTCTTTTTTCTCCATCACTTCAACTAAACAAAAGCCATCACCATGTTTAATGAAATCTGTAGATACATTACATCTATAACCATCACAAGGGTTACTCAAATTAGAGAATGAAAAACTCTCATTTGCAGCTAAATCCCATGGCCTGGAGTTTGCAAATGTATAAGGGGCATAGAATGCAGAACTGATAATAATATTAATTTCGGCAGCCGTTTTCATCTGGGTATCCTTAATCACCGCTTTTGATACACAAGAGAGATGCTCATCCCCACATAAGAAAACAATGTTATTAATTTTATTCTCAGCAATAAATACCAACAAACGATTAAGTGTTTCAGGGTAGCCAGTCCAACCATCTGACTTGATAGAAGCGGCCGATGTCTTACCTTCTACAGCCACTGCATGTCTGGGCAGAAAGGTAGAAGGAGACAGAATGAAGACGGGCTTATTTAGTTCTTTATTTTTAATCAGCCATTCGGTCAAATGTTGATATTGCTCATCTGCAATTAGTTTAGCTGTCTCAATATTTGCGGCTGTTCGAGGGGTTCGTTCAGTTCGCGTATCCAGCGTAAAAAATGCATAACCATTATGCTTAGATGTATACCAAAGCCGCCCTTCATTAGAAAGCTGAGACACATTTTGATAGCGCATAAATGATGCTACGCCGATACGCATATTTTGGTCATTTTCTACGTCACCAGGGATCGGTTCCCAATCTGTCTCAATTTCATGATCGTCTAGCATTGTGTGCGCAGGCAAGCGCCTTCGTACAGACCGAACGTACTGGTTACCGTACAGTACTTCATAAGGTTTGGTATAACGTTCAAAGAGATCATTCTCTGCAAAAAGTCCAGTCGATGGGTCTGCGTAAATTTGATCCCCAACTAATGTCATAAATTGAGGTCGTTGATTTGAAGCCTGAGTATCTAGGCGTTTGCTCAAACGTCGATATGAATCGTCAGCCATATAACCATCAATAACCCAAGACGGGTACTGACAACTACCGTGTATAAAACACAAATTAGAGTCTCTCTTAACGTATTTTTCGGGCACAGACTCGATTAAGCCTGCCCTTATATCATCGGCTTGAGATTCTATATAGCTCTTTAACTCTCTAGCTATAGTTGCTTTGAGTTCTGATGATAATGAAGATTCGGCCATCGAGACAATGTCATTAATCTCCGGTGTTGCTTGAGATCGAATACTGATATCACTCAACATTAATATCAACATACCCGTTGTATTTGGTTCCCACAGTGCCGAACTCAATGAGAGGTTACAGATGCCATGTTCATCAAAGGCAATCGATTTAATGAACGGGCTTACAAACATGCCATTGCCATTTTGATATTGAACTCCTCCTATTGATGTTGAATTAATAAGGGGCACAACGAGTATGTAATCTGGCTTAGGGTTAAAAGGGTCTCTGCCGCAGAGAATGGGCAAACAGTCAATGTTTGTCTTATTCTTCCAATGTCCAATAATTGGGCCTAATGAAGGCAACGCCAGTTGGCATTCAAAAACTGGGAAGGGTGGGCTGGATACGCTGTCTATTTGTTTTTGAAGGAACGCTTCAACACGCTCATACACCTTAACCGAATTTTTCCCTATCCATAGATCTTGGTGACCTATGCCTTCGAAGATTTCAACTTCGGTGGGGTATTGTGAGCTACGTAATAGGCGCTCAGTTCGTTTAGCAGAAGAAACATCAAAGAGCGCATTGTCTTCTCCGTGAATATGCAATATTGGAAAACGTAAACAGTTTTGTATTTTTTGGGGAGACGTAAAGTCATTACGACCATTATCGTCCGTCACGCTTCCTGCTTTGGCAAAGTGTATGGTTTTGCCTAAAGTCTCCATATTAAAATCACCAAAAAAATCGTCCAAATGGCACAAAACATTATCCGACACTTGGCTCACTGAAAATAGTTGGTTAAATAACGCATCGACCCTATGGAGAGTTTTCGTATATGGCGCTACCTTCCAAGGTGTTAGCGGATTTTTTCGAATAAACTCCTTGTTTTTATAAGGCAATACCGCCAACAATCGGTCAAGCAAGGAATCGCTCACATTGGACTTTTTATCCGTATTGTATTGGTATTGATCCATCGGTAATACGCGCCAGTATAGATCAAACAAATAAGATCGAAACTGACTGCCAGGACTCGCAAACATAGACAGCCCAGCCTGAGTTGTTATGAGGCGGTTTATCTTGTCCGGCAACGCTTGCCTTTTATCACTGTGCCGATATGCATCAGCTTGATTGTTATCCGCCAAAAGAGCGATGATCATCGTTGTTGCCCCCATACAGTGAGCCACAACGTTGCAACGCTGGCCTCCTGTCGCTTGATAGATATAATCAATGGCAACAGGCATATCTTCATAGGCAACGGTCTCAAAAGACCATTGCTTACTAGCCGTCTCTAGGGCGTGACTGGTGCGTAACTCAACAATCCATATATCATGCCCTTTATGCCACATGTATTCAGCGAAACTGGGCTCTAAAGCTGGATGAGCAAATGTATTTCCGCCCGTGCTAAATCCGTGAAACAACACAAGAGGCTTACTAGCTTCGCTCTTTCCTTTGTAGCGTGTAAGCAATATTTGAACTGCTTCGTCTTGCTCGGTATACGAAACAGTCAGCGGTATTCTTTGAGGTTGCGGCAACCCGTCTAACGGAACTGGCAACGTTCCGTATGACGGCTTTTCGACATAGCTATCGGGTAGTCGAAAACTCCACAGGTGAATTGAAATAATGGCCCTGAAAAAGTACAACGCCAACGAAATAAAATCTAATGTTGAAGCAGACAAGTCCCGATGTTTCACTACTCTGAGTAAGGGCACGGCAATATGAGCCAGAAAGCCAACATCCAAACTCAAGACAGCCGTCTGTTTCCCCCCGCTGTACAAACCAGGAAAGTCGGTTAACGTCATATCCATTAATTGACGCAAAGGGTTTGAAGCACGTTTATAAGTAAGCACTTTACTGCCCTTTATTTGAGCGTTCTCACTGGTATCAAGAATGCTTTTTAACGGTGTATGGGGTTGCTTATAGGCCGCTTTACCCAACACTAACTCATAGTCTAAGGATCGTGCCTCACCGGCATGAGAAGCCAGTTTAATTGCGTTCGTTATTCCTTGGCAAATAATACTTAACGTGTTTTTTTTAGCGTCTTGAGAGTCAGCGCTAACGCCTTTGTCTTCTTTAAGTGCCTGCCATGTATCACGTAAACCTCGATTCAATACCCATGCATAGAGCGCCCTTGCTGTTCTTCCAAACGAACTTGAACGTCTTAGTTGCATCACACTCAATCGTCCTGACAACGGGATTGTTGCGTCCGCCGTTTTCTCCAACGCCAATTCCAATCGATTTCCACGTAGCCCACTTTGCTTTATACGTTTCCATTCATGCGGTTGATAAATTCGCAACTCACTCTTCACTCCGGTATCGAGACATTCCTTAGCCACAAGTAAATCCGCGCTCTTCATCTTTGCCAACTCCATCACATCCTTATTTTCGAACGATAAAGTTATCTCAAATATCCACGGCCTAGGTTTATCATTGAACGATTTCAGCCAGACCTCGCCAACGGTTCGTTCAATGATTTGAATTTCTGTAGGAA
Source organism: uncultured Arenicella sp. (assembly GCA_937974565.1). Lineage (GTDB taxonomy): Bacteria > Pseudomonadota > Gammaproteobacteria > Arenicellales > Arenicellaceae > Arenicella. The sequence continues at coordinate 5,318 of CALJWL010000035.1, forward strand.
CATGATCTTCTTCTAGTGCTTCTTTAGCCGTCATCCCGTACAAAGGGTAAGCTTTATCTAATATCGGTCGATTACCTACACTTACACTGTTTTCATACTCGCTGCCTCTTGTTAACCCCCAATCTTGACGCACGCCTTCAATAGCCCGCAAGGCAAGCACTGCAATCGTTAGTGCCGGGTTAACACCTAACGCGCTTGGGATAATTGCACCATCCAAGACAAGTAGGCCTGGATGAGTTTCATGGCTTTGACCCTTGCCATCAAAAACGCGCCCACGATGATCAACAACACCGTCCTTACTATTTGCCCCCATCGCACACCCGCCCAATGGGTGAACGGTAAGCACGGGACCCTTCTCGTTGTTGGTTAAAAAAATCATCGACTTAGGTAGGTATTGCCACAAAGATGAAATGTTGCCTTCAAGATTGCTGCCTTTGGTTAGCGTCTCTAACTTATTTAATTGTTTAGAAAAAATACGTTTATTTCGAACTTCAGGCCATTTTGTGTTTAACGTGCCATCACTATACAAATCGTCTTTATCTGCATTTAATTGTAATTTTCCGTCGGCATTGTCATCCCCCATCACAGCATAAACCACGGTTCTATCAATCTGATCATCGTCGACAGCAAAATGATCTTTTAAGGGTACGCCATTCCTTTGGAAACTTTTATCTCGAGTCACAAGCCGGGACATTGAATTGGTTGTGGTTACCAACTCCTCGAATATAAACTTCAACGACGCTGGAATACCAAGCTCTTCGATGAGTAGAGGCTCTTGATTTTCATCACACATCGCTTCAATAACGGTCGTGCAGGTTGGACCTATCTCACGCGTATTGGCAGGCTTAGAATTACGTGCTACTGCATTTACTACCGTTTCTTCATTGCTGCTGGTCCCAGTAGCAAGCATATCCCCATTAGCCGAGTAATTTTCACCCAATCGATCGGAAAATTTCAGTGATTCGCTTTGAGACCGCATCAGTATTTCAGTTGAACCGTAAGTACCCGCTGAGATAATCAGGTTTTTAACTTTTAAGACGGTCGGTTCTTTTTGACGCCTTCTAAGCCGTTTTTCTGTATGAGTCACATACACCAACCATCCATTTTCATGTTTCTCAAATTTATGTACGGTCGCGCCAGTAAAAACATGTGCCCCCTTTTTTACGGCCGTCACTAGTAAGTTAGTATCCAGTGACTCTTTCGCTTGGTAGTTACACCCTGATGCACAATCACCGCAAAAATTACAGGCTTTTAAGCTGATACCTGCGTCATTTTTTTTATCCTCCATCGATACTGTTATGGCGGCATCTCGGAACTTTACTTCTTGTTTATTTTTCTCAGCCAAGTCTCTCATCACCTGATATTTAAGAGGTGGCTTTTTAAAATGTCGCTTAATCGTATTGAGGCCTTCTTGGTCTGCTGCGCCTAGCATGATTTTAGCTCGTTCATAGTAGTCGGTTAAATCTTGCTTGAATTCATCAGGCCAACCCTTTGAAAAGACCTCACGCCTAGGCACTTCCATAACACCCGCATTAATAAGCGAACCTCCCCCTAAACCGCTACCCAATACAGCGGACACGTCTTCACCAATACGAACATCAAAGAGCGCTTCTTTCTCACCATGCGCTTCCTGATCACTGGGGCCGGAAAAACGCACAGCCGTGGGCATATCGGTCATCGATGCTGGAAACATGCCGGGTAAATATTCACGGCCACGCTCAAGCACGCATACTGACTGCGGCTGTCCATTTAACTCGTAACCAGCCAGTTCTGCCGCAGCGATTGCGCCACCATAACCACTGCCGACAATCAAAGTGTCATAATGATATTCAAGCGCATTGTTCGAAACTGAGGTGTACTCATAGAGCAATTCCTCAAATCCTCGAGATAACCACCTGGAAGATGAGTTAGTACAGTTTATGGGATACCTTGATCTGAAATTTTTATCTAAAGGTTTATTCATGGGAACTTAATTTTGTTAGAGGCCACAAAGAGGGGGTGACCAGAGTTTATGAGGCACGGGGAAAGCAACTAAAACCAAGCATAAGTGACCCTAATGCGATGATAATCATCAGCTTTAACGCTCTATGCATATTGAAAATAATGGTGAAACACCACTTGAGGCAAGCATTGAAAGACCAACGAATTCAGTGAAAATCACACATTAATTCAACAAATGACCAGCATGTGTGAGCTAAATAAAGATGGCCGTATCAACAGGTACTCAGCATGGGAAAATCTCCGCATTAAGTGGCTCAGCATGATACTGATAGGAAGTCACTTAATGAGCGTAATTATATCAAACCACTGTTGTTTTAAACAGCTATTTTTACCACCTAAACGTCCTTTAATTGTTGTCAGGGTATTGGGTAATTAAACTTACAAACAAAAATAATTTCGCATGACCTAAATCTGACAACGCCCCCTAATTACGCGACTTAGATTCGATCACTAGGCCAATAAAAGGCAAACCTAAATACGTAGATAGTGTCATGATAGATAATTCATTAACCGTCTCAGGCAATATTAGAAATGACGACAATTGTATTAAAACCAACAGAGCCGCAAAAGAAACGAGGTATGACTTAAGCATCCCAGAGCCAGATTGCTTCATAATCAAATAGCTAATTGAAGCGACCACCAAACCCAACTCGAGAGCCAACGCTATTAAAGGGTAATTCCACAAACCAAGCCCAACCTTAGTACCCTCAACAAGTTGTAAATCAGGCCTATGAACAACGAGGTCAAAGAACCAATGAGATACAACAACCAATGCTATAAAAAAGCATTCTCTGTGGCTTAGGTTAAATTTCGATGAAGTTCTGACCAGGCCGTAAGCAATCAAAGCCCAAAATGCAGCCGCTAACAAGCTGTGCGTATAAGGCATGTAAAAAAGATCCAAAGGGTTCGACAACAAACTAGGATCAATTCTCACTTGCTCAACTCCTGTAACGATAAATATCGCCCAAAGAATATCAACAAATTGTGCGGCCACAATGAGTAACCAAAACGGAATCCTAGGCGATAGCGCCTTGGTTAAAATTGCAGCGCAGTAATGGCCTACAAACATACTCGATCACCCTAAATGAGCGTGGTTTACGAAAGTAAAAAAACAAATCAGCATTTCATTACGTCCACACATAATGAAAATGATAATGGGTGACTGCAACAGAAAAAACAGTCACCCATTTCTAAGGGCCTACGGTGCCATTTTGTGAGGGCCGTTTTTTTTATCAGGCTAGACGGAGAATAATGGAAAATGAACCGACCAAATTAAAACTTCCCGTAATAGCCTTCTTTCAAAGCATCGAAGAGATTTGCCGCCGTATGCGTCTCACCGTCGTACTCCACTTCTTCGTTGCCTTTTAGCTCCATTGTGCTGCCGTCTTCTAAGGTGAATTGGTAAATGGTGTTTTCCAAGTCGTCTTCTTTCACCAGAACGCCTTGAAATGCTTCTGGGTTAAAGCGAAATGTGGTGCATCCTTTTAAGCCTTTATCATACGCGTACATATAAATGTCTTTAAAATCTTCGTACGGGTAGTCTGTTGGCACGTTGGCGGTTTTCGAAATACTAGAGTCCACCCATTTTTGTGCTGCGGCTTGAATATCCACGTGTTGCTTTGGTGTGATGGAGTCCGAGGTTACAAAGTTTTCGGGCAACTGTTCTTCTGGATTTTCCGAATACGGCATGGCGTTGGCATTAACCACTTCGCGGTAAGCCAACAGCTCATACGAGAACACATCGACTTTTTCTTTGGTCTTACGACCTTCGCGAATGACGTTGCGCGAATAGTGGTGCGCAAAACTTGGTTCAATACCGTTGCTGGCATTATTCGCCATTGAAAGTGAAATGGTGCCAGTAGGTGCAATAGAACTGTGGTGTGAAAAACGCGCGCCAACTTTAGATAACTCTTCAATTAACTCTGGGTCGATTTCACCAATTTGCTGCATATAACGGCTGTATTTTGCGTGCAATTCAGCTCCCGATACAGAGTCGCCAATGGCGTAGCCGTCTTGCGCCATTTCTGGTCGCAGACTCAACATTTCTTCGTTAACCGTGAAGATTTCTTGCATGATGGGCGCGGCCCCCTTTTCTTTCGCCAGCGCTAATGCTTGATTCCAACCCGACATGGCCATTTCACGAGCAATGCTCTCAGTGAACTCAATTGAAGGTTCATCGCCGTAGGTCATGCCCAACATCGTAACGGTTGAACCTAGGCCTAAAAAGCCCATTCCATGGCGGCGTTTACGTTCAATTTCAGCACGTTGGCCGCCTAACGGCAACCCATTGATTTCAACCACATTATCAAGCATGCGTGTAAACACACCTACAACTTCACGGTATTTATCCCAATCAAAACGGGCCTCTTCTGAAAATGGGTCAAGCACAAACTTGGTGAGATTAACCGAACCCAACAGACAACTGCCGTATGGTGGCAAAGGTTGTTCGCCGCACGGATTAGTAGCACGAATGTTTTCTACAAACCAATTGTTGTTCTTGTTGTTAACTTCGTCGATCAGGATAAAGCCTGGCTCGGCGAAATCGTAGGTTGAAGTCATGATCATGTTCCACAATCGATTCGCAGGGATCGTTTTGTAGACTTTACAGGCGGTTAACCCTTGATCGTTTTTCACATAGCCGTTGTCCGCAGGGTAACGTCGCCACATGATTTCAGATGAAGTGTAAACGTCAATGCCGTCTTCTTTCGCTTCTTTTTCGGTAATGGGGAACGACAACGACCAATCCGTGTCATTTTTAACCGCCTCAATAAACTCGGAGGTGATTAATAACGACAGATTGAACTGGCGCAATCGACCGTCTTCGCGTTTGGCACGAATAAATTCTTCTACGTCAGGATGGCTGACATCAAACGTGGCCATTTGCGCACCGCGCCGCCCACCCGCCGATGAAACCGTAAAACACATTTTGTCGAAGATATCCATAAACGACAATGGGCCTGATGTGTAAGCACCCGCCCCTGAAACATACGCGCCTTTAGGTCGTAACGTTGAAAATTCATACCCTATACCGCAGCCCGCTTTTAGTGTCATACCGGCTTCGTGATTCTTATTTAGGATGTCGTCCATTGAGTCTGTGATGGTGCCAGACACCGTACAGTTAATGGTTGACGTGGCTGGCTTGTAAGCTTGCGCGCCAGCATTGGAAATAATGCGGCCCGCGGGTAAAGCGCCATTTTCCAACGCCCAGACAAAGCGCTCATACCAATGCTCGCGCAACTCGTCGGTTACTTCCACACCAGAAAGCGCTGAGGCAACGCGCTCAAGTGTGTCTTGAGTGGTAACGTCAACTTCTTTTCCTGCTTTGTCTTTTAAGCGGTATTTTTTGTCCCAGATGTCTTCTGAAGTAGATTGAAGCCCCATTTGCTTCAACTTTTTCTCCCCGCCTTTGCTCGTAGCAACGGATAGTGTTTGAGTAACGACGTTGAGTTCTTCAACAGGTTTGCCCATGGTTAGGTTCCTCGACTTTGGAATGTTTGTGGTAGTTGTTATTTACCCACACCCTGCGTGTATCTCTTCTTTTGCAGAGGCGAAAGTAGTTTTGTGTTCCATTTATTACCAGCCGGGAACAGGCTGGTGAGGTGTTAATAACTATTACGTAAATTAAGTCAATGACTTAAATGGCTTAGATGACTAAGTAACACTTAAAACATCACACGTAAGTGTTGCTCACTCTCATTGCTGACCTTCTAGTCAGACTTGGCTTGTTCACGCACGGTTTAACACACACGTTCTACTGACGTGCATAAATTATGCGTACTTTCTTTAAACAACCCAATGTGCTTTTAATCCAGCACTCTTTTTAAATTAATGCACAGCTAACGCAATCAAATACCAAAGCGATTAAAGCAACCACTATTTACCAGAAGCGACCCAAAGGCCACATACAATATCAAAAAAGTGGCACTGCCTTCCACACACCATCCAGTTTAAGAAGGATGTATGGCAAAACGCTTGTTTTTGCTTGCTTTTTACTTTTCATTATCGTCACCTTCATCAACAGACCACCTCAAAAAACACTATATGTAGTGGTTTACCTGCGAACGAACCCAAAGATAATGGGTATGACGAAAAATCGCAAGAACTTTGTTGAGTTTCGATTGAAGAATTTTAACGCACGAAAATATGGCCCTGTAAGCGCTTAAAATGTGTCGTATATACAGCCTTACGAGCAAGCGCTTTTTGCAACGGATAAGATGAACAGAGCATAAATGCTAATTTCGTTGCGAAATGATATGATCACGTCTGACTAATAGATACCCAATCCAACCCACAATTAGTCAACAAATCTATAAATGTATGCAGACGTATCGAAGCTACAATTTTTGAGTAGAACTAAAATGGGTTTTAAAATGACTGAACATCAAGCAGAGCGTCATAACACGACAAGCGGACCAGCGAGCGCCATTCTGCTTACGTGGGGTGGCAAGGGCGGCAACATCAACAACTATGCCCGAACGATTATTTTCGCCACATGGGCGGCTCTTTTTTTAACGTCAGCCAGTCTGCTTACAACGCAACCCGCTGCCGCGCAAACCGACTTTGACATAAACGCAGAGTCAGCAGACCTTAAATCGGAGTTTCAGAAAGAGTTAGACAAATGGATGCTCAGAGCATACGAGGGTGACCGAGATGCTCAATTTAAAGTCGGCGTGTTGTTTGCCAATGACCAATTCGGGCCGCCTGACAATGAACAAGCCTCGTATTGGTATACTCAGGCAGCCAGGCAAGGTCATGTCCTTGCTCAGTACAACCTAGGTCATCAATACCTAACAGGAACGGGCGTTAAGCGCGATGAAAATTCGGCCATGCACTGGTGGCTAAAGGCCGCCGCTCAACAGCACCCCTTAGCTCAATTTAATGTGGGTCGAGCGTACTATTTGGGTATTGGCTTACAAAAAGACCTACAACAAGCGAAGCTTTGGTTTGAACGCGCCTCACAAAATAACGAACCCAAATCCACTGAAATTTTGAAACAGCTCGGCTGGTGGGACCAAGAGTCTATTGCTAAGGTAACTCAGCCTTCTCAAACAGAACAACAAAGTGGCTCCGCATTGCTTGAAAAAACAGAAGAAAAGCAACCGACCAGTCAAAATGTGGATGAGGTAGCTACGACTCTGCCTTTGGATACCCTAAAATCTGATGCCGCGCTAAACTTAAAGAACGCGGATACGGCTCAAGAGACTGAGCAAACGTCTGGACAACAACCGAACTCAGCACTGAACAGCCCCATAGCAATTTTCACTAACCCGTCTGTGCGCAGTGTCTTAATTACTATTTTGGATAATGCTGACGGCTTGGAACTGGTGAGTGAGGACACGCCATGGTCAGTGGTTAATAGCCGTGCCGGCTTTCCTGTCTGGGTGAGTAAAAATTTTATTCGTAGCGATGGCCAATACGGCACCATTACTGGTAGCTCAGTGAATGCACGTTCCGTGCCTTTAGTTACCACTGGCAGTGTGGTTGGCCGGCTCAATAAAGGTGAGCGTGTTGAAATGTTAGATGAACGAGGCGATTGGTACCGCGTGATGTCACCCAAACGTTTTAGGGGATGGGTGAAAACCGACGATTTGAGAGCCTCATTAGGTAAGCCCATTGGGACTACTGAGGCGTATGCTCGCGAAGAAACAAAGCCAGAAAACAACGGGCAGAATGCATTAGATGCGTTCGCTCACAAGCTGGATAATAACGAATGGTTGTTTGATCAAGAAAAAACACATTACGCCTTGCAGTTAGCCAGCTTTAGTAACCCTGAGTCAACCAGACGTTTTGTGGAATCGTTACCATTTAAAGATTCGGCCGATTTACGCCTCTTTACTACCCGTTCAAGTGAGGGTGTCATATGGACGTATATTCTTTATGGTAATTATTCAGACGATAATGCCGCAAAAAATGCCAGGCTAGAACTAAAACAAAAGCGCGCTTGGGTGCGACGATTTGGCGTATTACAACAAAAACGCTGCATCGCATGGAAAAAAGAGTTGCCCGCACCAAAAGAATTGAATCAGTTTTGCATTTAATATCGCAGCGTCAATACAACTGAATAGTATGAACGTTAACCCATGAAAACTTACAATGGACACACTCCATTAACAACAATATGAGTAAAAAGGAACGCGTAATTTCTCCTTTTCATGGCCGCCATGATCACAGCCATTGCCAGAACCAAGCCATGGAAGCAGCAGCGGCTGAATGCAAACGCCAAGGCCTACGACTTACGACCATTCGTCAACAAGTTTTGGAGATTATTTGGATGTCTCACAACCCCATCGGTGCTTACGATGTGTTGCAAAAATTGCAAGAAGCGGGTCATAAACCTTCCCCGCCGACGGCTTACAGAGCGTTGGATTTTTTAGTTGCCGCAAAACTAGTACACCGTGTGGAGTCGTTAAACGCCTACATTGGTTGCCCTTCGCCAGGGGCGCATCACGAATGTCAATTTTATATTTGCACGCAATGCGGGCACATCGCGGAGCTTAATAGCTCGGCCGTGACCGAGGCTTTGAGAATGGACGCAGAAGAATTGGGGTTTAAGCGCGTACAGCCGGTGATTGAAGTACACGGAGTGTGTACTAGCTGCCAGTAAGGGCGATGAGCCAACAAGGCCTTCAAGTTTGATAAGGCGCAGGGGTTCAGTTGTCTTTTTTAATCGTATTTACTTTAGACAAATACTTGACGTGCCCTAATCAGGCGCACCTTGGGAGATGGGCGGGTGAAAAATCACCTGCACCACCGTGCTTTCTGGGTCATAACAGTAGAAACTTCTTGCACCATCACGGTGCGTTCTAGGCTGCGATGCCATTTTGACTTGATTCTCGACCAGGTATGCATACCAATCATCCACGACATTAATGTCATCCACAATGATGCCAGTATGCGCTAATGTTTGGGCCGCACCACCGGTGTTTTCAACCACGTGCAGCGCAAGGTTGTCCGCGCCACTGCAAAGATAAACGTTGTCGGAATCCGGGCGCCATTCAACTTCGAAGCCCAGTAAATCTACGTAAAACGACTCAACCAATGGCAAGTCGATCACATTAAGAGCAACATGGCGCATGCCAGCGTGTTTGGGGCGAGGTAAACTCATTTCTTAAATTCTCTAATGTCTTTTTAACAGTGTTAAAGTTTAAATTCGGCGATTAATCCATGATCTCAAACGAGTGAGTTATATCAGCGGTTTTGCCAAGCATTATAGACGCAGAGCAGTATTTTTCGGCAGACAACTCAACTGCTTTACCAACCGCTTTCTCGGTCAATTTTGCACCTGATACTTTAAAGTGTAGATGAATCTTGGTGAAGACTTTGGGTTCGGTTTCAGCGCGTTCGGCTTCAATTTCCGCCACACAATCACTGACATCAAGGCGGCGTTTCCGCAAGATATGCACCACATCAAAAGAAGCACATCCCCCCATGCCAATCAACAATGTCTCCATTGGTCGCGCACCGTTGTTTTCTCCCCCGAAGTCAGGCGGCCCATCCATTGATATCTCGTGACCCGTACCCGACACACCTTTAAAGTGTACGTTTTTCTGAAGTTCGACTGTGACTTTCATACCAGCACCTGTGTTGCAATAGAATGAGTAAATTATATATAGCGAATATTAACGCCAGAGACGTTCAACTGCGATTAACCTGCATTAAGAAAACAATTTACTGAGCTTTTCTCCGGGGTCATCAGCACGCATAAAGGCTTCGCCTACTAAAAACGTATTAACCCGATGTTGGCGCATTAACTGAACATCACTTGCCGTGTGTATGCCGCTCTCAGTGACCACGATGGTCTCGTCAGGGATGCTGCTCAACAGATCGATGGTGGTGTGCAAGGAAGTTTCGAAATTACGCAAATTACGGTTATTGATGCCAATCATGGGCATTGCCAATTGCAAACCGCGTTCCAGTTCGACTTCATTATGCACTTCCACTAAAACATCCATACCAAGCTCTTGCGCGCGGCCAGCCAAATCTTGCATCAAACCGTCTTCCAACGCAGCCACGATCAATAAAATGCAGTCCGCACCCATGGCCCTGGCTTCAAATACTTGGTAATCGTTAAGCATGAAATCTTTGCGCAACATTGGCAGCGTGCATGCTTGGCGAGCTTGAGAGAAATGCTCGGCATGGCCTTTAAAAAATTCATTGTCGGTTAACACCGACAGACAGCTGGCACCGTGTTGTTGATAGCTTTTCGCTATCCGTGCCGGATGAAAATCAGTCCGAATAATACCTTTACTGGGACTGGCTTTTTTCACCTCGGCAATCACGGCTGAACGCTCAGCTTTCAGCGAGGCTCGCAAAGCGTCTACAAACCCTCGAGCGGATTCAGTGTCCCCTGCTTTGGCACTGATATCGGCTAAGGTAAATCGGCGTTTATTAAACGCCACTTCTTCCGCTTTATGTGCCATGATTTTATCCAGCACATCAGAACCTGTCTTCATTACCGCATGCATGTTACGAGACCTCACTGGTGGCGTTAGTAGCGTTAACGTATGCCTGCTTCGCCGCCAGTGCAGCGCCCGAATCAATGGACTTCGCCGCACTGGCCACACCGTCCATCAATGACCGCGTTATACCGGCCACGTAAATGGCGGCTCCGGCGTTCAATAAGACAATATCACGCGCCGGCCCGTGATTACCGGCCAACACAGCATCAATCAACATCAATGACTCAGAGGGGGTTGAGACTACTATTTTGCTGATATCGGTAGTCTTTAAACCAAATTGTTCGGGCGTGACTTTGTACGTATTAATCACCCCTTCTTTTAGCTCACTGATTGTGGTGGGTGCGCCGATACTGATTTCGTCCATGCCGTCATCAGAATGCACCACCAGCGTGTGTTCACTGCCAAGTTTACGAAAGACATTTGCCAATGTTTCGGTCAACTCTAAGGCAAACACGCCAACAACTTGTCGCTTAACCCTGGCTGGATTAGTTAGCGGCCCAAGCACATTAAAAACAGTGCGGGCAGCCATCTCTTTACGTGGCCCTATTGCGTGTTTCATTGCGCTGTGATGCATAGGCGCAAACATAAAGCCAACACCGGCCTGCTCTATAACATGGGCTACTTGCTCACTGGCCAACGCTAAATTAGCGCCCGCTTGCTCTAGTAAATCGGCACTACCCGATTTACTAGACACCGAGCGATTACCGTGTTTTGCTACCTTGGCGCCAGCGCCAGCCGCCACAAACGATGCCGCGGTCGACACATTAAACGTGCTGGTGCCATCGCCCCCGGTACCAACAATGTCAATCAGAGGCTCGGCCGTCACTAGCACACGACTGGCCAATGAAATCATGACTTGTGCCGCGGCGGTAATTTCATCAACGGTCTCTCCCTTCATGCGCAAAGCAATGAGCAAACCGCCTATTTGTGCGTCGGTGCATTCACCAGTCATAATCTGCTGCATTACGGCTTGCATCTCAGCATGGCTTAAATCATTGCGATCTAATAGTCGCGCAATGGCGTGTTGAATCTTCATTCTTACTTAGCCTCTCTCATTGACTTAAGAAGGTGATCTATCCAAGTTTGTGTTTAAAAAATTTTGCAGCAACGCATGACCGTGTTCGGTCAAAATTGACTCTGGGTGAAATTGCACGCCCTCTACGGCCAGTTCTTTGTGCCTTAAGCCCATAATTTCGCCATCTTCTGTCCATGCGGTGATCTCTAAACAATCAGGCAAGGAATCACGTTCGACCACCAAAGAATGATAACGCGTAACCGTAAACGGATTTTCTAAACCACTAAACACGCCGGAATCCGTGTGTTCAATTTTTGACGTCTTGCCGTGCATAATTTCTTTGGCACCAATGACGTTACCCCCAAAGGCTTGGCCAATACTTTGATGACCTAAGCAAACCCCCATCAAAGGCAATTTACCTTTAAAGTGTTCTATTACCGCCAACGAGATACCGGCCTCATTGGGCGTACACGGCCCAGGGGACACCATGATGCGGTCCGGTGCTAAGGCTTCAATTTCTTTAATGGTGATTTCGTCATTCCGAAAAGTTTTTACTTGTTCGCCTAACTCCCCCAAGTACTGCACCAAGTTATATGTAAAGGAGTCGTAATTATCAATCATGATTAACATTGCTCTGCTCCTGTATTACTGTGTTGCTTGTTCTTTGAGTCAGTGTTCGGTTTAGTTTGCGAGTTAGCGCTGGACTGACTGCTCTGCGTTGATTGAGCATTAAAGCCAAAACCAGTGGTGGCCAGCTCGACCGCTTTGACCATAGCACGCGCCTTATTAATGGTTTCTTTCCATTCATATCTTGGCACCGAGTCGGCCACAATGCCGGCGCCAGCTTGCGTGGATAATACGCCATCTTTAATCACTGCTGTGCGAATGGCAATGGCCGTATCCATATTACCATTCCAGCCCAGATAGCCCACCGCCCCGCTGTAAACACCACGCTTTATTGGCTCAAGCTCATGAATAATTTCCATGGCACGAATCTTCGGAGCCCCACTCACGGTGCCCGCTGGGAATGTGGCTTTTAACACGTCAATGGCATCCAAACCTTGATTAACACGACCTTCCACGTTCGACACAATGTGCATCACGTGAGAGTAGCGTTCAATGATCATCTTATCCGTGAGTTCGACCGAACCCGTATCCGCGATTCGACCTACGTCATTGCGCCCTAAGTCGATCAGCATTAAATGTTCAGCTAACTCTTTATCGTCATTGAGTAACTCACGCTCCAAAGCCATATCTTGTTCCGGAGTTAAGCCACGCTTGCGCGTGCCCGCGATTGGTCGCACCGTAACCGTCCCCTCTTCCATCCGCACTAAAATCTCTGGGGAAGAGCCTACCACCTGAAAATCGCCCAGATTTAAAAAGTACATATAGGGCGACGGATTAATTGTTCGCAAGGCACGATATAGATCGATTGGCGCAGCATCAAATTTGGTTGACAATCGCTGGGAAAGCACAACCTGCATAATATCGCCCGCACGAATGTATTCTCGACAGCGCTCTACGGCGGCCTCAAAGTCGGCTTTCTGAAAGTGAAAGTGATAATCGTCTTCGCCCACAACGGTCTTATTATCAACCGACTTTGGCGCGGCAAAACGGCGGCCCAAACCGTTAACACAACGATCTAGCTGGGTTTGTGCATCATCGTAAGCATTGGGGTTATCAAGGCTTGCAATCGTGACAATAAAAATGCGCCCAGCAAGGTTATCAAACACCAACACATTAAACGACTCCATGAGAAGAATGTCGGGGGCGCCTATGTCATCATGTTTATGCTCTAGGTCCAGCTTCTTTTCAATATAAGCGATGGTTTCGTAACCAAAATACCCAACCAAACCGCCGACCATGTCAGGCAGGCCATCGTAGTTGTATACTTTGTATTGTGCTTGCAGCTCTCTAACGTCATCCAGGGCATTATTAACTTGCTTCCGTGAGACAATTTCGCCATCTTCTTCAATAACGCGCTGATTGCCAAAATACTTGATCACCTTCCGACAGTTCAAACCGATAATCGAATACCGCCCCCACTTATCTCCCCCTTGAACGGACTCAAATAAGTACGTATAAGGGCGATCAGCGAGTTTTAAGTAAGTACTCACCGGGGTATCAAGGTCGGCAAGCGTTTCACGCACCATCGGAATGTGCGTAAACCCCTGATCTTTTAATGAAGCGGAACAAGCGTCAAAGTCGGCTTGATTATTAAGCTGAGTTATCAACGCAGATGAAAAATCAGATGGTACAAAGTCGGGTGATGGCACTGAATGATGGTTTGATGACATAGCAATATGTTTTTACTGTGATTAGTGGTTAACCGATTGCATTTCAAACGCATTAAAATGGTTAACTGACTCTAAGACTTAATATTCAAGAACGAGTTGTGTATTTAATTCGTTAAACTTTTATTGAAAGCTGATTCATTAAAGTTAAACACACAGCCAGGGAATCACTGGCTTCGCCAGCGTCGCCAACAAGTTGAATTTTTTAGTCTTAAGTAATATTGCATTAGATAGAAGAGGGTTTAGGCCTCGGTCACTGTATGATTGCTGAGCTTATAGGCTAGGTCAAGGAAATGTTTGTTATTGAGCTATAAAACATCGCCTACGCGGTGGAACTCGCTATATTTGCACGCATTTCGCTGATCACATGGGAATAATCACTTTGATTGAATATGGCCGACCCCGCCACAAAAGTATCCGCCCCCAACGCCGCAAGTTCGCCAATATTGTTTGCTTTAACGCCTCCGTCTATTTCTAAGCGGATGTCTCGCCCACTGGCATCGATGATCTTTCGCGCCTCAACGATTTTATCTTTGATATAGGGAATAAACGATTGTCCACCAAACCCTGGGTTGACTGACATCAGCAAAATCATATCCACTTTATCAATCGCCCACTCCAACATTGTTAAAGGGGTCGCAGGGTTGAATACCAAACCGGCCTTGCAGCCCTCATCTTTAATCAACTGCAAACTGCGGTCAACATGACGACTTGCCTCAGGGTGGAAAGTAATTACAGTGGCACCCGCTTTAGCAAAGTCAGGAATGATGCGATCAACCGGTTCCACCATCAAATGCACGTCTATTGGTGCGGTTACACCGTGATCGCGCAAGGCTTGGCAAACCATAGGGCCAATAGTGAGGTTTGGCACGTAATGGTTGTCCATCACATCAAAATGAACCCAGTCTGCCCCAGCGGCAATAACATCATCAACCTCGTCACCCAGTTTGGCAAAATTGGCTGAAAGGATTGATGGAGCAATAATGTAGTCAGTCATGATGTCATGCGCCAAGGAAGTCTGTAATGAGCGCAATTATACTCACAATTTTTGTGGGCGCCTAAATTACTTCTCAAACCTACCTGCCAAACAGCCCGTCCAACAGTCTGTTTTTGACTTCGTCTTTTAATTTGTCTTTTTCCGATTGCTTTTTTTGTTCTGGCGTTTCAGTGTTGGAGGAGGACTCTGAGTTAGCAACCTTATCCGACTGTTCGCGTAATGGACGTTCCTGCCCGGGTTGCTCGCTGATGCTCTCGGCGGGCTTCTCTTTACCTTTGTTCAGTTTTTTATCGATTGTATTACTCAAAAAACCTCTGAGTACGTCTTTAGTTGACAGATCCTCACCGCCTTCGATGCCTAATTTTTCCTGCAACAACTCGCCTTTTTTACGCTTAACTTCTTTTGCAAACAAAGCCTTATAAATGCGTTTAAAATCAATCGAATAATTGGGTTCCGTAAGGCTGCCAGTAAAGCGGATGGGGATCGGTATGCCAGCCAACTTATCGATGGCTTCACCGCCTTGGCCATTGGTTGAAGCAACCAGCTTTACCTCGACTAAGTAGTCTAATACTTGTTTTTCGATGTCAATCGTACCCTCACCGCCCACTCTAAATAAGGGCGCTTTCATGGAAAAATCGTCGTTAGTAATCACGTTGTTTTTTACGTTAAACGTGCCCAACAATTCGGCAAACCGCGTTTCATCGCCTGACTTTGCTTTGCCACTGCCTTCATTTTCACTCGGCTCTCGACCTTTGAATGACTGATATTGTGCGTAGGCGCTGTCAATCATGCCTTTAATATCCACCCCTTGAATCGCGCCATTTTTAGCCTGTAATTTAATGACCCCATTGTTAGTTTGCACGCCACCGGTTTCAGTGACCACCAAATCAACCAAAAGGCTGCCAATACCCGATAGCTGATCGGTCACTTCAGCCGCGTTGAGCAATTTTCCTAATTGAACTAAATCGACCTCATTCTTGATCTTAAGCTGCGAAGTGCCTTGCTGCTCACTAAACGCAATTTGCCCGGCTAACGAGCCATCGTACAGTGACGCGGTGGGTGTAATGGTGACATTGCCCGGCGTCGAGCGTACTTGAACATCAATATTATTAAGTTCAACGCCACCAGAGATTAATTGTTGTGCTTTAAATTGGCCATTAGCTTGCATCAATTGAAACGCCGCCATCGGCACGGCTAAAGCCTCACCACCACTGACTTCTTCTTCCTCACCTTCAACAGTGGGAGGTAGATAACGATCAACATTAAGCCGGTCCAAATTAAGGTTAAAATGCACAACTGGGTTATCAAAATTTCTTACTGATGCCGAGCCCTTTAGCTCACTGTCGTCCAAGCTAAATACCAGGTTTTTAACTTCGACTTTTTCAAGGTCGCCACTAAATTGCGCTGTCAAGGCAACATTCTTCAAAACATCAGCGTCTGTGGTTTGATAGTCAACATCAAATTCTTTCAATAGTCTAGCGGCATTAAACGCGGGAACTGACAAGGCACCCGATGCACTTGGTGCATCAATGAAATTGCGCGCCTTTAAGTCTGTCAACTGGCCCTGAAATGAGCCTACCTTAATGTCCAAACGCGGCATGTTAGCTTGTTGTGTATCAATGTCGGCGCTTACATTGGGGGCCGAGATGGTTACATCCGCAGGTCCTTTTACGCCTAAATTCATACCTTGAATCTCCAATTGAGCCGAATTCGCAAAGGTTAATGCCTCTAAGGTAAAATCAGCATTAAGTTCACCTTGCAAGAATTGACCGCGCAAGTCAGCCATTGTTACTAATAAGGTATCGGTGTTGATTTGTGCTTTGCCATCAATCAAAAAATCCAACGCCTCTGCACTATCAGAGTTTTTCAAAACGCCAGAAGCTTGCAAGCTTGCCAAAGAATCACCAATCAAGTTACCCGTGGTCACGCTCAGATTTGAAATTTCGGTCACTGCTCCAGAGGTACGATCGTCGATCACTAAGTGACCACCGCTTAATTCCAAACCTTGGATCACCAAGGCAACGGCAACGCCCGCACTTTCCTCTTGCCCGTCACTCTCGATGTTTTCATCACCGGTTAGACCGGCAAAACTGTCTACCCCATTTTTCAGAGTGACTAAACGCAGCTTTGGTTCTTTGAGAACCACGGTGTCGATATGCACTTGTTTGCTGAGTAACGGCACGAATTTAACCCTCAATTGGGCGGTATCAACCATCACCATATCGCCACCAATTTGAGCCGGTTGAGAGAATGTCAGGCCTTCAGTGCGTATGCCTAACCACGGAAAGACTGATACGGAGAGTTTGCCATCTAAACTGAGGTCTCGCCCTGTTTTATCTTTAACCAGTGCGGTGATTTCCTCACGATAATCATTCGGGTCAAACACCATCGGCACAATAATAATGGCCGCAATGACCAGTACAGTCAATGTAACCACAAAACCCAAAAGCCATTTAATAAGACGAAACATACATTAAACCTGTTTTGTATAAAGGGGAACGGCTTTCCTTCATGCTAAGACTTGTCGCGTGATGAGGTGCCGTGAACGTATTACCGCAATAATAGCAATTATGAATAGTTTACTACTGACAGATGAATAGAAAATTAACCAGCGTGAGTTATTGCGTTATAAATTGTGAATTCATCTGGATTATTAATCATAAACGCGGCCGCTTAAACAACCACGAATTATCGAAGGGCATCAGAGTAATGCTTGATCATAGCCGACATATCAAACTCGATATTTCTCGGTGCCTCTTTATTTTAAACCGTCAGTACAGTAATCTAAGACGGCTCACACTCAATTTCGTTTTAAAATGGCTTTGCCACTCTTAATAATCAGCCTTAATGCTTAATGTCTGACCAACCTTCACTCGCCTCAAACTCACACGCTCAGGTTATCGAGGCGATAAAAGCCCATCGCTTACCATCTAACTTTTTAACCACTGTCGAACAGTTTTATTGGCCTCTTGCGCAATCCCTAAAGCAGAACATCAATAAAACAAAACCAACCTTGATAGGCGTTCAAGGTTCTCAAGGTAGTGGTAAAAGTACGTGCGCCTCGTTTTTAAAACTGCTGCTCGAGTCTGAATATCAATTAAACGTGCTGGTCGCCTCTATCGATGACTTTTATTTAACTCGGGCCGCACGCCAACAATTGGCAAAAGAATGCCACCCATTATTTATAACTAGGGGGGTGCCCGCCACTCACGATGTAAACATGATGAATGCCATGTTTAATCATGTAGTCA
Organism: uncultured Arenicella sp.; assembly: GCA_937974565.1. Taxonomy (GTDB): domain Bacteria; phylum Pseudomonadota; class Gammaproteobacteria; order Arenicellales; family Arenicellaceae; genus Arenicella. The sequence goes on from CALJWL010000035.1 coordinate 23,335, forward strand.
CTGGTGAACCGTTTTCAACAGCGTCACCATTACAAGTACCGGTATTTGATAAGTCCGTGGACGATCGAGCCTCACAAACCCATTGGCAAAAAATAGAAAACGCCGTTGATGTGGTTATATTGGAAGGCTGGTGCGTGGGCATAAGCGCGCAGGATAGCGCGGCTTTAACAACACCGATTAACGAGTTAGAGAGAGTTGAAGATAGTAATGGGGTTTGGCGCGGCGCGGTCAATCGAGCGCTGGGTAATGAATACAACGATTTGTTTGCTCGTTTAGACATTCTTGTCACTCTGCAAGCCCCCAGTTTTAAATGCGTATTAGGCTGGCGTCAATTGCAAGAAGAGAAAATGATTGCCAAATTGAAAAGTGAAGGAAAAAGCATGGAAAAAGCGCAGACAAAAGAACAAATTAAACGCTTTATTTCTCATTACCAAAGACTCACTGAACATGCGCTCGCAACCATGCCTGAACAAGCTGATTATGTGCTTTGGTTGGATGAAAACCACCAGTTTACTAAGCTTGAGACGGTGCAAAAATGAGGTGTCGATACCTTATTTCCACAGATCTGGACGGAACCTTAATTGATCATCACAATTATTCGTTTGACGCCGCTTTGCCAGCGTTAGCGCGCTGCAAAAAATTAAACATACCGATCATACTCAACACCAGTAAAACGCACGCTGAAGCCGAGCAACTGCAAAAACGAATCGGTATTACAGGGCCAATGATTGTTGAAAACGGCAGCGCCTTGATACTAAACCCTTCAGAATCTAAGTTGTTTGGCGCGAAAAGAAAAACCATTCTTAGTTTTATTGCTCATATACGAACTGCCCACCAATGGCAATTCACCGGCTTTAATGATTGGTCTATTGACGAGATCGCTGGCATAACTGGGCTCAGCTTGGAAGACGCAACTCAAGCCAGCTCAAAACAATTTTCCGAGCCTTTTATTTGGCAAGACTCAGACCGAGCGCTGCAAACATTTACCCAACTCGCTGAACAGCAACACTTGACCGTATTAAAAGGTGGGCGTTTCTATCACTTACAAGGCACAACGGATAAGAGCAAACCCTTGGCATGGTTACAACAAAACCCAGAGGCGGTTTTCAACATAAACGGCATTGAAAATGAACGCTCGGTTCTGCCGAATGAAACACGCCTTATTGCCTTAGGTGACAACCATAACGATATCGCGATGTTAAATGCAGCCGACATTGCGGTTTGCGTTAAGTCACCGGTCGCAGATTACCCGAAGCTCTCTACCGTGAAACCCGTTATACGCACCACCAGTTTGGGGCCAGTGGGGTGGAATGAGGCAATACAATCCATTCTAGATGGCAATCAATAAGCTTGCGGCTAAACCTTAAAACCACCGAAAAACAACTCTAACTGACTGAAAACACTATCATGGCTGATTTTTATCAAAATGGCATTATCACAACCCTGCACAACCTCAATCAGCGCAGCTTGGATGACCTTGAGTCCGAACTCAGAAGTTTCCAAAAAAAGCGGCCAATGGCATTGGTTTTACCCTCTCTTTATTCAGAACTCGAAGGCGATGCTCTGCCGAGAATAGTGCAAGAACTCAGCCAAGTCGATTATCTTGATGACATTGTTATTGGCCTAGATCGCGCCACTGAAAACGAGTATCGTAACTCCCTTAACTTTTTCAAACCGTTAAATCAAAGTTTTAAGTTGTTGTGGAACGATGGGCCTAGACTGCAAAAGATTGATCAAAAACTTAAGCAGAAAAACCTATCACCAAAAGAGTTAGGCAAAGGCCGTAATGTTTGGTTTTGCTTTGGTTATGTGCTAGCTGCAGATCGCGCTGAATCGGTGGCTTTACACGACTGCGATATCGTGACTTACGATCGCAGCCTTGTGGCGCGCTTGCTCTACCCAGTGGCCAACCCCAACTTTAACTACAAATTTTGCAAAGGCTTTTACGCTCGTGTTGCTGATGGAAAAATGAACGGCCGCGTTACACGCCTGCTCGTGACTCCTTTAGTAAGGGCACTCAAAAAAGTGTATGGGCAGAATGATTATCTTGATTACATCGACAGCTTTCGCTACCCATTGGCCGGTGAGTTCTCTTTTCGCACCGATGTGATTAATGATCTGCGTATTCCCAGCGACTGGGGGTTAGAGATTGGCGTACTATCTGAGCTTAATCGAAATTACGCCAATAACCGCATCTGCCAAGCCGACATAGCCGACAGTTACGACCATAAGCACCAAGACTTGTCACCCGAAGATACCGCTCAAGGTCTATCAAAAATGTCGATTGATATTTGCAAAGCCCTGTTCCGAAAACTGGCGACTAATGGCGTGGTGTTTAACTCCGAAACTTTCCGCGCAATCAAAGCCACTTACTTTAGAATCGCGCTCGATTTTGTCGAGACTTACTACAACGATGCGAAGATGAACGGCTTGACCTTAGACGTACACTCGGAAGAAGCGGCGATTGAAATGTTTGCCGAAAACGTCTTAATCGCAGGACAAGACTTTTTAGAAAACCCAATGGAAACGCCATTCATTCCTAGTTGGAATCGGGTAATCAGCGCGCTGCCTGATATTCAAGACGAGCTGATCGCCGCAGTCGATGCCGATATGCAAGAGTATTCTTAGAGCCGTTACCATTTTAATAGCCAACCTTTCAATCTATGCAAGCAACTAAACACACACTCACCAGCATTGAAGAGCATTTAAGTCGCATCTACCCAGATTTAGATACCGCAGAATTAGCCAAGCAAACGCTGGAAACAATGGGATTAAAGGCTGACTCACTAACCGAACCTTTGCACCAAAACAAATGGGACCAACAAGACGTTTGGGTGATCACTTACGGTGACAGTGTTATCAGCAATGACACATCCCCTCTGAAGACACTGAAAAAATTCGCAGATGAACACCTTAAAGACGTCATCACAGGCATACACATCTTGCCTTTTTTTCCTTATTCGTCTGACGATGGTTTCTCTGTCATCAACTACGCACAAGTCAATGACAGCCTTGGCGATTGGAATGACATCGCCGACATCGGAGAAAGCTACGACCTGATGGCCGACTTAGTAATCAACCATTGCTCACAACGCAGCCAATGGTTTGAGAATTTTAAGCAAGGCAAGAACCCCGGCAAGGACTATTTTATACAAGCGTCACCGGACGATGAACTAAATAAAGTAGTCCGGCCCAGAACATCGCCTTTATTACGCGAAACACAAACGCTGGGCGGTAAAAAACACGTATGGTGTACGTTTAGCCACGACCAGATCGATTTAAATTTCGCCAACCCCGCAGTGCTGTTGGAAATGGTTCGTATTATTCGCGCTTATCTAGAGCAAGGCGTGCGAATATTCCGCTTGGATGCCGTGGCATTTTTATGGAAAAAAATAGGCACCGACTGCATGCACCTGCCACAAACTCACGAAGTGGTAAGGCTACTCAGGTCGCTCATTGAAGCGCACACCGCAAACGCCATTGTAATCACGGAAACCAACGTTCCCAATCACGAGAACATATCCTACTTCGGTAATGCCAACGAAGCTCATGCCGTGTATAACTTTTCTCTGCCACCATTATTGTTGAACGCCTTTGTTAGCGGTACCAGCGAGCATTTGAAGCGCTGGCAAATGAGCATGCCTCCGGCGCAAACCGGTACCTTTTATTTTAACTTTATTGCCAGTCACGATGGCATTGGTTTACGACCGGCAAAAGATCTACTCGATCAAAATGAAATTGACGAACTAGTGAACACCATGCAAAGTTTTGGGGCACGCGTATCGTGGCGCTCGGTTGAAGGAGGGCGCCAAGAACCCTACGAAATTAACATTGCACTTTATGACGCTCTGCAAGGCACTAACCAAGGGCCAGACCGTTGGCAACAGTCACGTTTTCTGTGCGCGCACGCTATTATGTTGGCATTGGAGGGAGTGCCGGGCATCTACATACACAGCATGTTGGCGACACAGAACGATTACGACCGAGTCGCATTGACCAACCACAATCGCAGCATCAATCGATCAAAGTGGCAATACAACGAACTGGTAGATAAACTTAACGACCCGAGCAGCCATCATGCCCAAGTATTATCAGGCCTAAAACGGTTGCTGAGAATTCGATGCGCGCAGCCTGCTTTTCACCCCAATGCCATTCAATACACACTGCACTTAGGTAACAAGGTGTTTGCTTTTTGGCGACAGAGTTTAAAGCGTGATCAGAGTATATTTTGCATCTTCAACGTCACCAACAACAACGTCTCAGTTCCACTGAGTTCAGTCAATTTGATCAACTTAGATACTTGGACCGACCTCAACAGTGGTGACCAATACCTAGCAACGGATGATGAGATTGAGCTGGAGCCTTGCGGTTTCGTTTGGCTTACGAATAAAACTTTCTCGGAAGGCTCTGGGCATTAAAAACGCGCCTTCAACTTAAATTGCATCACGCTTAGTATCCGTCACCAACCCGGCCACCATCGCCTGATAAGCCTGCTCTAATATCTCAGAGCCCGAACCAGGAATGTGCGCATTTTGACTAATGTGCCGACGAAATAAGCGTGAACTAGGCTCACCATGATATAAGCCTACGATATGGCGCGACATGTGATTTAACCGCACGCCAACGCCCACATTACGTTGAACGTAGTCGACGTAATCACGCAGCACCTTATCTCGAGTGCGAGGTTGATTATCATCTTGATAAAGTTCGGCGTCTACGCGGGCCATAATATATGGGTTTGAATACGCTTCGCGCCCCATCATCACACCGTCAACGTGAGCAAGATGCCCATGGCACGCTTCAATCGTATTAATGCCCCCGTTAATGATGATCTCCAACTCAGGGAACGCGCGCTTAAGCTCATAGACTAATTCGTAATCAAGCGGTGGAACATCACGGTTTTCTTTGGGGCTTAAGCCTTTTAACCAAGCTTTTCGTGCATGCACTAAAAAGGTTTTGCACCCCGCGTTTGCCGACAGTTCAACCAAATTCCACAACGCCGTTCTGGGTTCCTGGTCATCCACGCCAATACGGCATTTCACCGTCACCGGAATGTCCACCGCGCCTTGCATTTGTTTTACGTTTTCAGCGACCAACTCAGGGGTTTGCATCAAACACGCACCAAAACGACCAGACTGCACTCGGTCGCTAGGGCACCCGACATTGATATTAACCTCATCGTACCCCCACTGCTGCACTAGTTCAGCACATTGGGTCATCGCATCGGGGTCAGAACCACCTAACTGCAAGGCAACAGGATGTTCAATTTCATCGAAATCAAGAAACTTAGGCCGATCACCAAATATCAATGCCCCTGTTGTAATCATTTCGGTATAAAGCACCGCGTGTTTTGAAATCAGACGCGCAAGATAACGCTCGTGTCGGTCCGTACAATCAAGCATCGGCGCAACACAAAAAGTACGATTTATGGAGTGGTGTTGAATCATGAGCGCGATCTTAGCAAGTTACATAAAAAAGTTCATGGTAAAAACCCGTAAACGGTGAGTGCAAAATTGATCGTATTTGATGCACGGTTTAGGTTTTTTTTTGGGGGGGGGGACAGCCTTAACACTTCTTTACCCATCGGCGACTCAAGCACAGCTATGATATAGTTGGAAAACGACTCGATCATAACAAACGCCTTCCTACACACGCGGACCCTAATGCAACACATCTTCCACAAACTCGCATCCATCATTATCAGCGTGATATTGATCGGCGGCTGCGCATCACATTATGGCGCGGTTACGATCATGACTGAACCGGCTGGCGTAGAAGTCATTAATGCGGAAGATGACAGCGTGCTGGGTACCACGCCACTGACCACCATTTGGAAAGACAGCAGTCGTAATCGACAGTACGTGGCACTAAAATTACGTAAGCAAGGCTATCAGCAAGAAATATCTCATTTTTGGCTCAATATGAGACACACTTCTAAGGAATCGGCAAAAGAAGACGCCAAGATTGTTCAGGTGGCACTGAAAGAAAAACAGTAACGCAAACTTCTAAACTTACGCCTAAAACACACCCTCTTCTTCCGCGTCTTCTAAATACGGGCGCCCCGTCAGTTGAGTGAATTTTGTCTGCAATTGCGTTTGACTCTCGGTGTGTTCTGGGTCGACCAAAATGCAATCGACCGGACAAACAACAATGCATTGCTCTTTTTTATAGTGCCCAATGCACTCCGTGCATTTGCTCGACTCAATCTCGTAAATGATCTCGCCTTGATAAATCGCATCGTTCGGGCACTCCGGCTCACAAACGTCGCAATTTATGCACTGATCGGTAATATATAAAGCCATAACTGGTTACAACAGGCTTAGGAACTTTGCTTGAGGCTCGCGTATTTTTCAGACAACGCCGTTTCGATGTGACTGGGCACAAAGCTTTCTATATCACCGCCGTAATACGAAATCTCCCGAACTAACGACGAGGAAATAAAATAGTTCGATTCTTGTGGTGTTAAGAATATGGTCTCCACGTTGCTGTCCATTCGGCGATTCGCCGAAGCAAGTTGAAATTCATATTCAAAATCAGACACCGCGCGCAGACCACGGATGACGAATTTGGCGTTCTTTCTGGCCACAAAATTAACCAATAAGTCATCAAAACTCTCAACATGCACATGTGGAATGTTTTTCACCGCCTCAGCCACGAGGTCTAGCCGCTCTTGGGTACTGAAAAGTGGATTTTTTCGCGGGTTGTCCGAGACCGCGATAATTACTTCATCAAATATTTGTTCAGCGCGTTCAACCAAATCCAAATGACCATTGGTAATGGGGTCGAACGTGCCCGGATAAATAGCGATCTTTTTCATACGCGCAGTATAACCTGTCAGTCGTGTTTAGTAAGTATCGGAAAGTGAATATAGACTATAGCGGCTTTGACCGGCTTTGCCTTCACGGCGCAGAGTCCAATTTGAGGAAACCTGCACCGGCGCTTGTTTTGTGGGTTGTTCTATATAAATCAATGCATCATCGGACAACCACCCCGGCCGCGTAAGCTGATCAATGACGCTTGGCAACGGGTGATCAGCAAAAGGAGGGTCTAGAAAAACCAACTCAAATGGTTTTTCTGGCGGCACTTTTAAAAAAGTCATGGCAGGTTGGGCCGATACAGCGTACTTTTCACGCGGTGCGTTCAGTTCATTTAAGTTATTTTCAATGACCTTAGCAACAGGCAAAGCCAACTCAACAAATTGCACGTAATCAGCACCACGCGACAGTGCCTCTGCCCCCAACACCCCCGTGCCCGCAAACAAATCAAGGCACCGCGCACCCGGCACATCATACATTAACCAATTAAACAGCGTTTCTCGCACTCGGTCTGTGGTGGGGCGTAAACCTTGCGCGTCTAACACCTTGAGCTTGCGACCACGCCATTGTCCGGCGATGATACGAATAGAGTTTGATTTAGCACGCTTGTTCATTGTGATTTTGTAGCTAATCTCTACAATATGCCCTATCGAATGACTTAAATTAGCTTGCTGAAACAATATTATAACGAACTAACGATCACATAATTTCGTAAGCTCGCTGTAACATCAGAAATGCCGCCACAGCGTGGCACCAACACTGAAATTGTTTCAGGGCCGAACCATAACATATGCCATCAAATATGAGTGACAATAATACGCCGCCTGAGAATATTAACCTGCAACCAAAAAAGCGTTCTGGGTTGGCACGTTTCTTCTCTCGCAATAAACCCGCAAAAGCCGACGAGACGGCTCTTGCCTCTCCATCTGCGGCTGACGGCTCTTTATCATCGGCTGAAGGTTCTTTATCATCGGCTGAAGGTTCTCTATCATCGGCTGAAGGTTCTCTATCACCGGCTGAAGGTTCTCTATCACCGGCTGAAGGCTCTCTATCACCGGCTGAAGGCTCTGCCCTCTCAGCCGTTGATGATTTGGCCGCTGAGAACGATACGCCACCGGTCTCGGTAGAAGAAGGCTTGGATAAAAGCCGGTCAAGTTTGCTGGGTAAAATCAGCAGTGCATTCAAAGGTTCATTTGATCTGGATGACGACCTTTTTGATGATCTTGAAGAGGCCTTAATCACCAGCGACATTAGCGTCGACGCCAGCCTTAACTTGGTTGAGCGCTTACGAGAACGCGTAAAGAACGACAAAATTCAAGATGCCGCTGGAGTCGTGCAAGGTTTGCGTGCCGAAGTGGCCGACATGCTAAAACCGGCAGAGCAAGACTGGGCTGTTTTTAACCAACGCCCCTATGTGTTGGTGATGGTCGGGGTGAATGGCGCAGGCAAAACCACCACCATCGCCAAAATAGCTAAACAATTTCAAGACCAAGGCAAATCGGTGATACTCGCAGCGGCAGACACATTCAGAGCGGCCGCGGTAGAGCAGTTGCAAGAATGGGGCCAACGCATGAACATACCGGTGGTGGCACAAAAGCACGGTGCTGACGCAGCGGCCGTCGCGCACGACGCGCTTAACTCCGCAATTGTTAAAGGCTCACACGTGTTAATTATTGACACAGCAGGTCGGCTGCATACGCAGTCTGACCTTATGGAACAACTGCAAAAAGTGAATCGAGTTCTTAATAACCTCGACCCATCAATGCCACACGAAGTGATGCAAATTTTAGACGCGAGTACTGGCCAAAATGCACTGTCGCAACTTGAGCATTTTCAGAAAGCCGTTGGCGTGAATAGCGTTTGCTTAACCAAACTTGATGGTTCCGCTAAAGGTGGTGTTGCGGTATCCGTAACGCAAAAGTTTAAGCTGCCCATTCGATATATTGGCGTGGGCGAAGGCTATTACGATTTACGGCCATTCGAAGCACAAGCGTTTGCAGATGCGTTGATCCCTGATTTAGCGTAAATTAGCACTTTTAACCGGAAACCCACTTAGCCAACTCAAAGCCCCCAATGATCAAACTAAGTCAAATTAACAAGCGTTACCCCAATGGCCACGAAGCGTTGAAGGACGTTAGCTTTGATGTTGCGCAAGGGGAGATGGTATTCTTAGCTGGGCATTCGGGTGCTGGCAAAAGCACTCTATTTAAGTTGATCACTCGAATCGAGAAGCCAACGTCTGGTCAACTGTTTGTTGACCAACAGAACGTCAGCCGCATGCGCGATTCAAAAGTCGCACTGCTGAGGCGCGAGGTTGGGGTCATTTTTCAAGATCACAAATTACTGATGGACCGTACGGTATTCGACAACGTGGCACTGCCTCTTATCGTGATTGGAATGCCACATGATGAGATAAAAAAGCGCGTGCGCGCGGCACTCAATAAAGTTGGCTTAGACGGCAAAGGCGGCCAAAAGCCCGTTACTCTGTCTGGCGGTGAACAACAACGAGTGGGGATTGCTCGCGCCGTGATAAATAGGCCAAACATTCTGCTGGCGGATGAACCTACTGGCAACTTAGATGAAACGCTGTCAGATGAGATAATCGATATTTTTGCTGACTTTAACCGCGTTGGGGTGACCGTACTAATCGCCACGCATGACCTACGCCAAGTAGAGCGGCTTGGTAAAAGAACCCTGCATTTAGAACACGGAGAACTGATTGGAGATTATCGCCACGCATCCAGCGGCTCTCAGACATCAATGAAGAACACCGACGAGGCACGCACTGATGGGTAGTTATTTTGCGCGTCACGTGCAAGTTTTTTTAGCCACTTTAGGCGATATGGTAAGAACCCCTATATCCACCATTAATACTGTGGTGATCATCGCCATCACCTTATTACTGCCCTCATTGCTTTATGTGGTGATTAAAAGCTCACAAGGCCTGAGTGATGGTTGGCAAGGTCGGCCACAAATGTCCGTTTTTTTGCAAAAACAAGTCAGCGCCAGCGAAGCCAAACAGATTTTCCAAGAAATTCAGTTGCACCCTTCAATAGAACTCGCGGAGTTCATCACACCACAGCAAGCCATAGAAGAATTTAGGTTGCTTTCTGGCAGCGTCAGCTTAGACGAAGAGTTGGCGTTTTTAGGAACCAACCCATTACCGCCGTCCATTGTATTAATGCCCAACAAAGCGGCCGCCAAAGCCGAATCATTGAATGAACTGAAGGAACAATTGGAAAAGTTCGAAGGCATTGACACAATCCGTTTAGACCTGGACTGGACTGAACGCTTCAATGCTATTTTAAACGTACTGACACGAATTGGACTGTTGCTGAGTGGGCTTTTAGCTATGGCCTTGGTACTCATCGTTGGCAACACCATCAAACTGCTTATACATAATCGGCGTGATGAAATAGAAATCACCAAACTAGTAGGCGGAACCAATACCTTTGTTCGCCGCCCATTCTTATACTACGGCACGCTGTTCGGCCTGTTTGGCGCTCTGGTCTCATTAGTTTTTTTATTGATCGCGGCAAATTTAGTAGAGCAGCCGTTATCAAAACTGGCATCAGTCTATCAACGACAGTCACTGTTACATGAAATACAAGCCATGGAAGTGCTATGCATTATTGCCGCAGGCGCCATGTTAGGTTGGTTGTCTGCCCGCTGGTCGGTGGCACAGCATTTATGGAAGATAAAACCCAGTTAAACGGTCTTTGTATAGCGACGAATGAGCCTAAACACAGTTAAATACAACGCGCTCAAGGCCATCAGAATTACAAATCGTTAATCGTCGAAACCAAATCGATACCTCCGGTATCTAAGCCTATAAGAACGAGCCATGCTGGCGTACTTAATGTTGGCATCAAGTCATCACTTAAGTTACGACTGTTGCATATGGCTCATCGCAAACTGGCACTTTTTAAATTGTTACTGCGTTATCCGCTCAGAAAAGCGCGAGTTTTCACTCTTTAACAGTTATAAAAACTTTTGATTTAGACAGAAAACAAATTTATTAGCACTCTCGGATATTGAGTGCTAATATAATCCAGCAAGGTGATTGAAGACGCTTTCGGCCACCTAACAACATCGAAATTGAGACCTTTTATATTAATTGTTATTTATAAACGCCTCGAATTCAGGAGAAATTGAATGAGCAATACAGTCAACGCATTAACTTTACCTCAAGACGCTAATTTAAGTGGATTTTTGAAAGTGGCTAATAGTGCGCCTGTGTTATCAGCAGAGCACGAAGCTCAACTTTCACGCCAATACCGCGACCACGATGACGTAAACGCGGCGCGCGAGTTAGTGTTGTCACAACTACGCCACGTAATTCATGTAGCCAAAGGCTTTACGGGCTATGGCCTGCCGGTGTCCGATTTAATTCAGGAAGGCAATATTGGCCTGATGAAAGCAGTGAAAAATTTCGACCCCGACCGTGGCATTCGTCTGGTGTCTTATGCCGTACACTGGATCAAGGCTGAGATATACGAATACGTACTTAAAAATTGGAAGATCGTCAAAGTTGCCACAACAAAGGCACAACGTAAGCTGTTCTTCAACCTACGTAAAGCGCGTAAGTCATTAAGTACAATGACCGAACAAGAGACTCACGATCTAGCGTCTAACTTAGACGTTCCGGTTAAAACCGTGCGTGAAATGGAACTGCGCATGACATCGAGTGACGTTGCCTTCGATGGCCGCGATTCAGACGACGATGAATTCTCAACTAGCCCGTCCGCCTATTTGCCTGACATGCGTTATAACCCTGAAGAGGTTGTGAGTAAAACTGAGACCAGCCACAATAACCGCGAAGCCTTATACGCGGCTATTGAAGGTTTGGATAGCCGCAGTAAAAATATTCTGAAGCGTCGCTGGTTAGACGAAGACAATAAAGCCACATTACACGATCTAGCGGCTGAATATGGCGTGTCCGCCGAACGTATTCGTCAGATCGAAAAGCGTGCAATGGAAAAAATGAGAGGGCAAATCGCCCTTTAAAGGTCTTCCGAATAATCCGCACTCTATGAACTTATAAACAGTTAGACTGCTTACAATCTAACTACCAAAAATTAAGGCCCTTTCGCAAGAAAGGGCTTTTTTTACGAGTATTTTTTAATGACGCCACTCTCACGCATGAATGTCATATTATTAACCTTTACTTTAAATTGAGTATTATTCTCATCCGCCAGTGATGAAACATCTTTCTGGCCAATCAACATCCCTAGTCTGCGTCGAGACCTTACAGTACGATAGCAGTGAAAAAATGAGAGCGCCACTACAAGGCGTTTCAAGAACAAATAGTTGGAGTACCCATGAGTAAGTATGACTTAGTAGTTATTGGCGGCGGATCAGGCGGCGTAAGAGCAGCCCGCATCGCAGCTGGACACGGCGCGAAGGTCGCAATATGCGAGGAATATCGTTACGGCGGCACCTGCGTTATTCGCGGTTGTGTGCCCAAAAAGATGATGGTCTATGCTTCTCACTTCGCCGAAGAGTTTCACGACAGTGCCAGCTATGGTTGGTCAACCACGATCAATGGATTCGACTGGTCAACTTTAATCAAGAACAAAGACCAAGAAATAGATCGTCTTAATGGCATTTATATTAAATTATTAGAAAATGCTGGTGTTGACATTCTTCATGGCACTGGGTCACTGGTGGACGCCAACACCGTTGCTGTAGGTAATAAAACGCTCAGCGCGGACAAAATTCTGATTGCGACAGGCGGCACGCCCTTTATGCCTGAGATACCTGGCATCGAACACGCAATAAGCTCAAACGAAGTTTTCCATCTTGATGAACAACCCAAATCAGCTATTGTTGTTGGTGGTGGTTATATCGCTGTTGAATTCGCTGGAATCTTTAATGGCATTGGCACTGACACCAGCTTGCTCTATCGTGGTAAGCAAATACTTCGCGGCTTTGACAATGATATCCGTCAACACCTTGCACAAGAGATCACCAAAAAAGGCATAGATCTGCAACTTAATAATAATGTCGAATCCATTGCTCTAACTAACGACAAACGTAAACGCGTTACGTTTACCGATGGCCGTGAAAAAGTGGTCGACTGCGTCTTGTTTGCTACGGGCCGTAACCCAGCCACCGCCGCGCTTGCGCTGGATAAGGCCGGAATAGCCTTAGGCCGAAAAGGTGAAATCAAAGTCGACCAGTACTCACGCACAAATATTGAAAATATTTTCGCTGTTGGTGATGTCACTGACCGGATAGCACTCACGCCCGTAGCCACAATGGAAGGGCATGCTTTCGCAGACACCTTCTTTGGCAACAATGAGCGCTTAGCCGATCATGATAATGTACCGTCCGCTGTGTTTTCTCAGCCCCCCATTGGTTCGGTAGGTTTAAGTACTGAAGAAGCTCGAGATAGATTCGACAACGTAGATACCTATACATCAGAGTTTCGCATTCTGAAACACACACTGACTGAAAATACCGAACGAACCATGATGAAGCTGATTGTAGACGCCGATTCAGATAAGGTTGTTGGCGCACATATGATTGGGCCAGATGCCGCAGAAATCATGCAAGGCATTGCGATTGCCATTAAAGCTGGCGCCACCAAGACTCACTTTAATTCCACCGTAGGCATTCACCCAAGTACCGCAGAAGAGTTTTGCACGATGCGAACTAAAGATTAGAAACCAATTAACGATTCAATCCACCCCTTCCCCACAATTGTGAGATACAAAGAAGGCGAAATAATACCCAAAGAACAAATGGCGGTACACGCAAGTGACGATATGCTGTTACTGACCGCCGTTTTGGGTGTACTCATTGGCATCGCACTAACCGTCATTGGCCGTAAAGGCCATCAAATGTGGATGTGGGTTTGGGGTATCGGTTTAGTGGTCTGCAGCGTGTATTTAGGCGTTTCTTTACAATTCGGCATTACGCTATTTGGCCACTTTTAACTGATATGTTTAGATAACATCTAAACGTTACTAGGTTGTCTGAAAAAAGCATGAGTGCCGAAAGTGGTAATTGTACTCATGACTTTTTGTTAGCCAAGTCAAGGAAAAACGGAGACCTGAGACATAAATTAGCATTAAGGCTCGAACTCTATGGCAACGACCCAGACTCATCATCGCTGATTAAAAAAGTGGTTAATTTGCCTCCAATTTCACGTTTTCTTTACTTAACTGGGGAGATTCTTTCTTTGTGAAAGCGGTTACTAATGAGAACTTCCGTCTTTCTGTACCTCACCATCCGTAGGACCCAAGTAACCATCAGGCCCTCTATTAAAAATAGGCGTCCATAAATGCAGATAAAACAAACCAATGTTTTATCATTAGAACATCACAGAGGCCTGGGTTGGCGCTTGTTTGACACTCTATTTCAACTTTAAATAACCCTAAACACGAAAAATATTATGATTGGATACACCACTATCGGTTCAAAAGACCTAGAAAAATCCGCGGCATTTTACGATGAATTACTTGCTCTCGCTGGCGGTAAACAATTAATGGGATTAGACCACATCAAATTTTATGGTACTGATGAAGGCGGCGCCATGTTGGCAATTTGCATACCTGCGGATGGCGGCGAACAGAGTTACGGCAATGGACAAATGGTTGCCATTCCTGGCGGTTCGCCAGAGGGCGCCGATGCTTTGTACAAAAAAGCAATCGAACTCGGCGCCACTTGCGAAGGCGCACCAGGTCAACGTATGCCTTTCTTCTATGGCAGCTATGTGAGAGATTTAGACGGCAATAAGTTAGCGTTTTATCATATGACTGCAATGACGTAAGCATGAATTCCTTACAAATTATAAACAATACAGTTAAGAAACAGCCTTAAGCAAAATGTTCTAAATGAACGATTTAAACGGCCAAGCTAACCTTGGCCGTTTTTAATCATTAGAAGAAAAACACCTCTGCTCCCAGTCTTTATCACCTTTTAACTATCGCTCTTTTTACACTTGAATAACAAGTATGTGTAAGGTAAAAAGGAAATGGTCAGCGATTGACATATTGGTTATATACAGTAAATGAGGGTTTGTTTATCCACTTTAAACGAATAACCGGATTAACTTAGAAATTGGGTAGAGGGTGAATTATGGGGAAATTAATAACCAGGCAACACTGTTTTACGAGACAGAGAAGCAAGCAAAATACATAAGTCAATTAAGGAATCACACAATCGCATGCTATTTGCGTAAGCCAAGAGCCGTCATACAAAAGACGTTAAAAAACCGCATTCGCCATGAATGTCTGCTCTCAAGCTTACTACCACACACTAAGACCGTGCGATGCCAGGGAGTTAGCGGCGCTTGAATTTAGCGATATTAGAGGGGCAATAACCTGAATGGGTTGTTGTTAATTCGCTGCAAATACATAATTTTGGGGGAAATTATGAAACACATATTATACGTTAGCCGTCTAAATCAAGAAGCACACGGTCCATTAGTGCCAAGGCACTTACTGGAGATATACGAAAATGCTAAGCGCAGCAATTCGCGGCATGGCATTACGGGCATGTTAGCTTACAAAGCAGGCTACTATCTCCAAGTGATCGAAGGTTCTGACAACAGTGTGGATACCTTATTTCGTAACATACTTCGAGACAAAAGGCATACCGACATACTGGTGTTAATCGATCAAACAGCCCATGCTAAATATTTTCAAATGTGGGCTTTTGAATCCAGCTTAGACCTTAGCTGCAGTCCAGATTTTGCAAAATTTGCCGATGACCATAAAGGCGAATTATCGTCCATTGACCATCACAAGCGTACGATTTTGTCTCAGTTTTATCAGCCTGAGCTTGGCAAAAAAAGCAGCGGTGTGTGTTTTAAAAAAACCAGACTGCAGCTAAAGCGCTGGCCAGATCTCAGCCGCACAGCACAAACACCACAAACCGTTCACCTGTGTACTAACTTACTGCACAAAACATGGCGTTATGAAGATCTTACTGAACTTTTAGAAGCCATGTCTAAAGAAGAACTCGACAGTCTATTAAAAGAGTTCAGGCAGCAACAGGTTCTAAGAGTAATCAGGTCAAACGACAACAACGATTCAGCAAAGGCGGGTTCTTTAGGCGTTGGTGTGTATCATAAATTTCGATCACTGCTAAATCGCCCATCAAAGCCTGAGACTTAGTCAACTAAACAATTGGCCTGGTGCTTGGCACATGGGATGCGCGGACTAGAAATCGGCAGTAACGAATTTATATTGATGACATTCAAGCAACCCGTCATTGATGATCACTTCTGGGACCCATAAAGCGGTGCTTCCTATTTAGCGTATAGATAAATGGGTAAATGAAGTACGACCCCAGGTCGTCTTTTTATTGACTAATTTTCTCAAGAAAATTAATCTCCGACCAACCCAGTGCGAACCAAAGCTCTTATTCAGTGATCTTACGTTAGGTCTGTTTTGAAATGCAATTTAACTGACATTTATGGTTTCTGTGGCGCGCGCTGATGGGGCTTTATCTGAGAATCGAGACTCAACACATCACTTTCAACGTCACCAATTTCATAAAATGGCGAACTCTTCTCCACTCGCCAACGTTGCTGTTGCGCAATTAGCTCATAGCGGTCTGTAACGGGGAAGCTGGGGGGGCGAAGATCTTCTAAACGCTGGTCAAAAATAACCTTAGTGGCGTATCGTGGCTCGGTAGCGGTAAGTGTGCCAACACTGAGACTGCCTAAAATTGTCAGTGTGCCACTGCGCTTGCCTTTAATTTGCTTAACGCCAAACCGCCCTCTTGCATACACGGACGCTTGCACGTCCAAATCACCATCAGCAATGACATCACGCCCAGCTACGATCACATTTTTTCCGGATATAAGGCCTAAAAAATCACCACCCTCAGAAGGCGGTCCGTATTTGGCGTACCGTATATGGCCTTCGATAACGATGCGCTTAGGGGAGTAAACGCTGACTATACCGCTTACAACACCGCTTACATGCAAAGCCGTTTTTGGCGCGGCCACGATGTAAGTGGATTGTGCGCCTAATAAATGGCGCTTTGGCGGGCCATGTTGTTTAACCGCTTGTTGAAATACCTCTCCATGTTTGGTAAAGCGGATGTGTGACTCCTGCTCTATAGTAATGGTGACAGACTTGTCAGCCCTACCCTCTGGCATTAGTGTACGGGCATTAGGCATGCCGATACGCTTCACTCGCGTTTCTAAACCGCCCATAAAGACTTTTGAATTTCTGAGGCGCCCCTTCCGATTAATACTGGGGGCAGCGGTTGTGACTTTGCCATGAAAAACTGGCGTGGCCTGACGGTCTGATGCAAAGGTGATTTCGGTATTAGAGTGAAAACGGCCATTCATCTGATCGTCGTGAACCGCGGTATTATTATCCCATTGATTAACAAATTGGGCGAAGTTTGAGAACGCCAACTTTTTCAGCCTTAATGTGCTGGTTAAATGCTTGCCATCTTTCTCGGTGACCACGTCAACTTGCACACGATCGATGCCCATATCGCTGTCGGCGTTTAATTGATGAAACTTCGCCGTATAACGTTGGCCTTGATGCTCCCACTCTACTGGCTTATCAAATTCGCTTCTGGCTCGGCTCTTGCGCAACGTATTTTGAATCATCTTCTCTAATGCTCGCTGTTGTTTAAGTGGCATTAGCCGTGAGGCGCGCGGCGCAATACCCTCTACTGCCTCAGGTGATTCGTGAAGGAGTGCGTCGCCTCTAACGTGAACATCCAAGGGGGCAACCTCTTCGAGAGATAGTCTCAACGAATGCGCTTTGACCAAAGCGACGTCAGATTCTTGATTGGCCAAATACACGGGCCGTTGCTTATTCGTTACTACTGACGTTGCCTCGACCGGCGCCTGTTTCTGTTTAACCCGCGGCGCCAGCGTTTTAACAGCACTGACTGGCGTTAGATGAGATTCGGGAGCCACTGTAACGGCACGCGACGTTACCTCTTCGACGTCTATCGTAGTGTGATCACTTACTTGAACTTCAACTGTTGGCGAACCCGCTGGTGCGGTTTCTCTTTGCTTTGATGTTGTTTCTGAAGTTTGTGTTGAAGGGTTACTGGGGGTACTTAGTGGTTTGCCAACATTGGGAGTCGTTATCGTTTCTTTGGCTTGTTGCTCAGCGTCTTTGAGGCCTTCGAGCAGCGTCTTCTCTAAAGACATGGTGATCACGCGATCTTGGTTTGACGGCACAATGAGCGACTCCATTCTCCAATCACTGCACGCCATTAGTAATATGTGAAACAGCAGAGCCGCTGCCATGGCCCACGCCAAACGCATAAAACGTTGCCTTCGAACTGACACACTCTGAATCACGCTTTACCCCACTGTTAGAGCCGCATAGCCTAGCTCTTAGAATTGGATTTTTGTGTTAGGCGCTCGTTTGGCAAACCGTTTTAGTGATCTTTCTTTAGCACAGCGTCAAGAGGGCTTCGCCAGCAATAATGGACACCTATTCACTTTAGAGTATCATATTGGTCAGCGAAGCTCACTAAGGAAACCTTGCAACACCGGAGTTAAGTGAATTGAATCGCAGAATGCATAAATTTGAAGTGAAAAGCACACCTAAATAGTAAGCTGTTGTGACGCTTCTCAAAAATTGAGAACTTAGGATGTCAAGCCATGGCTTTTGCAGCACTTACCAGAGGGCAAAAACTATTTATTGTGATCATTAATCAGAGAGTCCAATAGCTCTAATACCAACGCTTTCTTCATATTGTGAGGCAACAGTGAAAGCTGTTCTTTCAGTTCACTGACCGTGAGCCTTGTGTTGCTTGAGTACACTTCTCTAATTTCGCGTGTTTCATACGCCCCCGTTGCCAACCATTCAACTTCGCATTCCAGCGCTTGCGCAAGTTGCACTAACTTTGATGTGCCTTTGGCTTTGCCTGATAACAACTTGTATATCATTCCTTGCGATAAGCCCGCTCTCAGGGCTACGCCTTCTTGAGTAAGGCCTAACTCTGACATGCGTTGTTTCATTCGATCAGACATATTCATAGTTCGAATCATATTACCTTAGTAATAAACTAATCAAATACCAAGGTATTGACAAGCAACAACTATAGTAATAATATTTATCTCATGACTATAGAAAAACTAGTCAAAAAATCTATGGATATACATGGAGGAACTCAGGCTGAATTCGCAAAAGCATGTGGTATTTCTCAAGGTCTCGTCAGTCAATTTTTAGCCGGCGCAAAAAAGCCCGGCTGGAAAACGTGCCAACAGATAGAGAAAGCCACCAAAGGCAGAGTGACAAGACATCAACTTCGATCAGATATTTTTGGCAGCAAAGAGCGCAGTTAGACTAAAGCCGTTAAACAATAGCAGCTAGACAAAAAAGAGCGGTTGACGAAGTCCAATACCTGTCATCGGGTCTAGGGCCCCCGGCGATAGCATCAAAGGGGATTCTACCCTGCGCCATCAGCCTCAGCACTGTTTATTCTGCTTATTTCAAAGTACAACTCAAGTACAGATGGGCAATTGATTCATGACCATTTTTTGGCGCACCAAAAACGTTGTTATTGGTGCGTTTCAAGCTCATAAGCAAGGTTAAAACCCTAACAATAAATCGTTATTTCAGATTGTTGCCGGCTTTTAATAGTGGCTTTATTCCCTTACCGGCACCCGAGCGTTTAATTCATCGGGAATGGGCGTGTGGTTGATGGTCACTTCGTAGTAAAACTCACTAGCAACCTTTTTCTCACCACCAATCATGAAGCCTTCAAGGTGATCGGTCTCGGTAATTGGGTTAGGAACCAATAACATCGGCAAGCGACCTAAGCGATGGTGTTCAACAAGGTGTGTTACGGAATCCAGCTTACGTGGATCAAGCGTGTGAAAGCGCAGTACAAACGCATGCTCAGCAATGTTAATCACTTTTTCTAAGGTCAGATCAACCATGGGGCCGTCATCATCGTAACGAACCCAAAACACATCACCAACCAAGTCTTTGTATTTCTTTTTCTCGGGCAAAACACTAGGCACCCATTCCGCTTCTTCCAAACCAGAAAAATCAAAAACCATTCCGTGGTCAGGTTCGCCATTAGGTTTAGTATACCTTACTATTGTTTTTGCATTAGCATTGGCTATTACGGTGGCGCTGGCAACCGCCGCGACTTTTAACAGCCGCCTACGTTTAATAGACTTCATGATGACCCCATCTATTCAGTTAGTACTTCTTGCACGCGCAAGTAATAACCCAGTACAGTGAACTGACAGTCTGGAATCAGAGAAACACACAAAAGCAACACCTGACTCGTTTGTCTTTTTCTAACGAGTCACGCCGTGAGCCAACAGCATAAAAGCGTACTCTTCGGCAAAATCTCTAAGCCGACCGTAGCGGCCTGAATTGGCAAAATGGCCTGCACCCATGTTAATGCGCATAACCAGCAAGTTATCGTCGGTCTTTTCGGCACGCATTTTAGCGGTCCATTTGGCTGGTTCCCAGTAAGTCACGCGTGGGTCATTCAGACCACCGGTAACGTACATCGGCGGGTAAGCTCGTTTCTCTATGTTGTCATAGGGAGAATAACTTTGCAGTAACGCATAGTCAGTAGCGCTTTCAATTGGGTTGCCCCACTCTTGCCATTCTGGTGGCGTAAGCGGCAAACTGGCATCCAACATGGTGTTTAATACGTCGACAAATGGCACACCTAGGTTCACCGAACGCCACAAATCTGGGGCTTGCACAGTTGCCGCACCCACCAGCTCGCCGCCGGCGCTACGCCCAGAAATCGATATATTGCCTGCCGCCACGTAGTTTCGTTCGACCAGCCCCTTAGCAACATCAACAAAATCATTAAAGGTGTTAGTGCGCTTTTTAAGCTTGCCATCTAGATACCACTGGTAACTCATCATTGATCCACCACGCACATGCGCAATGGCAAACGAGAAACCTCGGTCCAAAGCGCTCAATCTCATGGTGGAAAAATTGGGCGTAACGGTGGCGGAATAAGCACCGTAGCCATACAACCACATGGGTTGCGAAGCGTCTTTCTTAAAGCCTTTTTTATAAACAAGTGTAACCGGTATTTCCACACCGTCACGCGCTGCCACCAGCAAACGTTCACTCTCATACTGACTGGCATCATAGCCCGACGGCACCTTCTGTACTTTTCGCGTGACTAAAGCGTGATTTTTTATCTGATAATCAAAGGTGGTTTGCGGCGTCACCATTGACTCATAATCTACCCGAAGAAAGTCGGTTTTAAATTCAGGGTTCACCCCAATTGAGGCGCTAAACACCGTTTCTGGAAAATCAATAGACGATCGTGTCAGTCTCTGTGACTTACCCTTTGGGTACTTAATCAATTCTAATTTTTCGTACCCTTTTTCACGCGATTTAAGCGCCATAAACCCATCAAACGTTTGTAAACTTAACAGGTAATTGGCGTCATCGCCCGCTTGCAGCGTTTGCCAATGCTCAACATGCGGTTCGCTGTCAATGACCCGAGCTAAGCGAAAGTTCTTATGCGTATCGTTGGATAGAAGATAAAAATAACCATGGGCGTGATCAATTTTTTGCTGAAAAACCGCATCACGCGACACCAGTTGAGTCAACTCACCGGATAAGTCACTGGCGATTGCATAGCTCTCTTGAGTTTCAGCTTGGCCAGAGGTCACAATAAAAAAATCGCGGCTGCTGGTTTTATAAAAGCCAAGAAAATAACCATCATCACTTTCTCGATAAAGGGTTCTATCGTTTTCTTGTGTTTGACCAATAGTGTGAACTTTCACTTCTCGTGTGTACCAACGTTCTTTCTCTAATAAGCCATAAATCAACGATTTGCCGTCACGGCTAAACGAAACATCGCCCGCCACACCCTCCAGAACATCGTCTAAGTACTCACCCGTTCTAAGATCCTTGATCCGAACCTGATAACGCTCATCGCCGGCCGTATCGAATGAATAAACCAAATAACGATTGTCTGGACTGATCTCCCAGTCTCCTAACACGAAATAGTCATTACCCTTTGCTAACTCGGTTTCATCAAGGAACACCGACTCTTCGCCGGTGGCTAAATTTTTTCTGCTGCGCGTACGATAATCAGCCCCATCGTCAAAATACCACCGATATTCGTAGCCATTATCGATATAGGACACTGACTCCTCAGTTTCATCCGTCCGCCCCTTAAACTCTTCAAACAGAGTGTCTACCAGTTCTGTGTGCGGCTTGAGAAACGCGCTGTGATACGCATTCTCTTCAGTCAAATAATCAAGTATCGGTTGGTCGTTGACCGTTGGGTAGCCTTGATCCTTCAACCAAAAATAAGGGTCTTTCAATGTTTGCCCATGATAAATGCGCTCACTGGGTATACGCTGAGCTACGGGTTGTTTAATTGTTAATTGCTTCAATCGAGGAAACTCTGACATACTTTTTTCTTTAACTTCTTTAGCTGTTTGATTTACTTCATTAAGACTGACCAAGGTTAGCGCAGTGGCTTTATCGGCGACGTTATACACTGCTGAGCCGTCGATGTATTGTGTGTTAACGTCATAAGCTGATTTTTGGCAAGCCGCAAGCGATAACGCACTCAGAACCGCCAAACTAACAACATCGTATTTCATTTTTGCTCCTTAGTCTTTAGAGAGGGCCGACTGATAAATCAACTATCACCTATTAACTATCAACAACCAGGTTTACGGCTTGCATATCGTTAAGACCATACGACCATGCGATTTAAAAGCAAATGAACATGTGATTGGGATAACACACATTCGGTCATTTAAAATGACACGAAAATATAACTGCGCCAAAACAGATTATGCCAAACAGCCAGCCGACCCGACAAAAACCCGCACTCATATTGTTTTTCACACTCGTTTTGATCGCCACAACGCACGCGGCTGAAAATTCCAAATACGTATTAAGCCATTCGCTCATCACCTCGGCGAGCCCAGAAACAATCTGGTTTCTGTGGGAAGACGTCGAAAATTGGAAACAATTCGACACTTTATTAGAATACTCGCGCCTTGAGCCTGGCCACGCATTCATCTCAGGGGCAAAAGGCGTTGTAAAAGCCGCAGGCGCACCTAAAACGAAATTTGAATTGTTTGATGTGATCGACGGCAAAGGTTTCACCGAACGTCTGTATGTGCCACTGTACCAAACCATTGACCTAAAACGTCGAATTGAAAAAATTGATGGCAATCAAACACGATTTACTCACGAAGTTCACTTCACAGGTCGCCTACGTTTTTTTATACATCTGGCCTCAGCACGCCGTTTTAAAAAAGAATTACCTCTGGTTATGAAAAAGCTAAAAGTGATTGCTGAAGCAATGGATAATCAAAGCGTTAGAAATAACACACCCCACTTTGAAAGCGTTGGTATAACAAAAGGGGGCTAATAATATGTTAAGCCCTAAAGTTGCTATTTTCTTTCATTGATTATTTCTGACAAACGCTGCAATAAAAAGTGTTGCGTTGACCAAGTATTGTCGATTTTATTAGGCCGCCACACCGATTGCAGGGTTCTCCAACGCGGGCATACACTTGCAATTGGTGACGAAAGTAGCCGGGTTTACCGTCAGTTTGGGTAAAGTCATTTAACGTGGTGCCACCCACTTTGATCGCTTTAGCTAAAACAGCCTTAATTTCCATGGCTAAGTTTTGATAGCGCTGTCGGCTGACTTTACCAGCTTGTGTGGTGGGCCGTATTTTTGCCTCGAATAAAGATTCTGACGCGTAAATATTGCCAACACCAACGACGACATGGCCATCCATAATGAAATTTTTGACGGCCATTGTCTTGCCTCGCGAACACTGAAACAGGTAATCACCAGTAAAGTCTGCGTTTAGCGGTTCTGGGCCTAACTTAGCAAGTAACTTATGAGTTTCAAGCTCGCCTTCGATCAAAAGACAACAGCCAAATCGGCGTGGATCATTCAGCCTAACGACAACCGCGCTACCCACTTCAATATCAATGTGATCATGCTTTTCGGGTGGTGTTTCGGCAGGCAAAACACGCATGCTTCCGGACATTCCTAAATGCAGCAAAACTGTACCCTTGGCGGTAAACAGCAAAATGTATTTAGCGCGCCGACCTACGTTATCAATGCGTAAACCTACCAGGTTTTGCAAACTTTGAACGGGGACTGGCCAACGTAGACGATCGTTGCGCACGGTGATTTTAGAAATCACTTGCCCAGACAGGTGTGGCTCAATGCCACGCAACGTGGTTTCTACCTCAGGTAATTCTGGCACAGCGTCTTATCAAAGTGTATGCGAGCTATAACCGAGCGCCGATATTCACAACAGCTCGCCTTCTTTAGCCGTATTCGGGTTACTCAGCACCGGCTCTTCGCCGACAGAGGCCATATTAGGCAATGCAACGCTGGGTTCAATCGACGAAGAAATGCGCACAAGCCCAGCGCGATACAGTTGCAACGCTCGGCCACTGTCACTATTGGCTTCTAACAACTCGCCTAAAGAGGCATAGGCCCCGGGCAGTTGTTCTAATTCAATTGCTTTCTCGAAATAACGAGTGGCTAATTCAACGTTCGACTCACGTGCGGCCAATCGCCCAGCGGCCAAATTGAGTTCCGCATTTTCAGGACGCGCCATTAACCAACCTTCCACATTGCGTCTCAGTTTAGCCGGTTTATCGGCCGCCAATTTTCCATAAAAGTTAACCAGGCTGTCATCGTGTTGATTTTTTAATGCGTTTCGAATCAATTTCTCAGCGCCAGAGTCATTGCCTTGTTGGAGCATGTCTTGCGCATAGGTCAAAATATTATCCGCGTGTTGCTTTTGTTCTTTAGGCAACTCCTTCCAAGTACGTTGCCGATCCGATGAATTAACCAATAAAGCCCGATGCGCTTGAGTATCGATCTGTTGCAAAACCTCTTCGGGTAAAGCATCAACTTTACGCGCCAACGGCAACAGGTCATGCACCTTACTCCAATTCTGAGTAGCCTGATAATTTTGTATTCGCATGGCAACAAATTGGCTGTTTTTACGCCCTTGGTTCTCAATATCATCCAATGTGGCTTCGGCTAAATCGTGCTGGCCAGCCGTATGATGTAAGCGTGCTTTGGCCAGGCCAATGGCCAACGTTTCATCCGGCGCGGCCTTATAAGCCGCAACTAAATAATCATCCCGACGTGAAAATTGGCTTTGCTCTTGCGCGGCTTGCGCGGCAGCCAAGTAATTAACGTATGGCACAGAACTGTGATCAGTGCTTGATATCAAAGACTTCTCTGCACGGCGCCAATCGCCCTTTATCAACCACAAATAACCGTTACCTAATGATTGGCTGGCCTTGTGATGACCGCGACGTTTACGCCAGCGCGAAAAAAATGAACCCGCTCGAAAAAAGTAGCCGACCAGAGCAAAACCTAAGTAGAGCGCCCCAACCAGAAAGAATAAGAGCAAAACAAACGCCGCAAACGACATTTCTACCAAAGTTTTACCCACATAAATTTTGACGTAGTTATCTGGGTAGATATCCACCAATTGAGTCCAACCAAAACCGAGTGCTATTGCGATAGCAACGATGATTACCCAGCGCATGATTAGTTACCGCCCTGAAGACGTTGTAACTGGTCGTATGAGTCAACCACCGAGGGCAATTCCACCCCCAGTGGCTGCCCCTTTAAACTTCGAAGCTTATCAACAACAGCGATAACGTCAGTGTCTCGTGGGTCATAATAGTCAAGCAACCACTCAAGTACCGAATCGATGCTGCGCTCATAAACTTCGGCGTTATTTTGCATCACAGCCAACTCAGCCGTACTGAGCTTCAATTGAATATTTTGATCCAGAAAGTAACGTTGCTGAGGGGCCAGCAGTGGCTTAGGCAACTCCTCTACTTTACTGATTTTGACCGTATTTAACGTCATTGCCCATAATTTTTTTAGCTCGGAAGTGAAGCTCAAATCGTTGTCCACCTCTGGCTCAATGATATTTATTCGATCGGCCACAGGCGGCTCATTTTCAAGCGGAAGCTTCGGCACGCGTATTGCTATGGCGTTGAGTTCGGCCGTAAGTGATGTAACATCCACCAACTCAATGGCTTCAAGTTTAGTAACTTCCGAATTGATGGTTCTTCTAACAACCGAATAGCGGGGGTCTGCCAACTGTTTAAGCTGACTGTCAGCAAGCTTTAACGCGTTAATAGCGCTTTTATTATCACTCGAAAAAATCGCGCTGTTATTCGCCATCTTTAACAGTTGCGACACTTCGCCTAAGGCTAGTTTGTCAGCGCTACGCTCATTGTTCGCTGCAAGTTTTTCAAGCGTTTCTTTTAAACCTTGCTGTTCGTCAGCAACGTCACGCAAGGCTCGCTCGCTGTTGGTGTTTACGGTCAATAAGCTGGTTTGTAATTTTTCCTCGCTGACCGCCTCTTGCTCTAAAGCACGTTGGGCACGCTGTAATTGGTTCATACGCTCGGCCAATACTTTTACGTCGCCGCCTATTTGATTGACACCCGTCAACACAGCGCTGTCGCTGTTTTTCCCAGACAACTCACTAAGGTAAAAGTGATAACCACTAACACCTAACGCCCCTAAGGAAAAAAGCATCGCAAAAACGCCAAATGCTTTCCCCTCTCTTTTTACCACTGAGGCTGGTGGCATCGACTGTTGAGTCGTGGATGTTTGCTCTGCAGACAGTGTCTCACTATTGCCCACATTGTCCACTGCTACTGCCGTGGAATCGGTGTTATCAATTTTAGTTGTCGTTTGATCAGTCATTCTCAACTACCATTTGCCTTTAAATTTAACTTTCACTGTTTTTCTTCGGTGAAACCACTTCACACGTAAATCTGAGCATTAACAGACTCATCAAAATTGATTGAACGGACTCACAAAACAGCGCGTTTCGCGTTTAATGAGATAGAGCAGATGTCATCTATTTTGCAATAAAATAAATAGTACCACAGGCGATTTTATGCAAATCGTAAACTTGTGTCAGCACCTCATGCATCAAAACTAGCGGCTCTGATTAATTATAAACGCTCGCTAGTGTGTCAGAGGCGAGACCTAACACATTTTAGAGAACGCAATCATCATATGCTTATTAGACGGCGAACTGGCCACATGCAACGCACCCTGCCAGCCCAAGTCTTCGGCGGTGTGCTTAATGTTATCGCTGCCCACCACCATTTTCACTTGCTTTAACTTGTCGGCGTATTTTCCTGCGGCTTCGACTAAATTCAATAAACTTTGCGAGCTGTGTATAAACAGGCCTTCTACTCGCGCATTTTGCTCAAACACTTCTTCAACTCTGCTCACGCAATTCTCAGGTTCCTTTTGCCGGTAGCACTTAACTTCTACAACCTCAGCACCTCTGGAAACCATTTCTTGCGCTGGCCAATCAAGCCCCACTTCGCCACGCACCCATAAAATTCTCCGCCCCCGAAGGTCTTTCATTGGCCCCACTTTTAACAAAGCACGTGCGCCGCTGCCTTTTTCTGGGAAAAGAGCATCAATTTGATGGCCGTGCAATTGTTTAGCAGTCTCCACCCCCACGGCCATCACTCGCGCCGAATCAGAGATACCGCCTTTTTTATTGATGATGTCCATTCCCACTTCAACCGCGTTGCGCGAAGTAAATATTACGTCCGTATAATTACTTATATCGGAGAGTATGGTAAGCACTTCATTACTAAAATTAGGCTCCACTTCTAATGTCGGGATGTGCGCTGGTTGAAAATTTAGACGCTGCAAAATGGCCGCTGTATTGCCCAAATAACGGCTTTGACGCGTCAATATCACCACGGGTTTTTGCACCTTCTTAAGCACTGGCGGCTCTCGATACACGGATTGTAAAATATGCCCAGCACCTTGCTTTAACAACTCAATCGCCACACTTTGCCCTAATGCTTCTGCTTCTTGAATTGTCAGTTTTATCGCGCTTCCATTGGCACTAATGATTTTAGAACCATTAATACGACCAACCAGTCCACGCATATGCAATTTACCACTGCTAACTTCAGCATAGCCAGCGATGGGCACCTGACAACCGCCTTCTAATGAGGCGTTCATGCTTCGCTCAGCCGCTAATATCACCTCACTCATCACACTGTGCAACGGCGCTAATAACGCTTTGGTTGCCTCATCATCACTGCGACATTCTATGCCGACAATGCCCTGACCAACCGCGGGCAAGCACAATTCTGGCGTGATGTATTGTTTGATGCGTTCTTCAAAACCAAGACGCTTGAGCCCCGCAGTGGCCAGAATAATGGCGTCGTAGTCACCGCCATCCAATTTTTTAAGGCGGGTATTGACATTACCGCGCAACTCAAGGAACTCAAGTGTTGGAAAGGCGCTTTTTAATTGCGCAATACGGCGCAAGCTTGAAGTGCCAACTCTTGCCCCAGCAGGCAATGCGTATAAGTTCTGATAAGTGTTGGACACAAAGGCATCACGAGGGTCTTCGCGATCACACACCACCGAAATTTCCAATCCTTGAGGCAAATCCACTGGCACGTCTTTCATCGAATGTACGGCGATATCAGTCTCATTATTTAACAGAGACACTTCCAGCTCTTTTAAGAAAAGCCCTTTTCCACCCACCGCAACCAAACTGCGATCCAACAACTGATCGCCCTTAGTAGTCATGCCAACGATAACCACGTCAAGATCAGAGTGTTCTTGCTCAAGCCGCTGCTTAACATAGTTCGCTTGCCACATGGCAAGCGGGCTATTACGAGTAGCGATGCGAATAGAGTTCATATTCCAGTCATTATTATTATTTTTTAGGAGACTGCCGACTTTACCATGACGTCGATTAGCCGTTTAGTATTTTTGATAAATACCCGCTGTCACTTCTGTTTTTGTCTCTTTCTGTCCTGTAAGGGCTAACACTGATCGGCTTAAACCCGCTATAATTTGATTGTCATTTTTCGCGCCTCGGGCGCTTCTAAACATTTTCCATTACGTGAACAAATCAACAGCAAAAAAACCCTGGGGTGGCCGGTTTACAGAGCCAACAAACAAACTGGTAGAAGCATTTACCGAATCCATTAGTTTTGACTCGCGCCTATACAAACAAGATATCCAAGGTTCCATCGCACACAGTAAAATGCTGGCTAAAATTGGTGTGATCAGCGATGACGAAGCCACTTCAATTGAGCAAGGGCTTCTCAGCATTCTTGAACAAATTCGTGTTGGAGATTTCCAGTGGTCAACTGAGTTAGAAGACGTGCATATGAATATAGAGGCCCGTCTAACCGACGCCATCGGTGAAGCTGGCAAAAAACTGCACACCGGGCGCTCACGAAACGATCAAGTCGCGACCGATGTGCGCCTTTACATGCGCGAAGCGGTCGATGATATTGTTGATCTCACTCTGCAACTACAAGAAAGCCTACTCACCGTCGCCGCAAAAGAAGTCAACACTATTATGCCAGGGTTTACGCACCTGCAAGTGGCTCAACCAATCAGCCTGGCTCACCACCTACTGGCGTGGAACGAGATGTTTGAACGCGATATTGAGCGTCTACTAGACGCCAGAAAACGCATCAATGTAATGCCTCTTGGTTCCGCCGCGCTGGCTGGCACCAGCTTTGCGCTGGACCGCGACATGACTTGTGAATTACTTGGCTTTGATCGCCCTAGTCGAAATTCTTTAGACGCGGTATCTGATCGAGACTTTCTGATTGAGGTAAGTGCAGCGTGCAGCCTCATCATGATGCACCTATCGAGAATGTGCGAAGAGATTATTTTGTGGGCCTCTGAAAGCTATAAATTTATCGAAATCGGTGATGCATTTTGCACTGGTTCTAGCATCATGCCACAAAAGAAG
Organism: uncultured Arenicella sp.; assembly: GCA_937974565.1. Taxonomy (GTDB): domain Bacteria; phylum Pseudomonadota; class Gammaproteobacteria; order Arenicellales; family Arenicellaceae; genus Arenicella. The sequence continues at coordinate 52,882 of CALJWL010000035.1, forward strand.
AACCCAGACATCGCGGAGATTGTTCGTGGCAAAAGCGCACGCGTGATCGGAAATTTACAAGCGTTGTTGGTATTAATGAAATCCCAACCTTTGGCTTATAACCGCGACAATCAAGAAGACAAAGAACCCATCTTCGATACCGTAGATACGGTTGCCCGCTCACTGCAAGTGTTTTCGGCCATGGTGCCCAGCATCAGTTTCAAACGTGAAACCATGTATCATGCCGCTCTAAAAGGGTACGCCACAGCCACTGATCTAGCGGAATACTTAGTTCGCTTACAAGTGCCTTTTCGAGATGCACACGAAATTGTTGGCAACACCGTGCATTACGCCATTGAACAAAAAAAACCACTTGCGGAACTAAGCTTAGAAGAATTGCAATCCTTTGGGGCAATGATTCAACAAGACGTCTATGAAGTGTTAAGCTTAGAAGGGTCTGTAAAGGCCCGCAGCCACTTTGGTGGCACAGCGCCAGTGAGGGTTAAAGAAGCGATTGCTGCCGCCAACGAACGTTTGGCCAAATTGCGTTAGCCGAAAACTGGGGTAAAAATAAACGATGTTATTAACACCGATTCGTTAAGCAAGCGCTGCCTTAAAACGAGCGTTGAAATCAAACAAGTCGACGCAACGGCACCATCAATTCAAAATACAAACTCAAACACTGTTCCACTAAAATTTGTTCCACTGAGAGTCAGCATAATGAAACACTATTTCTGCAACAAAATCCTATTGGCGAGCGTATTCGTTGGCCTGCTTCTTTCATTAGCTGGCTGTGGGCAAAAAGGCCCATTAATCGTTGAAGAACCGTCCATTGAAGAACCGCGGCTTCAAGATGAAGAGTTAGCGCCGGTTAAATAAACCACGTCTAGCGCAAACCAGCGTTCGGACTGTTCACACTGACGGGCACTCAGCACTTACCTATTTTAGTCCGTGTTTAAATAATAGGTAAGCGCTGAAGATCATTGCTCTTAAGGTGTCCGCGCCCCACAACACACGAACTCGGCTTTACACTTGAGGCTCGCGAGCTAAAAACCAATGTCATTTTTCCAATATCAAAACGGCGAGCTTTGCGCCGAAAAAGTCCCCCTTACTCAAATAGCCTCAGCGATCGGCACACCTTGTTATGTCTATTCAAGGGCTGCCCTTGAACAGCAATGGCACACACTCAACGATGCGTTTGGAGACTACCCACATACCATTTGCTACGCGGTCAAAGCCAACAGTAATATTGCGGTATTGAATATTCTGGCCAAACTCGGATCTGGCTTTGATATTGTTTCAGAGGGCGAATTACGGCGTGTATTGGCGGCAGGCGGAGATCCCGACAAAGTTGTATTTTCGGGTGTTGCCAAATCGGCTTCCGAGCTTGAATTTGCGATTAGCCAAGGGGTAAAAAGTATTAACATTGAGTCTGTGGCTGAATTGCAAAGAGTGCAAGAAGTGGCGGCCTCACTAAACACCACGGCTTCGATCGCGTTCCGAGTCAACCCTGATGTCGATCCACAGACACATCCGTACATTTCAACGGGCATGGATAAAGCCAAATTTGGGGTGCCAATGGAAGCCGCGTTTGCCGCCTATCAACACGCTGCAAACCTACCAAATATTGAAATACACGGCATCGCCTGCCATATCGGTTCTCAAATTACGAAGACCAGCCCATTTTCAGATTCTCTGAAGATTGTATTAGGCATGGTCAAACGCCTTGCCGCTGAAGGCATCAACATTAAACAACTCGACTTAGGCGGTGGCCTTGGCATTGACTACCAAGGCGAACAACCGCCAACGGCAAATGAATATGTGCAAACCATGTTGGACGGTGTTAAGGACGAAGGCATCGATTTACCCATCGCGATTGAACCTGGCCGTTACATTGCAGGAAACTCGGGAGTAATGCTTACCAAGGTTGAATATTTAAAGCATAACGATAGTAAGCACTTTGCGATTGTTGACGCCGGCATGAATGACCTATTGCGTCCTTCACTTTATCAAGCGTTCCACACTATTGTGCCGGTTAGCAAAAGCAGCGATCAGAGCAAGCCAACCTTGTTCGATGTGGTTGGTCCAGTGTGTGAGTCAGCCGATGTATTAGGTTACGATCGTTCATTAGCCGTGCAAGCCAATGACTTGCTCGCGGTGCTTTCAGCGGGTGCCTACAGTTTTTCAATGGCAAATAATTACAACTCGCGATTACGGCCCGCGGAGGTCATGGTCGATGGCGATACAGCGCACGTTATTCGCCAACGAGAGAGCCATGAGGACTTGTTCAAAGACGAGTCTCTTCTGCCAGAATAAATATTGGTAACTGGTCTTTTCACCCAAAATCAGTTATTTGTAGTGTATGACAACCTTTAGCAGACCGTTTCAATTCACATTTACCGTGAGCTTGCTCGTCGTTTTCACGGCATTAACTCACGCCAATTCTGGCTCGACCACCGTTGACAAGGCTCAAGGGCAAACCATTGAACAAGCCCAAAGTGCGTTGAACGAGGCCAAAAATGCACTGGAAGCGGCGCAAAGTAGCCTCAATGCAGCACGCGAAAAGAAACAAGATAACGCGGCGCTGAAAACCCAATCTCTCAGTCAACCCAAAAACAACACCAAACTTTACAAATGGGTGGATGACAACGGCAGCATTTCATATCAAGACTCGCCGCCACCCAAAGACGTGAGAGTGCTTGATTCTGATGTATTAAAGGACTTACCCAAAGGCCAACAGACCGTAAAAGAATTACGAAGAGCGGGCGAACCCGAGCCCGTATTAGACGGCAGCCAACCCGTCATGGTCTACACCGCCGACAACTGTAAGCCGTGTCAGTCCGTGGTGCTTTTTTTAACTCAAAAACAAGTGCCGTTCATCGAGCGCGATATTCGTAACGATCGTAAGGCTCGCCAACGTTTGTCTAATCTCTCCAAACAAATAAGCGTGCCGTCTCTGTTTATTGGCAAACGAATTATCCAAGGTCATTCTAAACCAATGATTACACGCGCACTTCAAGAAGCAGGTTATCTTAAACCTTAGCTGTAATTTTAGCTGTAGAAAGCCTGCCAAAACGACCACCTCTTCTTTTCACACTTTTGTACTAATGAAAATAGCATCTTGGAACGTTAACTCTCTGCGCGTGCGTGTAGAACAAGTCAGTGACTGGCTAGTCGCAAACTCGCCAGACTTGCTCTGTTTGCAAGAACTAAAAATGACCGATGAAGAGTTCCCTCTGGCACACTTTGAAAGCATGGGGTATCACTGCGCTTTCACGGGGCAAAAAACCTACAACGGCGTGGCGATCATCAGCTCTAAACCATTGAGCAATGTGGTCACCGATATGCCCAACTTTGATGATCCCATGCGGCGTTATATCGCCGCAGACGTCACACTAGGAAGCAGCCATGAAACAATGCGCATCATCAATGTTTATTGCCCCAATGGCCAGGCGCTTGATTCGGATAAATTTGTTTACAAGCGCGAATGGTTTGCAGCGCTGCAAACAGCAATGCGAGCCGATTTAGCCGCTCAAGAGAACACCGTGTTAGTGGGCGATTTCAACATCACTCCTGGCGATATAGATTGTCATAACCCCAAGCGATGGGCCGGCAAAATTCACTGCAGTGATATCGAGCGATTAATGCTGCAAAAGCTAATGAGCGAAGGCTTATACGACACTTATCGCCGCTTCCATGCTGAAGGAGATACGTTTTCGTGGTGGGATTATCGTGGTGCAGGCTACCGTGCTAACGAGGGTCTGAGAATTGACCTTATTCTAAGCTCTGCCGCCCTGCTCGATAGAGCGCAAGACTGCACCATTGATGAAGCGCCAAGAAAACTAGAGCGCCCTTCGGATCATACGCCAGTGGTGGCTGTTTATCAGTAAATGACGACGCATCAACAACGGGCCTTATGATCAGGGTGTCGCTTTGCTCCATCACCCTCATGAAACAAACAACACGCGCATTAAAAAAGGCTCCGAATGGAGCCTTTTTTATGCTGAATTTTGACTGTCCTTGAGCTTTGCCAATGACAACGCAATAATCAGCTTATTTTTTGCCGTAACGAGACTTAAAGCGACCAACGCGGCCTTCTGTGTCCATTACCTTCTGTTTGCCTGTGTAAAATGGGTGGCACTCAGAACAGATTTCAACGGTTAGGTCTTTGCCTAGGGTTGAACCTGTTTCAAATTTGTTACCGCAGGCACAAGTCACATTGATTGGGCCGTAGTTTGGGTGAATGTCTGCTTTCATGATGTTCTCCAATATTACGAGATCGAATTCGTGATTTCGCGCGAATTCATTACTCAGGGTGGGCGATCTTAGGCCAAACACACACGATGTTCAAGCACAATGCATCGATATTTGATGAATTTTAGTCGCTCGCGGCGCTATTCGCTAATGCCGCAAACTCACCCACCGTAAGGGTTTCAGCTCGGGCTCCAGCATCAACACCCACTAAAGCCATCTGCTCCTCAGTCAACGTGCCCTTGAGTGTGTTGCGCAACGTTTTTCTGCGTTGCGAAAACGCTTGCTTAACCAACTGCCCAAACAGTTCAGCATTCTTAACTGGGTGCGGAATCTCGGCAAAGGGCGTAAGCCTGGCAATGGCGGATTCAACCTTGGGCGGAGGGAAAAAAGCACCCGGTGGCACAGTAAACAAATACTCTATATGGTAACGCTGCTGCAACATGACCGATAAGCGCCCATAATCTCTGCCTCCGGGGCTGGCGGACATACGCTGCACCACTTCTTTTTGCAACATCACCACCTGTGAGTGTATTTGGTCGGCGTAACCCATCAAATGAAACAATACTGGACTTGAGATATTGTAAGGTAAATTACCAATCACCTTGACAGGGTTCTGTTCACTGGCCGTGATAACACTTAGGTCGAATTTCAAAATATCCGCGCTGTGAACCCTTAAATTTTCAAGGCTTGATGTTCGAGACTGCCAATATTCAGCCAAGTCACGATCAAACTCCACTAAGTGCAGTTTGTTAGCCAACGGCAACATCAAATCCGTTAACGCACCACGACCAGGGCCTATCTCTAACACTACTTCGTCAGCCTGAACATTCAGTGCCGCGACTATTTTATTGATAATATTAGGGTCTTGTAGAAAATTCTGCCCTAGAGACTTTCTGGGCGCGGCAAAAGGCTTGGCAAACTGATTCATCGTGGTCTCATGGTTGTGACTGCGCTGTAACCATATCACGGGCCACATTAATGGCCGTTTTCAAACTGCCGGTGTCGGCTTTGCCCGTGCCCGCTAAATCAAATGCCGTGCCATGATCAACCGACGTTCTAATGATCGGCAAACCTAAGGTGACATTCGCGGCCTCACCAAAGCCTTGTGATTTAAGCACTGGCAAACCCTGATCGTGATACATGGCAATGGCCACGTCGGCACTCTCAAGGTATTTGGGGGTAAATAACGTATCGGCTGGCAACGGCCCGATCACGTTCAAACCGTCATTTTTTAGCTTCCGAAGAGCTGGCTCAATAACGTCGATCTCTTCACGCCCCAGGTGCCCGCCTTCACCCGCGTGTGGGTTCAAACCACACACCAACATTTTTGGCGACTCAATGCCGTACTTAGCCTTCAAATCTTTATGCACAATCGAACAAATATCCAGGATTAACGACTCGGTTATTGCCTCTGGCACTGAACGCAAGGGTAAATGCGTTGTAATTAAAGCCACTTTCAGATTTGATGTGGCCAACAACATCACGGGCAGTGGTGTTCTCGTTCGCTCAGCCAAGTATTCGGTGTGCCCAGAAAACGCCACGCCGGCCTCGTTGATAATGCCCTTATGCAATGGGCCGGTCACCATGGCTGAAAAACGCCCTTCCAAGCAGCCATCAATGGCAACATCAAGCATGGTAAGCACGCCTTGCACATTATTCTTATTGGCTTTTCCGACCCACGATGGACCACTAAACTCCACGTGTTCAATATTCAGAGAATTAGGCACACTCATACCCAAGGCTTCGGCACGCTCGGCCAACACGTGTTTATCGCCAATCACAACAATATCATGCAGCTCGCAACATTGGCTTAATTGCAAAATAATATCGGGGCCGATGCCAGCTGGCTCGCCCAATGTGTAAGCTATAGGGTTCAAGGATAATGTACGCGGCGATTCATGAATTAGTGATGGCGTCAATTATAACTCGATAGATCAGCATTATCAGAAACTAATCTTAGAACAGCTCGCTTTTTCGCTATTTCCTATTGATGGGGTTTGATAGAATCAAACTTTCATTAACGCCACCCCAGCTATCATGAGTCAACCTCCATTGCATATTGTCATTTTGGCCGCCGGAAAAGGCAGCCGAATGCGTTCATCTCTGCCAAAAGTGTTGCACTGCGTTGCGGGAAAAACACTGCTGGGTCATGTCATTGATGCTTCTCTACCGCTAGCGCCAAGCAAAATTCATGTTGTGGTGGGGCATGGTAAAGAGCGAGTCATGGAAACATTTTCAGACCACCCAAATGCAAGTATGTTAAATTTTGTTGTTCAACAACAACAACGAGGCACGGGACACGCCGTGTCACAAGCACTGCCGGGCATTCCAAACGATGCAACGGTGTTGATGCTAACGGCAGATGTGCCACTCATCAAAGCAAGCACGTTAAAGCAATTGGTCGATTCAATGCGCTCGCACACCTTGACTGTATTAACGGCCATTGTGGATAACCCTTTTGGGCTTGGGCGCATCACTCGTGATGACACCCATTCGGTTTCTGGAATCGTAGAAGAGAAGGATGCGACCCCTGAACAACGCAAAATCAAAGAAATAAACTCAGGTATTATTTGTGCAAGGAAAAATCAGCTTACACATTGGCTAAAACAGATCAACGACAACAACAATCAGCAAGAGTATTACCTGACCGACGTGGTTGGTATTGCTTATAATCACGGCAGCCCAATCACCACACTGCAACCCAACCATAATCATGAAATCAGTGGCATTAATGATCGTGTGCAATTGGCGCAAGCCGAATGCGCCTATCAGCATGCACAAACTCAAGAGTTGATGCGCTCTGGGGTCACCGTATTAGACCCAGCGCGATTAGATATTCGCGGGGATGTCTCAGTAGGCGAAGATTCAATCATTGATATTAATGTGGTTATCGAAGGCCCAACCCAGATTGGTCGCAACGTCACCGTCGGGCCTAACTGTGTGATCAGTCAATGCATTATAGCCGATGATGCCGTGATCCACGCCAACAGTGTATTGGAGAACGCCGAAATAGACTGTGGCGCAAGCGTTGGCCCGTTTGCCAGATTAAGGCCCGGCACAAAATTAGGCAAAGACGTGAAAATTGGCAACTTCGTTGAAATTAAAAATGCTCTGTTAGACAACGGAGCTAAAGTCAACCACTTAAGCTATGTGGGTGATGCGAATGTAGGGTCCAACAGCAACATTGGCGCCGGTGTCATCACCTGTAATTACGACGGCGCCAACAAGCATAAAACAATCATTGGAGCCGACGTGTTCGTCGGCTCTGACACTCAATTAGTGGCTCCCGTCACTGTCAGTGATGGGGCCACCATCGGTGCTGGTTCTACTATTACTAGCGACGTCAATGAACGGGTTTTGGCAATCAGCCGTGGACGGCAACGAGAAATCAAGAACTGGCAACGTCCAGTCAAGAAAAAAAGGTAAACACTCATGTGTGGAATTGTTGGCGCGGTAGCAAATCGCGATATAACTCCGGTTTTAATCGATGGCTTAAAACGCTTAGAATATCGCGGCTATGACTCGGCAGGGTTGGCGGTGATCGGCAGCGCGCATGAGCTTGACCTTAGGCGCAGCGTGGGCCGAGTAGCCAATCTTGAAAAAATATCCAACAACGTAAATGGCCACCTTGGCGTGGCTCATACGCGCTGGGCCACTCACGGAAAGCCGGCGGAAAATAACGCCCACCCGCACACGTCGTCACACCAAGTCGCGGTGGTGCATAATGGGATTATTGAAAATCACCACGAATTACGAACACAACAAAAAGCGCTGGGCTTCCCATTCAGATCAGAGACCGACACCGAAGTCATTGTGCATCAAATTGATTGGCATATGCAGCAAGGCCATGACCTGCTAAACGCGGTAAAAGCAACGGTCTGTGAACTGCATGGCGCCTATGGCTTAGGCGTGGTCTCTAAGCACGAACCCGGTGTTTTAATCGCCGCCAGAAGCGGGTCGCCTTTGCTAATCGGTTTTGGCGACAATGAAAATTTTATTGCCTCTGATATGTCTGCCTTGATTCCAGTGTCACAAAAATACACGGTCTTAGAGGATGGCGACATTGCGAAAATCACAGTCAACTCAGTGAACATTTTCGACGCTCAAGGCAAAGAGGTCGAGCGCAAGGTCAACATCAGCACCTTAAGTGACGATGAAACTGAACTCGAAGGCTACGCGCACTTTATGAAAAAGGAAATTCATGAGCAAACGCGGGCCATTACCGAAACACTTGAAGGCCGACTGGGATCGGACAGCGTGCTTGAACTGCCGTTTGGTGACAGCGCCAGAGAAATATTTGACCGAACTAAAGAGCTAAAGATCATCGCGTGTGGAACTTCTTACTACTCGGCATCAGTCGCACGCTATTGGTTTGAAGAGTTTGGCATCAAGTGCGATGTGGAAATTGCCAGTGAATATCGCTACCGCAAACACGTGGTCAATGACGGCACCCTGTTTATGACTATTTCACAGTCTGGTGAAACCTTAGACACCATGGCGGCACTTGAAATGGCTAAGACGCTGGGCTACTCAAACACCTTATGCGTGTGTAACGTGCCTGAAAGCTCTTTGGTTCGCGCCAGCGATCTGACCATTTTTACTCACGCCGGGCGTGAAATAGGCGTGGCCTCAACCAAAGCCTTTACCACCCAATTAGTGACCCTACTAATGATCGCCATCTGCTTACGCCGCCGCATGTTAGGCGACGGCCGTGAAGTCGATACATTGGAAAAAGACGTTGTCAAAGAACTGCGCTCACTGCCACAGCAAATAGAGAATGTGTTGGATCTGGAAGAAGACATCATTAGCATGTCCAAACATTTTGGCAATAAAGAGAACGCGCTATTTTTAGGCCGTGGCGCGCACTTTCCTATTGCGATGGAAGGCGCACTGAAGCTAAAAGAAATTTCGTATATTCACGCCGAAGCCTATGCCGCTGGCGAGCTAAAGCACGGGCCACTGGCACTGATTGATGAAGACATGCCGGTGGTCGCCGTTGCGCCTAATGACGAACTGCTGGAAAAACTGAAATCAAATTTAGAGGAAGTGCGCGCACGCGGTGGCAAACTGTTTGTCTTTGCCGACGTTGAATCAGGTTTGGAATCCGATGCAGAAACCATGGTACTCAACGTGGCACCGGTTAATAATTATATAGCGCCGATACTGTACGTTGTTCCCCTGCAACTCCTTGCCTATCACGTGGCGTTAATCAAGGGCACGGATATTGATAAACCACGCAATCTCGCAAAATCAGTTACCGTTGAGTAAACACGCGTTAAACCGTTATGGACATCTCACACATTTTTAACGACTTAAACGACGCTCAACGCGAAGCCGTTGCCGCCACACCTGGGCCACTGCTGATTCTGGCGGGCGCAGGCAGTGGGAAAACGCGGGTTCTTACCTCACGAATCGCTTACCTAGTAGAGGGTCACAATGTGTCTCCGCTCTCGATTTTAGCGGTGACATTTACCAATAAAGCCAGTCGCGAGATGCGTGGGCGTATCGAAGATATGTTAGGACTGCCGATGGGAGGAATGTGGATAGGCACCTTCCATAGTTTGGCGCACAGATTACTCAGACAACATTACAAAGAGGCCAATTTACCGCAAGCGTTTCAAATTTTAGACAGCGATGATCAACTCAGAATGATCAAACGTTGCCTTAAAGAAATGGCCTTAGACGAAGCCTATTGGCCTCCCAAGCAGATTCAATGGTATATCAGTGGACACAAAGAGGAAGGCCGCAGGCCTGCCAACATTCCTCAGAGCAACGACCCACAACAACAAACGTTACTGGCCGTTTACAGCCATTACGAAACTCTTTGTCAGCGCTTTGGTTTAATCGACTTCTCAGAGCTGCTATTACGTGCGTTTGAGTTATTGAAGAACAACGATGTGTTACGCAGCCGCTATCAAGAACGGTTCCAACACGTACTCGTTGATGAATTCCAAGACACCAACAGCATTCAATACGCGTGGTTGCGTTTGTTAGTCGCCGAATCTCACAACCTGTTCGCCGTAGGCGATGATGACCAAAGCATTTATGGTTGGCGCGGTGCAAAAGTTGAGAACATTTTGCAATTCGAACAAGATTTTCCAGAAACCAAGACCGTGCGTTTAGAGCAAAATTACCGCTCGACCACTCGCATTCTGGATGCCGCCAACGCCGTAATACAACACAATGATACGCGGCTCGGAAAAAACCTCTGGACGGCGGGTGACGAAGGCGAACCAGTCAAACTTTACACCGCCTATGACGAGCGCGACGAAGCTCGCTTTGTTATCGACCAAATTCAGGCTTGGGTTAACGACGGCGGCTCTCGCAGCGAAGTAGCCATTCTGTATCGCTCTAATGCGCAATCGCGCACCTTTGAAGAGCAGCTAATGCAAGCAGGCATGCCTTATCGAGTCTACGGTGGTCTGCGCTTTTTTGAACGTGCAGAAATCAAAGACGCACTCGCTTATCTGCGCCTATGTACACGCACCGATGATGACCCGTCGTTCGAGCGTATCGTTAACACCCCCACTCGTGGCATCGGCAACAAAACCATCGACTTGGTGCGTGAATACGCACGCGCCAATCAACTTTCATTATGGGAGGCGACCAACCAACTGGTTGCCAGTTCTCAACTAAGTAGCCGAGCGGCCAGTGCATTAGCCACATTCACCCAACTGATTCAAGACATTCGTTCGCAAATAGAAGAGCAAGACTTATTCCAACAAATCGAAATCATGTTGGACTTAAGCAGGTTAATTGAACACTTTAAAAAAGAGAAAGGGGAGAAAGGCCAAGCGCGGGTTGAGAACCTACAAGAATTGGTCACCGCCGCTCGTGGCTATGAAATCGAGGAAACCGAGGATAACTTGCCTGCGATGGCCTCATTTCTAGCTCACGCCGCGCTCGAAGCCGGTGACGGCCAAGCCGAAGAATGGGAAGATTGCGTGCAACTAATGAGCTTGCACACCGCCAAAGGTTTGGAATTTCCCTTAGTGTTCCTCACAGGCTTAGAAGAAGGTTTGTTTCCGCATCAACGCTCACTCGAAGAAGGCTCTGGGCGCTTGGAAGAAGAACGCCGACTTTGTTATGTGGGCATGACCCGTGCCATGCAACAACTCTGGCTAAGCCACGCTGAAATACGCCGGCTCTATGGCTCAGAAAAATACACCAGCCCATCACGCTTTCTCGGGGAAATACCGGATGAACTGTTGGTTTCCATCAGAGCAAAACCAACAAGCCGTTATGCCGCACCAGTACGACACTCAGATTGGGTGGACGATCAAAATGCGCACGAAAGTGGCATCAGCGTTGGTATGCAAGTCAGTCACCCTAAATTCGGTGACGGCATGGTCATCAACTTAGAAGGCCATGGTGAATACGCTCGCATTCAAATTAACTTTTCAGATGTGGGCAGCAAGTGGTTGGTGCTGGCTTACGCCAATTTAAGCCCAGCGTAAAAAAATACGCCATGAAACAACCACCGTGAAAAAGAGCGCCGTCATATTGTTGCACGGCCTTGGTCGCACTAAGTTTTCCTTATTTAAAATTGCCAAGGCGCTCAGAAAAGAATATCAGGTTATCAACCTAGGCTATCCTTCGCGCCGCCATTCGATTGAAACGTTGGCGGAATTGGCAATCACACCGGCATTAGAATTAAGTAAAGACGCGCCCATCGTCCACTTTGTCACTCATTCGATGGGCGGCATTGTGCTTCGTCAATACCTGGCTCAACGCCACATTCGCAATCTCGGCAATGTGGTTATGTTAGGGCCACCCAATCAGGGCAGTGAATTAGTGGACTTTTTTCGGCAACAACTATTTTTAAGTCTCATTTTTAAGAGTGTGAACGGCCCAGCGGGGCAGCAGTTAGGAACAGGGCCGGCCGATAAACCCAGTGAATTAGGCCACGTTGCTTTTAATTTAGGCATTATTGCGGGCACTGAAAATCGAAACCCTCTGCTCAACAAATTAATGAATGGGCAACACGATGGCAAAGTCAGTGTTGAACGCTCCAAAATCACGGGCATGACAGACCATCTTGTTATGCCCGTTGACCACACCTTTATGATGCAACAGCAGGCAGTCATCCATCAAATAGAGCACTTTCTATCGCACACTCAATTTGATCGTAACACCACCTCCCCTCATGATGCATGGTCTCCACAATCTAAATATTACCACCGAACTGACGATAAGAGCCGTTAAACGAAACAGCCTTATTCAACTTAAAACAACACGAGTGATACATTAGCTTAGTGTGAGGCCACTTGTAAGCGCAGAAAAATGGCGTGCTGAAACCGATATGTATTGAGGACAACTTTATTGGGGCAAAGGGTATGTGCAAGAAACACGGTTGGAGTTTATACCAACAACCAAACCTCAACTGGCCATCCACCAAATTCATGCCAAAGTCGATCGAAAAAACACAAAATTAGCGGCCTTACTTGCGCGCCTCAATGTCTCTTTTAAGCGGTCAACGACAAAACCCAACGGAGCAACATTGGATACGTTTATTAAAAACCTATGACTGGCGTGTGAATCATTCACAAAACTCTTCAATCATTGGAAACGCGCTGGGTTGGTCACGTTCGCGCTTAGAGTCTGGGCGCGCAATGCTATAAATATGCCCAATACCATAGTCTGCCGCTGAATTTAACACCGCCTCACTGTCATCAATAAACAACGCCCGGCTTGGGTCAAACGGAACCGTTTCTTGAAGTGCGTGCCAAAAACCTTGATCTTCTTTGGGGTGATTGAGTTCATGCGAACAGATCATCTGATCAAAATATTGATCGATTTGAGTGATCTCAATTTTCAAATCCAATACTTTCCTATGACCGTTAGTGATCATACGCACATCGCCTGTTTCACGTTGGCAAACACGCAAAAAATCTTGTGCCTTGGGCCGATAAGCAATACGCTCAGAGACATTGCGCTTTAAACTCATAATGTCTAAACCCAAATATTGCGACCAGTTGTCAACACAATACCATTTGAGAGTGCCAGCCCATTGAGTGAACAGTGGCGCCAAATAAGCGTGTGATCTCTCAAGGCTCCAATCACGTTCCTCAGCAAACACTTTGGGCAAGTAATCACACCAAAAATGATGATCAAAGTGTAAATCCAACAATGTGCCGTCCATGTCCAGCAGCACCGTTTCTATTTGAGACCAGTCTATTCGCATCCATAGATTATAACGTCAAACAACATGACGCAATTATGATTAAATACACCTTATGAAACTTTCTTTTACCAAAATGCATGGCCTAGGCAACGACTTTGTTGTACTGGATTTTACCGCACAACGAGTCGGTCTGACGGCTACGCAAGCAGCACACATAGCAGATCGCCACGTTGGTGTGGGTTGCGATCAAATCTTAATCGTTGAAACGTCAAACAAAGCCGGCATCGACTTTAAGTACCGAATCTTAAACGCCGACGGCAGCGAAGTCGGTCAGTGCGGCAACGGGGCAAGATGCTTTGTACGCTATGTGCATGAAAAAGGCCTAAGCGACAAAAACCCAATCACCGTCGAAACTCTGACAGGGCAAATGACCTTACAGGCTCACAAGGGTTCAGACTTAGTCACCGTGGATATGGGGGCACCTCGCTTTGAACCTGCACAAATACCATTAGACAGCGAATCCAGGCACGCCACTTACACCCTGTCAGGTATCTCAACCAAGGTAGATGGCCTAAGTGAAACCGCGCAAAGCATTACGTTTTCAGCCTTATCCATGGGCAATCCTCACGCAGTACTTGTTGTCGACGATGTTGAGACTGCTCCGGTGTTGAAACTCGGTGCCGAGTTAGAGTCTCACCCTGTTTTCCCAGAAAAAGCCAACATCGGCTTTATGCAAATCAATTCACGCACGGATATTAGTCTCAGAGTATTTGAGCGTGGTTCAGGGGAAACCATTGCCTGCGGGTCAGGCACTTGCGCAGCGGTAGTGGCGGGCATTCAATTAGGGTTGTTGGACAACAAAGTAGTTGCCCACCTGCGCAGAGGTGATCTGACAATTGAATGGGCCGGTGAAGGCCAACCTGTTATGATGACTGGCCCTGCGGAGACTTCCTTTGAAGGCGTTTTAAAATTATAACCATCGTAAAATTCACGGGCCGAGCCACACAAAAGCAACAATTATCACATGAGTCATTCTAAACCACGCTTTAAGACAGAAGATCTAGCCGAATATCTGCAAGGCAACCCAACGGTGTTCCAACAACACCCAGAGTTATTAGAGATCATTTCATTATCCGACAGCCGTAATGCATCGTCGTTACTAGAACGCCAAATCGGTGTGCTAAAAGAGCGTTTAGTGGCACAAAAAATGACCCACGCAGAGCTGTTTCAAAACGCGCGCGAAAACGAGGAAATCAGCAACCAATTCTCCGAGGTGATTTGTCTGCTTATCAGTTGCACCAATCTATCTCAATTTGCTTCTGAGTTCCCCAGCACACTCAAGCAGACTTTTGCGATCGATCAAGTATCCATCAAAACCGCCCAATCCGTCACTCGCCGCCCCAGTGAAGCAGCAGGTTATGAGGAAACGTTACGCCGATTAACCAATAACACATCGCTGTGCGACAACCGTTGGCCCAGCCGTGTTATGACACTGTTTTTCAACGATGACGTTCGCTCAGCTGCGCTGATCCCTTTGCACACGAACACAAGCAAGAACACCTTAGGCGTGCTGGCGCTAGGGTCACGTGATGTTGAACGTTACACTCACGATTTAGGCACCGCACACTTAGATAAATTGGGTTTGATGGCAGGTTTATGCTTGAAACGCTTACAACCCAAAAGTGTTTCGTCAACAGACACGTAAACCGCACTCATGCCACCGTCAGGCCAATCAACGTCAACCGCAAGCCAATCCGTTGAAGACTACTTGACGGTTTTACAAACCGAAAGACGCTTATCTGATCACACTCTCAAGGCCTATCGACGTGATCTAACCAAACTGGTGAGTTTTTTTGACCAACGAGGTATTTTATTGTGGCAAGGCATTAACTCACACAACGTACGCCTTTTTGCCGCAAGTCTGAATGCCAGCGGCCTTAGCGCCAGCAGCATTAAACGAACGCTATCCAGCGGTCGAGGGCTAGCCAACTTCCTCATTCGCAATGGCACTCTTAAGCACAATCCATTTGACGATGTTCGCGCACCGAAAGGCGAAAAGCGGTTACCGAAAACCTTATCAGTAGACCAAGTCGTGTCGCTGGTTGAACTTGATGTCAACGACCCACTGAGCTACCGCGATAAAGCCATGCTCGAATTGTTCTATTCTTCAGGGTTGCGACTCAGCGAGTTGTGTGGCATTAACCTGAACGACTTGGATTTATCCGAATCCATGCTGCGCGTACGTGGTAAAGGCAGTAAAGAGCGAGACCTACCCATTGGCAAGCAAGCCAATGACGCTATCCGCAACTGGCTACTGCAACGCAACGCTCTGCCAATCAAAGATTATCAAGCGCTCTTTATCAGCAAACTGGGTAGCCGCATCAGCACGCGTAATGTGCAAGCACGAGTCAAATATTGGGCTAAGCGTCAGGGAGTAGAAATCAACGTCAGCCCACACATGTTGCGTCACTCCTTCGCCAGCCATGTATTAGAATCGAGTGGAGAACTGCGCGCTGTGCAAGAACTGCTGGGCCATTCCAATATAAGCACCACACAAATCTACACACACTTAGACTTTCAGCACCTCGCGCAAGTCTATGACGATGCTCACCCACGCGCTCACAGCACGACACCAACGAAGGTAAAATCAGACACCAAAAACAATGATGAATGATCAAGAAAGCCAACATTACACGCCATTACTGAAATACTTACATTGGCTGGTGGCTGCTCTGATTCTGATTCAATATTTATTAATCGAATTGGCAGAACACGCCGCTCACTCAAGTCAGGTTGTTAAACAACTAGGCCTAATTGCCAACCACAAATCGGTGGGCATCACGATTCTACTGATTGCCACTTTTCGACTTATTTATCGCTTTAGCAGCAAGCAACCAACGCAACTCAGTGCAATGCCCGACTGGCAAATCAAAGCCTCACATGCATCTCATGCTCTGCTCTACCTCATGCTGTTTGCTCTGCCTATCTCTGGCTGGCTCATGTCATCGGCCAGCGCTTATTCGGTAAGCTGGTTTAATCTACTTGCATTGCCTGACTTTATATCGCCAAACGAACAAACCGCTGACCTTCTTGCAACCGTACACTTCACGCTTGCAAAGGCGCTGATACTCATAGCCGCCTTGCATATTGGTGCCGCAATCAAACATCACGTTGTCGATCAAGATACGATACTCGTTAGAATACTGAGTCAAGGCAGTGTGGCTTCAGCACTCATCGTCCTGATTATTTCCATGCTCGTTCTGGGCGGTCTACTGCCCAAAAAAACCACGACAGAAAAACAAACACCGAACTCAACGACTGAATTTTCTGAACACTCGCAAGCCGAAGAAGCAGCCTTTAGCGGCACTCAAAGCACTCTACCCGTATGGCGTATCGATTACGCCAAGAGTTATATAAACTTTACCGGCAAACAAGCCGGCGCGCCCTTCACCGGCGTATGGCAACACTGGGAAGGTAAACTGCAATTTAGTCACGCTAAACTAGAACAGTCAAGATTCAACGTAAAGATCGACATAAGCTCAGTCTTCTCTAACGACGGCGAGCGTGACTCCACCATTAAATCGGCTGATTTTTTCGATGCTCTTCAATTTCCGTACGCTCATTTTCAAGCAAACGATTTCAACGCCACTGACACTGGGTACGTCGCACAAGGCTTTTTGACAATGAAAGGGCTAAAACAACCCACCACATTGAGCTTTGCATTAGAGCAAAAAGGCCCCAACGTCACGCTAATTGGCAAAGCTAAACTAACGCGTCACCAATGGGACATTGGCGTTGGCGACTGGGCTGACCCAACCTGGGTTGGCAGCGATGTGATTGTTGACGTGAAAGTGGTGGCAATCAACACCGAATGACTGCGTCATTTCATGCGGTGTTGAATACTTCCTTACAGGCTGATCAATGCATTAAATGCGCGGGCGAACCCCAAACTCTATGTTATTCGATTGTACGTTTACCGATTTCAACGATAGGTACTCAATAACAAGTTCATTTTTGTTGGCTTCGTCTACAGGTACTTTTAAGCTGCGCAGGGTCTGATTACTAAACTCAACGTCACCCACCTTCGCATAAAAAGTGTCTTTAACAGCCAAACCACCACGGCGAACCACGGGTGTGCCAAACAGAGTGACCGCAACTCGGCCGTCTTCAATTACCCAAAAAAAACGATCAAACTTTTCTATCGCATCTCGCACCTTGGGTTCCATTTTACCAAGTTTATTTAGATTAATAACGGCCGAAATCTCAATCTCACCGTCTCTTAAGAAAACTCGAATTCCATCGCTGACTGTCAACAATCGACGGCCATCTTTATCGGCTTTTAAGCTGGCTAAGACTAGAGCATTAAACTCTTCTTCATTGAAAGCGACACGGCCACGCAGAATATCTAATGATTTTTGTGCCAGCAAGTCTGCGCCTCGGCCTAATTGTTTGTTAATGGCGTCATCGGCGTACTGACCGTTGGCCTTACCTTCATCGAACCAACTGGGAAGCGCGCGGGCTGAGTAAATGCCATAGACAGACAGAGCAATGGCTACGATTAACATCGCAAGTAGGGTTTTGAACATAACTTTAATCATCTGTTCCTAGTGTTTTTAAGAGCTTTTTTCTTTTTTAACAAAGGGTTAACGGGGCTAAACATCAATTAATGTGCGTGAAAGACAACGTTGACATTAGCTCTCACCTTCTGGGTGCCAAAGTGTTCTTCTGGAACACTGGAAGCCGACAACGACTTAGCTCTCACCATACCTTCATTAAAACTTCTCACTATGGGCTGAGATTGGCTGTGTTCAGAAATGGTATAAGCAGAACCCAGCGTTTTATCAAACTGCGTGGCCAGAAATTGCGCTTTGTCTTTAGCATCAGTGATCGCGGCCGTGAGCGCCTTACGCTCTAACACTGCTCGATTTTGAAAACCGGTTTGCACCCTTTCTATGGTTGAAACATTGCCCTCAACCAATTTCTGCAACAACGGCGCTACTTTATCAATATCATTAATCGTGATTGACAATGATCGATTTACCCGCGTGCCGATTAGCACTTGCTGATTATCGCGCCATTGATATTCAGGTTGTACTTTTAAGCCAGAGAGTTTGATATCCGTTTTCAATATGCCTTGGCTCTTGGTGGCATCAAGCACCGATTTGTACTTTTCATCTGCGCTTTTCTTTGCGCGATTGACGTCAGCATTGATGGCTGAAACCGTCACCGCAATAACAGCCTGATCAGGCTCGGCACTCACTTCACCAAAACCGGCAACGCTGATGGTGTCTTTGACACCGCGTTTCTGATTTGAGTGTTGATCGGCGTTGGCCGAGTTAATTGTGGACATTTGCATAATCACCAATATTAGTATGCTCAACAACGAGATATGTTTCATAACAACTTCCTTACGTAATGGAAAAAACAGGGTTCATTTCCCCATACTACACCCTGTAAACTGAACCGCAGCTTAAAATACGTCCCCCCCCCACTTAACAAGCCCTTAAAACTCACCCACTGATTCTATTCGGCTTTCTGTATCGCTTTTTTATTGCCTTTTTCATCCACACACACAAATGAAATGTTATTTTCAAACAAGATGGCTTCTGATTCTGTATTGTACCTAGCACCATAGACCTTTACGCTGTATGTAATAGACGTGTTGCCGACACGCGTTTGCTGGCAACGAAAACGTAATATCTGCCCTTGTTTAATCGGGTGCCTAAACTCCACATTGTCTAGGCCTATGGTAACAAAATGTTGGCCCGGCCAATCTAAACTAACGCGGATATACGCAATCTCATCCACCCACTTGAGTAACGTGCCGCCAAATAGATTGCCGTAATCGTTTAAATCAGCAGGAAGTACAATTTTATAGTGTTCCATATCATCTTTTTATTGAAAAGTTTGAGCGTTAAACGCCTATTCTGTCATGCCTATTATGGAAAATACCATGATTTAACTTATTCTTAGCAAGAAAGGATATAATTCCTATCTATGAAGCGAATACCCAGAAACATTACGTTACACAACAAGTCTCGAGTGCTTGAAGTCGAGTTCGAGAGTCAAACATTTATGTTGCCCTGTGAGTACATGCGGGTGCATTCGCCGTCGGCCGAAGTTCAAGGCCACGGCCCCGGCCAGGAAGTGTTGCAAACGGATAAAGAGTCCGTCAATATCGTGGCAATCGAGCCTGTGGGGAACTACGCAATAAAGCCTATTTATTCAGACGCTCACAACTCAGGTATTTATTCTTGGGATTACCTTTATGAATTGGGTAGCGAACGAGTTGAAAAATGGCAACACTATCTCAGCAAACTGGCTGAAAACGGCACACACCGTAAAGCACAGGCCAATGATCACTACCTAGCCGACGATCGTTAAAATAAAGACAACTTCCCAGCAACGCAGACCCACTTATTTAAACTAATTATGTCAGAGCAAAAAACGCATTTCGGTTTTCAAGAAGTTAACGCCAGTGACAAACAGAACTTGGTTGGTAACGTGTTTCGTTCAGTTGCAGGCAATTACGACGTCATGAATGACGCTATGTCATTAGGTGTACACCGTGCTTGGAAATGGTTTGCGGTAGCGCAAAGTGGCGTTAAAACTGGCGACCATGTACTGGATCTCGCAGCAGGCAGCGGTGACCTGTCACTCAAATTTGCAAAAAAAGTGGGTGAACACGGCCAAGTCATTGTAACCGACATCAATGAAGCCATGCTAGCTGAAGGCCGCAAACGCCTTGTTAACGCCGGCATCGCTGGCAACGTAAATTACTGCTTGGTAAACGCCGAAAACTTACCGTTTGACGATAACACTTTCGACTGCATTTCAATCAGTTTTGGTTTGCGCAATGTCACCAATAAAGACGTGGCGTTAGCGTCCATGGCCCGTTGTTTAAAGCCTGGGGGGCGAGCGATTATTTTGGAATTTTCACAGCCCACCAATGAAGCTTTCCGAAAAATGTACGATGCTTACTCATTTAACGTCATTCCAAAGCTAGGGGAAGTGATCGCCAATGATCGTGACAGCTATCAGTACCTCGTTGAATCGATCCGCCAACACCCACCGCAAGAAGAACTCAAAGGCATGATGTTACAAGCCGGGTTTGATCGTGTGCGCTACCACAATCTCACCGGTGGGATTGTGGCTTTGCACATAGGTTACAAATACTAGAGGCCGTCTAAACAACCATGCTATTTAGTTTACTGGAGTTAGCCAGCAATAAAGCGCTTGAATATGATTCGGCCAGTTCTGCCCGGTTGGCCAAGCTGCAAGGCAAAACCATGACGTTGCACATCAAAACATGGGATCAGTCGATTAGCGTCACACCCAGAGCCGAAGGCTTAGAATTTAACGTCAATGCCTGTGAAGAAGTCGACGTAACCTTGAGTACCACATTAAGCGCCATGATGAAGATCAGCCGCGACGGGTTGGAAGACGCGAAACTGGAATCAGGTGAACTTGAAATGTCTGGCGACCCGATTGTTGGTCAACGTTTTGCCCAAGTCATGGCCGACTTAAATATCGATTGGGAGTCCATGCTCGCCGAAAAAATCGGTGACGCACCAGCCAACACCGTCACCATGATGGCGTCGCAAGCCAAAGAGTTTACCCAAGAATCACGCGACAAAGTGCATGAATTCGTTAGCCAGCTAATGATCAATGACATGCAAGTTGTGGCGGAAAAAAAAGAGGTTGATCGTTTTCTCGATAACGTAGACGATCTCAGGGCTGACGTTGATCGCCTGTCGGCGCGATTAGAACGCCTGCTTGCAAATCTCAATTGATCAAGCATCGCACTACCAAACGTTAAGCAAATCATCGTGTCTAAATCATCATCACAACGTCATCAACAGATCAAATCGATAGGGACATTTTCTCGTTTAAGGCAGATACGCTGGGTAATTAAAAAATACGCTCTAACTGAGCTTACACAAGAATTAGAACTCGCCAAACCTGCCAAACTGGCCATTCGCCTATTGTTTGGAAAAGCAAAAACAACGCCCACAAAACCCCGTGGTGAACGCATACGTTTGGCTCTGGAAGAACTGGGCCCCATCTTTGTGAAATTCGGCCAAACCCTCTCAACTCGGCCCGACCTGCTGCCAGAAGACATTGCGCTTGAATTAACCAAGTTGCAAGACCGCGTGCCCGCGTTTCCCGCTCAAGCGTCACTGGCAATCATTCGCGATGCCTATGGCGACCAGTTAGACACTATTTTTTCCTCTATAGATGAGCAACCGCTTGCCTCTGCGTCAGTAGCTCAAGTGCATTCAGCACGCTTGCAACCTGGTTTAGCTATCGCTGGGCAAAACGGCACAACAACGGACGAAGTGATTATCAAAGTCATTCGACCCGGGATTAATAAAATCATCGAGAGTGATTTAAAAGTCATGTATTGCGCTGCTCGTTTTCTACAAAACAATTGGTCACGCGGCCTTCAATTTCGCCCACTGGACATAATCCGAGAATATGATCACACCATTCATGATGAGCTAGACTTACGCATAGAAGCCGCCAACGGGGCACGGATGGGCACCAACTTTGAACACTCAAACCTAATTTACGTTCCAAGACTTTACTGGGATTTTACTCAGAAAAATGTATTAGTAATGGAACGAATCAACGGTCTGTCAATTCGAGAAATTGACACCCTCAAAGGCCGCGGCACTGACCTAAAGAGATTAGCCGAAGACGGTGTGGGGGTGTTTTTCAAGCAAGCGTTCGAAGACAATTTTTTCCATGCCGATATGCACGCAGGCAATATTTTTGTCTCTGACACAGGGCAATGGATCGCTATTGATTTCGGCATCATGGGCACTTTAGACGAGCAAGACAAACTCTACCTTGGTGAAATGCTCTTAGGCTTTTTCAATCGCGACTACGCATCCATTGCCGACGCTCACATCCGTGCTGGCTGGGTGCCCGAAGGCACTAAAGCCAGCGAATTTGAACAAGCCATTCGTGTGGTCTGCGAGCCAATCTTTGCCAAACCCTTAAGCGAGATATCGTTTGGCAACGTACTGATGCAGCTATTTCAAACGGTGCGGCGTTTTGAGATGCCCGTACAACCCCAATTAGTCTTACTTTATAAAACATTACTTAATATCGAAGGGTTAGGTCGACAACTCTACCCCGACCTCAACCTGTGGGATACCGCCAAACCATTTCTTGAGAATTGGATGAAGCAGCAACTTTCACCACAAACGTTGTTTGAAGAGCTTAAGCGCGACTGGCCCCGACTAAGGCAAGATTGGCAACGCGTAACCAAGTATCTACCAGCCGCAATCGAGAACACAGCCAACTCACCGCTTGATGAAAGCAAACATAAGCAACGCCCATATCAACCGCTGGGCCTAACCCTCATTGCAGCCAGTTTAATGAGCTTACTGTCTGTGCAGCAGGGTTGGTTAACCTTACCAATCACGCAAACCACTCTGACGATCACCGGTTTACTCGGTTTTATTCTGATACTGTTTAAGCGCTAGGGAGTTCCTTAAAATCGCCGCTTTTAACCATCGCGATCAGTGATTTAGTCGAATGAGATTATTACCAATACTGCCTTTGAGAGGCTGTTTGAAGTCCTCACTTTTTAAGATTCAATACAACCAATTCAATAGCTTTAGTAAGGCCTGAATTTCCTAGACACTTTCCTGCTTCAAAAAATATCGTTGCTCGTAGACCGTTGGTGATACGCGATCATTGTGAGCATATCTGCGCTTCGGGTTGTAGAACATCTCAATATAGTTAAACACATCCGCTCTTGCATCGTCACGGGTTTTGTAGATTTTACGTCGGATTTTCTCCTTCTTTAAGTTTGAGAAGAAACTCTCAGCGACAGCATTATCCCAGCAGTTCCCCCGTCGATCATGCGTGAACTCATCGACCAGCTAACGGCATTGCGCAAATAGACACCTGTAATGAATACCACGTACGTAATATCAGCGGCCCAAAGTTAATCTGGTTTTGAGACCACAAGCTCATGGTTCACTAAGTCGAGCGTCTTATCAGCCACCTCATCAAAGATCGTTATTTTACAGCTACGTCCGCGCTTAACCCCTTTTAAGCCAAGCTCACGCATTATCGACTTAACACTCCAACGGCCAACTGGAATTGATTCAAGATTAAATTGTTTCCAGGTTTTTCGAGCGCCATAAACACTACGGTTTCCTTCATACACCTAGTGGGCTTCTGGTTCTAAATATTCATAGCGTTTCACTCGATGTGAGCGCTTATCTGGGTGTTACTCTAGGCCTTTGTGTCGGTAATAAATCGATGATGCAATCGGTACTATTGAGCAAATTGGCTCGACACCATATGGCTTACGATATTTTTCGACAAAGGCCACCATTATTTCGGTTTGCGGTCGAACTCCGCCACGGCGAAAAAAGCCGCTGTAGAAAGCTCAGAGCTTACTTAGCATATCGGCTCTATCGAATCGTACACACAAGCCGCGATTAACAAAACCCCAAATTGAAAACTTTACGGCCGAACTCCATTTTTCTTAAAAGTCGCAAGCCTGGAAATTTTCACATTAAACCAAAGGCTTATTAATAGAATGTCTCTTGCTTTTCAGGGCGCGTTTTAAAGCGCTTATGCACCCAAAAATATTGCTCTGGCATGGTTCGAACCATGTCTTCGATGGCTCGGTTCATGGTCGTGGTGTCTACAATATCATCGCCCGTTGGGAAATTGTTGAGCGGCTCACCGAAGCTAATTTCATAACCTGCTCCTTTGGGTTTAACACGTGTTTTGATTGGAATGACAACCGCATTGCTCATTTTCGCGAATTTCCCCAAGGCCGGAATGGTGGACGCCAGTGGGTGAAAAAATGGCACAAACACACCTTTGCGACCCGCGTCTTGGTCTGGGAGGTAATAAAACGGCATGCCTTTTCTAATCGCTTTGATTATCTGTCTTAATGGTGCCTTACGTTCGATTAGCACTCCACCGTAACGACCACGACCACGCTTGACTATCTCGTCCATTAACGTGTTTTTAGCGTACTGATACATGCTGATGGCATCACGCTCTTGCGATATCGCAAACCCGCCCGCATCCAGGCCGACAAAATGCGGTGCCAACAATATGATATTACGCCCGTCAGCCAGCGCTTTATCATAATGGGTTCGTTCTGTGATTTCGACTCTCTTTGCAAAACGGTGCCCTTTGATCCACATATTGGCGGGCACTGTAAATACTGATTGACCCACCAAACTAAAATGCTCCTTGTTAATTTGCTCACAGCGCTCTTGGGAGAACTCAGGAAAGCACGATTGGATATTTTTGAGTGCGATGTTACGTCGAGACGACCCCAGGTGGTAAGCCAACATGCCCACGCCATGCCCCAATGCCGCTAATGTTCGCAAGGGCAATAACGTTATCAGGCGCACAATTGCAAGGCCTAGCCAAGTGGGCCAATATTTTGGCGCTAAAAATTGCACAACAGGGAAGGGGGTTTTTGATGCGGTCACTTTCTCTAAACACATTAACGGCAATGAAACTATCCAGAGAATATCACACCCTAGAAGTCTGGAGTTCAATTAGCCAACACGAACGCGTATGATAACCATCCAGCGTTTGGCATCATTATCACTAGACTGATGATCTCTGGTCGCTCGAAAGCCATTATCAACACACCCAAAAAAACACGTGAAGAAGAAACTGATATCCATTTTAATATACACCCTTGTAGCACCACTGTTTTGGCTGTATCTGCGAATAATCATGTGGACATCAAACGTAGAGAGAGTGGGTGAAAACAAGGTTGAAGAGTTGTATGAAAAACACCAAAGTCATACTTACGTGTTTTGGCACAACCAGCAATTCATGATGCCACTGATACGGCCTGATCGAAACATACGCCCCCTTGTGTCTGATAGCCGTGATGGCGATTACATGGCTTGGCTGGCTAAACGTTTTGGCAATACCCCCATCCGAGGCTCGAGTTCAAGAGGAGGTATTCAGGCTCTAAAGCAGATGATTCGCCTATTAAAAAACGGGGCTGAAGTGGCCATCGCCACCGATGGCCCACGAGGGCCCGCGTTTAAAGTCAAACCTGGGGTTGTTCAACTAGGCCAATCTACCGGTACGCCGATTGTGCCTGTGGCGTACTCGGCAACCAAAAAGAAACGGTTTTCAAGTTGGGATCAATCGTTCATTCCTTATCCGTTTGGCCGGCTGGTTATTGTGTACGGAGACCCTATCTACCTTGATCGTTCGCTCAAGCTTGATGACGGTGTTGATCTCGTGCAGCAAGGGTTAGACGTGGTTAACGCCACGGCAAACAGCGCTATAGCAAAAGCGATGTCTAACAGTGGGCACAAAACATAACGGTTGCACAGTGGCCTCACCGTCACTAAGGCCGCGTTCTGACAACCGCTCTGGTTTTTCTTAGCGCCAACTGATTTTAATCCAAGCTAATGGTTTTTATTGCCCTTTTTTTATTGCCCTTTAATGCTTATAGACTCTGCCTAGCAAACGTTACTCATTAAACACGTTCTCCCCGCCTGGCAACCGTGAACACTAAACACGACACCGAGAATATCAACCCGATAACTAATACGGTTAGAGTGTAACTGTCTACTCCGGTTAAACGGTTGATGACCACGGTGTCGGCCAATACCCCATTGAGAAACAACCAGTCCATTAAAATAACCAATACCGGCGACACCAAGGCCAACAAAAATGGGTTTTTATTCGCGACTTGAGAACACAAAAGACACCACGCAATCGTGGGCAACATAGACCATAACAACACTTTGCCCAATTGGCTGAGGGCACTGACCAAATAAGATGACAGGTAATCAAAACCTTGCAAACCTAAAAAGACCATTGCAATGACGCTCTGCAACACCAAAATAGTAAGCGGCACTAACACTGTGGCGACTGTTAATTTTGCTAAAACAGTTTGGGTATCGGATATCGGCAATGAACGCCAAAACAGCACGCTTTGGTCTTTGCGTTCGTCGTAAAGGCTGGATAATGCATAAAAAATGGCCACCAAGAACATAACAATCATGACGATGTAATTCATCACACTCAGCGCTTTACCAATGGCCGTTGCCAGCCATGAGTCAACGGTGGATTCAATGTTAAAGCCATCGGGCACATCAAAATCGATAGATAAGTTACCAAAGGCAAAGCTCATTTTCACCAACAAGGCCATACCCAGCAATATCAGTGGCACGCGCCATAAGCTTTTATGCTCTGAGATTTCTCGCTTTAACAAGGCAATAAATACGGTCATGATTTTCTACCTCTTTATGAGTTAGTGGCGACAAACAAGTCTTCAAGTGACGGTGAAACCACCGTACCATGCTCGGCTAGCACGGCTGGGTCGACGCCTTCGAAGATCAATTCTGTGTGATCAGGCAGTTGCCGCTGATAAATTGGCTTTATATTAGGGTCACCAAATACAACGCTGCCAGAAACCAGCAACTTGCTGAATTTGATTTTTAGGTCGGCCTTGTTAATATCCAAGGTGATAGCACCGTCACGAATAAACAGCACGCGCGTCAAAATGCTTTCGATTTCATCAATCTGGTGAGTGGTAATAAGAATACTACGCTGCTGATTAAAATAATCTTCAACTAAGCGATCTTGGAAATCTCGGCGCACTAAAACGTCTAAGCCCAACGTGGGTTCATCAAGCACTAAAAAGTCGGTGTTGATGGCTAAAATCACCGATAAGTGCAAACGTGTCTTCATGCCCTTTGACAACGCTTCTATTTTTGAGGATTGCTGTATCGGCGTGTCTTTTAACAACGTTTTTGAGCGCTCAATATTGAACTGGGGGTGAACATCAGCCATGAACTTAAGTAACTCGCCAACCGTCATCCAACCCGGCAATGAAGCAACATCAGCAATGTAACTCATCTTTGTTAATAGCTCAGCGCGATTCGCCATGGGGTTACGACCAAAGACAGAGAGTCCACCTGAAAATTTAAGTAAGCCCATCATGGCTTTCAATAAAGTGGATTTGCCCGCCCCATTCGGACCAATTAGGCCTACGATTTCACCAGGTCCAATTGAAAAGCTGACGTTATCTAAGGCGGTGGTCGCACCAAAGTGTTTGCTCACGTTATTAACATCAACAAACGGTTGACTGTTACTCGTTATCTCCTGCATTAAACGTTCTCTCCTCACTCAGTTTTATCATCCAACGCTTGTTAGGCGTTGCTGTTTAGGTACTCATCAAAGTACGCCTGTACACAATTTTTTACGTGCCGAAAACGATCTCCGCCCAAATGCACGCCACCGTACCAACGAGTTACCACAATCACATGGTCAACCCATGACTTCTCTTCCAGCATTCGTAAAATAATAGCGCCAGCCCCGCCCTCACCGTCGTCGTTTTTAATCGGTGTGCCATCGGCCAATAATACAGCCCATGTATTATGAGTGGCCTTTGCGTACTTCTTTTTTGCGCACAGCCCTCGCACCACACTTACGGCATCAGCTTTACTGTTGGCTTGACCGCCCGACACCGCATATTTTGAACCGCGATCAGTCAATACGTGCCCGATTTGGTTCATGCGCTATTGATTGTCTGGCAAAAAAGCAGCGCCTTGCAAAACGGTTGCGTCTGGCGATGAAGCCCACTCAGCCCACGCACCGTCGTACAATTTATGCATGCCGAAACCCGCCTCATTAAGCGCCAAAGTAATGATGGCCGCTGTGACCCCTGAGCCGCACGATGTGACAATGGCTGTGTCATTGTTTGACGCGTCTAAACCATATTCTGAAAACCGTTTGAGCAACTCTGATTTTGTTTTAAGTCGGCCGTTTCTAAGTAGCTGATCAAATGGCAAAGAAACGGACCTTGGCATATGGCCAGATTCCAAACCCTGTCTAGGCTCAGCTTGTGTACCGGTAAACCGGCCATACGAGCGGGCATCAAGCACCAAAAACTCAGCCGACTCAATATTCTTTATTAAGACGTTTCGATCAACCAAAAAGGTTTCATTAATGCTGGCTTTAAATGGCTTTTTGCCATCGAGTACCGCGTCATTGGTATTCTTCACAATTCGATCGGACTCTATCTCTTGGCCTGCTGCGCGCCACGCTGGCAAACCGCCGTCTAACACTCTGACATTGTCGTGACCAAAAAGTTTAAACATCCACCACACTCTGGCGGCTGAGAACAGACCAACACTGTCATACACGATGACTTCATCAGAGTTACTAATACCCAGCTCTGTAGCCACGTTTGCAAATTGCTCAGCCGTTGGCAACATGTGAGGCAGCGATGAGCGTTGATCACAAACTTGGTCAATATCAAAAAACATTGCACCCGGAATGCGCGCCTCGATGAATTCTTGGTGGGCATCACTGTTTGACGCCGGCATGAACCATGACCCGTCTAATAACCGAACCGTTTGAGAGCCGATTTTTTGCTTCAATCTTTCCACACCACAAAGATTAGAGTGGCTCATTTTTTCTCTGCCAAATAAGACATTGATTGTTCGCTGGCATTGAATGATCGCTCAGCAAAGCAAGACCACAAGAAGCGGCCAGTTCATTCAACCATTCAAAATCACGAATCCCGCTACCCACACCGCGGCTTCTCAAACTTTGATCAAACGCCGCATTACTGTCGCTGGTGAATTTACCCGCGTATTTAAAAGGCCCGTAAATGACCAACTTGCCGTCGGGTTTTAAAACTTTCGGCAAACCAGAAAAGAAGGCCACCACATCAGGCTCTGCCATAATATGAATGGTGTTGGCGGTATAAATAAGATCGTAAGTGGCTCTATTTTCGACCCAAACAGGTTGGTTCACGTCCAGTTCTAATGGTGGCAACACATTGCCTACCCCTGCCACCGCCAACTGCGCAAGAATGCCATCATGGTATTCAAGACGATCACTGGTTTGCCAACTGAGGTTGGGGGTTTGCTGTGAAAAATAAATGGCGTGTTGAGCAGTGCCGCTACCAACCTCCAATACGCTCTTTGCATGCTTAAAATGTTCGCTAAGCACGGTTAAAATTGGGTCTTTATTGCGCTCGCACGCTTCTGAGTATGGGATTTCCATCAACGCTCATCATCAAGAAGTAAATTTATAATTGGCGGTAAAAAAAAACTCGGCTGTTGCAAGCTTTGCTGCAACGCAGAAAACCAAATGTCGGCAACCAATGCATCACCCGCCGGATTAAAATGAATGCTGTCGGCTGAGTAAATATCGGGCCAACCGCTGATGGCCTGATTGTAAATTTCCGCCACCACTAAATCATCAAAACGTTCAGTTAAACGCCGTATCTCATCGTTTAACTGTAATACACGCCCATTGCTGCCACTAAAACGACCACCAATTAAGGGGGGAGCTGTTGCAACGATTGGAGTTCGCCCAACGTCTAAAGTGCGCTGTATCATGGTGGCAATATTTTCCACCGCACCAGACAAAGAACGACCAAAGATCATGTCATTTGTACCGGCAAGAATCAGCACAAACTGACTATCACGCTCACCCAACACACTGTTGAAACGGGCCACCATTTCAGCGGTTACTTCGCCGGTATTCCCATAATTGTAGATTCGTGTTTGCGTGAGACTTTTTAGCCCCGGCTGCCAACCACCAACCCCTTCTTGCCCATTGCCTCGACAACTGCGCTGATCGGCTGGCGCCACCACTCGGCTCCCTTGCGCGCGGCAGATAAAATCACCACCAGAACGCGACAACCCAGCTGTTAAACTGTCGCCTACCGTAATGATGTCACCCAGTTCTTGTGAATTAACCATGGTGGAGTTGATACTCACCCACACAATGGCGACAAAAAATATGCGAAACCGTAACACCATTTTAATGCCTATATTTTAGCTCATGACGCCTGCGGCCACTTTCAACACCACACTCGACACTCACGCTTTCACTTAATGCACTATTAACAAAGAACACGGCCTTCTCTGAAAGAAAATCATTAAAATGGTTATTCATGCTATGACTCTGTTCTACATCTGGATTGTTGAATGATATCAAAGTAGCACGAATTTTCCTTGTAAATAACTCGTTTAAACCAATGAACCCAATCATGCAGACACACCTTATTTGCCCAAATCAGGCCTCATCATCATCTTTCATGGCTATACTTTGATTACCGCAAAGTCTTAGCGAGCCTACACTAAAGAACGCTAGCGGTTCGGGCATTCTTAAAACGACACATCAAAAATAACCATTATAAATTGATTTACGCCGCCTGGATATTGTAAGAGGCCCCATTGACATACCTCGCTCACAAAACTTATCAACCAAGCCAATAAAACGCATGACCTTTACCGAAATTGCCATTTTAAATATTGAACGTGTTCTGGGTATTGAAAATCAATTTTTATCCACGAATGCATGGGCCGCCGCGATCACCACACTTGTTGTGTTTGGTTTATTGGCGCTTATCATGCACTTGATCGCTAGAGGGCTGATCAAACTGTTCACCGCACGATACCCATCAGAGTTAGGCAACAACCTAGTGCTGACCATTCGAGCCCCGATATCACTTTCTGCCATGGTCACTGGCATTGCTTTGTCGTTTAGACACTTTGATACACCACCGCTTTTGCTGCAACGCGTCGACAGTATCATGCTCACCATCATGCTTATTTTTTGGTTTCTCGCTGTTGTCCGTGGGTCACGGCTATTACTCACGGCTATGAGCAAGCAAAGAAACGGGAAAGCTTCTCTTATCAGCGCGCAAACTCTACCGCTATTTCAAAATTTTTCCTTCATGGTGGCACTCGTGTATTCGCTTTACCTTTTTTTCAAAGCTTGGGGGGTAGACCTTACGGCTTGGGTTGCTTCAGCGGGCATTGTCGGTGTCGCCATTGGCTTCGCGGCTAAAGACACACTGGCGAATTTGATTTCTGGGATTTTCATTGTTGCTGATGCGCCTTACAAACTGGGCGACATGGTTGTACTAGAAACACTGGAGCGTGGAGAAATAACGCATATTGGCTTACGCAGTACTCGCATGTTTACTACCGATCACGCTGAAATCACCATTCCCAATTCGGTTATGGGTAATTCTAAAGTCATCAATGAATCTGGGGGGTGCCACCAAAAAAGCCGCATCCGAATTCCTGTTGGCGTCGCTTATGGCAGCGACCTTAATCAAGTCAAAAGTTTGCTAATGGAAGTGGCACTGAATCATCGAGAAGTGTGCAGTGCGCCACAACACCGTGTGCGCTTCAGAGTCTTCGGCGCATCAAGTGTGGATTTAGAGCTTTTGTGTTGGATTAACGACCCACAATCTCGAGGTAGAATCGTTGATGAACTCAATACTCTGATCTATGAGGAATTTCAAAAACACGAAGTGGAAATCCCTTACGCAAAACAAGATATCTATATTCGATCTGTTTCAAATTCACAGCAGCCTCTTTAGGCCGGCTTGAATTGTTAAAATCGCAATACGTTAACTTGTCCGCTGTTCTATTCATTACACAGGGTTGATCAAACGTGTATAAAACAACCAACTCTTTGCACCGTGTAGCACCAAGCTTAAATTTTAAAAGTGGCACAAACCTATTATGAGTTCTAAACAGAAAAAGTTAGTTATTGTGGGCGGCGGGTTCGCTGGCGTGACTCTGGCAAAAAAACTTGAGCGAAGCATGCCTTCAAATTGGGACATCTATTTGCTGTGCAAAACAAATTTTATTACCTACAACCCTCTGCTTCCAGAAGTCATAGGCGCATCCATTCTTCCGGGGCATGTACAAGCCCCTGTGCGTTTAATTCTAAAGCGTACTCGCATTCGTATGGTTACGGTCGATAACATAGATTACGAAGCTCGCACGGTTTATTACCACAACGACTGCCAATCTAGCCTGCAATTTGATCAAATAGTACTTGCCGCTGGGGTGAAAGCAAACACGAGCATGTTAACAGGGCTTCAGCAGCACTCACTTCCACTCAAAACGGTGGGCGATGCGTTGCGAATCCGCAATCAAGTTATTGAACGGTTAGAGCAAGCAACCATCCACCCTGACCCTCAACGCCGCAAGCAATTGACCACATTCATTGTACTAGGAGGCGGTTTCAGTGGTGTTGAAACGGCTGGGGAGTTAGAAGATTTTTTGGTTTCTGCGCAACGGTTTTATAAAAACGTGTCTCGACAAGACTGCAAAATCGTATTGATTCACAGCACCGATCGATTATTACCAGAGTTGTCTACAAAACTCAGCCACATCACTGAAAAAAACTTTGCTAAACGCGGCATCAGTGTGCGACTCAACGAACGAGCCCAAGAAATTAGAGCCGAAAAAGTAATCTTAAAAAGCGGGGAAGTCATTGAAGGGGCGACCATAATCTGCACGATCGGCACCACCGCGCACCCCTTCTTAAACAGCCCCAACCTGCCTTGTGAGCGTGGCCGAGTGCTGACCAATAATGACATGTCTGTCGGCGGCCCTGATGGCGTTTGGGCTCTGGGCGATTGCGCACTTGTTCCAAACTTAAAGACAGGCCAACTTTGCCCTCCTACCGCACAGTTTGCTGACCGACAAGCCAAAGTTCTAGCAAAAAACATTACAGCTAAACTGGCCGGTAAACCAACCAACGCGTTTTCTTACACACCTCAAGGCATGCTTGCCTCAATAGGTCACAACAAAGCCGTCGCCGAAATTTACGGCATGCGATTTACCGGGCTCATTGGGTTTATGTTATGGCGTGGTGTGTATTTAATGAAAGTGCCAACGCTCGCTCGCAAGGTCAGACTGTTTCTTGAGTGGAATTGGGCAATGTTCTTTCCGCCGGACATCGCTCACTTAGGCTATAAACAATCAGACGAAGAATAAGCACCGTGATTACTGCATTTCGGTTCGATTTGAAAAACAGCGCATAACAGTCACCCAAATTCATCCACCATTGTTAAACTTGTGCCTATAACCCGGAGAAACGAATGAACAAAAACAAACGGCATGCGCGAGTCAACATCGCACTCTACCTACTGGCTTCATTGGCATCGTCAACCCTTATCGCCGAAGAAGTAGCAACCTCAAACCCCAGAAAATTCACATCGCAGAAGGTATTCGAATTAGAGTATGCCGCGTCACCGCGGGTCAGCCCCGATGGTAATAAGGTGATTTACAGTCGCCGTTATATGGACAAATACAAAGATTCAGTGGCAAACACGGTTTGGATGTTGAATTTACGAACAGGCAAAGACCGTCCGCTCTTCAGTAATGGGGAGTCCGTTAATTCAATTCAATGGTCGCCCAAAGGCGATAAGATATTGTACACCTCTTCGGCTGAAGGTAAGCCGACTCTGAACGTGCGTTTCATGGACACGGGAGACAGTTTTACCTTGGCAAAATTAGAGCAAAACATTCGCTCACCTCGTTGGTCGCCTGATGGTAAGGTCATTGCTTTTTCGATGTTGGTGCCCAACAAAGGCGAATCCTTCGCCGACACACCCAAGTCACCTAAAGGTGCCCAATGGGCCGAGCCAGTCAATGTTATTGACGATCTTGTGTTTCGCTTTGATGGCCAAGGCTATCTGAAAAAAGGGGCCGAACATATTTTCACCATCGGCGCAGATGGTGGCACACACAGACAAATCACCGAGGGGGAGAACGGCTTCAATTCACCTGAATGGTTAAACAATACTACGTTGTTGGCCAGTGGCAACGATGTTGAGTCTCCTGAGTTAGACCCCATTGAATCGGAGATTTACCGAATTGATCTCACCAACAAAGAAACAACGCCGTTAACCCAACGCGATGGGCCAGATCACTCCGCCAAAGCATCGCCCAATGGAAAATTAATCGCTTTTCTTGGCTACGACGATAAATTAAAAGCGTATCAACAAACGGACCTTTACGTTATGAGTGCTGACGGCCGTCAGGTAAAAAACCTCACGGCCGATTTTGATAAGTCTATCAATGACATTTCATGGGGGGATCGCAATGACGCTGTTTATGCCCGCGTTGACGTAGAAGGGCAAACCCATATTGTGTCAATAAACACTTCTGGCTCAGTAAAAACATTAGCCAAAGATGTCGGCGGCATGAGCCTAGGCCGCCCTTATTCATCCGGAAATTATTCGGCGGCAAAAGGGGTGTTGGCCTACACGCAAGCAGACGTGTCTAAGCCCGCTGACTTAGCGGTGATAAAGTCTGGCTCAGTAAAAACTTGGACGGCGCTCAACGATGACCTACTGGGGCAAACTGACTTTGCTCAAGTAGAAGAATTCACCGTTAAATCCAGCCACGATGGCCGCGATATCGAAGCCTGGGTGGCACTGCCTAACGACTTTAAGGCAGACGGCTCTTTTCCGATGATTCTAGAAATCCACGGTGGGCCATTTGCTATGTACGGCCCATTCTTTGCTGCCGAAATTCAACGTTACGCTGCCGAAGGGTACGTCACAGTGTACGTTAACCCACGTGGATCAACAGGCTACGGAGAAGAATTTGCCCAACTTATTGATAAGGCATACCCAAGTTTCGATCACGATGACTTAATGACGGTGGTCGATGATTTAGTGGCCCGAAAATACGTCAGTAAAGATCGCCTATTTATCACTGGTGGTAGCGGCGGAGGCGTGCTAACAGCGTGGGCAATAGGTAAAACTGATCGCTTTAAAGCGGCGGCAACCATCAAACCCGTAATCAACTGGACAACCATGGCATTGGCCGCTGACATTTCCAAATTTGTTAGCCGCCATTGGATGGGCATGCAGCCATGGGAGAATCCAGAATTTTATTGGAAGCAATCGCCGATTTCACTCGTGGGCAATGTCACCACCCCCACGATGGTCATGGTTGGTGAGGAAGACTGGCGCACTCCAGCCTGGGAGGCTGAGCAGTATTATACGGCATTGAAAGTGCAAGGAATCGATGCCGTATTGGTTAGAATACCAGGTGCATCTCACTCGATCGCGTCTCGCCCAAGTCGCTTGATAGCCAAGGTGGACAATATACTGGGGTGGTTTGCTAAGCATGATGAATTAGAGACTGAAGACATTGACCATGCAGCTCAATAGATAACCACTACTTATTACTCCATTACAATTGACGGCTCATCACGCCAGTGGTGGCCGTCAGCATGGTGGGCGTGTCTCTGAGGTTAGATAACGCCACTGGCACTAACCCAATTCAGACCGTTTGACGAATCGGGTTCGCTGTAAAAGATCAAGGCCATATTAAGGCGTATGGTCATGTGGCTGTTGGTAAATGTCCAAATTTATACCTTCACCGCGCACCTAAAATACAGCCTGTGCCGCCATACGCGACACGTTGTTTTCACAAATTAAAAGCAAGCTCTTCTTATTGCTTTACCGAATACGAATAGACTCAGATACCGACTAAACTTGTAATCTGAACTGCCTCTGACCAAGTTCCAATATTGACTCTTTACTCGCAATCGCTTTAGGTTGCTTAAGGTTAGTAAAGCTCTTGGCCACCCACTAACTTGTCGCCCTCAAATACAATCACTTGCTCTTCAAAACGGTTTGTAAGGTAAATCCACGTATCTGCGTTTATTGAATCTGTTTTGTGCCTTGGTGGGTAGCCTCGGGTGAGGATGACTTGGTCTTTGGTCATACCCAATCGCATAACGCCTGATTGCATGCTAAGGCGGGTATCCATGGGCACGCCCTCTAACGGCACTTCCGTGTCACTCAGCAACTGCATCGCTATCTGGTCAACGGTTCTTCTGGTGTGCTGCATAACGTTAACCACGGTGACCTCACGGTCTTCTATCTCAAGTTTAATTTTCTTAGAACCGATTGATAACAACGTAACTCGAGTATTGAATGGCACTAATTTTCCTTGACGGTAGTTTGTGGCTCTGGAGCGACCTCGGTCTACCCATATGTTATGTCTTAGATAAAAGCCCTTGCCCTTCTCTGGTTTTGCTTGCGGTGGCAATGTCGTAGCGAAAGCCGTTGTGCTTATTACGGTATGAACCAGCCATACGCAAAAAAAGGCTTTCAAGGTTGAACGGCTACCAAATAAGTGGGTCATAAATCGCTCTCTATTTTTCAGACAAAACACGCGCTAAATGTGAACCTCTTAAGCACCCAAAGAACTCCCGATTCAACCGAATTACCAACACTAGGCCCCCAACAAACTTTGCCCACAGACTCGAACCACATTGCCTGTTACCCCGCCGGAAGCTGGGCTTGCAAGCCACGAGACGGTTTCGGCGACATCAATGGGTAAGCCACCTTGGCTTAACGAGTTTAAGCGACGCCCCGCTTCCCTTACGCTAAAAGGCATGCGTGCTGTCATCTGCGTTTCAATAAAGCCTGGTGCAACGGCGTTAATGGTAATGCCGTTCGCCGCCAACAAGGGCGCTTGACTTTCTACCATACCAATGACGCCGGCTTTGGATAAGGCATAATTGCTTTGTCCTCGATTACCAGCAATACCCGATATCGACGACACACCAATAAAACGCCCGCCGCGTTTAATGCCACCGGATGCGATTAGTTTTTCATTAATTTGTTCTTGAACCGTTAAATTTAAGTTCACCACAGTATGCCACCAATGGCCAGGCATATTAGCAATGGTTTTATCGCGCGTGATGCCCGCGTTATGAACCACAATATCCCACCCACCATGAGCCTTTGCAGCTTTACTGAGTTTCTCGGGCGCACCGTCGCTGTTCAAGTCTAATACAATGCTGTGGCCATTAAGCCGTGCAGTCACGGCTTCAAGCGCTGACTTTGCTGCAGGGGTATCTAAACACACGCAGTGCGCACCATCACGGGCCAATACTTCAGCAATCGCTAAGCCAATGCCTTGGGAGGCCCCGGTGATTAACGCTTTTTTACCGGCTAACGGCCGCGTCCAATCAAACGTAGATCCATTAAAACTCGCCCCTGACGACACCCGAAGAACCTGACCGGATACATAAGCCGACTTTGCTGAGAGTAAGAACCGGAGTGTGGATTCAAGCTCTGCCTCAGCACCGGCCTCGGCATACACCAACTGCACGGTTATCGCCTTTCTAAGCTCTTTCGCCAAAGAGCGACTCAAGCCTTCTAATGACCGTTGTATTGTTGCCATTTTGGGGTTAACACAAGACTCTGGTGGGCGACCGATAATAATGACTCGCCCGTTGGGCAATACTGAGCGCGCGGTTGAATGAAAAAAATCGTACAACGCACCCGATTGGCTACTGGCTTGCAAAGTGCTGGCATCAAAAATAAGTGCTTTAACCTTAGTTTCTGAACTCCACGACTGGAGAGTGGAATACTCTGAAACACAATCATGACAAAGCACGTTAACGTTCATAGAAAAAAGCAGCGATTCCAATGTCTTTAGCAACGAATTACCCTGCCCATTCACAGCAGTCTGGTCACTAAAATGGCCACACCCTCCAAGCAAAACCTCTCCGTCGACAAACGGCTGACTTGGCTCATAACGGTCTAACCTTAACGGACGTGGCAGGCCCAGCATAGAGATCAGCTTGGCCCCGAGCTTAGTATTGGCGAAATGTAGGTACGAATCACTCATCTTCCTATACAAAAAGCATCATTACTCAACGGTTAAGTAACAGTTTTCTCCGGTAAAATGAAAGAACAACGATTAACTGGCATTGTAGTTACTTAAGTATTCAGCAAATTCTATTGTGTCTTCGCTCTCAATTTTTTGTTGTGCCTTAATGGATTTGGCCGCCTGTTCAATCAGATCTTGCTCTGACTCCTGAGTGAGTTTTAAACTGGCGTAGTGCATTTTATGTTTTTCCGCTTGAGCGTAAGCGATATCGATAAAATCTACGCCTTGCTCAACAGCCTGCATGAGCATTGCTGATGGTGTCAGTGCCACATCATCCACCTTCGCTTGTTGTGCGTAAATCGCCGAGGTGTACTCAAAGCTGTCGTGAGCTTTATCTAGCAACGTGGCGGTTTGCATAATAGTATCAAGCAATTCGGTTGCTGCCGTTTTAAATGGCACTTGTTGGCCATTACGTTCCAGGGTCAACTCAGGGTCACGGCCATGCAGAATCACCTTGGTTTGGTTACCACGTATTTCCGTGCATCGAGTGTCACTGTTTTGAGGGCATTGAGAAAACAGACAATGCAATAAGAACGCGTCCATAAAGCGCATCTGTTGACTGCTAATACCCTCTGGCAGATAGGGGTTAATATCCAGAATACGCACCTCAATGTATTCAACCCCCCGCTCTTTTAGTGCCGCAATTGGCTTCTCACCTGATTTTGTAACGCGTTTGGGGCGAATATCACTGTAATACTCGTTTTCAATCTGCAAGACATTGGTATTGAGTTGAATGTATTGTTCGCCATTTTTAACGCCGATCTTTTCATAAGGACCGTACGATTGCTTCATCGCCTTTGCTAATGTAGTAACGTAATCACCTAAGGAATCGTAAGAAATGTGCAGCTCTTCTTGGGCGCTGTTTTGGTAGCCCAAATCACTCATTCTTAGTGACGTTGCGAACGGTAACCCAAACGTATTTTTCCCCAGTTTATCCAGATTGTGACG
Organism: uncultured Arenicella sp.; assembly: GCA_937974565.1. GTDB lineage: Bacteria > Pseudomonadota > Gammaproteobacteria > Arenicellales > Arenicellaceae > Arenicella. The sequence continues at coordinate 91,687 of CALJWL010000035.1, forward strand.
CGGGTGATTTGCCAAAAAGCTTGAGTCTAATACCGGAGAAGCGCCAAACAAGTAGTGCAGGATCCACGAGTAACGTCTAAAGTTACGAATCAGGGAAAAATAATGCGCGGATTTAAAATCTTGCAAACCACCCTCACCGAAGCCATCGACTGTTTGCTCTTCGCCTTGTTGCTGCACGAACTTTGTCTGGTATGCTTTCCAAAATCCGTCTGACAGTGAGAAATTATAGTGTATGCCCGCTATCGCTTGCATTGTTCGGCCATAGCGCACGCCCAAGCCTTGTCGATAAACGTGTTTTAGCGTCCCAACATTCGAACGGCCATAACGTGCAATGGGAATACTTTCTTCACCGTCAATTCGGCACGGCATGCTGGTCGGCCAAATGAGCTGATCGCCAATGTTCTTTAAGGTGTATTGATGCAGTGTGCTTAGATAAGTAACCGTGTCATCAATATTGGTTTGCTTAGGACTAATAAACTCAAGCAGAGCCTCGGAATAGTCGGTGGTAATGCTATCGTGGGTCAATGTAGACCCTAAAGACTCAGGGTGAGTATCGTCTGCGATGCCCGCACAGGGCTTTACTCGTAGACCCTCTTTTTCTACGCCGCGACCAATGTCCTTGAGGTGAGGAATAAGTTCGTCAGTAACCAGTGACAGAGTAGAAGTACATTCAGAGTGCAGCATAGTGTTCGCTCAGTAGCCAAAGCGCGTTAATGCGCAAAAATAGCCAAGTTGGGACTTATTAAAATTGGGAAACAATAAGCCTATTAGTATATGTTAATCACATCGTATCAGAAATAACGTTACGCGGTGCATTCGCCAAGACATGACGCTTTGATTAAGCGCGATTATTTCAACCAATACCCTCGCGCTCGGCAATGGCCTCAGCACGCTTGTGATATTGTTTATACATGAGCTTGATCAATACGTTCGGGAAAAATCGTTTAATCCACAGCGCATGAATTTCAAGGCCTTTGCCTACGGCTATTTCTGGCTTTCTCTTTGTCAAGCCTTCTACAATAACAGCCGCACACTCACCCGCTTCCATACCACCAGCAACATCACGATCCGCGCCATCAAACTTGCTGCCATCACCCGCAACCGCGTTTTTTGAAATATTGGTCTGAATAAAACCCGGTACAATGGTAGAGACGGTAATGTTCTGATGCCCCACCTCGGCGCGCAACGCATCGAAAAAACCCATCACAGCGTGCTTGGCTGCGCAGTAGCCAGTGCGAAATGGCACGCCCATTTTTCCAGCCACGGAGGCCGTTACGGCAATATGGCCATGACCTTGTGCCAGCATTAGTGGCAATACGGCTTTAGTGAGTGCGATTTGGCCAAAAACATCGACCTCAAAAATAGCTCGATAGGTTTGCATGTCGGTTTCCAATGCGGTTGAACGTTGAGAGATGCCCGCATTATTGATCAGCAAGTCAATGCGATTAAAACGCGCCTTTACTTGGGCAACGGCGTTCGCCATTTTTGTTTCGTCAGTCACATCAAGGGGCAGCACCAGAGTCGAGGTTTGCGAACACGCGTCAGCCGCTTTTTGTAGGGCACCTTCACTTCTTGCCGATAACACCAAGTTTGCGCCTTTAGCCGAAAATGCTTTTGCTAGAGCTTCGCCAATGCCCGATGACGCTCCGGTGATCCAAATTGTTTTGCCTTGCCAATCTTGCTGCTTCATCAAATCACCTTGGGTAAGTTTATTATGATGGCCTGAATTATTTAGAAACGCCTATTTAGTCTCACTTTTCGGCTCTTCTTGCGATGCTTGCGTATCCAGTTCTGGCGCTTGTCTAAGCTGCACAATATACGCACCGAAAAGGCTACCCAAAAATACAATAGGGATACCGAAATAAACCGCCACGCCTCGTAAAGACGCGCCACTTAAACCCAGCGTAACCACAAGCAACAGTAGACCAGTGCATAAAACGCCACCTAACCACCACTTATTTGTGAAAAGGTAGGCAAGCAAACCAACAACAAACGAAAAGAAAAAAAGAAGAGCGAAAATCATAGCCTTGACCCCAGAGCCGTCTGAACGACGCTTAAACTGTGTGAACTCGCAAACTGTTTGCGCGCTCACACGGTTTTAACATCACTTTAACTCTCCACGATAGCATCAAAGAATATAACGCGCGTAGTCTTCGTCTTCAGCTAATTCATCCAGATGCTCATTCACATAAGCTTGATCAATATTAACCTCAGTACCGGGTTTATCACTGGCTTCAAACGAAATTGTTTCTAATAAGCGCTCAAGCATTGTGTGCAAACGCCTAGCGCCAATGTTTTCAGTACTCTCATTAACTTGCCACGCCAACTCGGCTATACGACGAATACCGTTCTCAGTGAACTTAAGCGTGACATTCTCGGTACTCAGCAAGGCCTCGTACTGCTCAGTCAAGGACGCATCTGGTTCAATAAGAATACGAGTAAAATCATCCACGGTCAGCGCCTTTAGCTCAACACGAATTGGCATGCGGCCCTGAAGCTCTGGAATTAAGTCAGAGGGCTTTGACAGTTGAAATGCACCCGAACCAATAAACAGTATATGATCTGTTTTTACCATGCCATGTTTGGTTGATACCGTGCTACCCTCAACCAGTGGTAGTAAGTCGCGCTGTACGCCTTCGCGCGACACATCCGCGCTTTTACCACCTTCGGCGCGGCCTACGATCTTGTCTATTTCATCGATAAACACGATCCCATTATTTTCCAAACGCTTAATCGCATTGTGCTTAATGTCGTCGTCATTGACCAACTTGGCAGCTTCCTCTTCGGTTAGCACTTTAAGAGCCTCTTTGATCGACATTTTACGGCTCTGTTTTTTATCCGAGCCCATATCTTTCATCATGCCTTGCAGTTGACTTGTCAACTCTTCCATCCCTTGCGGGCCAAATATCTCAACTCCCATAGGGTTAGCCGCAATGTCAACTTCGATTTCTTTGTCGTCAAGATCGCCCTCACGAAGCTTCTTTCGAAACTTTTGACGTGCAGCGCCTTCGGTCTTTTCTGGCGCATCTGAGGTAAAACCAACGTCCCGAGCGGGCGGCAGCAAAATATCCAGCACACGCTCTTCAGCCGCATCTTCTGCGCGGCGCTGCATCTTCTGCATCTCGGTTTCGCGCTGACCTTTAACGGCAATATCAGCAAGGTCACGGATTATTGAATCCACCTCACGCCCCACGTAACCGACTTCGGTAAACTTGGTCGCCTCTACTTTAATAAAAGGAGCGTCAGCTAATTTGGCTAAACGACGTGCGATTTCAGTTTTCCCGACCCCCGTAGGGCCAATCATCAAAATGTTTTTCGGCGTTATCTCAGCACGCAGTTGCTCATCTGAAACCTGAGTTCGGCGCCAGCGATTACGTAATGCAATCGCAACGGCGCGCTTAGCGTTAGACTGGCCTATAATGTGTTTGTCGAGTTCTTGAACGATCTCTCGTGGGGTCATTTCACTCATAATTGGTCACTAAATAATAATGTCGTGTTGAACCGCGATAGGCGATTACTCTGAAGGGATCTCTAGCTCTTCTAACGTCAGATTATGATTGGTGTAAATACATATGTCAGCGGCAATATTTAACGACGCCTCTACGATATCACGCGCGCTCATGTTGGTATTTTGCACCAAAGCACGAGCGGCCGATTCGGCAAACGAACCACCTGAGCCAATGGCCATCACACCGCCCTGAGGCTCGATTACATCACCATTACCAGTAATAACATACGACGCTTCTTTGTCAGCCACGCACAACAACGCTTCTAACTTACGTAACATGCGATCTGTTCGCCACTCTTTGGCTAATTCAACGGCCGCTTTGGTCAAAATCCCTTGGTGTTTGGCAAGCTTGGCATCAAACAGCTCAAATAACGTAAACGCGTCGGCGGTGCTGCCAGCAAAGCCGGCAATCACTTGACCTTTATAAAGCCGACGCACTTTGCGGGCATTACCTTTCATAACGGTATTACCCATTGATACTTGACCATCACCACCAATCACAACTTGATTGCCTTTGCGTACGGACAAGATGGTGGTTCCTCTGATTTCTGGCATGGTTACACCTTTTCAAACTGAATGCAGTTATAAATTTATACGTGGACTATATCGAGATAAAAAGCCCCATTTTCAAGCTCAATTTTTATAGATACTCAGAGATAGTTAAATTACTTTGTTTGGAAAATGCAACACACTAAAAATAACGTCATAAGGTGCGAAAAAATGAAGAAGGATCGAAGGACAACGATAGCACCGTTTGTATTTTCTGCTGAGATAAAAATCAGATGCTTTTCACTGTGAATCTGCGTCGAGAGTATTCAATCTTTAATTTTACTGGGTCTGATTTTGACAATTTTAGTGACAAGACTAATAAAGCAATTAGCAAATACTTCCCTCAAGTGATGACCAACATTTTCATTCTCGACTTTTATTTAATCACTTTTAGGTGCGATGGCTTTTTATCGCCGTCGGATTTAGCATTGAACGGCGTGGGCTCGGCCTTTTTACGCTCAGAGCGCGGCATTTTATCCGGGTCTGGATCAGAATCTCCCCCCATTTCTTCAAAGAAGATGCCTTGTGAGTTTTCTCGAGCGAAAATCGCCATAATGGCGTCCATCGGCAGATAGATATCATGCTCTATTCCACTAAAGCGTGCCGAGAAACTCAGACACTCGTTATCCATAACGTGCAGTTGCACCGCCGATGAGCTGACATTGAGTACGATTTGCCCATCAACTACGTGCGCCAGAGGCACTTCTACCCCCTCCATTTGAGCATTCACCAACACTTGCGGTGTAAAAGCGTTGTCTTCCGCCCACTCAAAAATGGCGCGCAACAAATAAGGCTTAGTCGATGTCATTTACTTACTCGAACTGGGATCTCGTGGTCAGAGATAAATGGCTTGGATTCAATAAGCCCGACTTAATAGCCGCGCAAATCACGCTCTGCATCACTCAAACTGTCTTGAAACGCTTGACGCTCAAATAAACGCTCGCCGTATTCATCGACCATTTGCGCTTGTTTGGGCAACATAATATTCAAGATGGGAAGACGCCATAACATAGGGGCAAAAATTACATCCACCAACGAGAACTCTTCTCCCATGGCGTAATCTTGCTCAGCAAATAATGGTGAAATAGCGATAAAGCCATCACGAATCACTTTAGCCGCTTCTTTATTTTTCTTATCAAGTTGCAATGCTTTAAACGGTTCAATCCAATCACGACGTAAACGCATGATCATCAAACGTTGTTTAGCACGTGATACTGGATCAACAGGCATCAACGGCGGGTGTGGCAAACGTTCATCAAGGTACTCATTGATAATAAATGGGTCATACAATACCAAATCGCGATCCACCAAAGTTGGAGTCTCATTATAAGGATTGAACTCGGCTAATTCTTGGCACGTATCAGAGGGATCGGTATAAACCACCTCGCATTCAATGTCTTTTTCTTGCAGGACGATGCGGCAGGCATGGCTCAACACACAATCAGTGCCAGAATAAAGCGTCATGATTGAGCGACGAGTTGCTAAAGTATTCATCATTTTTGTGTCCTATATAAATTAAATTCTTTAAAATAAACTACAGTCGTTATTAAACGACAAAACGCGACACAGGGGCTCCCGTGCCGCGTTTGCAGGTGGCATAAGACACCTGCTGTAGGCTTTTAGTGTACGTCGCGCCAGTACTCTTTCTTTAGAAGGTAGCACAACATCATCAGCAATATTACAAAGGCAATACTGTAAACACCGATGGTTTTTCGCTTCAGCTGCGCAGGCTCGCCTAAGTAAGTTAAGAAACTTGTCAAATCGGCCATGGCCGTATCAAACTCAGCCGGGGTCATCTTGCCGGGATGCACTAACTCAAATTTAGCGTCACCAACGATGGTGTAATCATCACTGCCTTGAGCGGCATGGGCATCAAGTGCGCCTTGCTCACTTTTATCGACTTTACCCATTAACTTTTGCACGCCTTGCAACTCGTACATTGCGTGTGGCATAGCCACGTTTTCGAACAGTGAATTATTCCAACCGCTGGGGCTGCTGTCGTCACGGTAAAACGCGCGCAGATACGTGTATATCCAATCCGGTTTACGAACTCTGGCCACCAAAGTTAGATCGGGTGGAGTAACACCAAACCATTCTTTAGCGTCTTCGGCTGGCATGGTGGTTTTCATCAAGTCACCTTCTTTTTCGGTGGTGAACATGAGATTTTCCTTCAAACGATGCAACGGAATCTCTAGGTCTTCGGCCACTCGATTGTAACGAGCGTACTCGGCACTGTGACAAGACAAACAATAGTTAACAAATAACTTAGCGCCGTTTTGCAATGACGCCTTGTCTGACATATTCATATAAACTTTATCTAAAGCAACATCAGAGCCACCGGCTGCAAACGTCGATGAACTGACAATGGCGCTGGCCGCGAATGCCACTATGAGCGTTGTTATCTTTTTCATAATTTTTACCTCGCTTAGTGTTCTTCTTTCATGGTTACACGCGTTGGCAATGGCTTGGTTTTACCGATTGAAGTAAACCATGGCATCAACACGAAGAACGCAAAGTAAATACAAGTACACACCTGAGCCAACAACGTTTTTATTGGCGTAGGAGCGTTCATGCCCAAGTAACCTAAAATAAAGAAGGCCAGAATGAAAATCGCCAAAGCAATTTTAAACGGCAAGCTACGATAGCGAATCGACTTAACCGGCGAGCGGTCTAGCCAAGGCAACAAAAAGAAGCAAACGATGGCCGCTGCCATCAAAATCACACCCCACGCTTTACCACTTGAGTTCAAGAAAACGATGGCCGCAATAACGCCCGCCGCCACAAAACCAATACGAATAGGGGCCTTGAACTTAGTAAACAACGCAGCCGCTATTCCAATAACAACAGACGAGTAAGCAAAGAACGTGAGCAACGTGGTGGTACTCGCTCTTAAAATGGAATAAAACGGGGTAAAATACCAAAGCGGCACAATATCCGGCGGCGTTTGCAGCGGATTGGCTGGCGCAAAGTTGTCTTTTTCTAAGAAAATGCCACCGAAGTCTGGGAAGAAGAAAATCACGCCCATGTACAAAATCAAGAAACCGCACACGCCCACCAAGTCTTTGACCGTGTAGTACGGGTGAAAGGGAATCCCATCTTTAGGCTTGCCGTCTTCGTCTAATTCATCATAGATGTCGATGCCATCTGGGTTGTTCGAACCAACGTGATGCAAGGCCACTAAGTGCAGGAAGACCAAGGCCACTAGAATCAGCGGCAATAAAATCACGTGAAACGCAAAGAAACGGTTCAATGTGGCGTCTGAAATCACAAAGTCACCGCGAATCCACTCAGTCAACGCTGGGCCAACAAATGGAATGACGTCGAACAATGAAATGATCACCTGAGCGCCCCAGTAAGACATGTTGCCCCACGGCAGCAAGTACCCCATAAACGCTTCGGCCATCAGTGCGACGAAAATAACGCAACCAATCAGCCACACCATTTCTCTGGGTTCACGGTGCGAGCCGTAAATAACCCCACGAAACATGTGCAGATAAACCACCACAAAGAAAGCCGAGGCCCCGGTTGAGTGCATATAACGCACCAACCAGCCGTAAGGCACATCGCGCATGATGTATTCCACCGACGCAAACGCTAAGGCGGCATCGGGTTTGTAGTGCATGGTCAAGAAAATGCCCGTTACCAACTGGATAACCAAGACCAAAATAGCTAAAGAGCCAAAGTAATACCAAAAATTGAAGTTCTTTGGCGCAATATACTCCGCCAAATGCTCGTTCCAAACCTTGGTGACTGGCATGCGAGCGTCCATCCACTCCATGAAGCCATTGGCACTCTTATGATTGTCGTGACGATGAATTGCCATTGTTATGCCCTCCCGTCGTCTTCACCGATAACGATGAGATTGTCTACAAATTTAAATGGTGGTACTGGCATATTAGTGGTCGCCGGTACGTTTTTATACACACGGCCTGCCAAGTCGAACTTGGAACCGTGACACGGGCAGAAAAACCCCCCTTGAGAGTCATCCCCCATTTGTGGATCAGGGCCAATGGCCAATTTTTCCACGGGTGAACAGCCAAGGTGAGTACACACGCCTTCCATCACCAACAAGTCTGGTTTGGCAGGGTCAGAGCGCGTATCATTTTTGGCGTAGTCTGGTTGAATACTGGCCTCAGAACCCACATCAGCAAGCTCATCACTGATGATATTCAAGCCCTCCATCATTTCGGGAGTACGCTTAAGCAAGACCACGGGTTTGCCACGCCACTCGACCTTAACCATTTGCCCATTTTGAATTTTACTGTAATCGTACTGCACTGGTGCGCCCGCGTTTTTTGCGCGCTCGCTTGGACTCATACTCAAAACAAACGGGGTGACGGCCACCGCCCCTCCAACTGCACCAAAACCGGCGGTTAAGCCAGTAATAAAGCGGCGACGTTTGATGTCCTCTACGCTTTTTTCGTCAGCAATCTGGACACTTGCGTCACTAACGTGATTTTCAGCCATACGTGCTCCTAAGGTTTTGACCTAACATTAGGTCTGTCTACGCTATTTAAATATTAAGCTGGTTCAAGTCTAACTTTGACAGTATCAAAGCGAATACGTATGAATACGAGCGCAATTGGCTAGAGTGTGGACACACTTTGCCTTTACTTGTATTCACTTTCACTTAAATTAAGCTGCCTCTGTTTTTTTGCTCAAGTTCGCTTTAAGCCACTCGCCTGGTTTTACACGCAGCAACCGTTAGTAAGCCCTTGAGACAACGCTTTTTCGCCCCCGCAAGCGATGGGCACACGGAAGCATTATATTTTGGCTGGCGATTGTACCAGATGTGTCAAGCTTTTTGCGGCTTACAACACGCTAATCCACTTATTTTTCACGCACAATTGTGAAACAATTGCTCTTACAGCAAAAGAGATCATTCAAATCAATTTTGTTGGTCCTCAAAAAACAGTGACGAGTATGCGCAAATATCATTACATTTCTTTAAACTGCACGAGCTTGATCCCTAATAAACCCCTCTGTGCATACGTCACTAACTTAGCCAGTTCAAAAAACACATCAGCGAACTCGCCACCAACAACCCATCACCCAAGCAAGGCTCGCATAGCGTCAAGATGAGCTTGGCCGACTTCTTCACGTCGCGCAGGATCGTTCGCTATTTTGTCTTCCCAAACAATGTGCTGAGGGTCCAGTTCATCCAAAAATCGACTGGGTTTACAATCCATTTCATCGCCATAGCGCTTTCGCTTGTTAGCATAGGAAATGGTCAGTTCGCGTTGCGCACGAGTAATGCCCACGTAAAACAGTCTTCGCTCTTCTTCCACCATATCTTCTTCGATGCTGGTTCGGTGAGGCAGAATTTCCTCTTCCAACCCAACAATGGTCACGTGTGGAAACTCCAGCCCTTTAGATGCGTGCAATGTCATCAAGGAAACCACATTACCGTTACCTTCGTCTTCATTTTTTTCCAGCATACCCATCAACGCAATGGTCGAAACAACGTCGGCCATCCGCTTACCTTCATCTTTATCCGCAATTGAGCGCACCCACTTAATTAAGTCCTCCACATTCCGCCAACGCATTTCAGCCTGTTCTGGGCTCCCACTTTGTTTGGTTATCCATTCTTGATACTCAATGTCATTAAGTAGTTCATTCAATAATCCAACAGGCGCCTCAGTTTCAGCACGTTCAGCAAAGCCTGACAACCAATGCTCGAATTGGCGAACCGACACCTGGCGTTTGGGTGGTAAATGCTCGTGTAGAGCAACGGCATTGATTGATTCAAATAGGCTTTTACCACTTTTGCGCGCCACCTCGGCTAAGGCCTCCAAAGAGCTGGCACCAATACCTCGACGCGGCGTATTGATGGCGCGCACAAAAGCATTGTCATCAGAGGGGTTTACGATCAATCGCAAATAAGCCATCACATCTTTAATTTCCGAACGATCAAAAAACGACAGCCCACCACTTAAGAAATACGGAATGCGCATTTCACGTAATTTTTGCTCCAACACACGCGCCTGATGGTTACCTCTATAGAGAATAGCGTAATCGCTGTAAGGCCGGTCGTTTTGAAAACGATGATGCATTACACCGGCCACCACTTTCTCAGCCTCACGCTCATCGTTTTCTGCTGCGATGATCATGATCGGGTCGCCTAAGCCCATGGCACTCCACAACGTTTTATCGAATGGGCGTGGATTATTTTGAATAACGTAGTTTGCCAACGCTAAAATTCGCCCCATCGAGCGGTAATTTTGCTCCAATTTAACCAATTCCAATTTGGGGAAATCGGTTTGCAGTTGCACCAAGTTTTCAGGTTGCGCTCCTCGCCACGCGTAAATTGACTGATCATCGTCACCCACGGCCGTCAGCCCATCACCTTGCGAACCTCCCACCAATGTCTTCACCAGGCGATACTGCGCGGCATTGGTGTCTTGATACTCGTCAACCAACATGTATCGCACACGCTGCTGCCATTTATTACGAATGGTATCGAACTTTCTCAACAACTCGTTTGGCAGATACAACATGTCATCCAGATCAACCGCATTACAGGCCTGCAAATAACGTTCGTATTCTTCGTACACTTTTGCAGCCGCCACCTGAGTTGGGTGGGTCATAGCCATCTGCGCGGCCTGACTGGGAGCAATCAACTCATTTTTCCAATTGGAAATCTGGTTTCTCACTCGATCAACCAAGCCGTTGTCATCCATGTCGGCTTTTAACAACTCCCTAACCACGTACAGCGAGTCGGCGGGGTCAAAAATGGAGAAACCCGGCTTACGGCCCGATGCCTCTATTTCTTCCTTAAGGATCATCATGCCCAAGCTGTGGAAAGTGGAAATTGTCAGCCCCTTAGTATTATCACTGCCCAATAACTCAACCACTCGCTCCTTCATTTCGCGCGCGGCCTTATTGGTGAACGTTACCGCAAATATATTGCGCGGATTAACGTATTTTTTCGACAATAACCACGCAATTTTATAGGTAATAACACGCGTTTTACCACTGCCTGCGCCAGCCAGCACCAACATGGGTCGACCACAGTCTTGCACAGCCGCACGCTGTTGGTCATTCAATTGATCGAACATTATTAGGGCTTAGGCCGTCTTACGTTTATGTTTAGTCTGAAGCTAGATTCTACGGCTAAGCACCACGGAAAAAAAGCAATTGTTTGGGGAAGTAACGATTAATTCTAAGTGACAACAGTCGCATAAAACGCCCTCCACATTGGCATAACCAGACTTCATGAAATTGTCGCATCAAATTCCATTTTTTTTGGTGTACACTAGTCTGCCTTGCCCTAAAAAAGCAATACAAACTCAGGCGTTCACTGGCGCGCTGAAAGCACTTATTTGACTCAAAGTGGAAAAAAAAACGATAAAACAAAGCTTCAGTCGAGGGGAGTTTGCGGCCTCACTGACCGCATTGGAAACGCAACCCCCCTCAGCATGGCGAGACACCACCACCCTGCGATGCCTGCGTTACTTAAGCACTGATAAAAAACGCGGCAGGCAAGCATTGGCGTTCGCCGAACAACTGCTAACACAACACACTGAAGGGGCAATGCCGTATGCCGCCACGCGATCTGAGCGTAATAACCAGCGCCGTTACATAGCGCTGGTTTTGGCCGAACAAGGGCAAGCCCAAAAAGCCTGCTCAATAATGAAAGCCTTGATTACTAAAAGCCCTGAGTTGGCTGCATTACAACAAGAATACGCATTCGCTTTAAATGCCTGCGGGAAACTTGATTTGGCCGAACAAGCGCTTTATCGCGCTTTAACATTACAACCATCGAATGTGAAGGCACAAGTTCAATTGGCAAGAATACAATGCCGGTCAGGGCGCGTGAAAGCTGGTTTTAACGGCTATTTACGAGCCGCAACATTGGAACCAGACAACCCAGAACACCATGAACATCTGGTGTATTGGAGTAACTACTTAGCCGACACCACTCAACAAAACAATTACCACCTGACGCGCATATGGTCCAGTAAAAAGAGCCTGAAGAATCAACAAAATCATTTCACGCATTTTGTGGCTCACCAATCGAAAAGTGACCCCGAAAAAAAAATAAACCTGGGGATTGTTTCATCAAACTTATGCGCACACCCAGTCAGTTTTTTTATCAAGCCTTTGTTGCGTGGGCTTGATCGCAACCAATTTGATATCACGATTTATCATACCGGTGAGCGCCGTGATGCCGTGTCTGCTCAGATACAAGCCTTGTGTGACCAATGGCACGACGTCCAGCAGTTATCAACAAGTAGGTTGAAACATAAAATCATCGACCATGCTATTGATATTTTAATTGATTTGAATGGGCACAGTACCGGCTCAAGGCTGGATCTCTTTACCAAGCGCAGCGCCCCCATTCAACTGTCTTGGCTTGGGTACCCATCAACCACAGGCTTAGCAAATATGGACTTTCGCATCACAGATCGCATTGCAGACCCAATAGGCTTAGACGACGACTTTTACAGCGAACAATTACTGCGCCTGCCCAATGGGTTTTTATGTTATGAACCGCTTAGCACAGCGCCCGATGCAGCCCCTGAGTTTAACCTTAAAGAAGATACTCTACGATTTGGTTCATTCAATCGCTTGGCCAAAATATCCGACTTAAGCCTAGATTGCTGGGCGGCCACACTGCATGCCGTGCCAAACTCAACCATCTGCATCAAGCGCCAACAATTACGAGATCAAGGCCCCAAAAACCATCTGCTGGCTGAATTTGAAAAACGAGGCATCAACGGTGACCGAGTTGAACTGCTGAAGTCCAGCAACAGTATCGAAGCGCATTTAAGTGAATACAATCGCATCGATATAGCCTTGGACACGTCACCTTATAACGGCATGACCACAACCCTTGAAGCACTCTGGATGGGGGTGCCGGTTTTGTCTTTACAGCAAGAGACACACGCAAGTCGAGTCTCTGCCAGCCTACTGCACAGCCTAGAACTCTCACACCTTGCAGCAACGTCGGTTCAAAATTTCGTTGGACAAGCCAAGCTTTTAACACAAAACAGAACGCAACTGCTTGAGTTAAAGCGCAGCCTCAGAGAGCGCATGCGGCAATCATCATTGTTAGACCATTCACGTTTTGGGCGTGATTTTGGCTCAGCCTTACGGCAACAATGGCGAAACTGGTGCATGCTAAATAACTCAAAAGACACCCTATTAAGAGACGCCAATTGAATGCCTTCAACGCCTTACCAATCAAAAAGTTAATGCGCCAAGCGGTACGCGACATGCGGGCAAGCAATCACGATAGCTGCGTTGAAATAACCACTGAAATAATTGAGCGCGAACCCGACCACGCTGGTGCGCACGCCATTCAGTTTAGTGCCTTGTTCAAGGCCCAGCGATTTGAGCAAGCTCGTCGCATGGGCACCACGGCCGCCCAATTAAATCCCAAGTCCGTTTTCGTATTAAACAACCAAGCGTGCCTGCAGCTTGAGGCTAACCAGCCTGCCGCGGCCGCAGGGCTGTTAAAATCTCTGATCGATCAATATGGCGAACGCGGCCAATGGCTTTACAATTTAGCGCTAGCGCAGCGTATGGTAGGAAACTTTGATTATGCGATTCAAACCTTCTCGCGCACCTTAGACTTTGAAGAAACGCACGATAAAGCCGCATTCCAATTAGCCGACTGCCAAGCACTAACGGGCAACCATGAACAGGCCGTAAGATCATTTGCCTACGTTCGACTGTTACGCGACAAACACGCACCGTCGCACAGCAATTATTTGCACCACGCGGTTAGCAATGGTCAGATCACCCAACAAGACCTAAAACTTGAACTCGCGCTATGGCAAGACCGCTTCACGCCAACCGAGAACCATTATGAAACCAGCCCAATCAAAGACATCAGAGCAATAAAAATCGGCTTTTCACTTGGCAAACTGCCCACCGATTGGCTAACGATGTTGATCACCCCATTGATCAACGGCCTTGCCAAAGGCCCGGATACCATCACAGTCTATTGGCATGATGAGGCACTCAACCCTAAACTGTTTAAGCAAAATGTAACAATCATACAATCAGCAAACCTCACCGACGCTGATTTTGCTCGCCAAGTCAGAGATGATGCCATTGACGTCATGATTGATGTCTGTGGCATGCGCATGGGCTGCCGCCAGCGTGTCCTTGGCCTTCAAGTTGCGCCAAAACAATACGGTTGGTTAGCGCACGAAGGCCATTACGCCAGCAGCCGTGTAACCGTTCTAGACCTACCTTACGCGCTCGAACGTAACGACAAACCCTCTCATGGCAACCCAATACCACATAAGGTCTTTGCCGCTCTTGGCTGCCATCGCGGGTTGAGCGCCCAGGTCATTGCCAACTGGGCCAACCTGCTGCATGAACTACCAGCTTGGAAGCTGCTAATACCTTGTCGAAATCAATTGATTAGTAAAAACCTAATTCGAAGGTTCGAGAAGTTAAATATTAATCGTTCTCGTTTGATTGTTGATGCTGATGGCTCCATGAAACTGAATGAAAATACCATCGCTTTGGACAACTTTATCGAGAACGACCCTGTGGCTGTCATGTCCGCACTCGACCAAGGGGCTACGATAGTGGCACTGAATGGCGAACTGTATCCAGCACAACACACCGCTCGATTATTTAGACAGTGCGGACTTGATGATCAACTGAACTCATCCCCAGCAAGTTACAAGCAACACGCACTCGACTTAGCTCACTCCATGGACGCCGAAACTTTCTTGCCGTCTAAAGTTGATCGCACGCACATTACCGACATCAATCGTTTTATTAATATCTTTAGAAAAGCAATCGTTTAAGCCCCGGTAAAAACGGGCTACGAATGCATCAAAATCATCGCCACCACAACACGCAAACATCAAACGATGCATCAGTTTGTGGCAAAAAACCCCAATTTAACTGTAGTAAATACGAAACAGGTGTTGCGAAAAAGCAACGACAGTGACGATTTAGGCAACTTGTTGTTAAGGTGACTTAACTTAGCCACTTGTTCAGTGTGTTCAGCGTTATTATTTATTCATGAAATGTAAATGAGTATTTATTTTCATAACTCTCTCTTCTTTTTGTTTAATCGCCGCCCATAAAGCGGCGATTTTTTTTGTCCGCTACTTTATTCACCGCGCTATTTCACCAAATGAAGGGGCATTAAAATAAGGGGCACCAGACAAGGGTACAAGAAATGAGAATTCACATCAGGGGTTAGGCCAAACTTTGATGCAGCGCCATGGCAACCCGAACAACAATCCTTGCCATTCTCTACAACTTGCCACTCCCACGAAAAAGGTGCCGCCGCTTGACGGCGCACTAAAAAGAGCCCCGTTCGTTAACAACCTTTATAACGAACTAATGGATTTGACTGGCAATTGCGTTCAATTTATTTTGCAGCTCGGGGCCGCGAAGCGAGCGGTTGTCATCAGCCATGATGGCTTTAATCCGGCGTTCCAAAACACTAATGGTGGCTTCAAACTTTTCAGCACGCTCTTGCTCTGGTAATTCTCCGCCAGAGGGGTCACTCAACCCCCAGTGTACCTGCACACTAGAATCAAACCAAACCGGGCAAGCTTCAGCTGCCGCGCTATCACAAAGCGTGAGAATTGCATCTGGTTCAAGCTCAGAAAAATCATTCCAAGACTGACTGCTTAAACCTTGGATATCAATGCCTCGACGACTTAAAAAATGAAGTGACAATGGATGCACCTCAGATTGAGGAGAACTGCCGGCACTAAAAGCTTTAATACTTCCGTCACTGATATGGTTGGCAATCGCTTCAGCCAAAATGCTGCGACAGCGGTTATGCGTACAAATAAAAAGTAGTTTCATAGAATTAGTGAATTTTTACAGTTACAAATATCAGACCAACGATCATCGGCCGATATTACTTAATGCATCTCTGAGCGGTTGGAACCTAAGTTTCCGATTAAATCCAAATATTCTTTGACTTGCAAGCCAAACCACAACCAAGGTCAAGCCTTTCTGGCATAAACTGCGTAGGCGCACTCGCCACACAAAAACACGATTTCAACGTGCAGTATTACCTACATTCATCTAGGGAAAGTCGGAAAAGGGCGTTTCTAATAAAGTGACAACTCCTTTATAAAATACTTAGCGATGCGTAGCAACCGTTTATAGAGTTGTGGGCCAAGATTAGATATAGTTGAGAAATCGAACATTATCGTTGTCTTTAAGCCGCCTCTTTATATGATTTACTCAGTCGCCAAACGCCTACTCAACATTGCTTTTACAGCAACAATGGGGGGGGCTTTGGCTGCTTGCGACAAAATTGAGAGAGCCAATGTGGCAAGTGAAACGCCCGTGGCCCAAACCGCGCTGGAACGAGATGCGCAGAGTGAACGTCGTAAGCTTACCCACCTGCTACTGGGAACCGGCAGCGTGCGCGGAGTGTACTTCCCGATAGGCGGCGTAATATGCCGTTTGGTTAACCGCCATAAAGCGGTGCATCGAATTCGTTGCTCTCTCGAAAGCACAGGCGGCTCGATCTACAATTTACGTCAGTTACGAGAGGATAAATTTGATTTGGTCTTTGCCCAGTCAGACTGGCAATACCACGCCTACAATGGCAGCAGCACTTTCGCCGACAATGGCCCAGACACCGCGTTACGTGCGGTATTAGCCTTAGAAGCCGACCCGTTGGCTTTGCTCGTTAAAAAAGGCAGCCCGATAGCAAACCTTAATGACTTAGAAAACAAAACCGTAAGCTTCGGTTACACACGCTCATTGCAACACCGCATCATGAACGACTTAGTTGCCGCCAAAGGCTGGACTAATAAAAATTTTAAAGAAATACGGCCAATGAGCGATAAGCGCCAAATTGCGCAGCTGTGTGAAGGTTTAATTGATTCAGCGCTGATGATCACCAGCAGTTTAGACGACAACTTAAAAGAATTGACGCTCGATTGCGAACTTAAATTAGTCAGCATTACAGACCCAGCCATCAAACAACTGATCATCGATAAACCGTACTATCGCACTGGTTTTATACAAAAAGGCCGTTACCTTGATAGCACCCGTGACGTTAAATCATTTGGTTTAGGCGCTACTTTTGTCGCGCATGAACGCACCTCACCTAAGGCTATCTATAATGTGGTCAAGGAAGTTGTGGAAAACTTTCGCGACTTCAAATCACTGCACCCCTCCCTTGAAACCTTAGAGAAACGTGAGCTTCCTTACGCCGGAATTTCCATACCCCTGCACCCAGGAGCCGAACGCTACTTTAAAGAAGTCAAATTGCTTAATTAGCCCACAAAAACAATTGGGCAAACAAACCACAATCAACATCTCGAACAAACAGCACTCTCAATATCAATAAGAAGGAAGTCAATGCTTGAGGGTAATAGCAGCAGTTTACTGCGGATCGTCACTGAGTTCGTTAAACCTAGCCCATCATTAGTGAAAATAGCGCATTATTGCTGTGCGGATAAATTTTAATGTATAGTACCATTGTCCATTAGTCGTCTATGTTGGGCACGCTTGTTTAATATGGGTTATTGGGTTTAAACCACACTTATAAAAGTAACGGTTTACAAGCGAAGCCTCAAGGCCAATTACGATAGTTATAAACAATCACACAGTGCTGATTTGATGTTTAGAAAAGGCTTCTTGCGTATTTCGAAACAATTTATTACGCCAGCCCATTACTTTGATATATGCCTGTAAAAAAATTTATTAAGCAAATGAATATGGCTCTATTAACGGCCGCCCTGTTCTTATTCGCTGCTTCAGCGCACGCTCAAACAAACAAAGGCATCACACCAATTTTGATGCTATTGCTCAACGACGATGAACCCATCACCCTGTCTGAGGCCAGCCGTTTTTTAACGCAAGCAACCTACGGGCCAACATACCAAGAAATTGACTCTTTAACTAAATCAAGCTACGCGCAATGGCTTGACCGCCAATTCTCTTTGCCGGCGACCAATCACGTGGCGTTTGGCCAAAACATTGGGCTGGTTAACGAAAACGGTTCACCTGTCACTGATGCACGTCGATTTACCATCTGGGTTCGCGTCGCCATGGACGCGCCAGATCAATTGCGGCAGCGCATGGCGTATGCATTAAGTCAGATCTTTGTGTTTTCCGATAACTTAACTGGGGCAGGCTCTGGCAAGCACGACGTATTTATTGACTACTATGACCTACTGGTTGAAAACGCCTTCATTAACTATCGCGACCTATTAGAAAAAATCACCCTAAACAGCGCCATGGCTACTTATTTAAGTATGGCAGGAAATCAACGCGCGAACCCAGACCTTGGCATTGCAAGGCCAGATGAAAATTACGCACGCGAAATTATGCAGTTGTTTAGCATTGGCACCGAACAACTGAACCTGGACGGCACCCCAAAGCTTGATAACGCTGGTAATGTCATTCAAACGTATGAACAACGGCACGTGGAAGAATTGGCCAAAGTGTTTACGGGTTGGTATTACAACTACATCACCGTCGCCACCTACCAACAACGACGCTCTCCAAACACGGAGCCGATGATTGCCTTTCCTATGTATCATGATAACAGTCGCAAAACGCTGTTACCGGTCCCTGGATTCAATTCAACCATCCCGCCGAACCAGACCCCACAACAAGATCTGGACGACGCTCTGGACCTTATTTTTAACCACCCCAATGTTGGGCCGTTTATCGGCAAACAATTGATACAACGCTTCGTTACCAGCAACCCATCACCGGCTTATGTTCGCCGCATTGCCTCTGTGTTTAATAATAATGGCCGCGGTGTGCGAGGGGATATGCGAGCCGTCATTCGTGCAATTTTATTAGACGATGAAGCGCGCAACGGGCACCTTGATAACCCAAGGACGTTTGGTCGAGTAAAAGAACCAATACTGCGTGCAACGGGCATTTGGCGCGGCATTGGCTACTTGATGCAAGTGCCTTTCGGTGGCCCATCGCTAACAGACCTCTCTTTCCTTAAAACATTGCCTCTGGACGCACCGTCAGTGTTTAATTTTTACCGACCCGACTTCTCCCCCCCCGGCATACTGGCCAGCAACGGCTTAGTGTCACCTGAATCGGAACTTTTGGACATTGCAGGCATCGTCAATATGGGGAGTTCGTTTACCAGTTTCTCTCTATTCGCAAATCATACCATCAACCCCAACGGCGGCATTTTTGTGACCATTGACACGCAAAAACTCTTTCCGTTAGTGCCGACCAATTTAATACGCCCCGAGGCGTTGGTTGACCGCTTAAACACGGTGTTTCTGTCAGACAGCATGCCAAGCAGTATGCGCAACATCTTGCTCGATTTACATGACACCAGCAGAAACAATGGATATTCACCCGCAGACAAAACCCAAGTCATTAATGACATGTTGTATCTCATTACTTTGTCTCCCTATTATTATGTGCAGCGCTAACGGAGAATCTAAATGATCAACCGAAGACAATTTTTAAAAAACAGCGTAGCCACCACCTTAGGCGCCGGTTCAATGGCCAGTGTTACTGGGCTTAACAACTTGGCCATGGGTGCCACAACGGTCAACGATTTCAAGAGCCTCGTCTGCATCTATTTAGATGGCGGCAATGATTCGTTCAATATGCTTATTCCGAACACGCCAGCCGAACACGCCGCTTACAAACGCTCCCGCCAAAGCTTGGCTTTTGAACGTGCTGAATTACAAACCATCTCGCCACAAGGCTTAGGCGCTGACAGCTTTGGCTTCAACCCCAACATGCCTGAGCTGAAAAACTTATTCAATAACGGTGAAATTTCGTGTTTAGCGAACGTTGGGTCATTAATACAGCCCACCACTAAAGCCGATATTGCCAATGGCTCAGCTATTTTGCCGACACACTTAGGCGCGCACAACATACAGCAGTCTTACTGGAAAGGAGATCACGACAGCTCTGGCCGCTCCACCCAAGATGGAATCGGGGGGCGATTAGCCAACGAGTTCGTCAACCGATCTCAGCTGCCCACTTTAACCTCAGTGGGCAACGGCACCGATTTGTTTTTATTGCATTCAGACATCCGCTTCTATGATTTACTAAGAGACGGTTTAGTGACGATGCACGACTATAATGTCGAGAGTGGTGGCTTTAACAACCTTGACAGAGCCGCTCGCCGCAGCGCTTTGGATCGAATCAACCAACTAGCCGCGCGCGACCCCAATTTATTAGTTCAGAGTACGGCCAACTCTTTTATCGATGGCCTTGAATTGAATGGACGCTTGCAAGGCTTGATTCAAGACATTCCACCATTAAGTCAAGAATTCCCAAGGGGCAACTTAGGCAGAGATTTAAAAAGCGTTGCTGAGCTAATTTCCGTGCGTGAAGAGTTAAACATGAATAGGCAGATATTTTTTGTGAGTATCGCTGGGTTTGACATGCACGCCAGCCAATCCGAGCTGCATCCAACGGCCATGAGAGGGTTGAGTGAAACCTTAGCCGCGTTTCAATCAGCCCTAAAAGACTTAGACGTAGAATCAAGCGTACTAACGTACACGGCGTCTGAATTTGGTCGCACCTTGACCAGCAACCGTGATGGCACCGATCACGCTTGGGGTGGCAATCAGATTCTAATGGGCGGAGGCATCAAAGGTGGCGAGATTTTTGGGTCTTACCCCGTACTTGAACTGGATGGCCCAGAAGATTACAACGGCGACGGCCGTTTTATTCCCAGCACCTCAGTGACGCAATTTGGCACAACCATTGCCAAATGGTTGGGTGTTCCATCAAACAGGCTAAGCCACGTCTTCCCCAATATCTCACACTTTCAAGGGCAAGAGGACTTGGGTTTTTTCGTTTAGAAATGATAGAGCAAGAGGCGGTTTCACGCGTTGTTTTGCCTAACCGTTATTAGCCAGCGATGACACCACTTGTGGATTGCACACACAACCTGATCACGAGACTCAAAACACGCAGACGATTGGCCATAATAACTAGAAAAGTTGTTTGCATACTCGGTTTGTTCTGCGTGAGTTTTGACGCAAACTCTGTTCCTGATTTTCTTGATCGGTGGCGAGTCTACTATGACCAATCTTCCTTAGGAGACATTCGCTGTCAGCTCTGTCACATCACTCGTGAGGGAGGTTCACCTTGGAATGCGTATGGGCGGGATCTTCGCAACGCCTACCTCGAACTCGACCAGAACTCCAGAACAGCGGAACAAGCCTTCGAGTTGGTGGAAAGCATCAACTCCGATCAAGACACACCTGCCACCAGCAACCTACAAGAAATCCAAGCAAACGAACAGCCGGGGTGGCGAGAAGGCCGTAACAATATAGGCTATGATCGTAACGACATCCCCACGGGCACTTACTTTCCGCCGCCAGCCATAGACCCCTTCCCTACCAAACTGCCAGTTCAAAAAGCGCCATTTGAATTGATTGAAATCGCAAACGGCTTCACGTCACCACTTGCGGGGGTCATTTCCCCAATTCAAAGCATGCGAAATCAGTTATTCATCGTGGATCAAATAGGTGTTATTTGGCGTTTAGATTTAATAACGGGAGAAAAGTACGAATACCTAAATGTGCAAAACCGTCTGGTCTCCTTAGGCGCCTTTGCCCCCGGAGGCTACGATGAACGCGGCTTGCTTGGCTTCGCGTTTCACCCCAACTTTTCAAATAATGGTCTGCTCTATTTGCACACTTCTGAGCCGGTTTCGGATACAGCCGATTTCAGCACGCTTAACACCCCATCAAACGCTGATCATCAAAGTGTGATTACTGAACTGACAGTTGATAACCCCCTCAGCACAAACGACCCCGCCGGTATTTCAAGGCAACGCGAGCTAATGCGCATCGACCAGCCTCAGTTCAACCACAATGGTGGAGACCTACAATTTGATGCAAACGGCCTACTCTATATAGCCTTAGGCGACGGAGGCAATGCCGATGACCAAGGGCCAGGGCACGGCAGTAGTGGTAATGCCGCCAACCCATCCAATCCCTTAGGGGCCGTATTACGCATCGACCCCTTAGGTCGCAATTCTGAAAACGGCCAATACGGCATTCCATTGTCCAACCCATTTATTGGTCATGCCGCCTTTTTAGATGAAATATTCGCATACGGACTACGAAATCCTTGGAGACTGTCATTTGACTTAGACGGCACTCTTTACGCTTTTGATGTCGGCCAAAATGATATCGAAGAAGTAAATCGCCTAATGAGCGGTCAACACTATGGCTGGCGAATTCGTGAAGGCTCCTTTTTCTTTGACCCCAATGGCGACTTTAGTGGCCTTGTGACTCGAGAGTTTCCTGATAATTTGCCCGCCACAACCCTGGTAGACCCAGTCTTTGAATACGACCACGATGAAGGCATCTCGATTACTGGCGGGCATGTTTACCGTGG
This sequence comes from uncultured Arenicella sp., assembly GCA_937974565.1. GTDB lineage: Bacteria > Pseudomonadota > Gammaproteobacteria > Arenicellales > Arenicellaceae > Arenicella. Next base: position 114,050 of record CALJWL010000035.1, read on the forward strand.
TCGTGCCAACCCATCCCTATTCGGAAAAATGGTCTTCACCGATTTTCAACGGCGCCTATTTGTTGGCGATTTAACACCCAATGACACAAGCCGCGGGCGGATTACCGCCCTTGATATCAGCAGCGATATTTTTATTTACAACTTAGCCAGAGATGCGGGCCATGAACTCTATATCATGGGCAATACCACCGCTCAAACATCGGGAAACACAGGGAAAATATTTCGCCTAGGCACAGCGCCATTAACCCCCTTAGAAAATTCCTTGTGTTTTCCGATAACCGTAAAAGAGCAATCTTATTCAGTGGTATGCCTCTGATCGTGACTTTAAGGGCACCACTCAATACTGATAATGGCCAATGGCTGAATGGCTCGCATAACGTGCGACACAAGTTTTTTCATCCCCGCGTTCATTTATCTGTGACTTGCTCACAGGCATAATCAAGTTGTTGCAATATCAAAGGCATCGACACCTTAATTAAATACTTAGAATTTTTGCACATTGATGCTTTTAATGTCGCAAAACAAATTAGGGTGACTAAGCACACAGCGTATACGATTCAGTCTTGAATGCGCATCAAACCAATCGTTTTAACCAAATTAACTCAGCCCCATGCGTTAACGATAAAAGGCAATAAAACAATCCGTTGACAAAATTTCTTGAAAAAGAAGAGTACTTCTGATTATATGATGTGGGGATTTAAGGGTAAGACACTAGCACACACTGACACTGATAGACACTGAGAGCCCTCGTGTCATGGTGGCCGATCATTAAATAATAATAACAAACTAACACCGCGACAAATGACTCTCATGTTAAAACACTTCATCGGCACGGCTAGGCAACTGGCTTTAGTTTTAGCCAATTTCTGCTTAATCGCGTTTTTATCCGTTTTTTTTACCGCTCACGCTTTGGCACAACAAGAAAGCATTGCGGCCAAAATGGCACCTATAATTAGCTTTATACTCAATGCTGGTGATTTGCCAGCAATCCCAAGGCCACAGGCGAATTCGAGCTTGGCGCTTGACCTTCAAGAACGAGCCGACGATGCCATAGACCTCAGCACTAACGATTCTCTCTTAGTTGAGTTTGATCGGCAACCAACTAATGTAGAATTGTGTTTTGACATCAATACTCCAAGAAATGGTTTGCAATTTGAGTTGAACGGTGAGGTGCTTAACCGAGTTCTGAATATTGAAAACTGTATTGTTATTCCTGCATCACAACAGCGGTCAATTAACTACCTTCTTATAAGAACAACCTCCAGCTCTGCACGTTTCTCTCGCTTCGAGTTAAGTTCAACAACGCCAGTCGATTTATTGGGCTTTCCCACAGTGACTCGAGGTCAATGGGACAACGAGGCCGTGCGAAAGGTACTCAAAATTTTTGCTTATGGTGGTCAAGCAACTGACAATCAAATACAAATTTGGGCAAACCTACGGCCGGGGGCAGCTATCCGTGAGATGTTAAATTTTGATGAATTTAACGCCAAACTGTCACCTCAAGTGCCATCCGAGCCTTACGATGATATTATTAGTGTGAGTGGTGCAGGGACTTATCGAGGGTTAACTAATTACTTAGCCAGCGATGCATCAGCGTTACCATTCCCGACAGCCGGCCGCGCACGTGAAAACTTCATTGATCTTCCGTCACCCGGCATCTTTCCTCGACGTTTTGATCAAGTTATTGGTAAGCTTGCGTCAATACGCGGCCTAAACCCGTTCAGACAAAAAATAGGGCTATGGGAAACTAACTATCATATGGTCGCAAACATGGATGCTGGGGTGAACGAGTCTCAGATCATTCGTTATTACGACGACATAATGAAAGAGCATGCCAAACCCAATGTTCCTTATTATAAAATCATGGGGGTCGCAGCAAAATCGGCGGCGATCGCGATGCAATATGGCCACCGGCTTAATCAATGGATAGAGAACAACGCCACGTGTCGTTGTAATGACGATTTTGCGCGTGAGATACACCAACTCTTTTTTGGCATACTAGGTGAAAGTGACCCCAATCATGAAGAGATAACAATTCCAGAAACGGCCAAAATGCTTACTGACATGGCGGTTCCAACGTTTACCTTTACACGCCCCGTTGATGGCCAACAATCCAATGCGTTTGCTGATGAAATAACATTTGGCACTGCTCGGCACCACCTTCAAGACGTACAAATTTTTGGCCTGTCGATATCGGGCGCAAACGCGGCCGAAAAAATTGACACACTAATGCCAATTTCCATTGAACACCCCGATAGTTTGGAAAATTTGCCGATCATCATTGTAGAAGGGCTTGCTGATGACAATCTAAATAACAGCCAAAAACGCATTCTTCGGCAAGTATGGCGAGACCTAGGAGTTAATCGAAACTTTCTGACGTTTGTACGCGGTTACGCAACGTCAAGGTTATTTCATAGTGCCAGCCAGTTTAAACACGCAACAACACTCGATCGCGCGATTTACTTTGCAAACCGTTATAACACTAGCAATATCGAAGCCTACTACGGCGGTACACGGTTCTTTAACCAAGATTTTGGCACTGCGCCGACAAACGTAGAAGAGATAGGCATTCCGATCGTGAATATTATTCAAAGCGAGCGAGCAGGCGATGTGTTTAGACCAGTTAATAATGTGTTCGGGGCACAGAGTTCTGAACAAGCGGCCAATTCATCCTTAGTATTCACTCGTAACTACAACCGTTCTGCAAATACCAGTCTTGGTGACTTCATAAATAACTTTGCCAATCGTTGCACTGACTGTGACTTTGGTGCGGGGTGGGTAAAAGATTGGACTAAGGTCATGCCACGCGACGCTAACGGCGAATACCCTGTGGAATATGTGGCACGTTGGCTGTGGCGGCACGCGGTGGGCAGCATGCAAGGTTATACTGAAGTCGAGGAAGCGCATTTAAGTAGCTTTTTAGGCGCGGTCTCTCTGGTCGAAGAGGACAGTGGAGGAGAAAATCCAACAAATTCCTTTTTTCAAACTCCCTTAGTTTGGGACTTAAATCAGGTTTTGTGTGTGCGTGCAGATCGAATTGCTTTAAACGAGCCCGCTGCAAATTTATCCGATATCATTGAAAGTGCCAACACGGACATACGCTGTCTTGCCGATTCAAACCAGGCTTACAGCCCGGCTGAGCAAGCTGAACTTGATTTAGCGATTAACAGTGATAACCTTCAAAACATCGTATATTTAAGACAACTTGTGAATGAGTTGAAGGCCAAAAGAATGCCGCTCGAACCGTCGGGTACGGTCGAGGCCCGACGTGCGAATGCTCGCATCAATGTAGCAATGTCATTTATTTTCGCAACGCCATACGTGTTTGCGACTGGAGGTCAATAATGGAACGTCGAGCATTTATCGAATCAATACTCGGGTCGGTTGCGGCACTTAGCGTTGGTGGCTTATCATCACTTTATGCGCCCACGGCTCACAGCATGAGCCCAGCAGGTTTTTCTCCGATCACTCGCCGCACCCTAATAAACACGCTACTAGATGGTGGCCCCGACATGCGGCATTTGATTGTGCCAAAGCCGAACAGCACTCCTGGCTCGTATGGGTTTGAGTATTGGTCAAACCGATCACGCTCGCACCTCATTAATAATGAGTTTAGTGCGTGGATGACTCGTTTTAATGATGATTACTACCCAATCACGGTGGGTGGCCAAAACTGGAATTCGAGCATTGTTGACCAAGGTGCTATTAACACCAGTGTTTCATTTGGAGTATGGCGCGAGGCCGGCTGGCTGTTAGACCAATTCCTAAACGGCAATGTGGCCTTAGTGTTTAATATTGCTGGCTCGACCATTCGCAACCACGAACGAGCGCTCAATCAATCAAGTTCAGGCTTTTCTCAATTTGATAGCGAGGGTGATATTTCGGGATGGGGAGGACGTTTATCACGGCGAAGCAATAATAATGTACTGTCGGTTACCGATGCGCCCAATCACTTCTCATTTGGCCCTAGTGGTACACCAACCAATTTCAATCCTTTTTCTATTGATAACAGCCGCTTAGTCTCGATTCCCAACTTTCGGCAATATGGGCTCAATGAGTTTGGCCCTCCAACAGATCGTGCTAACGTAAACCACTCACGCGTAGCCCGGGCTTTGAATCGGTATTATGATAACTTTCGCACTCAAACCGTGCGCCAGCCGTTCGAGGTATACCAAAATCACGAAGCCACTCTTCGCTCTTTTGGTGACTTGCTTGAGGTGAAGTTAGACACAGTCGAACTCCCCGATGTCATGGTCGCACTGCGAGACAGCATTTCTATCAATGGCCAGCCTGTGAACCCCGACGATAATGGCAGACCAAGACGAGTAGTCAACAATGTAAATTTTGCCCAGCAAATAATCAGCACCTACGACGCGTTAGCATCCAATGACATCGTCGACTCTTCGGTAATCTCTTTACAGCTCACTGGTTTTGATTCGCATTCAAGGCAACGTGGTTCCGCAATCAATCGAAATGGCGTGATCACTGAAGGGCCTGAGTTAGACGCACTTCGGGTTTCATTAAACGCACCTACTGGTCAACGCGGTTTAGAGGGCTTATTTAAAGACCTATTTGGTGGTCCGTTTGTTGATGAACCCAATGCCTTACATAGCTCATTCTCTGCCTTGCAAACGGCGCTGACCCAAGCGAATGTCCCAGGCAGGGATAAGCTCGTTTTTACCTTTTGGGGAGAATTTGGACGGCAGCTCCGAGATAATGGTGACAACGGAACCGACCATGGTGATGGTAATCTAATGATCGTTGTCGGTGATAAGGTTCGAGGAGGAATCTATGGCAACATGTTCCCTGATGCCGAAATCTCTCGGTATACGAACAATAGCCTCAATACACCTGACATTCAAACTCTGACGCACTCGGAACACCTGTTTGCCGCCATTGCCGATTGGATAACACCAAACTCATCGTCGTCTATTTTCCCATGGTTAAGCCAATCAGGAGAAGATGCCCCAATACTCGAATCAGGCGTTAGTTTTAGCCAACTCTTTTCGTAACCTTGCTGCGTTCATCGACTGTCAACAAATACACAAAGTTGCCATACAGACTACGACAAATCAGAGTCTGCTTTAGTATTGCATCGACTATCGCTCTCGCGGTCATGCCTCATTTGGGGCATGCACGATCACAATATTTAGCAACTTGGGACTCTGTTTACCCAGAGTCTACATCGATTAATAATCCCGGCCAGCGTTGTCAGTTATGCCACAGTCGTGAGACTGGCGGCAATGGCTGGAACTACTATGGCTGGCAACTTCGTACACAACTCAATGGCCAACAAAGTGTCAGCGGTGCGCTATTAAGCCAGGTGATCCAGTTTATTGAAACCACGCCAGCGGTTGATGCAGGTTGCAACCAGCCGAGTAATACATCAGGCATCACTTTTTTAGATAAAATTCGTTATAACGCGCAACCAGGTTGGTCTAACGCCAGTAATAATGAGCGGCGAAATAATGGCAACAGCGTTCAATGCAGTGAAAATATTACACCTCCGGTCTATTTGCCAAGTTCTAATACGAGAATAGATTTTCCAAACAGTTCCGACGCACTGAGTGACCCAATTACCACATCACCCAATAGTAGTTTGCTCGCTATTGACTTAATTCCTCTGGTTGACGGTTTTTCAAATGCAGTAAAGGTTGTTACTGCGCCAGGCATACTGGGCAGTGTTTATGTTGTGGAGCAAGCTGGACGAATTTGGCGCGTGGATTTGAACAGTCGCGAAAAGTCATTATTCTTAGACATAAGCGATTCACTTGTGTCTCTTTCCGCTAGCTTCGACGAAAGAGGGTTACTTGGCCTAGCATTTCATCCCGAGTTTGAGCGCAATGGTTTGTTTTACACATATCAGTCTGAACCCGTACGTGAGTCTCAAAATGACCTTGTTGATTTCACTACGCTGCCACCTAATATCGCGCCTGACCACCGCAGCTTTGTGGTTGAATACCGCGCCGCCGACCCAAGTTGTAATTCAGCAATATCACGAGTAAGAAGTGTGTTGGTCATCGATCAACCCAGCTTTAACCATAATGGGGGGGATTTAGCGTTTGATGACACAGGAGCCTTATACATTGCTCTTGGTGATGGCGGAGGCCAAGATGACCGTGGTCGGGGCCATAGCCGCATTGGCAACGGGTCCGATGCGTCTAACCCTCTAGGCAGCATCTTAAGAATAAACCCTGAGCGCAGCGCACCTCAGAACTATACGATTCCCGCCGACAACCCATTTATTTCAACCAACGAGCTCGATGAAATTTACGCAACAGGGCTTCGAAACCCATATAGGTTTTCATTCGACTCACTCAACGGTCGCCTTTTTGTTGGCGATGTTGGTCAAAATCAAATAGAAGAAGTAAATATAGTGGAAGCCGGAAAGAATTACGGTTGGAACTCAAAAGAAGGCGATTTCTTTTTCTTCTCAACCGACGGTGACTCAACCTACATAACCGCCACTGCAGCCGCAGGGCAAGCAACTGATGTCGTAGACCCATGGTTGAGTTACGACCATGATGAGGGTCTCTCAGTCATCGGAGGACAGGTATACCGTGGCTCTGACTCACCCGCCCTAGTTGGTCAATATATTTTTGCCGACTACACAACAGGGTTCACAACGGCTGACGGTGGGCGCCTTTTTCATGCCAACTCAGATACACTGGAAAACCCGCCTCAACTAAACGAGTTTTCAAATGCAAATACGTTTGGGCTTAAGCGCTACACTGGGTTTGGCACTGACAGTCGCCAAGAACTCTATGTGTTAGCGAGCTCTACCGACACCTTCTCACCGCTGGTTAACAACAGCCAATTGTATCGAATTGTTCAACAAGGCCATGTCGCCAACTTCCCTGATGCGACAGATGAAAGCTCTCAATGCCAGAGCCAAGAGATTTGCTTTCCTATCATCGCTGAAAATAAGGAAATTTCTGTGGTTTGCTTATAATTAAGAAAGTAGTCAGCAACACAGTAAGAACATAAGCGCCAAGCCAGCATTCGCTCAACTTCGTGTCATTAATTCAATTACTTAAGTTAATTCGGTTCTCGCCTAGAATGCTTTACAGGGATGGAGCAAACAAATCATCTACTCTGCTGTGATGAATACCTCCCATCTCCTTTGACAAGCCAGTGTTTGACTCAGAAGATGGAGGTTCTCAATCTCAACAAGGTATTCATCATGAGCAATATTACACTACTCGGTATCGATCTAGCTAAATCTGTATTTCAAATCTGCGGCTTAAACAAAGCTAATAAAAATCAGTTCAACAAACAAGTCA
>CALJWL010000036.1 GCA_937974565.1 uncultured Arenicella sp.
TGTTGCACACTGGCTAAGAATATAGCTTGCCCTCTTCCATCGCCTATATTCACGCAATCGAGTTGCGAAGCCCTAAACATACCAGGGCCAAAACTCGTACCATCAAAACAGGGAAGGGAGCCAACGATGTTCATTGCGGTGGTCTTTCTTGGATTGCACTGGTTGCTGGGTGTGGTGATACGGTTCGCAAACGCCTTATGCGCAATTGGAAATTTGCTTGGTTCAAGGTACTCCTGAGCCGTATAGTCGCTCTGATCGTTCTTGATAATGTCTTCCCACTGGGTTTGGCAAACTGATTTTCCGATGTGCATATCGATTCCTCGACCGCCGCTGCATTTTTTCAGCACCCAGTTATTTTTGTTAGTCAGTACTTGTTGCATGCCTTTTTCGTTATGAAGGTCGGCATTGGCTAATAAACCGCTAATTAACTCATTGTGTTCAAATGGCGATAGGTGTGGCCGCATAATATCGTGATCGGATAGCAACGATAGAATGCGTTTATCATGAATTAATATGAGTGTTCGAATATCGTTGATGTGATTACTGTTACGAATGATGCGCTTAATAACGTCGTCATTAAATTGCAGCAATTCTTCTCGATCTATCTCTAAAATAAAATCGTTGACGGGCCGATTGTTTAGCGTAATGGATGCGTCATCAACGTTTAATTCTTCTGGCCGAGCATGGTAGCAAGTACCTCCGAGTTTTTGAAACTCACTGAGAAAGAAGCGGCTTTCGCCGCCGCCTTCGCTGCTGGCAACCCTCACTACAGGTTGATCAATGCAGAACCTAGCAAGCATGGCTGCACAGATGTCTCGACTTGCTTTAATTGGTTGATAGCCGTTCCACGACAAATAGCTCGCTTTTTCAGCGCCGTGATTAACCCATTGGCTGAGTGCCATACCGTTAAGTGGAAAACGAGCATTGATTTCACATACCTTTACTTCGCCGTGTTTGCCGAACAGCAAATCAGGCCTAACCGTACCCATGTGGTAGGGTGTGCCTCTCGCCAGCGTCAGAAAGTGCATTAAGCGTTCTGGTATAGGCATTTTGGTTTGCATGCTTTTGTTGTCAACGTAGGATGTCGCGACAAAGGTCAGGCTGCGTAATAGCCTCTCTGACAGGCGTTCAAGGCGTGCGGTCAATTGTTGCGGCATCACTAACGGGTATGGATTGAAGCAGACCTCTTGGTAAGGTAAAAATTTTCGAATAGGATCGATGTGCGCCAAATATTCAGCGTAGTGAATAGAATGGTCAATTGCTCCTTTGAACGGAGTTATCAATGACGAGCCGAACCTATCTAAGCGCTGGTTCATGTTTGATTAATGCCTCTTGATCATCATGGTGTTTCACGCACAAGCTTCAACAACGGAGGGGTGAGCAAGGTTTGATATGTGTGAGTGGTCTTTTACTAACTCATGTTTCAACGCGTGCATTACGGTTGCCTTATGTGCGATGTAATTACTGAAGATCGCAACTAAGTCATAATCACTTAACTGAACACCCAAAAGGTCCGCCAAATCGGGTAGGGCTGACAGGGTTTCGTTAAAGTGATTTTTCTCCGTACCCTTGGTATGCACGTCAATCCACAACAGACATTTGCGTTGCTCTTTATTAGAAAGTGAGCGGGTCTTTTGTAGCCATTGTTCGAACAGCGGCAGAATGAATTCAACTTCACCGTGGGTATAGACTTCATGGACTAAGGTTGTTAAAAACCCCATAAATAAATCGGCTTGTTTGACCATCTGCCGATCCTTCCATTGTTTAAAATGGGCACCTTCGTTTATTAGATTCTGCTTGGACAACCATGTGTCGTTGCCACAGATGGTGGTGGCCATTTGGTAATACAGATCGTAATGCAGTTTGCCACCAGTAGCACCTAGGTCTTCATCGGTCACTCGGTTTAGATGAGAAAGCACGTTCAAGTATCGCGCGTTCATTTGCGGCGTGCGAGATTCGGGCAAGGTGTTGCGCCATTTCATTGTTAAACGATTGCAGTAACCCGACAAGCCAACAGCGCTGTTGTTGGTCATACTCCAGTTGTGGAAAAAACGATTTAAGGCTTTTTGAGATTGTGGCTGGCTTGTAAGTAAGTTAAAGGTATTTTCGATCTTATTTAGAGAGTTTGCCGAGCCGTCAAACGCTGTTTGTAAAGCGTCTCTCACGGGGCGGTCTTTAACCTCTTGAATCACCTCGCTTATTAAGGTAATTAGCTTTGTCATTGTTACGTTCCTTTTTTACTGGCTGCAACGGCTTGGCCATTAACACGCCATACACTTAATAGGCTTAAAATAGTAATCATTCGCCTGTGTTTCGACTATTACATTGGATTACATGCGTTGCTCTTTGAGGCTTTAGTATTATGATTAAACTTGTATTGACACCGTTCTTTTTGGGGTTAGCACTGATGAGCCATTTTCCTGTAGCAGCAAGTTCACTGGATGTGTTTGGAATATATTGGGTGGAAGATAGGGGGTCGAAAGTAAAGATTGTGGATTGTGGGGACGGCAGCCCATGTGGCCGCGTTTACTGGATAGACCCTGCTAGCCTTAAGCCTGGGGAAACCCCTGAATCAGTGAAAGCTAAGACGGGTGAAAGCGTTTTAGGTCTCCGAATTTTGTATGGTTTTGAACAAAAAAAACAGGATTGGCGAGGGGGTAAAATATACAGCCCAGCCGTTGACAAAACGTATTCATCTCGTTTAAAGCGACTAAAAGACGGTACCTTGCAGGTGAAGGGGTGTATTGCGTTTCTTTGCCAAACTCAGATTTGGACCACAGATAAGGAGACGGATTAATTGGGCTGAATAAGGTTGAGGTGAATGGTGGGCATTGGAAAATCAACCAATTGAGTGACTGATTGAGGTTAACGGTTTGATTCGAAACACACCAGATGATCGGCTTCAATTGTTAAGTTAATACGGTCTCCAACGTCGTGATTGTCGTGACTCGACACCAAACTCATCAGCGACTCGCCGCTTTCGGTACGAAGAGTGTAAAGAGTTTGCGCACCTTTAAAGGCTTTTCGATCAATCACTCCTTTAATTGAGCCTTTAGGGTCATAGCGAACGTCATCGGGGCGAATTAATAAATCCACTTTTGTATCAATGTTAATTGAGTTTACGAGTTCACCCTGAATCTCACCGAAGTTAGTTGCTACCGTCGTTTTATCAATCACGCGACCTTCCACAAACAAGCCATCACCAATAAAGTTGGCGACAAAACGACTCTTAGGCGCATGATACAAGTCAAATGAGCTGCTCCATTGTTGCAATTGTCCATTCGCAATTACCCCGATTTTATCACCCAAAGCAAACGCATCATGTTGATCATGGGTTACCATAATTGCGGTGATGCCTGTTTCTTTGAGCAGTTGCCTTACTTCGTAGCCTAAATCTTCACGCAGTGTCGTATCTAAGTTGGAGAAGGGCTCGTCCATCAGCAGCAAGGTTGGTTTAGGTGCTAAGGCCCGTGCCAGAGCGACTCGTTGGCTTTGTCCCCCGGAAATTTCATGTGGGTAAGCGTCACGAAAGTCTTGCATGCCAACCAGCGTTAGCATTTTATCCGTTTGAGTGACTTGCTCGTCTTTGCTAAGTTTACTCAAGCCAAAACGGACATTATTGGCTAATGTTAGGTGAGGGAAAAGTGCGTGGTCTTGAAACACCATACCTACGCCACGATTCTCGGGGGCGAGCATTTTTTTTGGTGCGGAAAGCAGTTTGCCTGCTAACTCAATTGAGCCTGTACTGATGGCTTGGAAACCGCTAATGGCTCGTAAAATGGTTGTTTTTCCGCAGCCACTTGGCCCTAGTAAGCAGCCAATCTCACCTTCTTCTAAGTTGAAGCTGATATTGCTTACGACCCTGCTGCTTTTATCGTAAGCAGCGCTGAGATCGTTAATGGATAGATAGGGCGATGACATCGCTGAAGTTTATGCAAGTAAATGCTCAAGTAAAGCTTTTTGTGCGTGTAAGCGATTTTCGGCTTCTTGAAACACCACGCTTTGTGGCCCCTCGATTACTTGCGCTGAACATTCTAAGCCGCGGTAGGCGGGTAAACAATGCATGAAGATGGCGTCTTTGCTGGCTTTATTCATGAGTGATTGATCCACGCAGTAGCCCTTGAAAGCATTAAGACGTTGTTTTTTTTCATCTTCTTGCCCCATGCTAGCCCATGTATCGGTCACCACCACGTCTGCGTTGAATACCGCTTCATTGGGATCATTAATGAGCCGCAAGTTAGTTTTGTTTGCCTCAATGATTTTCGAGTTAGGTTCGTAGCCTGTTGGCGTTGCGATATTCAGGGTGAAATCAAACAGTTTGGCTGCGTTCATAAACGAATTGCACACATTGTTCCCATCACCAACCCAAGCAATGGTTGCGCCTGCGATGGACCCCCTCAGTTCATATAAAGTCTGCATGTCGGCCAGCAACTGACAGGGGTGAAAGTCATCGGTCAACCCATTAATAACTGGCACACTGGAAAATTCGGCAAATTTGGTGACTTTGGCGTGATCGTCGGTGCGAATCATAACCGCATCCACCATGCTGGAAATCACCCGTGCCGTGTCTTCAAGCGGCTCGCCACGCCCAATCTGAGTGTCGTTGGGGCTTAAATTGAGTGTGCCCCCACCTAGTTGCCTCATCCCAACTTCGAAAGAAACACGAGTTCTAGTTGAGGATTTACTAAACAGCATTGCCAGTGATCTATTTTTGAGCGGTTCAAAAATAGCGCCGCTTTTAGTCAGTGCTTTTAGCTCGACGGCCCTGTGAATCAAACTCTTTAGTGTTGACGCAGGCAAATCGTTTAGGGTTAAAAAATGTTGTGTATTCATTACGAAATCGTTTTTCTAGGCCGATAGAGATTCGATCACCGTACAGACGGTTTCGGTTATCTTCTTCAGTTGTTGTTCAGTGGTGACCACGGCGGGTAGCAAGCGAATTACTTTACCCTCGCCGGTGATGTTTATCACCAATCCATGATCTAAAAATGTGTGAGCTAAATTTGGGTACGCCTTATCCAACTCTATACCCAGCATCAAGCCTTGCCCTCGGATGTCGACCACATTTTCCAACGTACTCAGGTTTTGTTGGAGCTGCTTCTTAAGAGTGGCACCGAGTTCAGCCGCTTTGTCTACGTAACCTTGTGTTTCGATAACGTCAATCACACTTAAGGCCACTTGGCAGGCAAAAGGATTGCCCCCAAAGGTTGTGCCATGAGTACCTGGAGAGATTAAATTTGCTACCGCCCCTTTGGCCGCACATGCACCAATTGGTATGCCATTGCCCAACGCTTTGGCGCTGGTGAGTATGTCTGGTGAGATACCTTCTGACTGGTGGGCAAACCACTGGCCGGTACGAGCAATGCCCGTTTGTATCTCATCGATAATCATGAGCCAGTTATTGTCGTCGCACAACTTTCTTACTCCTGCAAGGTATCCTGAGTCGGGCACTAAGATGCCCCCTTCACCTTGAATCGGTTCGAGCATAACCGCAACGATGTTCTTGTTTTCTTGCACGGCCTCTAGCGCCGATAAATCGTTATAGTCGACGTATATAAAGTCTGAGACCAACGGCTCAAAGTTTTTTTGAATAGCCGTGTTACCCGTTGCCGATAACGTGGCCATGGTACGCCCGTGGAAGCTGCGCTTCATTGAGACGATAACGGGGGCATCTATGCCTTTCTCTCTGGCGAATAAACGTGAAATTTTTATTGCCGCTTCATTCGCTTCGGCACCTGAATTGGAAAAAAACACTTTGTCCATACCTGAGATTCGGCAAAACGTTTCCCCAAGCTTGGCTTGTGCGGGTATGTGGAACAAGTTACTGGTGTGCAGCAACGTGTTTGCTTGTAGAGAAATGGTTTGACTGATAGTTGGGTGACAGTGGCCTAAAAAGGTCACGGCAATACCGCCTAAGGCATCAACGTATTGTTTGCCATTGGCGTCCCACAAAAGTGCGCCTTCACCGCGCACGAAGCTGACCGGCAAACGCGTATAGGAATTCATCAATGCGGGCTCGGGGTAAGCCTGCCCTTTGTTACGTTTTAGGCGATTAATTAGTTTCTTAAACATGTTCTTACAGTAATGGCGTCGTGCCCAAGTGTTGAGTTGATCGGGTCGTCAGTTCTTGAATTTAGAACTCATTTAAATTATGCGTTTGAAAACAAGACAACACAAAGATTAAAGCGCCCGTATTCGGACGCTTTATGTGATTTGGATGTTTAGCCTTAAGTCTAAGGTTATCAGTCTGGCTTTTCAAATGTAAAACTGAAAATATATTCAATTAATTCACTTTAAACAGAATTAAATTCAATATATTTTTTATTTATGAAATAAAATGTCGAAATTGTGATGTGGTTTTAACGCCATTGTGAAATTAATTTTGTTTGTAAGTCGTTATTTTTATTGGGTTCAACGAGATTTAAATAAGATTTTAATGACTATGTATTGACCTTTAAGGCATAAAACAAGACACTACGCGCAAATTAGCACCCGTTAAAAAGTTGGTTTTTTCATGTCTGATATCAAAAAAGTAGTCCTCGCTTACTCCGGCGGTTTAGATACTTCAATTATTCTTAAATGGCTGCAAGAAGTGTACGACTGTGAGGTTGTGACGTTTACCGCCGATATTGGGCAGGGTGAAGAGGTTGAGCCTGCACGGGTTAAGGCTCAGGCCATGGGCGTTCAGAGTATTTACATAGATGACTTGCGAGAAGAGTTTGCACGCGACTACGTTTACCCAATGATGCGAGCCAATGCAATTTACGAAGGTGAATATCGCTTAGGTACGTCAATTGCGCGGCCTCTTATCGCTAAACGTTTGATTGAAATTGCGAATGAAACTGGCGCTGATGCTATCTCTCATGGTGCCACTGGTAAAGGTAACGATCAGGTCCGTTTTGAGTTGGGGGCGTATGCACTGCGCCCGGATATTAAAATCATTGCGCCGTGGCGTGAATGGGATTTAAATTCACGTGAAAAACTGATGACCTATGCGGCTGAACACAGTATTCAAGTAGAGAAAAAGAAAGACGGCAAATCACAGTATTCGATGGACGCTAATCTGTTGCACATTTCCTACGAAGGGGGGATTTTAGAAGACCCTTGGGCCGAAGCCGAGGAAGATATGTGGCGTTGGTCTGTGTCACCGGAAGACGCCCCTGATCAAGCAGAATACGTCGAATTAGACTATGTAAAAGGCGATATTGTTGCTATTAATGGTGAGGCAATGTCGGCCGCTTCGGTTATGGAATGGCTGAACAAAGTGGGCGGCCGTCACGGTATTGGCCGCGACGATATTGTTGAGAATCGTTATGTTGGCATGAAATCGCGTGGGTGTTACGAGACACCTGCCGGCACAATTATGTTGCGTGCGCATCGCGCTATAGAATCGTTAACCCTGGATCGTGAGGTCGCTCACTTGAAAGACGAGTTAATGCCTCGTTACGCCAAGCTAATATACAACGGTTACTGGTGGAGCCCAGAACGTGAAATGATGCAGTGCATGATTGATGAATCTCAAAAGCACGTCAATGGCACTGTGCGGGTAAAACTTTATAAAGGTAACGTGGTGATTGTGGGTCGACAATCAGAATCCGACTCATTATTTGATGAACGCATTGCAACGTTTGAAGATGATGAAGGTGCTTATAATCAAGCCGATGCCGAAGGCTTTATTAAATTAAATGCACTGCGGTTACGCATTGGCGCTGATAGAAACGGTTAAGCTTGTTACATTACTTCTGGCGTTTGCATGTGGATTGCGAGTGACCCATCGATGAATCGCGGTACACACCGATCCACTGTGGCCATTATTGTGCCGTTGTTGAATGAAATGAAGGTGCTGCCAACATTGCTGACGACGCTTCGGCGTCTTGGTGCTGATGAACTCATCATGGTGGATGGCAACAGCTCAGATGGCAGTGATGAATGGCTAAAGAAACAAGGTCGTGATCTCACGTTAGTTACATGCGCACAAGCGGGCAGAGCCACTCAAATGAACGCTGGCGCTGGTGTGGCAAAGGCGGATATTTTGATATTTGTACACGCGGACACATTACTGCCTGAAGAGGCGCTTGACGAGGTTAGAAACGCCGTTTGGGGTCGGTTTGACCTCAGCTTCCATGATCATCGTAATGCTGGCTTTTCCAGTTTGGGTTTAGTGGCGTGGATGATAAACCTGCGTTCGCGTTTGAGTGGTGTGGCTACGGGTGATCAGGCTATTTTTGTCGAGCGACGTATTTTCGAAAGCATTGGTGGTTTTGACTCTATCCCGATTATGGAAGATGTGGCCTTAAGCAAGCGGTTGCGTAGAATTGCTCGGCCCTATTGTTCGCGCGTGAAAGTTGCCACTAGCGCGCGTCGATGGCATCAAAAAGGCGTTTGGAAAACCATTTTTCTAATGTGGCGTTTGCGCTTTGCTTACTTTATTGGTACTTCCCCTGAGCAATTACACCGTGTTTACCGGGACGTTCGTTAGTTTGGGTGGGTTGTTAGGTGGTTGAGCCAACGGACTGCAAAATTCCTTTGCTTTTATTCGCCAAAGCGCCAATAGCCGGTCGTGTGAAAACGCGTTTGCACTCTCATTGCTCGGCGCAACAAGCGGCGAAGATTGCGGAAATTTTGTTGCACGCGAGTTTAGCCAAGGTATGTCAGCACTGGCCGGGTGAGGTTTATCTGAGTACATGGATTGATTTTGATCACCCGTTTTTGTTAAAAATGTGCCAGAACTTTGGTGTGACACTTATTCGGCAATGCGACGGTGATTTGGGCGATAAAATGCACCACGCGTTTGAACGGCACGGATATCCGATGGCTGTTATGGGAGCTGACGCGCCTCACGTTGCGGCGAACGATCTTATTGAATTACATGAGTTATTACGCAACGGTGGATCAGGAATAGGACCAAGCCTAGACGGTGGGTATTACATTCTTGGCTTGAGTCGGCCTGCGTCGTTTCTTTTTAAAGACATGCCTTGGGGAGGAGACCAAGTGCTTAAGTCGTGCCAGACAGCGGCGGTCAGTAACAACTTTGAGTTAGATGAACTGGGTGCTTTGCAGGATATTGATGAATGGAACGATGTATTGGCGGCACTGCCAATTTTGCCCCAATTAGAACAATACCTGCTAGACCAAAGGTTGGTCTAGCCGTGTTGATTAAGGGGCTTGGTTTAGTCTTATGAGTTGTATTCTTTGCGGTACGTTAATGATGAAAATCGTTACCTCAAAAAAGGTTGTGTTTACACTCTAGGCGGGTGTGAAATTTAACGCCACGCCGTTATTGCAGTACCTAAGGCCGGTTGGGGCAGGGCCATCATTAAAAACATGACCTTGGTGACCACCACAGCGAGCGCAGTGATATTCAGTTCTGGGCACAATCAGTTTGAAATCACGCTTGGTGCCTATATGCCCTTCAATCTTATCGAAAAAGCTTGGCCACCCTGTGCCACTGTCAAACTTAGTGTTTGATTTAAAGAGAGCTAAGCCGCAACCAGCGCAAGTGAATACGCCCTCACGCTTTTCGTCATTAAGAGGGCTGGTGAAGGGGCGCTCAGTTCCCTCTTGGCGTAATACGTAATAGGCCGAATCGTCCAAGCGCGTTTCCCACTGCTGCTTACTCAAATCCCATTTTTTGATGGTGTTTGGAAATGCCTCAGTCTGTAGATTGTTGATCGTTTGATCTGAACTGTTACTCATGCGTTTACTCTCGCGGTCTTGATGGGCAGGGGTGACATCAACATGGTCGTCGGCTCTTAACCAAGATGCGGCGCCGATCATGCCTATAACAGAGGCTGATAACAAAGTTCTGCGTTTCATTTTATGGTTCCCCATTTTCTAACCGAGAGTCTAGCAAAGTCGTTGTGATAAGACGTTGCTGAAAGTGCTTGTGTCTAAAAAGACCTGAATTACGCCGCTCTGCTTTCTATTAATTCGTCCGTTTATTTAAGGTTTAAACCCCCGTCTTTCAGACGGGTAGCTTTAAGCTAGCAGTTGCTTTTATGATAGTGTCTATGAAATATAGGCATGGTTCACATACGAAATATAAGATTGAATATCATTTTGTTTGGGTAACAAAGTATCGTTATGAAGTGTTGGTTGGTGATGTTGGTCTGCGAGTGAGAGAGCTTGTGCGTCAGACATGTGAGTATCTTGAGCTAGATATTATTCGAGGTGTAGTGAGTAAAGATCACGTGCATTTGCTGATATCGTCACCGCCACATCTTTCGCCAGCAGAGATAATGCGTAGAGTCAAAGGCCGCTCATCGACCAAGTTGTTTGAAGAGTATCCGCATCTAAAAAAGAGGTATTGGGGAAGGCACTTCTGGGCAAGAGGATATTTTTGCGTTACGGCGGGTGAGTTAACAAAAGAAATGATTAGAGAATATTTAGAACATCATTTTGAGAGAAACCCAGATGATAATTTTGACGTTGAGAGTTAGGCAATCGGCTTTAGCCGAT
>CALJWL010000037.1 GCA_937974565.1 uncultured Arenicella sp.
CAACGACCCTTTCAGCTTCATTTTTTGAAAAGCCTTTCTCTACTAGTTGAACAATCAAATCTTGATCTTCGTCAGACGCTTCGACAAAGATGTTTGAGATTTCAATAAGTTTTTCGATATTCATATCCTTGTGCAGCTAACAGCTTATTAAATGGCATGCGCACTTTGTCGCCTTTTTCTCATTGTACATATTTCATTAACTCCTTGATTTTTTTCAGCTTAATGCATCTTATCTTGCTCTTCAAAAGGATGAAAGGGGGCGTGCGAATGTTTCTACCGGCGGCGCCCTCCTTTATTTTGTTTTCGATTATATAACTTTCTGATTTGTAACGACTATTTTTCTATCAGCGTTGTAAAGGAAGCAGCAAACGGTGGCTTAATTACTTGATTTCATATTTTCACAAAAATAAACTGTGTTTACATACAGCCTATTTGGTGAGATTGAAATGACTGGTAAAAACCGTTTTCAGACCCATTTTTTGATCTATTTGACCGACAATGCACTGAAAGTAACACCAAGAACATCACTCATAGCACTTGCTGAACTCTCTTAGAGTCGGTGTTCTACATTCACTGTTACCAGTTTGTTTAGTTTGCCAAGCCGCTTGCGAATCAGAAAATGCGCCGTTTCCACATCAAGCATAAAAAGCCGCCTACAATGGCGCCTCCTATGTGTGCGAAATGGGCAATATTGCCGCCAAAAACAGAAAAACCCGTCATGCCGCCGGTTAAATCAATTAAGAGCAATATCGGCACGAAAATTTTGACTGATATTGGCACCGGCAAAAAGATTAGCATGATCTTTTGATTCGGGGACAGCATGGCAAATGCCACCAAAATTCCATAGATTGCCCCAGATGCCCCCACCATTCGTCCACTGATTTGGTGCAACAGGTAATGATCTATGAGTTGCGATATGACTGCGGCACCTATACCGCATAATAGATAAAAAGCCAACAAGCGCGGGCCGCCCCATGTTCGCTCTAAAACTTGACCAAAGAACCATAGGCCCAGCATGTTGAATAAAAGATGGAGAAAGTCGGCATGCAGAAACATATAACTAAGTGGCTGCCACACAGAGAAATAGTGTGTGTTCCAGCTGTGCATTTCAAACGCATTGGGCATGCCAGCAAACAGTGCTTCCACAAGAAAATGAATCGCGACTGTAATGGCGATGATGCGATTTGTGTATGTTTTTAGAAATGTTTTTATATCGAACATAGCGATCTAATACGTTATTCTGATTTAGGATACCCTATTGAGCATCATGACTGCGATTAAACGCGTTATAATGGGGTGATGAAACGATCACTCATTAGCTCAGACCAATTGCAATTGTCATTAGTGCCTTTGGGGGCAAGGATCGCGGGTCTGAAATATCGAGGCACAGAGTTGGCGCTTTGTTATGCAGATGATTCTCACTACCTGTCGGATTCTTTCTATTTAGGTGCGTCGGTGGGGCCAATTGCAAATCGAATAGCACATGCCAGTCTGAATATCCATAATAAGAGTTACCATTTACCACAAAACGAGGGGGCGCATTGTCTTCATAGTGGAGGTTTGGGTTTTGATAGAGAAAATTGGAACATCGTCGATCAGTCAAGTAACTCGATAACCTTTGAGCTTGATTACACCTTACAAAAAATCGGCATGCAAGGGCATATTACCATTCTCGCCACTTATAGGGTTGTTAAGAACAGCCTACGAATAGATTACTTAACAACGTGTGATGAAGACACTTACATCAACCCAACCAACCACGTTTATCTGAACTTGTCTGGTCGAGATTCAACGCTTGATAACATCGATATCTCTGACCATTCGTTTAAACTATACGGTCAGAATTTTGTTGGCGTTGATAACAAGAACATCCCTAATGGCCAACTTCACGAGTTTCAATCGCCGCTGCATTTTAAACTGAATAATATGGATGTTTTTGACGGGCTGGTTGATCACCACTTTAATGTTAAGGGCAATGGTTCTAGTGAGCTTAAGCAGGCAGATGAAATCGTCACTATGCTCGAAGCAAAATCGGAACACAGCGGCATCACATTGCACGTTCGCGGAAACTCGATTGGTTATCAATTTTACACTGGTCACTTTCTCAGCAAACCATTTCCCCCTTCTGCTGGTTTCTGCGTTGAAACTCAATACGCGCCAGATGCAATCAATCAACCATACCTGTACTCACCCGTGTTACCTGCAGGCATCACGCACAAACACACCACAATTTTTGAATTCAGTGGTGGGGCTGATCATTAATCAGCAGCCCTTTTCATGCTTAACGTCACTACTCGTTATTCCCACGGATTTAAGCGTTGCTTGAATGCTTCGAACACAATCAAAGCGGGTCGCATTTTCAGCGCTCTGATTCCAAACGGCATTGAAGGTCGCTCTATTGTTCTCGAACATGCCTTGAAATAAAGCGATAAGGGTTTCATTGCTTTCATTATCAGCCAATTTTGCTCTAAGCGGCCTAGCAAAAACCCGAAGCCCAGTGTTTCATAAAATTTCATTGGTTTATGTATGCCCTTCACCGTTAGGCTGATGGAAACGGCACCCAGTTTCATTCCAATGCCTCTGTTAGAAAGCGTCTTGATCATTATGTTTAACTTTTTCGAACATCACATTCAAATATTCCAAATATAAAATTGGCTCGTTGGATGACACACTGAACACTTAATACCAACAAATTGAAACAGATCTTGAGACCAAATGATTACAATTAAAGCCATTTTAGCCAAATTGATTGGTGAGCAAGCACCAGCAAACCAACATTTCAACAAGTGCTGTAACTATCGAAACAACTACTACGGTGATCAACTGTGTGATTAATGATTATCAATAACGGCCACGAGTGAATTGATTTGACGGTATGCGCGGGCCAATGACATGAACGACGCAGCATCCACTTAATAATTAATAATGATCATGGCAATTCATCGCTGCTTAGAAACTTTCTAAAACTTACAGCAACAAGCTTTTAATCGCTTGTTCAATCAACATAAGATCACTTGCGCTGGATAAACGATGATCACCGTCTTTGACCAAGGTGAGTGTCACATCATTGGATTGCAACTGTTCCATCACTTGCTTGGAACGTTGCCACTCGACAATTTCATCTTGCATGCCGTGAATTAAACGCACGGGAGCGTTGAGCCTTATGGGCTTTTCCAACAGGTAGTGTTGCGCCGCATTGTCAATCATGGCTTGATAAATGTAATACGGTTGACCGTCATCGAACTCGTTAGGCACTTCGTAATAGCACAGACCTTGCTCATCCTTATTTTGACTTAAGCCTTTCATACGTTCAGGGTAATAACGAGTCATATCGGCGGCACACGCTAATAGCACCAACCCTTTAATTCTGTTGGGCCTTTCAAGTGCCGCTAACAACGCTAGCCATCCGCCCATAGAACTGCCGATCAAAATAACATCTTGGTTTTTAGCGATGTGGTCGACGATGCTTAGCACGTCATTTAACCAAGTGCTGATGGTCGCATCGGCAAAGTCCCCACCAGAGCCTCCATGAGCAGCGTAATCAAAACGCACATACTCTAAGCCGATATCGCGACAACAACATTCCATCGCTAAGGCCTTATTGCCTTGTTTGTTCGAATTAAACCCAGCACAAAAAATCACACAAGGGCCATGGCCTTCGAGGCGGTCGTATTCTATAGCGTGGTCTGATAATGTTAGTTTCATCGCGTTGTGATCGGTTATTCTGTCGTTGTAAAGCGCCAATGCGCCTAACCGTTATACTCTTTCATGTAATCATAAACAGACCTGAAAATCATCCGCTTAGCTGATCACGCAACGTACTGCATTACAATGACCTTATACACTAACACTGTTCATGAGTGATCGATTAACACAGGGGTTTGTGTTAACCCGCTCCAGCCACGACTACCGAGGCCGTGTGCAAATCGAATATTGGCTCAGCAGTGATGATGGGCCAATTAGGTTACTTGTTGATGCTCAGAGGCCTGTTTTTTTTATTAACAAGCCCGACCTAGAAAAAGCAACGGAGCTGTGTCGGCCGCATCAGCAACACGTAGAACTCGTTACCCTGCCACTAAAAACATTTAATGACGAATTCGCAGTAGCAATATATACCAATACACTGCATCAAGCCTATTTAATCCAAGCCGCGCTTAAGCGATCTGACGTCCAAATGTTAGAAGCCGACTTACGCCCACACGATCGATATCTGATGGAGCGATTCGCTTATGGCGGTGTGGCGTGTCGAGGAATCCATGAAAAAAAATCAACGTACACGCAAATTAACACCACACAACTCAAAAAAGGTGACTACCAACCGCGATTGAGTGCCGTGTCGCTGGATATAGAGTGTGCAATGAACGGCGAGTTATTTTCCATTGGTTTGGCTGGCGACAAGGCTTGTCAACACAGTCGCGAAGTTCTTATGATCGGCGAGCCTCAAGCCGCAGACACGCCGATATCTTGGCAAGCCGATGAGCGGGAATTGCTGCTTGCTCTGTGCCAGCGAATCACTGAGTTAGACCCTGATCTAATCATTGGTTGGAATCTGATTAATTTTGACCTACGTATTTTAATCGAGCGCGCCAAGCGGCATGGGCTAAAGCTTAAAATTGGCCGCAACCATTCTCAAGCCAGCTGGCGCCCAACCCAAAGCGATGCTCATAAAGGTTACATCACCATCCCTGGGCGCATCGCCATTGATGGAATTAGCTCTCTCAAATCTGCAACTTGGAGCTTTACCAGTTTCTCTCTGGAGAACGTTGCGCAAGAGCTTCTTGGTCGCGGTAAAAAGGTAGACGGCGACGTGGATGACCGGATTGCTGAAATTGAGCATAACTTTCATCACGATAAACCCGCACTCGCCGCCTATAACCTTGAAGACTGCGAGCTGGTGCTAGACATCTTTGAACACACTAAAATCATTGATTATTTGGTGTTGCGCAGCCGCATGACTGGGCTGGAAATGGACCGCGCCGGTGGTTCGGTGGCAGCATTCACTAATCTGTATTTACCCAAACTGCATCGCGGAGGTTACGTGGCCCCCAACCTCCCAACGAGCGGCGGCTTAGCCAGTCCAGGAGGGTATGTAATGGATTCGAAACCGGGCTTGTATCGCAATGTATTGGTTTTGGACTTTAAAAGTCTGTACCCCTCGATTATTCGTACTTTTAAGGTTGACCCCATGGGGCTAATAGAAGGCCTAAAAAACCCAACTGATAGCCTACCAGGGTTTCGCGGCGCGATGTTTCATCGCGATAAACACTGTTTGCCAGAAATCATCACCTCACTTTGGAAACAGCGTGATCAGGCCAAGCAAAACAAGAATGATGTATTATCTCAAGCAATCAAAATCATCATGAATTCGTTCTATGGTGTGCTGGGTTCGGGCGGTTGCCGATTTTACGATACTCGTTTAGCCAGTTCTATCACGCTAAGAGGCCACGCAATTATGCAAACCACCAGCCAGTGGATTGAAGAGCAGGGCTACAGCGTGATTTATGGCGACACTGATTCAACGTTCGTCTCTCTCGATGAAACTCTGAACGCCAAACAGTGCGCCAGCATTGGCAATCAACTGCAAGAGTTGATTAATCAGCGCTGGACCCAGACCCTGAAAGAAGAATTTAATATCGAGAATGAACTGGAAATCGAATTCGAAACTCAATTCGAGCAGTTCTTAATGCCAACGATACGAGGCTCGGACATTGGCAGTAAGAAACGCTACGCGGGCCTAATCATTGATCCGCAGACGCGTGACGAGAGGTTGGTTTTTAAAGGGCTAGAGAACGTAAGAACCGACTGGACTCAACTGGCTAGAAAATTTCAGGCTTCGTTGTTTGATCTTGTGTTTCACCACAAAGACCCTTCAGAGTTGATTGCGTCTACCGTTGAACAAACATTGAACGGCGAGCGTGACGACGACTTGATTTACACAAAGCAGCTACGACGCAAACTTGATAACTATATTAAAAATGTGCCACCACAAGTAAGGGCGGCGCGTATGGCGGATGAAAAAAATCGTACGTTGGGTAAGACGCTCAAATACCAAAATAAAGGATGGGTGTCTTACTTGATTACAGTAAACGGGCCAGAACCGGTGGAGTATCGTCAAAGCAAAATTGATTACGACCATTATATTACAAAACAACTCAAACCCATTGCTGATGGAGTGCTGCCGTTTATTGGTCTGGACTTCGATGCGTTAACCAGCAATCAGGGTGAGTTGTTTTAAGGTGCGCTACAGCTAAGCCTGGTGAAAATATTCTTAATGACACCACTTCCTAAAAGGCTCAGAGTCTTTTGATTAATTATCGATCTTTAGTGAAACTCGCAGTTATTCGAGCCAATCAACGACATAATCTTCAAGGTCTTCCTCATTTACGTCTTTTTGAAATACCACCCTCGCTTTAGCGGACTTACCTTGTTGATGCACCGTATTACGATCACCGCTAACCAGGTGGTGCCATTGTGGTAACGGTTGTTCTTGAACTAACAAGCGGTAGGCACAAGTGGGTGGCGCAAATTCAGCCGCCTGCTCCACATTGCCAGCATCCATGGTGACGCAACTTGGGATTCGGTCACTTCTGTTGTCATAATCCGTACACAAGCAAGTGTTGTCGTTCAACAAATCACAAGCCACATTAGTCAACACCAATTGTTCTGTCTGCTCATCTTGCAACTGCGTGAGACAACATTTTGCGCAACCATCGCAAATGGATTCCCATTCGTTGCGCGTCATTTCGTGCAACGCTTTATGCTCCCAAAAGCGATCTCCATGGCTGGCGGATTTATCAGTTAAATTCGTCATTACTACTTTTTTAACACAATTGTTTACCCCAAATACTGCACTTTTGTTGCAACGTTAAAGAAGCATGAGCAGGGCTGGTGGAAGGTAGGTCTACCCATTTAATATCGGTAAAGTTACTATATAAAGCTTTGCAATGGCGGTTAAATATTTTACGCGCTGCCTGCCCATTAAACCCCACACTTTCAATACTGGGATGGTCAGTAAAAAGAGCAAAAAAGTCGTTCACCTGTTCGGTTTCTTTTACGATATTTTGGTCCAAGCTGCCAAAACGCTCACAATCATGCAACACATCCCATACCGAAACATTGTTTTGCTTGAGCTTCTCCACACGCTTAGTATATGAGTCATCCACGTTAACGCCGTAGAGCTCAGCCATGATCGGCCAAAACGCGTTTCGTGGGTGGGCATAATACTGTGCTGCATCAAGAGACGCTTTTCCAGGCATTGAACCAAGAATTAAAATGGTGGGGTTTGACCCCAAAATAGGTAAAAATGCGGGCATTTTGTACTGTACTGATAATTAGGAATACATTAAAACTAATGTTTAGCCAGTTGCACCACCAGTTTGGATATATCGGTTTGTACTGAATTCGTGAAGCTCGGAATATCATTCTCAATAGAATAATAATAATCGTAGAACGCATCTTCATCGACGTTAATAGCCAACAGTTGTAGACGGTGATAGTGATAACGCTCGTCATTAACGTCATGCCCATGGGCAATATCCAATAACTGACGAGCAAACTCTAAGTCACCTTCGGCAAGTAAACGAGCAAAACGTTGCTCAAAATCCAACTCTTGCTCTGGCGTTGATTCATCCACGAAGATTTCCGTATCAATTTCACTAAAAGATTCAGAAAACGACTCGCTATACTCGTCTTCACTCAATGACGCATGGTGCGATATTGTCATCGTGTGCTGCGAATCGTTTTTTTCAGCCACTGCCTGACTCAGCGCTTCGTTAAACACGGTTGGTTGAAATTCTAATTTATCATTCTTACCGCCGAAATTAAGCGAATACCAAAGCCGTGTTAGGCGATCTCGCATCGCGAAACCTAATAACGTCAGGCCACCTAATGCGGCTAACAACCAAAGGTACCAACGGCTAGAACCCTCCGCTTTGGGTTGTGGATCGGTTAAGCCCATCTCATCATTTACAGCGCCATTACTGGCTATAACCTCAATTGGCTTTGTTGCCTCTTGGCCGTTATTGTTAAGGCTGGGGTCAACACTCGATACGGTAAGCGATGAACTGCTTTGCACGGCCTTAGACCTTGCCAGCATGTCGGGGACAGGACTACCGTCAGCTTGAATAAAAGCTTTCAACTCCACTACTTGTGCTTCTAACACTTGAATTTGCTTATCTTTACGGCCTAATTGCTCAGTCATGCTCGAAATAGTCTCGGACAATGACGAGATAATTTCTTTAGATTGATCGTCACTGGCAGAAACCAACACCCCCTCTGAACCGACCGCAGAGTCCAAACCACTCAACTGAAACTGACCACTTACTGCGCCCTCAGAACGACGGTCTGAGCGTCTGGGCTCGCCTGATGGAATACCAGTTAAATCAGTTATGTCTGACTTTGTTGACTCATCAGCACTAACAACGCGCGTATTTTCTCGCTTTGCTAGCGATAAGTTGTCCAGCAAACGCTTAGCTTCTTGATCTGAAATGCTAGTGACGGCGACGGAACTGGGGATGGTGAGGAATGTACCAGCACGAAGGCTTTCGATACTTTTACTTGAAAAAGCCTGCGGGTTTGACTGATAGAGCGCCCACATCATTTGGTTGTTACTGGCATTCATTGCTGGGCTAATTCGCCTTGCCACACGCCATAAAGATTGACCGTCTAACACAGCGCCAAACTTTTCCGGTATTTGGCCAGCCTTGGCCCAGTCATACGGCCCCATTACCGAGCCGCTAACCACCTTACTCAGATTTTCATCAGCCTTATCAACACGAGCATCAGAAGAGAGTGTGGCGTTTCGTTGTGTACTTTGCTCGATATATCGCGGGTCACCCGTCGGCGATAAATTTAGCAACACCGTGAACTGTTTGCGAAACTCGTTACCGTTATCAATCAAATTCAGAGAAAAGTTGAAGTATGGCTCGTTGACCGGTTCGCTCGATCTAATCAAGACTGACAGTTGCGAGTTCGCTCGGCTTAGCGTGGCTGTAAGTTCACCATCGTTATCATCGTCAAGACGTTCAAGGTCTATTTTTAGAGTGTTTGGTGATTCAACATTATACAACGGTATTTCGACTCGCAATGGCTGGCCGATATAGGAGCGTGTTTCAACTCCGCCCACACCTAATGCGTAAGCCAAACTGGGCAACAGAAGACCAAATGCGAATACGCCACCCGAAAGCGCTTTGCGCACAGTAAGACTAAGACCGCTCAAAGAACGGCAAGGCAAGATCATATTATCAATGGTTACTACGCTAAACTTCTGACCCGTTGATTTAATCACTTGCAGTCTCATTGATCTGCTCACAATCCTTTTATTATTTTTTTTTGAGAGCCCCACGATCTCCACCCATACCAATATATCGTCTCTGCGCTAAAAACTTGGTTAGCTTTTAGCAAAATTTAAGCGAACCCCACTGTCATCTTTTAAGCCTGATTAGCTTATTTTCAGCGAATGCCTGCTCTGCCATAAAATTGACAGTAATCTAAACGAGGTAATCTGACAATGCCTTTACAATAAAAAATGACCTTACATTACAAATATATACAAGCACTTCTTAATTTTATATAGCATAAATACAGTAGCGCTAATTTGCCATTCTACTTATTGATCGCTTTGCCTGAAAAGTCCTTACATATTTACTTCAAGTCTTGCTAGCACGCTGCTCCAGTATCTCAACTGCTGGCAGCTTATTGCCTTCTAAGAACTCAAGAAAAGCACCACCGCCTGTTGAGATATAGGAAATTTTCTCAGCCACACCGTACTTATCAATGGCCGCCACTGTATCGCCACCACCCGCAACTGAGAACGCATCGGATTCAGCTATGGCATGCGCTAGTACTTTGGTTCCTTGACCAAATTGATCAAACTCAAAAACGCCAACTGGACCATTCCACAGTATGGTGCCTGCGTCTTGCAACATACTTGCAAACTGGGCAGCCGTTTTAGGCCCAATATCGAACACCATGTCATCGTCAGCCACTTCGTTAACAGCCAAGGTGGTAGCGACCGCTGTTTCAGAGAACTCTTTACCACACACCACATCAACAGGCACCGGAATGTCGCCGTCAGTGGACTTAGCTTTATCTGTTAAGCGGTTGGCTTCATCCATTAAATCACTTTCGTATAATGACTTACCAACACCGTGGCCAGCGGCAGCGATAAACGTATTCGCTATCCCCCCGCCTACAATCAATTGATCTACTTTCTCAGACAGAGTTTCCAGCACTGTAAGCTTGGTGGAAACTTTAGAACCGCCCACAATCGCCACGATCGGGCGCGCCGGGTTATCCAACGCCTTGGCCAGAGCGTCAAGCTCATTAGCTAACAGCGGCCCTGCGCATGCGACACTAGCATATTTAGCCACCCCGTGCGTGGAAGCTTGAGCGCGGTGAGCCGTGCCAAAGGCATCCATCACAAACACATCGCAAAGCGATGCCATGCGGCGCGCCAACTCATCATCGTTTGTCTTTTCACCAACGTTAAAGCGCACGTTTTCGCAAAGCACAACTTCACCAGCAGCGACATCAACGCCATTCAACCAATTCTGAGCGAGACGCACATCTTGCCCAAGTAGGCTGCCTAAATGGCGGGCCACTGGAGCCAAAGAGAATTGGTCGTCATATTCGCCTTCAGTCGGTCTGCCGAGATGAGACATCAACATGACTTTTGCGCCTTTCTCAATCGCCAATTTAATGCTTGGTAATGACGCGCGTATTCGGGCGTCATTACTTACTTGGCCATCTTTTAATGGCACATTCAAATCCAAACGAATTAATACTCGCTTGCCAGACAACGTCTGGTCTTTCATTCTTAAAACTGCCATATTTCTGCCTTAATTAAGCGAGTTTATTTACCGTAGCAATCACGTTTTCAACCGTGAAGCCGTAATGTTCAAACAATTGATTTGCCGGCGCAGATTCACCAAAGGTGGTCATGCCAATAATGGCCCCATGCAGGCCAACGTATTTGTACCAATAATCACTGATACCCGCTTCTAAGGCCACTCGCTTTGCCACACGGCTTGGTAACACTGACTCTTTATATTCAGCCGTTTGTGCATCAAAACGATCCGTTGACGGCATTGAAACTACACGCACAGCTTGGCCCGCATCGCTAAGCTGCACACTCGCATCGACGGCTAATGCAACCTCAGAGCCAGTAGCAATAAGAATCACATCCGGAATTCCTTCACAGTCTTTAAGCACGTAACCGCCCTTCTCAATATTTGCCAACTGAGCGGCATCGCGAGTTTGGTGTGCAAGGTTTTGCCGTGAGAAGATCAAACTGCTTGGTTGATCAGTGGCCTCTACGGCCACCTTCCATGCAACCAATGACTCAACCGCATCACACGGGCGCCAGACAGACATGTTTGGAATCAGACGTAGACTTGCTGCATGTTCGATGGGTTGATGCGTGGGACCGTCTTCGCCCAGGCCAATGGAATCGTGAGTCAAAACATAAACCACCGGTTGTTTCATTAATGCAGACATGCGCATACCATTACGCATGTAATCAGCGAAGACTAAAAAGGTGCCGCCGTAGGTTTTAAAACCGCCGTACAGCGAAATACCATTACAAATGGCCGCCATAGCGAATTCTCGTACGCCAAAATACAAGTAATTACCAGAGGCATCTTGGGCGCTAATGCCTTTAGAATCACTCCATATCGTGTAATTTGAGCCAGCCAAATCCGCTGAGCCACCGATTAGTTCTGGCAATAATGGCCCCAATTCATTTAACGCATTCAAGCTGGCCTTTCGTGTGGCGAGGGTAGCGGCGGCTTGGTCAACCTGCTTAATCAGTTTATTGGTTTCTTCAACCCAATTGGCTGGCAACTCGCCATTAAGTCGTCGCGTGAACTCAGCGGCTTTTTCTGGGTTAGCAGCCGCGTAAGCATCAAATAAACTCTGCCACGCCTGTTCAGCACGGGCACCTTTGCCAGCGGCATTCCAAGCCGATTTAATGTCTTCTGGAACCACAAACGGCTCAGCATCCCAGCCCAAGCGCTCACGAACTAAGTTGATCTCATCAGCACCTAGTGGTGCGCCATGGCAACTTTCTGAACCTTCTTTGTTGGGAGACCCTTTTCCTATCACTGTTTTACAACAGATCAAAGTCGGTTTGTTGGGCTCGGCTTTCGCTTGATTGATGGCTGTGATGAGTGCTTCAGCATCGTGGCCGTCAACATCGGCTACCACGTGCCAGCCATACGATTCAAAACGCTTGGCAGTGTCATCGGTAAACCAACCTTCGACTTCGCCGTCAATGGAGATACCGTTGTCATCCCAAAACGCAACCAATTTTCCTAACTCCAATGTGCCCGCCAAAGAACACGCTTCGTGCGACACACCTTCCATCATGCAGCCATCTCCCATGAACACATAGGTATTGTGGTCGACAATGGCGTGTTCATTGGTATTAAATTGAGCCGCTAAGGTTTTCTCTGCAATGGCCATACCAACGGCATTAGCAATACCTTGACCTAGTGGCCCTGTAGTGGTTTCCACACCCGGCGTGTAGCCATATTCTGGGTGGCCTGGGGTTTTTGAATGCAGTTGCCTAAAGTTCTTAATGTCATCAGCGCTAACGTCATAGCCTGATAAGTGCAAGAGACTGTAAACAAGCATTGAACCATGACCGTTTGATAGCACAAAGCGGTCACGGTTTGGCCAATCCGGATTACCAGGGTTGTGGCTTAAGAAATCATTCCACAGCACTTCGGCTATATCCGCCATCCCCATGGGCGCACCCGGATGACCTGAATTGGCTTGTTGAACTGCATCGGCACTTAAAACGCGAATGGCGTTGGCGAGTGATTGGCGGTTGGTCGATGACATCGAAAAGGCTCCGATTTTAATACAAGAGTTGGCGTTAAAGTGGCCGACCTACGACGCCCTGCTCAGCGTGGGTTTAATTCAACCTACAGCATAAGCTTTGCTTCGTTACACGACCTGAATTTGCCGTAATATAGCAAATCTACCCTTTAATTCCTCAGCCAAAATACGTTTTTCAAGATAAATAGGTGGCCTGCCTGCTTGTTAGTGGAGTCATGAATGCCAATTCAGCGTAATGGCTTAAATATCACTGCGTTTTCATGCTCTGGTTTTTATTCCATCACCGACCAACACACCCACCTTAGTCGTGCCATTTATCATTGGTATCACCACTCATGTGCCGACCTTATTGGGCGTTGAGGCACCGAATCAAAGAGGCTGTGTCATGAATTATCTGATTTATTCGAGTTTCAAGATTATTCAAACAAGACACAAATTGCTTTAGTGACGTGCCTTTTTGGAGTGTCACGCTTTATGTTGCCGGCTCTGCGTTATTGCCACCAAGCCAATCGATGGCTAACCCATTTTTGAAAACACCTTGATTGGGTAACATGAAGGTTTCACCCACGGCCAACCATTGAACATTAAAAATATGAGAACGCCACCGCAATAGCCGTGAGCTTAGGCACAATAAAGGCTTGTTCATCTATCTCGATCACGGCATCAACGTAGCGTCTGTCTACGCCATCGGGAGCGTCGGCGAAGCTTAAATTAGGCTCTATGGAAACTTGCTGAACATCACCATGGCACAATAAGGCTGAGTAAGCTTTTCTCGCAGCACCAGGGATGGGGTTTAACACCACTAAAAGCTCATTGCCCGTTTCTTTTTCTTCCTTTTTGGCTTTTTCTTTATTACTGTCAGTGGGGGTTGCAAATGCATGTAAGCCACCAAAGTCCATCACTGGCAAACGCTGATTACGCCAATTAACGTGGCCCTGCATCCACTGCGCAGGCGCTGATTCTAGGCCTTCGATCACAGGCTTGGCCACCACTTCGGCAACGCATTCTATTGGCAGCAAAAGCGGCCTTGGGTTTGTCGGCAAGATATAACAGTCTAAAGATTGCGAACTCATAATTATTTTCTATTGTTATTCGCCTAACTCGATCGGCGCATCAAGTTTTAAATGTTGGTTAAACAGCTCCACCAAACTATCGATCAAATACGGCTTACCAAGGAAGGCCGTACAACCTAAAGCCGTGGCTTTATCAACGTACTTTTCAGTTGCTCGTGATGAAATCATAATCACTGGAATGTGTTTGAGTTCACTCTGTGATTTAACCCATTCGAGCAACTCAAACCCGTCCATGCGCGGCATTTCGATGTCTAACAATATCATGTCCGGTGCTTCTTGGCGCAGCTGCACTTGTGCATCTAAACCATCTTTTGCCAACACTGAGTTAATGCCAAGGCCCGTGATATCACGTTCGGCTGATTTACGCACCGTTAATGAATCATCGACCACCATCACTACTGGTATGGCTTGCGAGACATTCACATTCTGCTCTGGAATGCTGACAAACGATTCGTAGTAGGAAATACCCACCAAATCAAGCAATAACACAACCGAACCATCAGCTCGAATGGTTGCACCAGCGTAAATTGGAATCCGCCCCAAGTGTTCCCCAAGATTTTTAACCACGATCTCTTGCGTATCCAAGAGTTCTTCCACAATTACCGCAATGTTTTGTACACCAGCATTCACTAATACAACGGAAATTTTTCCGCTGAGCATGGCGAGTTGCGAGTTGTAGCCCAGATAATCCGCCAGATCAATCAATGAATAATGCTGACCAGATACATCAATGCGTGGTTTCTCAGCTTTCAAGTAGCCAATTAATTCTTCAACTTCAACGTTAACAACACGTTCAATTGTACGCGCTGAAATCGCAAATGATTCGCCGCCTGAGCGCACAAACATAGCGCTAGAAACCGCCAATGAAATAGGCAAGCGAATCATAAAATGCGAGCCAGATCGATCGTTTTCTAAATCGTACGAAATGCTGCCAGACATACGTCGTAGAGTAGCTTGAACCACATCCATGCCAACACCACGACCTGAAATTTGAGTCAGCTTAGATGCCGTACTAAAACCGCTTTGAGAGATATACATCATCATATCTTCAGGGTTCAGCGGTTGATCTTCGGCCAATAAATTGTCAGCAATGGCTTTTTGGCGAATTTTCTCCAAGTCTAATCCTTTACCATCATCACGCACCGAAATAATAATTTCACGCGCTACCTGACGGCATTCAACCGACACCTTGCCCACCGGCGACTTACCTGCTTTCTTTCGCTCTTCGGGTAATTCTACACCATGATCAACGGCATTACGCAGCATGTGTTCTAGCGCTGGAACCACACCATCGAGAATCGATTTATCAAGTCTCACATCAGCGCCAATCACCTCAAGCTCAACGTCTTTACCGAGTTCTCTGCCTGTTCTTCGCACTACTTGACGCAACTGCGGCCCAACACCACCAAAAGTTACCAGCCGCACTTGCATGATCTCGTCTTGCAGTTCTCGGTTTAGACGCTCCTGCTTTTGCAAATTGGTCTCTGCCTTATAAACAAAGCTGCTTAGCGTATTTTGGATGCCACCTAATTCATCGAGATTTTCAGCCAAGCCACGCGACAATTGCTGCAACTTGGTGTATCTGTCCATCTCCAGCGGGTCAAATTCACCACTGTCAGCCTTAAATGCTTCGTTGGTTCGAGATGTGATTTTACTGTCGGCCTCAATTTCAAGCTCACGAAGTTGGTTGTTGAAACGTTGAACGTTGTTATACAGGTCATCAATCACCGATTTGACTGACAGCACATCCTCGCGCATTTGTGAGCGGTTCATACTCGCGTCGCCCACGAAGTTTGTTAAGCTGTCTAGAGTGTCAGTATTAATACGCAATGCGGCTGCGCGATCACGCGCGGCTTTCTCTTGGCGGTTCAGGTCTTTTTTATCTGTCTCACTAAGCTCAGTAGAGCCCGGCACAAAAATTCCCGCTTCGACTTTGGTTGCCGAATCCAGCAAACTTTTAGAGGATGAAGAGGCGGCTTCACCACCAGTCTCAAGCTTAACGCTCGCGGTAATGTCAGGCGTAGCACGCTCTGCTTTAAGCTGGTCAATTAAATCATTCGGCACATCAACCGCAGACCCTTTGGCGGCATTATTAATGCCCGCCGCAATAACATCAAAGGCCTCTTCCAACAGCACCTTAGACTGCTCAAATTCGGCCTCGCTCACCATGCTGTTAGCACTTAAGTAACTTTGCGTTGCCAATACAGCAATGCTCAAAGACGATTCATCGAATCTAGCCTCGTTTACCAAATCAGCGTAACTGCCCAACTGCTCTTCAAATTCGGCTTGCGCCGTTGGCCACTCTTTTGCAGAGGTCCAAGAAGCCATGCTATCGCTTACTTGCAAGCTAATTTGGTTTACTTGCTCAGTAATATCAACCGCACTCAGTTCTTGATTATCAACCTCCGACTGTGGCGCAGCGATACTGACTGACGCATCAACAGACTCATTCGCTGCCACACCAAGGGCCGCCAACAGGCTAGCCGGTGCTGCAAACGATTGTTTGTTTTGATATTGATCCGTTGCCACATCCAACGCATCAATAAATTGTTCTAACGTGCCACGAACACCTCTTAGATCATCATCATTGCGGATAAAGTTTGTCTCTAAAAATGTTTCTGTTTGATGAGTTAGATTACCTAATGAGTTGGCTTCAGCCATCAATGCACTGCCCTTAATGGTATGCAAATGGCGCATTACATTCGCCATCGCCGGAGCCATCTCATTCAAGTTATTCAACTTGGCGACTTCTTCATCAAGCTCATGCTGTAAGCCTCGCATTTCTTCGATAAAGATGCCTCGCAATTCAGCC
Organism: uncultured Arenicella sp.; assembly: GCA_937974565.1. Taxonomy (GTDB): domain Bacteria; phylum Pseudomonadota; class Gammaproteobacteria; order Arenicellales; family Arenicellaceae; genus Arenicella. The sequence continues at coordinate 16,726 of CALJWL010000037.1, forward strand.
GCCAACTCATCCTCTTCTTCCTCGGCTGGTTCAGGTTCAGGTTCAGGTTCAGGTTCAGGTTCAGGTTCAGGTTCAGGCTCTGGTTCTGGCTCTGGCTCTGGCTCTGGTTCTGGCTCTGGTTCTGGCTCTGGCTCTGGCTCTGGCTCTGGCTCTGGCTCTGGCTCTGGTTCTGGCTCTGGCTCTGGCTCTGGCTCTGGCTCTGGCTCTGGCTCTGGCTCTGGTTCTGGTTCTGGTTCTGGTTCTGGTTCTGGCTCTGGTTCTGGCTCTGGTTCTGGCTCTGGCTCTGGTTCTGTAAGGTTAAACGACATCACCGATTCTGAAGCGTTGTCCAAAACGTCCTCAACCAGCAAGTTAGTTAGCTCATCCGGTATTAAACTTTCAGATACATCGCGCTCTTCACTGTCAACAACCTCTTTAGATTCAACACCCGCCAACTCAATTTCTTCCAAACTGTCTAAGTTAACATCGTCAGTCGTAAACTCAGACGTTGAACCATCAAGTACAGATTCATCCAGAACTAGATCATCGAGATTGATATCACCAAGGCTTACTTCTTGGACCTCTTGTTCGGTGTCGAGTGAGTCTGACATTTCAACGCCTTGACTCTCCGCCGTTTCTTCTCGTTCTTCATTAAAGGCCTTCAAAGATTCTTCTAAGTCAACTAACTCATCGGAGGTTCCCGTTAAATCAATAGGCTCTTCTGACTCTGCAATGACAAGATCATCAATGGAGTCCATATTGTCAAATGCAGCCGCTACTCTATTGACAGCCACGCCTTGATCGCCGACATTGTCATCAGCTGTTACAACGCCGTCTGTGTCAACCTCTGCCACATCGTCAATGATTACAATATCATCATCAGCTTCATTCTGAGAGGCTGAATCATCCACTAATAAGTCAATATCCAACAAGTCAGAATCATCAATTTCAATGCTGACAATGTCATCATTGTCTATATCTTGAGCTACGGTGCCTAAATTGACTTGTTCTTGCTCAACCGCTTTATTCGGTTGCTCATCATCTAACTCAAGGTTAATCTCGGCCAAGCCTGACAATAGCGATTGCTCATCGAACTCAATAACGCCGTCTTCGGTCAACTCAACAGGGTCATCTTTATTAAGCGCCTCATTACTCGCATTGTCACTATCAAGTTCTTCTTGCGGCACGCGCATACGTTCAGACTCAGCATCGCAGCACTCCTGCAAGTTTTTAATAACTTGATCCCACTCCTCTGAATTCAGTTCGTAATAAGGCGGCTCGTTGGTAGCACCATAGATTGCTCTGCGGCTAACTTCGATCAATGTCGTCAGTTGCAGGCGGTCTTCTTCGATCAGTGGTAGCCCACTTTCATGTTTCAAAAGACACAAATTTTCAGCCACATTGTATGCATTAGCAATGTCAGTAATACCCAGTGTTCTTGCATTTCCCAACAGGGTATGGATAGAAATTGAAATGGTGTCGTCTGGTTTTATTGTACTAATAGGCTTAGACAATTCAGCTTCTAAGGTGTCAAGATTTCGAACCGCTTCTTCGGCAAACACTTCTCGCATTTCAGCGTCGTGAATGATTGAAAACGATTGGCTATCTACGCTGATTTCATCGATCTGCTCATCAACTTCTTCATCATGCTCAGCAAACATCTCACTGTTGAGTTCCAACACCGAGTCTTCTTCCATGATAATTTCGCTTTCGAACTCGATGTCACTGCTCTGCGAGTCCATCTCAATAACGTCGGCCAGTTCTTCATCGGGTAACAACGAAACATTTTCAGGCCTCGTTAATGACTCTTCAGGTTCGGTTTCCTCAAACTCTAACTCCATTGAGCTAAATTCAATGCGATGATCTTCGCCGTCTAAGATAATGCTTTCTTGTTCAAGTTCATCTTCCGGCTCGATCTGAATTGACGGCTCTTCAACGTAACTCGACGCTGGCACTTGTTGCCCTTCGACGCTTGGGTGTTGGTCTACTAACCCAATACTGTCGTCGACCAAAGCTTCGTTATCGCTAACAAGCTCAATCAATTCTGTTGATGGATCCTCTTTAAAATCACCACCTTCCTCTGCGTCACTCGCGGTTTGCTTGCCAGCATTCGCAACTCGATCAGCGACAACGTTTCCTGCTGGCTCAACAATGTCTTCAGCTTCTTGATGCCGGCTCTGATCATCCGCATCAGCCGTGCCATGTAACTCACTTTCCGCAACATTTTCATCAAGGTTGACGGCTTCGGTTTTAGCACCCCATGCCGCAACATCAATTAAATGTTGTTCTTTATAGCCTTTTTCAACTTGCGTTTGAAACTCATCCAGTGCGTCGCGAGCAAACGCCAAAATTCCATTAGTAAGCGGCTTTTCGGTATCTAAGACATAGTTAAATAACGATTCAGCAAACCAACCAACTTCACCCGCATTATTGAGCCCCACCATTCGAGAGCTGCCTTTGAGGGTGTGAAAAGCGCGCCGCAATTCTCTGGTCGCATCTCGATTGCCTGGGTCTCTTGAACAAATCTTTAATTGGATATTGGCTTCTTCTAATACTTCTTCACTTTCTTCAATAAAGACCTCAAGTATGGCCTCATCAACTTCTGGCATCTCAGGTTCAGATGCCGCATGCTGTTTAGCGATTTCAGTGGCATTTAAATCGTTTTCAGGTTCAATGATTTCCTCATCAAGCTCGTTGATGTCCATGTCATCGTAGAAACGTTGATCATCGTCCTCATCAGCCTCAATAGCCGACCGTTTAAGCGCCTCTTGCTCATCATGCTCACGCTCTCTCTCAGACTCTTCCGTGCCATAAAGAGTAATAACCTGTTCGGTGATACTCACCATGTTATTTTGCAGGTTAGTCGTTATATTGTCGGTCAAGAACGCTGGCTCTTGCGAGATCACATCGATCAATCGATCTTGCTCACGCACCAACGCTTCAACCTCAGTAAGCCCCGTTTTCTTAGCTAAGATGTTCAGATCACGAAGCGTGGACTTCAGGCGAGTGAATAGCTCAATATCCCCTTGACTGCCTAACCAAGTAAACAGCGTGCCTGTGGCATTATCCAGCAGTTCTTCAACGTCATCGCGCGATACTTTTTTACCAATCGCAACTTCAAGATCGGTAATACTGCGATCCAGCAGGTAGTCCATGCCAGAACGATTATTTTGTAGGCCTCTGACATACTCTTCCATCGTACCAATGGCAATCGCGAGTGCTTCCACCATATTGGGTGAGGCTTCGGTTTCTCCGGCTTCAATTGACGCAAACTGTTCTTCGGCCATTTGTAACAACAGGCCAACCTTCTGTTCGCCTAAGACTTGCAAGGCGCCTCGAATCTGGCGAACTTTACCATCAATGCCCGCCAATAATTCGCGCTGCGCGCGATCATTGGCAAATTGCTCAAGCTTGTTTTCAATTTCCTTGAGGTTTTCTTCTACCTCACTGCCAACCACATCTAATAGAGCTTGGCGCTCACTGCCACTGAGGTGCGCCCCGTCCATTTCTTCGGTCAGCGCCTCTTGATTAGTCAAGGCACGTAAGGCTCGCTGTTTAAGCTGACCACTTTGCAACCAATCACGGTCACTGTCCGCGGGATTATTGAAAGTACTCTCAACAAACATCAACGCGGATGCCAAATGAAAAGCCGTATCTTCATCGCGTTGAACTAGGCCAGTAAGCAGCGCCCGTAACACATTTTTAACTTCAAGTAAGACCTCTTCGAGTATGCCTAGCTCTTGGCCTTCAACTTTGTCGTAGACTAAGTCAACCTGATCGATCACTTCTTGTAAGCCTGTCGAATCTTTCTGATCAACTTCGAAGTAGTTAGTGATTAGCTGACGAATAAGAGGCAACGGCAATTCATTGGACGATTTAATTTGAATCAGTGTTGCTTCCAGCTGATCAAAATCTACGGACTCGGTTTGCAAATCCAGCGCGGGGAAATACTCTTGTAGCCTAAATGCGTCAACGATTTCATCCATACGTTCGGTGCGTTTTTCACCCACACCCGTGTAGAACAACATAATCTTGACCAGCTCATCAGCAGGATCGCGCACTAGGGCCGACTCGCCTAATTGTTCCAATTCGCGAAACCGGTCATCCAATTGTCTAAAAATGCGGCTGTGTACTGACTTATTCGATAAGTCATTATGCTTTACATAATCGGCATACGCGGTGGCCACCCACCATAAACGAGCAACGGAGCCAAAGGCGCTCATTTCATAGAGCTTGGTAAACACCATACCAATCTTATCAATGGCACTGCCTTCGGTGCTGCGCAGCCAGTTAAGTAAAAACGACTGAAAGTGCGCACGCAGAGCCGTGGCACGCCGTTTATAATCATCGTCCTTTAAAGCTTTAGCCGAATCAACCTCGGGAAACACCTCAATCATTGGCGAAAACAACGATGATATTTCAATATCATCCAGACCACGCAATGACCGAATTTGATTAATCAGTTCAACTACGTCAATTGGGTTTTCAGGCAAACCGTTTTCAATGCGTGATAGCGTGCTGGCAAGCGCCTTGAAGGCTGTATCAAGCAACACCACAAAGCTGGACTTTCCAACTTTACTATCAGCGGACGAAACGTCTTCGACTAATCGTTCGCTTTCCATCATCAAGGCGGAAACCGACTTCATTTCCAGCATCTGCAACGACCCAACGACTTGGTGCAGTTGAGTGCCCAATCCATACAGAATCGATTTATCGTCGCTACTAACATAGCGTTGAAGGTCTTTTTCAGCGGCGTCAAGCGTGGACTCGACCTCGCGCTTCACCCACTTGAAGGTTTCTATATCTATATTCGAATAGACGGCCATATCGGGTCTCGGTATTCGTTCAAATTTCTTAGCGGCGGCGTCAAAGCGCGTTGCCAGCTAAGCTTACTACTGCTAACTAAGGCAGTTAACCAAATGCTCAATCGCACTGTTTAATTGGCTGGCAGTTTAAATCGAGAAACAGACGTTTCCAGATCTTTCGCAAGCTCCAACAATTTCGCAATTGAATTAGCAGAGTCTTGTGCTTTACGTGATGTCTCAGTAGAGGAGTCACTCACCTGCGTTACTTGTTGCGATACTTGAGTTACTGTTTCGGCATGCTCATTTGAACCTTTTGAAATGCCTTCCACCAGTTCTGACAGTTTCTTAGACGCAGTTTCAATTTCGGCCAGTGCCGTACCCGCGGAGTCAGCAACGCGTGTACCACTAACCACTTGTTGCGTTGCTTTTTCCATCGACAATACTGCATCGTTCGTATCATTTTGAATGGTGGATACCAGTTCCGCAATTTTCTTTGTTGCTTCAGTAGAACGTTCCGCCAGGCTTTGCACTTCGTCCGACACCACCGCAAAACCGCGACCGGCTTCACCGGCCATAGACGCCTGAATCGCCGCGTTTAACGACAAGATATTTGTCTGTTCCGCAATGTCATCAATCAATGCTACGATATCCCCAATGCGCTGTGACGACTCACCTAGACGCTTAATTCTTTTAGAGGTTTCTTGAATCTGTTCACGCATATCCTCCATGCCTGAGATGGTATCACGCACCGCTTGTGCGCCGCGCTCGGCCACTTGCATTGATTCAGCCGCCATAAACGACGATGAATTCGCCTGTTCAGACATCACACGCATACTTTCTGATACTTGTTGCATCAGTTGTGCAGCGCTGGAGATTTCTTGCGCCTGACTGGCGTTGGATTGCGATACTGCTTGCGCGTTCGACACCGCCAACTCTGATTCGTTTGCCACCTCAATAGAAGCACGGTTAATTTGCGATACCAGTTCACGCATCTCAATCACCGCGAAGTTCACAGAGTCAGCAATCGCCCCGGTAATTTGGTCAGTCACCTCGGCCTCAACCGTCAAGTCACCGTCCGCCAGTGCGCTCATCTCATCCAGCAATTTTAAAATAGATTCTTGTTGGTCCGCTAACGTTTCCTCTAGACCTGCATCACGACTGGAGAGTTGCGTCGCACGTGCTTGCGAGAATTTCCAAAGGCAGAGAATACCTAATGCAGCAAGCACCAATGGTAAAACAATTGACAAGTTTGAAATCAGTTGCAGGTTTGAGCTTTGGTTACTCGCGGCGCCTACCGATTCAATTAAGTTGCGGTTACTCTCAAGCATTTTTTGTAAATTCGCACGTGAATCAGCCAGCGTACCTACTCGGTCACCTAATGTAGCAAGACGAGATTCAATACCTGAATATTGCTCACGCAAAGGCTCAGCGGCCGTGCCGACCACGTCTGCTGAATTACTTACAATGCGGCCCAATGATTCTTGTAAGCGCCCCATGAAGCCATTCACTCGGTCTAATGACTCTTGCAAATTGACGTTGGGTCGAAAAAAGCGCGGCATATCACCAATCATGGTGCCAAGAATACCATTCAGATTCGACGCCTCTGACGTCAGATACAAATACTTGTCTTTCGCTTCACGTGAGACTTTTTTTCTACCTTCAATGGCCACGGAATTCACAAAGCCTATAGAATCCCCTAAGGTGCGAGTCAATTGGTCTGTGGTCGCATTAACATCTCGTTTAGCTGCCGTGACATCATCCTTAGTAAGCAGAAACTGTTCGCTATCTGCCTTGTAAGCAGCGAATTTATTCTGTACATCAGCGTTAAACGCACCATTACCAAATAGCATCGCTGCAATCTTGCCGGGCAATGCGCTTTCTGCCGTCAAAGCTTGAACAGCCACTTCGACATCTTGAACGTTTTTCGTGATGGGGTCGAACGAACCGTTCTGCGTCAAAGCTTGAGCGGCAACTGACGTTGCTAGATTCGCCTTATTTGCGGCATTAATGCCTTTATCAACACGGCTTTTTTGCACCGTAACAGCGGGCGACAAAATTAAGGTGGATGCCAGCGCCAACGCAAACATCAACACTGTTAGAATCAACCACCCGCGGCCTGTAGAAGGAGTGGCCTCAGCAAGCGCGGCGGCAGGCACGACCTCATCATCAAATCCGTCAAGGTCTTCCATGGCATCGAGTTCAGCCGCTTCCGCTTCGTAAAGCGCCTCAAGCTCCTCCATCGATTCATCCGAGATACTGTCCAGATCAAGAAAATCGTTATCTGATTGCTTTGGATCACTCATGCTTTCCACCTTTAAATTGTGTTGACCGCTCTATTCACTTTGGCGGCCTGTTTTTACGACGAAATTTTATTCACGAATGTTTAACGCATAACAACGGCATTAAAGTATCGCGATTACCATCTTCATGAGCTTCGGTTGCTTGGCGTACGATTGATCGCCAAAACGTGAAACCCTACTTCTTAATTCTTACTGCGTATAAATCTTTCGTATGAAAGATATTGGCTGTTTGTGATTTTATCAAGCTAAGCCATTGGCTACTGAACTTCTCGAAATTGCTCTGCAGCGAGCAGCTTGTTGACATCAAGGCGAAACCACTTCTGGCCATCAGCTTGATAGCCCTCTTCCACGAATGGCCCCAAACCATCCACCATATCAAGAGAACCCTCTAAATCTTCAATTTTATTTATTTCATCAAAATATCGAAAACCAATCACGCGACTGACTAACAGCGCGCTCTGTGCGGCTGCGTCGTTAAGCAACAACAGATGACCTTTATTCGTTTGAATAGGCCGACCAAAGCCAGCAAATATCGATAAATCTGTTACTGAATACAACACGCCCTTGGAGTTAATTAAGCCCCGTAACCAGTTTTTGGTTTGTGGAATAACCATCAAGTTTTCACACGTTGAGACCTCTTTTACATCGCGCGCGTCGCAGTAGAAATTCACGCCATTCACAACGTAGGCGATATTTTTGACGCCAGCAGACTGAGTTGAATACGTTAAACCTTGCGCAGCAAGTTCTACCGCGGCATCGCGCATACTACTCAGTAATTCAAATGGTGCGTTTTCAGCCATAATAATCTCTTAACAATGGACACTCTCACTAGACCAGCGCACTGAGTGCGTTAGTCATCGCTGCTATTATAATTGTCATTAAATTAGATTCAATAAACCAACTATTGCAGTAGTGATCGAAGCTTGCTCAACAGCAGCTTAGGGTTGGCCGGCTTAACCACGTAGTCAATAGCACCTTGACGCTCAGCCCACACGCGGTCGGTTTCTTGTGACTTGGAGCTTAAAATCAACACAGGAATAGCCGCCGTTTCAGGCGCACGAGAAATAGCACGTGTGGCCTGAAAACCATTCATTTCAGGCATCACCACATCCATCAAAATGCAATCTGGCTTTATGCGTTTTGCCGCTTCAATACCATCTTTACCGGACGGTGCGTATTCGACGTTATAACCACCGTGATCAAGAATGTTTTTCACGTAGAGGAAATCTGTTTTTGAGTCATCGACGACAAGAATTGTTTTATTCGACATGTTGATATTCGAGACAGTTCGTTAAATAAGAATTTAGTTGTTTGTACACATTCATTTTAGTTTGATCAGCAATCAGACATAACGATGGATTGCTTCTAGCAATTCGCTCTTGGTGAACGGCTTGTTGATGTGTTGCTCAGACCCCGCAACACGACCGCGCGCCCGATCAAACAGACTGTCTTTACTGGACAGCATAATCACCGGCGTATTACGAAAGTAGCTGTTATTTTTAATCAACTTGCAAGTTTGATAGCCGTCTAAGCGGGGCATCATAATATCCACAAAAATAATATCTGGCCTAGTGTCAGTAATGACCGACATGGCTTCAAAACCATTGGTAGCAGTGAACACTTCGTATCCCTCCTTCTTAAGAATGGTTTCGGCAGTCATGCGAATGGTGTTACTGTCATCGATTACCATGACTTTAGCGCTTGGCTTGCCCGAATCTGACGCTACCGATTGAGAATTTTCTGACATAGACTGCTACTTGCCTCCAAGTAAACTCATTAGAGAAAAATTTAATAGTTAAGAGTCCGTCGTCTTCGACTCAGAGCATCGCCCTTTATTAAACACAAAACAGACACATACTAATAACCATACCAGCTTATAAACCGTGGCAACGACAAGACGTTATCGCTAAACTACAAGTCGCCAAAGCAAATGCAGCACAATTAAAGGTAAGCAACACAAGTTCAAGTTACTAATTCCATGAAAGTGAGCTTATACTCTCGCCTTGCATTCACGTTGACACTCAAGCCCAAATTTTGCGTGGCATTCACCTTACCACTATTATTTAGCAAACAAAGTCGACCAAATGCAACTACCGAAACACCATCAAAACCGCTACTGATACATACGGAACTCACAAAAGAATTGAAACATCTCGCGAATTCGTAGGTTGTTCTCTTAAATTGTTGTTATTAATATTCTTTAGACTTTATAACATACATCATGTCAGTATTTTTGTTAAATAAAAAGGGCTGCAAAAACGATAATGTCGAGTGAGTTAACAAATTTATGCGATTTAAATGTCTCCAAAGTGGCTAAATCTCCAGTCTTTTAAGATGAACTGGACGGTTTACATACTTTGCTGTGCGGATAATTCACTGTACACAGGGGTCACCACGGATATAAACAGACGTGTCGATGAACATAATTATTGCAACAAAAAGAGCGCCAAATACACCCGATGCCGACGGCCAGTTTCACTGGTGTACTCAGAAACCTGCGCCGACAGATCCCGCGCATGTCAGCGCGAATCGGCATTAAAGAAACTCACTCGTGACCAAAAACTAGCCCTAATTAATGCATGAGCAATCGTAAACTCAACCGGCGGCAAGCTTGGCGCGCGGAAAAGATACAGCAAGAACGCGAAGCCAGAGCCCTGAAGAAAGACAGGGATCTGACAAGGCAACAACAATCGGGTGAATTAAGCAGCGAACAGCGCGGCCTGATCATCTGCCGCTACAGTAAACACTTCGAGGTTGAAGCGCTGGAAGGCAGCGATCAAGGCCAAGTACACACCTGCGTGAGCCGAACCAATCTCGGTAATATCGTGGCTGGCGACCACGTTATTTGGCGCGCGGCGGCGGATAATACCGGCGTCATTGAGAGCCGGCTGGAACGCCAAAGCTTGCTTGAGCGGCCCGACAATTTTGGTCGACTGAAAGCCGTCGCCGCGAACATAGATCAAATGCTAATCGTAATTAGCCCTGAGCCCAGCCCTCAGCCGAACCTGATTGATCGCTATTTGGTCGCCGCCGAACTAATGACTATCCGGCCAGTCTTAGTACTCAATAAAGCGGACTTGCTGGATAATTATAATAGCGACTTAATTGCCGAGTTACTTGAGGTGTATCAACACTTGGGCTACCAAACTTGTGCCGTGATTAGCTCACGACACCAAACACCTCAACTGGCTGACTTGCCGACGTTAATTGATGGTCGAACCAGCATCGTTGTAGGGCAATCAGGCGTTGGTAAATCGTCCCTGATCAACACCTTACTGCCAGAGGCCAAACTGGCCGTTGGTGAACTCTCGGCCGCCACCGGCGAAGGCACTCACACCACGACTCAGGCGAAATTGTTTCAACTCCCCACTGGCGGCAAATTGATAGACTCACCCGGGATTCGAGATTTCAGCTTATGGCACATCGACGCACAACAATTGCAGCTTGGGTTTGTGGAAATCGCCCAACGACTGGGGCACTGCCGTTATCGAGATTGCAAACATGAGGAAGAACCGGGTTGTGCGATTCAAGCCGCCGTGGATGCAGGAGCAATAGACGAAGTTCGTTTCGATAGCTACGAAAAAATCAAAGCCGCCATTTTAGACCAACAAGCTCGCGGGCTAAGCACCTAAATATCTAAGCACCTAAACCTCTTCTGGCCTAATCATAAGCAACAACACGGGCCACTTCGAACCGATAATCACCGCTACTTAGGGTTAAAGGGTCACTTTCTTTTACCTGCCGATCAATAGCGCTGTCAGCCCACTGGTAATAAATGCTGCGATTAACTCGAGCCCAAAGGTCGTAGCGAACTTTAATGTACGGCAGCCATACACCTTGGTAATCACGCAACTCAACGGGGTTTGACTCGCCAACAATGACTTGTTCGTGGGTATTGGTGACCACAATCCAAACCTCCTCAACGTACTCAGCTTGATGAATCAAATACGGCACATCTTCAACGTCGATTTTCAGCTTCTCAAGCGGTGTTACCAAATAATGTAAGTTGCCTTCTGCCCATAAAATACTGGCAAACAGAGCCACCAGCTTATCACGCGATATAGGCTCACCTTCGTGAAACCAAAACCCTTGAGCGTTAATTTTAATATCAATGGAGCCGTGGATCTCTGGCTTCCACAGATGCACGGGGGGTTGTTTGTTGCTCTCGATTTGCTTGGCGATTTGCTCTAATTTACTCATGATGACAGTATAATATCTTCTTTGGATAGAATCCTTGCTTCATTATAGTCCGCCCACTTAATAACAGGTCACTTCGCAACCATGTTTTCACTGCACCCAACTCTGCAAGCCGACACAATTGAAGTCGGCCAATTCCCCGTATGCCGCGCTTTATTGATGAACAATGCCCATCTACCTTGGATTATCTTAGTGCCTAAACGTGCGGGGATGAGGGAAGTACATGAGCTTAATCAGAAGGACCAACAAGCGGTTTTTCAAGAATCCATGATCGTGGGTAAAGCGCTGTTAGGTGAGTTTAAAGGCGACAAATTAAACACCGCCACCATCGGCAACATGGTTCCTCAACTGCATCTGCACCATATCGTACGATTCAAACACGACCCTGTGTGGCCCAAGCCGGTTTGGGGCGCTCTTCCCGAGAAAAAGTACACGCAGATTAAATTGAATCAAATGCTAAAGCGCCTTCACAGTTTGTTCGAAAGTGCCTCTTCAGACTTCATTAAAACAACATGAATGGAACATTTTTTTTACTTTTACAGATGGAAATAACCACTTAAATTCATAAAAACAAGATCATTAGAAAGGTTTTATGCGCATAATGCAGTGATATCGATCAACCTCATCACCCAATGCCACTATGACCGCGATAAACCTCTCCAGACTGCGAGCAGACATTGTTGCAACCAAACACATAGAAGAGCACTATTTTGTAACACAGTTGCTAGCAACGCCCCCACTTAGCCAAACAGCACGCAACGAAGTAGAAAAGCACGCCAGCGCTATCGTGACGGATTGTCGCGAAGACATAAAAAGCCAGACCCTACTGGACTCGTTTCTACAAGAGTACGGCCTGTCTAATCAAGAAGGGGTTGCCCTAATGTGTCTTGCTGAAGCTCTGTTGCGGGTTCCCGACCCGCTCACCGCTGACCGCCTTATCGCTGAAAAGCTTGGCTCAGCAAACTGGTTCAAACACGCAGGCAAATCAAAATCTTGGCTGGTTAATGCATCTACTTGGGGGCTAATGCTTACCGGCAAGGTGGTCAAACTGGATTCGGCCATTCAACAACAACCCAATCATTGGTTACGTGACCTAACCACCAGGCTTGGGCAGCCTCTTATTCGGGCCGCAACGCGACAAGCCATGCAATTTATAGGCGGGCAGTACGTTCTTGGGCGCACCATTGGTGAAGGCATAAAAAAGAGCGCGCAACAAAGCAAAGACACCAAGGAGCCCGCAACTCGCTTATCATTTGACATGCTTGGGGAAGGCGCGCGCACTCAGGCCGATGCAGATCGTTACTTTGACTCTTATCGAAAGGCGCTTGAAGCCGTTGGCGCGTTAAACCATTCCAACAACGTCGTCAGTGCGCACAGCGTATCAGTCAAACTGTCGGCTTTGCATCCGCGATACCACCACGCTCATTATCACAAAGTGATGGACGAGTTATTGCCCAAAATCACTGAATTAGCCAACATCGCCAAGCACCACAACATTGGCCTTAGCATTGACGCCGAAGAAGCCGCTCGCTTAGAAATGTCACTGGATATCGTTCAAGCACTCTGCGAGAACCCAAAACTAACCAACTGGGGTGGGCTGGGGTTTGTGATGCAAGCCTATCAGAAACGCGCCCCCGCCGTAGCCAAGTGGTTGGTGGCACTCGCTCAAAAGCACGAACGAGTCATTATGGTAAGGTTGGTCAAAGGAGCGTATTGGGACACTGAGATAAAGCGCGCTCAAGAACAAGGGCTAAATGACTACCCGGTGTTTACTCGCAAAGTTAATACCGATGTGTGTTACCTGCATTGCGCACGCATTTTATTATCGGGCGGCCATCACGTGTTTACTCAATTTGCCACTCACAATGCGCATACAGCCGTTGCCGTGCAACAACTCGCTGGTGATATGGGCGTGCATGAATTTGAGTTTCAACGCCTGTATGGCATGGGAGCGTTGCTGTACAAACACCTAGCCAATAATCCCATCGACACATCACAAACAAACCCAGCACTCAGAGTCTATGCCCCGATAGGCCAACACCGGGACTTATTGCCGTACCTGGTCAGGCGTTTATTAGAGAACGGCGCTAACAGTTCTTTTGTTAACCAGTTTCTAGACCCCGACTATTCGCCAACAAACTTAGCTCGCGATTGTTATGACGAGGCTGGCCAACACTCAACATTTCGACACAACGGCATCCCAATACCAAGCGACATCTTCATTTCCACCGAATCAACACGAAAAAATGCCCAAGGGCTGGATCTGGACGACACTAAAACCACCGACGCCATTCGCCACGCCATTCACCATACGCGTACGCAAACCTTACTTGGTTACCCCATCGTTAACGGCAATGCGATCACGAACTCGAGCGCAAACGTCTCTTTCGACCCAAGCGACAGCTCTAAACCCGCAGGGAACGTCCATACAATAGACGAGGAAAACTTAGAGCAAGCATTAGACAGTGCGTTTCAAGCGGGCGAAGATTGGCAAAAAGCGGGGGCCAGCAACAGAGCAACCATATTAAATTCAATGGCCACCTTGCTGGAACAACACACCAGCGAACTCATTGGCATAATCAACCGCGAAGCAGGCCGCACCATTGCAGACTGCGTATCTGAAGTGCGCGAGGCCGTGGATTTCTGTCGTTATTATGCCGAACAAGCCATTGCCAATCAGAACCTACCTGCGCAAGGCGTGTTTCTCTGTATCAGCCCATGGAATTTTCCATTGGCCATTTTCACGGGGCAAATTAGTGCCGCGCTCGCTGCGGGCAACTGTGTGCTTGCCAAACCAGCAGACGCCACCACCATCGTTGCCACACGGGTCACGCAACTGTTCCATCAAGCTGGCGTTCCAACCCATGTTTTGCACTTAATCATAGGCGATGGCCCCTCCATTGGCACACAAATATTACCCGACCCACGCCTGGCTGGCGTGGCATTCACTGGTTCGACTGAGGTCGCCAAAACCATTCACCAATTTCTGTCTCAACGAGATGGCCCAAGCATTCCATTTATTGCTGAAACTGGCGGGCAAAACTGCATGATCGTGGACTCCACAGCCCTACCAGAGCAAGTGGTGGACGATGTGATTTCATCGGCATTTCACAGCGCGGGGCAACGCTGTTCAGCATTACGTGTGCTTTACGTTCAAGACGTAATCGCTGATGCAGTTATAGCGATGTTGGAGGGCGCGCTGGCATTAATAAATGTCGGCTCACCGCAAAAGCTGAGTACCGATGTGGGCCCAATTATCGACCAGCGCGCACTCAGCCGCCTGAACGACCACATTCGCCACATTGAACCTTTGAACAACAAAAAAATACGCGCGCCGTTAAGCAATGACTGCAGTACAGGCACGTATTTCGCACCACAGGTATTTGAAATAAGCACAATTAGGAGTCTGAAACGAGAAGTATTTGGCCCAATCATGCACGTTATTCGCTATAAAATGTCAGAACTGAATCGAATTATTGATGACATCAATAGTACCGGCTACGAATTGACGCTTGGGGTTCACAGTCGAAGCGATACGTTTGCTAACTTCCTTTTCAACAACACAACCACTGGGAACACGTACATTAACCGCAACATCATCGGCGCAGCGGTAGGCGTAAACCCATTTGGTGGCAGAGGGCTATCAGGTACAGGCCCGAAAGCAGGTGGGCCGAGCTACATTCTGCGTTATCAGAAAACAACGTTGCAAGGCGCCACGTTGTTGAATGACGACATACAACAACGCATGGAAAAAAACCAGTTCAGGTTAATGCCCGGGCCAACTGGCGAAGAAAACATTCTAATACGAAAACCAGTCGGCAATGTGCTATTCGTGCTGAATGAACAAACACCGCTAAAAGAGCTTGCGGCGTGCTGCAACCTCGCACTTAAACTGAACAACAGCGTTACCGTTACCGTGCGCAACATCGCCAATCAAGCGCAACTCAACGCGCTGTTAATCGATGTGCCCAAGCAATATCATCACAACATAACAATCAATGAGGAAAACGTACTCGCAAGAGTTACAAACCATGCTCATCAAGCCATCGCGATACACCGCTCTCACCCTGACCTATATCAATTTAGACAACGCATAGCGCAACGCGAAGGCCCCATCACCCAGCTTATCGAGTTCGACCAATCCGTTTTACTCATTGAGAATTTAGACTGGTACGCTAGCTATTTAAGCGCCGAACGCACCAAAACAAACAACTTAGTCGCAAAAGGTGGCAACACTCAACTATTTAATTTGAAGGAAAACACTTAGAGCAGGGTCTTTAAAGTCAAAATCTTCAGGGCTTCCTAATGCTTAAGGGTTGAAATTTGATTTCGAAATAGTTTGGTACGCCACAAGGTTTGCATTTTTATTAACACTTTTAACTGATTCGGATAGCACTCTATATCACCGTGATGAGTCAGCGAATGGATTAGTTCGACAATTTTAGGCAGAGCATTATTGCACTGGGTCAAACTGTGGTGCGTAATCAACACGCAAAGGTTAGCCATCAAGTTGTCAAACGTAGGCTCTTCGAGTTCGTCATTAAAAAGGGGAGTAGGATTAAGCTGCATGTGTCATTACTTATTCGTTGAATGGAAAGATCAAAATCGGATATCGAGTGGACTTAATGCTATTTCAAGCCAAAAGCCAACAAGGCTTAAGGCAGCATCAATGAACGCCTTTGCGATTAAGGCGGTTGGATTGGTTCCTTTTGGCCACCAAGCTACGACAGACCTCGCCTATCACTGATGGCCTACGATACTTGCATTCATCTTGCAATGCCATTAACGCCAGCCGTTTGGCAAAGCACTGCCTCTCTTGATGAGAAAGAAAGCGCAGATCATGGGCTTCAAATTGCCGCTTCAAAATCATCAACTTAACAATCTCAAAATGCTCAGGCACAACCCAACACTCTTCTCGCGTTCTAATAGTCAGTGACTTCATAAACTCACCCCTCTTAAATGATAATGAGAATCATTATCATTTAAGAGGGGTCTGAATACAAGCCAATTCTGACCAAAAGCATTAAAAAGAATGGGTTAACAATATTTGAAGTTGAACAGACACTTTTGCATCGCCCAAAGCCTTCATGGTCTGTATTTAAGAAATTAAAAAACTAACTGTGTTTGCCCGTCATCCTTCAGCAATAACGTACTCACCTATTACGTAAGCACAAAGGATAATGACTTATTAAAGGCCGGCAATACCTAAACCCGTTTGATTGGGGAAACCAAACGCTGGCGCTTCGGATTGCGCAACTTCTTTTTCCAACCGCTTTTGCATTATTTTTTTTACTTCACAAGTGCAAGAACCGCATACCGTACTCACCTCAAGACGATCTTGCATCTGCTCAAACGACGTCACTCCACCATCAACGGCAGCGCGAATTTCGTGATCAGTAATCGATTTACAAAGGCAAACAAACATGGTGGCAAGTACTTAACAGTACAGTTGGCTTTATTTAATAACGAAAATAACATCGAACTCCCTCTTTGTAAATGCTAATCAATATCATTTGCATTATTTTTATCTTTAAAATTGTGCTGCGGAGTTAAGAAAGGCCGCCACGAAACGCCATTCATATCAAAACAGCACTACTTTGCACCCTCTTATCGACAAAAACAATCAATATGACCATAAAACACTATTGAATCTATATAACTGTTTTTATTCTGACTAATTGTATTATCCGTTGTTCACCAAACCTTTTGGAGCAAACCGATGTGTGATGAATTTACAGAAAAAGACATAGATAAATATGAACGTGACATTAGCGCATTAAATCGTCGAAGCTTTACTAAATTATCCGCCGTGTTAGGGTTTAGCTCATTGCTGCCCAGCATTGCAAACGCGGCTACGGTCAGTGAGTCAGACATTACAATAAAGACGCCTGATGGTGTCGCAGATGCATACTTTGTTCACCCTACCAAGGGTAAACACGCTGCCGTGCTGATTTGGCCAGACATTCTTGGCCTTCGCCCCGCCTTTCGCGCAATGGGTAAACGGCTGGCTGAATCGGGCTACGCCGTGCTAGTGGTCAACCCATTTTATCGCAGCGCCGTTGCTCCGGTCATTCCCGATGGCGCGAGTTTTCGTGATCAAGAAACACGTGACATTGTTATTCCAATGTACCGAAAACTGTCAGCGGCTACCCACATTAGCGATGCCACTGCATTTATTCAATTCTTAGACCAACAAAGGGCGGTCGACACTGATCGTAAAATAGGCACCCAAGGCTATTGCATGGGAGGGCCCATTATTATGCGCACGGCGGCCGCTGTGCCAGAGCGTGTGGGTGCGGCCGCATCATTTCACGGAGGCGGTTTAGTCACCGACAAAAAAGACAGCCCTCATTTACTGATTCCAAACACTCAAGCTCACGTGTTGCACGCGATTGCTGAAAACGACGATAAGAAGGACCCGAATGCAAAGGTCATACTAAAAGAGGCGTATGCGGCCGCGAACATTCCAGCAGAAATAGAGGTTTATAAAGGAGCATTACACGGCTGGTGTCCGCCAGACTCGGCCGTGTATAACAAAGAACATGCAGAACATGCCTGGAGTCGCTTGCTGAATTTATATAAAAAAACATTGGCATAAAAGACACGGAACTCAGACGCCGGAAGCTTCAACCTAAAGCCGATTTATAACGACCTCACTAGCTTTTATCAATCGGCACTTCGGCTTCGACTTTCACCTGTTCAATTACCATGTAGCTGTGCGTCTGAGAAACACCTGGGAAACGCACTACGGTTTCGAGTACTGAACGATAGTTTTCAATATCGTCGAAGCGTACTTTAATCAGATAATCGTAGCCGCCAGCAACCATATGACATTCGGCGACATAAGGGCTGCTCATGACTTCTTTCTTAAAGTTTGAGAATATGTCTTCGGTTGTGCGCTCAAGTGAGACTTGCACAAATGCAATTTTGCCATAACCCATTTTCGACGCATTAAGTTTGGCTTGATAACCTTCAATGTAGCCCGCTGCTTCTAGACGCTTTACGCGCTCTAAACACGGGCTGGGGCTTAGATGCACCTTCTCAGCTAATGCAACATTAGAGATACGCCCATCCTCTTGTAAGGCAGCAAGAATGGCTCGATCAATGCGATCGAGCTTACGATGACGTTTGTTTTCAGGTTTTCGATCAGCCATATGGTTTATTCAATGTGTGACTTATATTGAGAAAGAATTCACTTAACGTAGATCAGTATCTTACCTGACGTTACGTTAAGCGGCGTTTTACTTCATCAAACTGCGCTTGCGTATCAGCATTAGGTTCTGCGGTTAGTAAACTAACCACCACGATAACAACAGAAGCCAGTATAAAACCCGGCACAATTTCAAACATCACAGAACTGGGCGATTGTCCGTTGATAGTAAACGGGCCATAAATCCAAATCAATACGGTAACGGCACCGACCACAATACCAGACAAGGCACCCAAGCGAGTCATACGTTTCCAAAGCAAGCTGATCAACACGACTGGACCAAAAGCGGCACCAAAGCCAGCCCACGCATTACTCACCAATGACAAGATACTGCTTGAACTGTCCTGCGCTAATAACACGGCCAAAGCAGCAACCGCCACCACCGCCAAACGCCCCAGCACAACGAATTGCGATGCCGTGGCTTGTTTATGAAAGAACGTATGGATGATATCTTCCACCAATGAACTTGATGTCACTAACAGCTGTGACGAGATGGTACTCATGATTGCCGCTAATATCGCCGCCAACAAAAAACCGCTGATTAACGGGTGAAACAAGGTGTTAGAAAAAAAGATAAAGATCGTTTCAGGGTCGTTCAAAATGGCGCCAGTTTTAGCAACGTAAGCTGCGCCTATCAGGCCTACCATGCAAGCGCCAATCAGACTGATAATCATCCACCCCATGCCAATACGACGAGCCACTTTAATCTCACGCACTGAACGAATGGCCATAAAACGCACGATAATGTGCGGTTGACCAAAATAACCCAAGCCCCAACTGGCCGCTGAAATAATACCTAATAAACCCACGCCCCCAAAAGAGAGTAAATCTGGATTAATCGAATTTAACACCGATTGGGTTTCTGCCCAGCCCCCTATATTCGACAAGGCGACAATAGGCACTATGATTAACGCAACAAACATGATGCAACCTTGTACAAAATCGGTGGTACTAACCGCGAGAAACCCCCCAAAAGCACTGTAAGCAACCACCACGCCAGCGGTAACCAACACGCCAAGTTGATAACTTAGCCCAAAGGACGTTTCAAATAACTTACCACCAGCAACGACACCAGAGGTAGTGTAGATGGCAAAAAACACCACAATAACCACCGCACAAATCAAGCGAATAATATGACTGTCATCAGCAAAACGATGCTCAAAGTATTCTGGAATAGTGACCGCGTCTTGAGCAACTTCGGTGTACACACGAAGCCTAGGGGCCACAAATAAGTAATTCAGATACGCACCAACAACCAAGCCGATTGCGATCCAAGCGCTGCTCAACCCGGTTAAGTACATCGCCCCTGGCAACCCCAATAACATCCAACCGCTCATATCAGAAGCACCGGCGGATAAGGCCGTTACAGATGGGCTAAGACCTCGACCACCCAACATAAAACCCGACACATCATTCTTAGTTTTTACATAGGAATAAAAACCTATCCCTAACATCGCTAAAAAGTAGACGCCTAGAGAAATAAATACGCCAGTTTCCATGATCAGAACCGCTCTTATTATTAGTGTGTTGTCAGTGTGCCAAAAAAACGACAGTTTGGCACTCTCTTTATCGAGACGGGCCTAACCCCGCCGCCTAACGCCCATTAAGATAAGTTTTGGCGACTTTACTAAACTACCGTGACAAGGCACCCACTCCGCCCTTTGGTCATTGTTATACGGGTTTGAGTGTCATTGTGGCATGGTGTGATGCAACATTGCTATTCTGCATTGAAGAATGATGATATCTAAATTTTCATGGAAGTTAGGTCAAACTGCGCACAATATATTTATCAGGAACCAGCAAAGGGTTGACTGGTAAATAAGTGGATACGCGTTTCACCCAAGCCATTATGTCAGGATGATCGACCATAAATCTTTTGGACTTCATTCCCATCATGTAACCGTTTACAACAATTGGAAAGGCCGATAAGTCAGCCATAGACGGTTCCGAGCGCCCCGCCAAATAGTCCCCGCTGCCGAGGTGTTGCACCAGCTCTTTTTGCAACCGGCTAACCATGTCTTGCATTGACTCAGTTAAATCCAGTTGTTCAACCATGTTCACGATAAAAGGCGCACGTTTTACCCCAAAAGGCCATAGCACACGAGCCAAACGTGGCAATGGCGTGCAATGATTCACTGCACGTGACAATTTCCACCCATTGGTAATTGAATAAAACGCATTCTCCCACTCATAAGCATTTCTAAACACGCTTGGGATAAGAGACTCACTAACCCATTTATCGACAGCAAGGACTCGGTCACGCTCTGATTTATCGACAGGCAGCATAGGACGTTCAGGGTATTTCTCTTCCAACCAAAGGCCAATGCTCGACGACTCTTTACGCCACTGATCTGCGATCTGCAGCACCGGAACTTGCCGTTGCCGCGTAAATCTAATTTGATCATTGGTCATTGGGTTGACCCCAACAAGCTTGAAGTCCAACTGCTTAAACTTGAGATAACAACCAACCTTTTGTGCGTAGGGGCTGGTTGGGTAAGTGAATAATTGAATGTGGCTCATGGTAAAGCCTCTCGTTCTGTTTTTATTTTATATAGGCTATCACGGCTGTTTCGTTCGTCTATCACAGTAATATCATTTGATCAGGGTTAAATTTAACACCGCTAATGACGCCTTTATCAGCACTCGCTCAGTCAAATAAACACCACGCTATAAAACCACAAACTGTTTAACAGCCCATGCAAAAGAAACACTTAATGCAAAAAGAACAAGAGCGATGAAACAGCATCGAGCAACACAGTGAATTAGCCCGCCAAACTAAAACTGATGCGGTTGATTGTTTGATTAACAACCACATCCAGCGTATCTCCTTTTCTCAATGCCACAGGCTCTTCAAAAGTACTTACTGCCTGCATCCAACAATTCCATGTGTTTTCAGGGCCGGTGGACATGGTGATGTGCGAACCAAAATCAAGGGTAAACCAGAAAGCCACTCCATGACACAGCCCCTCTTCAGTACAGACAAACGTTTGCGTGACTTGACGATTGTCTTCATTGCCGGAGTTAAAATCAAAATACAGCACCGTCTCTGAGTCGCTTAAGTATGAATGTTCATGCACGTTAACCCGAGCTTGATAGTACGAAGGGGTAAGGGCATTTAACTCAGAAACGTCAAACCCGGCACAACGTGTGGTCACCACCTCTTTGTGTAACAAATCGCTGTTAATCAATCGCGCTTGAACACTGGCTTTACCTGGCAGAATTTTTCCACCTGAAGCTAGCAAATGTTCTCTTGCGTGCGCAAACGTACTTAAAGCTTGCTCTCCCAACAACCCACTATCGAATATTTCAGCCACGATAATATCTGCTTTTTGTGGCAGGTGGTCGCCTATCGTTATTGGCTTGAGGGCCTTAATTTTATTCATTGGCACCATGATGCGGAAAAATCGACGATGAAGTCCATGATTTGGCGCACGTCACACATAAAATAAGCATAGGTCTGCGATATACGTCATCAATAAGTAATTATCAATGATTTTCGGCCAACGCAGCCGTTGATAACGCTTTTCGATTTAATTTTATGTCTAGTGCGCGTCTAATCTACGATCAAACCTCGATATACCCACTTCTTTTTAGGCTCAGAGCTTGGCTTGCTACCAGCATCCGAACTGGGGTCAGCTAACACGACTCCACGATATCGCGCTGCGAGTTTCTCTGGTGCGCTGAATGCATCAATGGTTCTCAACACACGTTTAGCCAATGTTTTGGTGTCCGCTTTGGTGGTTTCCAAATAAATACTTTTAACGCGTTTAATCAGATCGGGGCTGGATATTCGAAAGTCAGCTTGCTCACTCATAGGCAAGCTTCGTTTTAATTCGAATATTATATTGACCGTTTGGCGGTCATACGCAATGGGTGTTTTTGTCATCGGTAGGATATTGAGTCTTAATTTACCGAACTAAACTCGCCCGCACGCCCACAGCCTCAAACCAGAATAAAATCTGGTGAGTGGTATCAATAAGCGGTTAAAGGGCTTGAAGTTGAGTCGGTCTTCATGTCAGCCACCGACAGAATATCCTTATTGTCACCATTGCGTAAACATTAAATTTTGCAAAAATTAACAATTTTGAGCCCAGAGAGTTTCCGCTCACAGGCCCAATAAAAAAGCCCCGCACCTCTTAAACGAGTCACGGGGCTTTGGTCTTTTAACGTGTCATAGAAATCTCACCTAAGCAAACTCTCTACTGACGGTTAAAAAACCACGGCGGTTTTTTAACCAGAATTAGGTTTAAACCTAATTCTTGCCGGACGGCTGATTTACATCATGCCGCCCATGCCACCCATGCCGCCCATATCAGGCATGGCAGGGGCTGCTGCTGCGTCTTGTGGCGCATCAGTCACCATCGCTTCGGTGGTGATGATCATGCTGGCAATTGACGCCGCGTGCTGTAAAGCCGTACGAGTCACTTTAGTTGGGTCAAGAATACCCATCTCAATCATGTCACCGTACTCACCAGAGCCCGCGTTGTAGCCGAAAGTACCACTGTTATTGCGAACTTCGTTTAATACAACAGAAGCGTCATCGCCGCCGTTATCCACGATTTGACGCAATGGCGCCTCAATGGCTCTCAAAATCGCCTTTATGCCAGCGTCTTGGTCAGCGTTGTCGCCTTTCACTTCAGCAACCGCAGCCAATGTACGAACAAGAGCCACGCCGCCGCCAGGCACTACGCCCTCTTCCACTGCAGCACGAGTTGCGTGTAGCGCATCTTCAACACGGGCTTTCTTCTCTTTCATTTCCACTTCAGTGGCCGCGCCTACTTTAATCAATGCCACACCGCCAGCTAACTTAGCTACACGCTCTTGCATTTTTTCTTTGTCGTAATCAGAAGAAGATTCTTCGATTTGCGCACGGATTTGGTTAACGCGATCAGCGATTTGAGTCGCATCACCAGTACCGTCAATGATGGTGCTGTTTTCTTTTGAAATTTGCACGCGCTTAGCTGAACCAAGGTCTTCCAACGTGGCGCCTTCAAGGCTCATGCCAACCTCTTCAGAGATCACACGACCGCCAGTAAGAATGGCAATGTCTTCCAACATGGCTTTACGACGATCGCCAAAACCAGGTGCTTTGACCGCACATACTTTTACGATGCCGCGAATATTGTTAACAACCAAGGTAGCCAACGCTTCGCCTTCAACGTCTTCAGCGATGATCAACAATGGGCGACCGGCTTTTGCAACCGCTTCTAGAGTAGGAAGCAAATCACGGATATTTGAGACTTTCTTGTCGTGCAACAAGATCATTGGGTTCTCAAGATCAGCGATCATGGTATCTTGCTTGTTCGCGAAGTATGGTGACAAATAACCACGATCGAACTGCATACCTTCAACCACGTCTAGCTCGTTTTCCAAAGATTGGCCTTCTTCAACGGTGATCACACCCTCTTTGCCCACTTTGTCCATCGCTTCAGCGATGATATTACCAACCGACTCATCAGAGTTAGCCGAAACAGTGCCTACTTGAGCGATCTCTTTCGCGTCTTCGCAAGGCTTAGACAACTCTTGCAATGAAGCAACCGCCGCAATAACGCCTTTGTCGATGCCGCGCTTAAGGTCCATTGGGTTCATGCCAGCGGCAACCGCTTTCAAACCCTCACGTACCATGGCTTGCGCCAATACAGTCGCTGTTGTTGTGCCGTCACCAGCAACGTCATTGGTTTTAGAAGCCACTTCTTTCACCAGTTGCGCGCCCATGTTCTCGAAATTGTCTTCTAATTCGATTTCTTTGGCCACAGACACACCGTCTTTAGTCACGGTAGGCGCACCAAAAGACTTGTCTAGAACAACGTTACGACCTTTAGGGCCAAGGGTTACTTTTACGGCATCTGCCAATACATTAACGCCGGCCAAAATTTTGGTACGCGCGTCATCACCGAATTTTACGTCTTTAGCTGACATATCAAATTCCTCTTAAATTTTTACTTGATTGATCAATCGTGATCTGTGGCTCAAAATTTTGCTCTTAATCGAGGCAAATAAAAGCGCAGAGCAGGGCGTACCACAACCTGTGAAGAAAGTACGTACCAACTGAACATTTTATTTAACGAAGAGTGAGAACAAAAACTTAGGCCGTTAATTATTCAACAACGCCGACGATGTCGTCTTCTCTCATAACGAGAAGCTCTTCACCGTCAACTTTGACTTCAGTACCCGCGTACTTGCCAAAAAGAACTTTATCGCCAACTTTGACGTCTAGCGCGCGAACTTCGCCGCTGTCCAAAATTTTGCCGTTACCTGCAGCGATGATTTCGCCTTGGACCGGCTTTTCTTTTGCAGAGTCAGTTAGGATGATGCCGCCAGCAGAAGTTTGCTCTTCTTCGTTGCGACGAACGAGAACACGATCGTGTAGTGGACGAATTGCCATTCGTTTTTCCTCCAAAAATAGAAAAATGATTGGGATTTAAATTAACTTAGATGAGTTTTAGCACTCACCACTTGGGAGTGCTAATAATATGGACGAAGCAAAGAATGTCAAGCCTTGCGATTATTTATTTATTTTCGTCAGCACCAGCAGTGTACTCACCTTCTATGACATTTCCATTAGAATGGGGGTTTGCATTGGGTTGCTCAGCCGAATAAAAACCACTCGCACTGACGTTAGTCATCATTACTCCATTACGGGTAATATAAGCTATAAGCGCTTGCCTGATGGCAGGTATTAAGAGTGAAAAACCAATGGCGTCAGTAAAAAAACCAGGCGTTAGTAAGACAGCACCGGCAAATAATAACGCCACCCCTTCCAGCATTTGCTGCGCAGGCACCTTGCCAGCATTGGCTTGCTGTTGAAACTTAGCCAATGTTGCCAAGCCCTGCTGCTTTACCATATAGGCTCCAAGCACGGCTGTAAATATCACGAAGAGTATGGTTTTAACGCCGCCAATGGCCGCACTGACCTTAATCAGCAAGCTGATTTCTAATATTGGAATACCAATAAAAAGCGTGACTAAGATAAGAAATGGCATGAGGTTTTTAACACTCTGGGCGGCGGTGTCTATCAAAATAATAACATAACGATGATTACATCAAATTCAAGCGTTAGCGCTCGCCGCCGCAACACCAACAAATTTCGAACGTACTCGGGTTTTCCTCTTTACAACCTGAACACAGCCAATCATCCGTATCTACGATCTCTGATTGAACTTGCGCAACCAGTTGTTCTGCTTGTTGAAACATCTCGTCTGCCACCCAAATTTCTGGCCACGTTTCAAAGAATGGCACTTCGCCCATTACCGACGATGTGAATTCGTTTTTCAGAACACTAGGCACGCCATGCGATTCTAAAAAACTTCGCATGGCGATGACCTCAAAACGATTCTCTTTACTGAAAACCAACTTCATAAACTTAAGCTCTTGGTATTACTGACCAACAACGAGTTTTACTTCTTTGCGGTACCAATTGTTGAATAGACGGCCTTCTTTTTCACCGCGAGCAAATTTGAACACACGCCCGTCAATTTCCACCGTCACCTCGGTATTTAAATCGCGCTTATTAATCTCCATGCCTAACACGCCGTTGTGACAAATCCGGCCGGTGTGAGGTTTCTTTTGAAATCGATGAAAACCGTCTTTACCATGAAAGCGAATTCCACCATCTTTGCCATTGGTGTAAGCTCTATAGTTAAAACAATTAACTCGGATTCGTCGATCTGGTCGACTTGCCTCTCCACTGCGCGGTGCTTCGGCTGGGCGAACGTTCACGGCGTGGGCTTTTCTACTGG
Source organism: uncultured Arenicella sp. (assembly GCA_937974565.1). Lineage (GTDB taxonomy): Bacteria > Pseudomonadota > Gammaproteobacteria > Arenicellales > Arenicellaceae > Arenicella. The sequence goes on from CALJWL010000037.1 coordinate 42,956, forward strand.
TTATCGCAAACCGCTGTGGTTGATTATTGCGTCCGGTAATGGTGACATCATTAACAAACAGATCAATACGAATGCGTTCGTTCGTGTATTGATTTTTAAGATAAATACGGTTGTCATCACGGCTTACTTCATTGTATTGACTGACTTCACGATGGCGGCCTTGTATTTGCCAAGCTCGCTCACCCACTTGTTGTAAGACGCGGTTATCAAACACCACCTGCGCCACATTTTTACTGTTTACCGAATCTTCGTAGTGGATTTGTCGGTCTTGAGTCGGGCTGTGATTATTGCGAGACCGGTCACCTCTATTTTGATAGCGATCACGTTCATGAGTTTGACCACCGTAAACTCTAGGTCGATCTCGTGATTGATTGCGCTGAACTACTTCTCGATATTCTACTTTAAGCGAACTGACCTGATCGTTCCAGCTTCGATCAAAGCATCGCACATCACTACTAACCCGAGCGTAATCGCCCTTAAAATCGTCGTGTTCGAAGATGATGGCATCTAATTCGCTCGGCACCCGGATTGATGACACGGCATCATTAGAAAAATCCAACTCGCCCATACTCCGAAAGTGGCCTACGGCAACGTCACGGCGTTCGCCTTTAAAATCACAGTGTTCGAAAATACTGATGTAAGGCTCATTACTGCCTCCATATTGTGACAACACGGACAGCGGTAACAGCGCCGACGATATTACGGTAACTGCATACACGCTCGCCTTCATAAGGTTCACTGCTCGAAAAACGTTCATATAAAAACTCCCATGGTAAATTGAACTGGACCAATCATGACAACCCTCTGACTTTCGTATCTCTAATTTTTCTAACAAAGACCTTAGCAATGTTATTATTAATACAAGCTGAATCACTATAACCTGCCGCACTGCCATGAGCCAATTCTGGTCAAAAATTGTTCACGAACTGAACCCCTACATTCCAGGCGAACAACCTCAAGTTGCCAACTTGATAAAACTCAACACAAACGAAAACCCTTACGGCCCATCACCCAACGTGATTGACGCAATCAGTGCCGCTAATTCACAAAACCTGCGCAAATACCCAGATCCTAACGCCAACGCACTTAAATCAGCGATAGCCCATTATTATCGAGAATTTGGAATCACTTCAAGCAATGTGTTTGTTGGAAACAGCTCCGATGAGGTGCTGGGGCACGCCTTTAAAGGTCTGCTAAAGCACGACAAACCGTTACTGTTCCCAGATATCACGTACGGCTTTTACCCGATTTACTGCGATTTGTTTGAAATCGAGTACCAGTCAGTGCCTTTACGCGAAGACTATTCAATTAGTATTGACGACTTTTCACTTGAAAACGGCGGCATCATCTTCGCCAACCCCAACGCCCCCACTGGGTTGGCATTAACATTGGCTCAGGTCGAAAGTTTGTTAAACAAGCATAAAAATTCAGTGGTGGTGATGGACGAGGCGTACATCGACTTCAGTACTGGCGATGTGCGAACGGCCGTGGAGCTGATTTCAAGGCATCCTAATTTACTGGTCACGCAAACGCTGTCTAAGGCACGCAACTTAGCCGGTTTACGAGTAGGCCTTGCAATAGGCGATGCGACATTAATAGAAGGCTTAGAACGCGTAAAAAATAGCTTTCACCCCTACGCCATAGATACCTTGGCGTTAGCGGGCGCCGTGGCGGCGTTTGAAGATACAGCGTATTTTTCGCAATGTTGCGAAAAAATCAAGGCCACTCGCGCATGGTTTAGTGAATCATTAACTCAACTTGGCTTTGACGTGTTGCCTTCACACACTAACTTTGTGTTCGCCAACCACCCTCATAAGGAGGCAAAAGCCCTTTTTACTGGGTTGCGTGAGCAAAATATCCTTGTCCGTTACTTCGACAAACCCCGTTTAGATCACTTTTTACGCATTAGTATCGGCACCGACACAGAAATGCAACAATGCGCCGCCGTACTTAAAAGACTCACCCAAGCGCCGTGAAATATAACAAATTTCTACCATTTGCTAAGCCAATACTACTCAGGTTATGGTTATGATAGAACTGACGGGCGCACACGCTCAACTATCCAAGGGTGCATGAACGACACCCGCAAATAAATTAATAGTGTAAAGACCTGAATCACAGGCAGGAGCAAAAATGGGATTATTCGATTTCGCAGCGGACATCGGTAAAAAAGTATTTGGAATTGGTGATGCGGATGCCGCCGAGCAAGTTCAACGAGAAATTGAGGTCGTCAACCCCGGCGTCTCTAACCTTGAAGTGTCAATGGATGGCGACGCATGCACACTCACGGGCAGTTGTGAGTCTGCCGCCGCCAAAGAGAAAACGATATTAGTGGCTGGCAACGTGCTTGGCGTTGGAAGCGTTAATGCCGACAACCTGACCTCGCCAGAGCCCATTGCTGAAGAAGAAGATCAGTATTACGTAATTGAAAGTGGTGACACACTGTGGGGTATTGCGGCAAAAACCATGGGCAATGGTGCCAAGTACACCGAAATCTTTGAGGCAAACAAAGAAGTCATCCAAGACCCAGATAAAATTTTCCCAGGTCAAAAAATCCGCATTCCTAATTCGTAGTTACGAATTAAAAACACGACCTCTCAGACAGCTTAGGGGCCGATGTTCAAGGCGTGACGCCAGAAATCAATCTAGTTAGACAACCGCACGCCTTGAACATAAACCAACCTTTTCTATTCTTACTTACGTCTCGCCTTTTAATTCATCAGTGTACCCACCCACGCCGCAACGTAGTAATACCATCTTCATCGTGAGTTTTACCTTGATCGATGAATCGGGGCCCACGGCTATCGCAGCAACAAAGACGCATATCTTTTAGTACACTTTAAACCCCACAATTCTCAACTTGAGTGATTAAATGGATCATTTTTTCCGCTGGATGCCAACAACGTTAGCGCTGTAGTATTGGGGCGTTTCGCAATTACTCAATTTGACTCTTATTTTGACCATCGCCCATCAATTACTTGCACTTCTTGTTGTGTTTGTCTGGGGCACCAATTTTGTTTTTATTCGAATTGGGCTGGATGAGCTGCAACCCTTTACTTTTGCGGCACTGCGTTTCGCTCTAGTGGCTCTGCCATTAATTTTTTTCTTACCAAAACCAAACACGTCATGGCGCAATTTGATCAGCTACGGTTTGTTCATTGGTGTGGGTCAGTTTGGCTTACTGTTTTGGGCCATGAAGAGCGACATTTCACCCGGTTTGGCCTCACTGATCGTACAAACGCAAGTATTCTTCACGGTCATTTTAAGCGCGTCATTGCTCAAGGAGCGAGTGAGTAATACACAATGGTTTTCATTGGCCATCGGCCTAATTGGGCTGCTAACCATTATCGCTCACATCGACGCTCAAACCACGTATTTGGGCGTCGCCATTGTGCTAGCCGCAGGCTTAAGTTGGTCCTGCGGCAATCTGGTTGTCAAACACGCTGGCCGTGTCGACATCATCGCCTTTATTGCGTGGTCATCGTTGTTTGCCACACCCCCTTTATTAGTAATGGCGATATTAACCGAGGGCGGGACAGCAATCGCATGTGACATTGGCGGTCTAAGCTGGCAAGGGTGGTTGGTGGTTTTATGGCAGAGCCTGGGTAACACCTTGTTAGGTTATGGGCTTTGGAATATGCTTCTGGGGCGCTATAGCGCAGCACTCGTTGCTCCTTGGGCCTTACTGGTGCCGGTCTTTGGCATGGCCGCTTCTGCAACACATCTAAACGAGAGCATGCCAGCGTGGAAATTGACCGCGGCCAGCCTAATTATTCTGGGGTTAGCTATCAACGTATTTAGCAACCAACGCTTGAAAGCCAAATAAACGTTCAAGCGTTGATATCACAAAAGGTTTATTGAATGGGCAAACTCGGGTCACCTAATAAAGCCCAATTACTTATTGCTGGGCTAGCGCTGACAGGAAGGCGTCTCATGCCCGCCTGTATCGAGCCGCCAATACTCCTCCCACTTTTCATTTCTTCAGCAATTGAATCAGCCAACCTTAACTGGTTCTGATAGCCACCCACCACCGATGGGCCATGAATGGCCACAGCGGCATTGTTGCCGGCAAACATCAATTGTAAAGCAAGTGAATTGTGTGTTGGGCTCTCGTAATAGGTGGTATAACAACCTAAAGAAGTGATCATCACCGGCGCATGTTCATTATCCAACTCCACAACTCTAGACGCCGCCAGCATTTGACTGAATGACCACGCATTCGGTGAGCCGTGGCCATTATAAAACACCCAACTCTTATTATTAGCAAAGCCGTCAAACACCATTTCTTGCACTCGTTGATTTAACCCGGCCCCACCTTGTTGTGCAATTTGATCTACGTAAACACGATCAATCGCCCCAAGCTTAATGTCGCTAAGTTTCGAAACGTGTTGATCCAAATCGGCAGCAAAATTAAATTCACGCGTCTGATCCCCTAACAGCAGAACGCCGTGCCCCCCCGCTTGACGCTCGGTCTCTCTATTTGCCCACGTTAAGCTTTTTTGCGCAATGATACCCACTTGCGCCGGTTCTCTAACTGGCCATCGACCGATGCTTTTCTCTGGAAAACCATCGCCATCAAAATCAACAAAAGGTTGATCGTTTGGCGTGAACCGTGAACTGCCGATGGCGGTGTAGAATGTTGGAATAAAGCTAAGGCTGTCTGGGTTTTGACGACCCAGATAATCAAAGGTGTGACCGCCCACAATCAACACATGCTCAAAATCAATGCTGTTGTTTGCGGCTCTTAAGAATCGCTGTATTGCGATGTGCAACGGCACATCAACACCGTAATTTTGCTGAATGAGTGCAGTGCTAATTAATTGACTCTCTACGCCTTGCAAGCGGCGTTCTTGTAAATACTCGTCTAAAGCATCACCCATGAAGTTAGGATGGCTAACCACCAACATATCAGTATCCAATAAGTTAATTGCCTCAGGCGGATCAAGAACGGTAAACGACGATGGCTTGAATAAATCAGCCGACTGACCCACGAAATACAGAGCGTCGCCATTGGCGACAAACGGCACTAAGTATTCGCCACGTTTTGCCCCTCGAATCGGCCGCATTCGCATCAGGTTTTGATCTTCACGGTAAGCGTAAGCCATCAGGCTGCGCCGCTCAGAGGTGTTCATAACGAGGCCATCACCAACGCTGGGAGCGCTGCTAAAATATACCGTTTCATCCGTTCGATTACCTACGGGGTAAGAGACGGCAACTGAGTCCACAACAGCCACATCAAAGCCATAACCCGTTACTTCTAACTGAACAGAAACGGTATTATTACCCTCACGCAAAACCCCCGCCGGCAAGTCCAGCTTAACCGCCTCTTTACGTTGGCCTTCAAACGACAATGTTGTAACAACGTGGTTATTCACTAACACTGAAATTTCATGATGCGGATCCAACCCACCATCACCATCAAAATCTTGCCGTGGCGCATTCGCAATGCCGCCCAACACCAACGACAATTTGCTCGCTTGGCCCTCAAACAGTGCAGGCAATTGGAAATGATAATCGACCTTAGCCGGGCTTGATGTGCGAAAAATCAGATCCATTACCCAAGGGGATTCCAACGGACTGAAAATGACGTGCTGATTATCAGCGCTTTGTTCTTGGCGCTGATAATGCCAATTAACAGGGTTAACAGGCTTACGTTTGATCCGCCGAACAGGTTGGCTTAACTCTGAATTAAGTTGAATTTGGTAGACTCGTTGTCGCTGATAGATTGACAAAGAATCGTCAGGCGCCACACCCACAAAGTCGATAACGCTGCCCGCTCCAAAGCGTCGACGTTTGGTTTTCAATACCGCTCGCGGCACCGGCTTACCATCCAACGTTACCCCTATTTGCCTACGATCAACGTTAGCCCAGTCGACGCCTTCAGCAAGCAAGTCTTCATAAGTGACTCGATACACACCGGTGTGTTCAACACCCACTTGCACTATCTGGCTCGCCGTTTCACTGGCATCATATTGGGCTCGGCTCTGGCGCCAGCGGTTGGCACTTTTTCGAAACCCACGTTGGCGCATTGATTTTTCAAACTCAGCATGCACGAACTGCCAGTCGATCGGTTGAGGTGTAAAGCTTGCGCCATAAGTTTCACCCACATCAAAGGGGCCAAAAAATTCTTGAACACCATTGATGTCCACACTCGATAGCACCACGTTTTCTAGGTTAGAGTACTTGCGCGCATTAATACGCCATGAATAGTAAAGAGTGTCGGTGGAATCAAACCGCTGACTGCGAATCAGATGGCGATTCAATTTTTGCAGCGCCACCGTCAGTTAAGGTCCAAACGTTAAAGCCGGCGTTAAACGTTTCGTCGGCCGTTTCCCAGTTCAGTTTAATGAAAGGCCCAGCCTTAGTAGTGGAGAGTTTAGCCAGAGTTACGGGCACCGTAGTCACAGGCCCGATCGTGGCTTGTGCGGTCGGGCAAGAAGGAGCGCGCAGAATAATTCCGGGAGAGCTTGTGGTGAGATCCGTAAATGTCTCATCGGCTAATGAGCCATCGCCGTCTGAATCAAACCGATATTGCAAACTGGCTGGCCCATCACAGCAACGTTCATATCCTAATGCTCTAAGAGTGTGTGCCCCAGCCGTTAAAAACTGCGAACCTTGCAATACATCGGGGTTCGCATAACTGGTTGCCCACCACAAATCATCCATCCAATCGGCTTCAAGCGCAATACCGTCAATGTACAGTTCACCACCACTACCAAAATCAGCACCCAACCTAAATTCATAAAGCGCATCGGCAGGTATGACAATCTGACTCGTGATCGCAAGCCCAAAATCACCGTTTTGGGTAAATATCGAACTATGGTCATCGTCGATTTGACTTAACGTTGTACACCCATACGCAGGATTAGAGGTTACTTCGTTAAAATTAAATTCGGCTTCAGCGGCGGCACGCGTTTCTGGGCCAGGCGCGGCGGTCGTGTGTGGTTGGCTATGATAAGTAAAACCGTCGTTTAAAAATGTGTTCGCCAAATTACTTAACGGGCTTACAACGTCCGTGCGGTTGTAATCCAAAAAAAGTTCGGTGTTGGGTGGACTCGGCGGCACACTTGGAACGCGAACCCAAACAACCGCCGTTTCACCAACCGGATCAATGCTCTCCACGTAAAAATCCAGTTGCGCCGTGGTATCGGCATTCCACGCAATAAGATCGTCTCCATTATTAGTGAAGTCGAACCCCGGCGCATTCATCGCGGTTAAATCAACGCGCACGGTGTAATCCGTCAGTGTTGTGGCAGGCAATGCCGTGTTGGAGACACTGATCGGTAAGCGAGACTGCCCCATGATTCCCGTATTGACCGCGTATAAACAAAACGCAATCAACACTATGACTTTTTTACCCATGATCATCGTACCCTTAACCCCCGCTTCAAGTGCCTATGACTATCGAACTTAAAACCTAGACAATTTAGCCAACATTTACAAGAGCAAGGCGCAATCAAAGGCAGAAACTCACGACTCTTTTTACCGTAAAATCCCTTGATTACTTGATTTTTCGCTCCTATACTCCGATACCCGAGTAAATCACTCAGGTTTTACGGCCGACGGCTTACACTGCTTACATATCTATTGCTGCTTACTGTATTCTCTTATGAAACTGACCACTAAAGGCCGATATGCGGTTACCGCAATGATGGACTTAGCGCTGCATGCGAAGATTGGCTGTGTCTCTTTAGTGGATGTATCCGAGCGACAAAATATTTCGCTGGCCTACTTAGAGCAACTTTTTCGCAGCCTAAAGAAATCAGGCTTAGTAAATTCGATTCGCGGCGCTAAAGGCGGTTATATGTTAGCAAAAGGCGATAAAGAAATATCGCTGGCTGATATTTTGGTGGCCGCTGATGAACAAATAAATCTGGCTTGTGGCGGCAGTGCATGCAGCGAAAACACGCCGTGTTTAACGCACGGTTTGTGGACAAATTTGAGCAACCAATTTTACGAGTTTCTAGACAGTAAAAGCTTAAATGATCTTGTAAAAAGTCGCGATGTGCAAACCATGGCCACCATGCAAGACGTCACTCAAATCGGGAATATCCCGGTACAAATTAGCAAATAGCCATACAGAATATACCTTTAATTGGTAGGAAATTATGTCTGACCACAGCGTAGAACAAACCCTATTGGAAGAACCCAATAAAGAACTAAAAGAACTCGTTAAACGCGAGTACAAAGAGGGCTTTGTCACTGATATTGAATCCGACACTTTTGAGCCAGGTTTAAACGAAGACATTGTACGCCGTATTTCTGAGAAAAAGGGCGAGCCAGCGTTCATGCTAGAGTATCGCCTGAAGGCCTTCCGTCGCTGGGAAAAAATGACCGAGCCTGATTGGGCACACATTGATTACCCGAAAATTAATTTTCAAGACATCGCCTATTATTCCGCTCCCAAAGAGATGCCCAAGCTCAATAGCTTGGACGAAGTAGACCCTAAACTGCTTGAGACTTATGAAAAATTAGGCATCCCACTGGAAGAGCAAAAGATGCTCGCGAATGTGGCGGTGGATGCGGTGTTCGACAGTGTGTCTGTGCGAACCACGTTTCGTGAAACCCTTTCTGAAGCGGGTGTCATCTTCATGCCTATTTCAGAAGCCGTGCATGAACACCCTGAACTACTGAAGCAATATCTGGGGAGCGTAGTTCCCACGCAAGACAATTACTATGCGGCTCTGAACGCGGCCGTATTCTCTGACGGCTCATTCGTTTACATCCCAAAAGGCGTGCGCTGCCCCATGGAACTGTCCACGTATTTTCGCATTAACGAAATGAACACCGGCCAATTCGAACGCACTCTGATTATTGCGGATGAAGGTTCCTACGTAAGTTACCTTGAAGGCTGCACTGCGCCACAACGTGACGAAAATCAATTGCACGCAGCCGTGGTTGAATTAGTCGCGCACAAAGACGCTGAGATTAAATACTCCACCGTGCAAAATTGGTACCCAGGCGACGAGAATGGCAAAGGCGGTATCTATAACTTTGTCACCAAACGCGGCGTGTGCAAGGGCGATAATTCTAAGATTTCGTGGACCCAAGTTGAAACTGGCTCGGCCATTACTTGGAAGTACCCAAGTGTGGTATTGCAGGGCGACAACTCCGTTGGCGAATTCTACTCCGTCGCGCTTACGCACAATAAGCAACAGGCCGATACCGGCACCAAGATGATCCATATGGGCAAAAACACGTCCAGCACCATCATCTCTAAAGGCATTTCGGCTGGCCATGGGCAAAACACCTATCGCGGCTTAGTCAAAATTTTAAAGGGCGCAGATAACGCACGCAATTTTTCACAATGCGATTCGTTGCTAATGGGTGACCGTTGCGGTGCGCACACCTTCCCTTACATTGAAGCTCAGAACCCAAGCGCCAACCTCGAACACGAGGCCACGACGTCAAAAATTTCAGAAGACCAACTTTTCTATTTAATGCAACGCGGTCTCAATGAAGAAGCGGCTGTATCAATGATTGTGAATGGCTTTTGCAAAGAGGTGTTCCGAGAGTTGCCGATGGAATTTGCTGTAGAAGCCCAAAAACTATTAGAGATTTCTCTAGAAGGCGCCGTTGGATAAACCAACCTTAAATAACGATGAATGCCGCCTAACCCATTTAATAAGGCTAAGAAGATCAACATCGCCGGCGGCGTAATTACGGCTGAAAGCCGAGACAGATAAACAGAACGAGACAACCATGTTAGTAATCAAAGATTTACACGCCGAAGTGTTTGGCACCCCCATACTCAAAGGTCTTAACCTTGACGTTAAGGCTGGCGAAGTACACGCTATTATGGGGCCTAATGGCGCAGGTAAAAGCACTCTGTCGAACGTAATCGCGGGCCGAGATGGTTACGAAATCACTCAGGGTTCAATTGAATACTTTGGCAAAGACTTAACTGAGCTAGAAGCTGACGAGCGTGCTTGTGAAGGCGTCTTCCTGGCATTTCAATACCCTGTAGAAATACCCGGTGTGAGTAATATGGCCATGCTAAAAGCCGCCGTTAACTCAATTCGCAAATACAATGAGCAACCCGAAATCAGTGCGGGTGATTTTCTTAAATTGATTCGCGAAAAAGCAGCGTTAGTCGAGATGAAGCAAGAATTCTTAAAGCGCTCTGTCAACGAAGGCTTCTCTGGCGGCGAAAAGAAACGCAATGAAATTCTGCAAATGGCCATGTTAGAGCCCAAACTGGCATTGCTAGACGAAACCGACTCTGGCTTGGATATCGATGCTTTAAAAATTGTGTCCGATGGTGTCAATGCTTTGCGCTCACCAGATCGCGCCATGGTGGTGGTCACCCATTATCAGCGTTTGCTAGACCATATTATTCCGGACTACGTACACGTATTAGCCGAAGGCAAGATTGTAAAAACCGGTGACAAAGAGCTGGCCTTAAAACTGGAAGCCGAAGGCTACGGCTGGATTGAAGGCTTATCAAAACACGCTGTGGCAGAGGCAAGCTAACATGATAGCGGCAGAACAACCCCAAAGCTGGGTCGACTCTCACGCATCAATATCGTTCGCAGATGTTGCATGGCTGAACGATTTACGCAAAAGCGCCCTTGCGCAGTTCAAAGAGCTGGGGCTTCCTGGCGTTCGCGATGAAGAATGGCGTTACACCAATTTACGCAAACTGAAAAGTAATGCGTTCACACTCACTTCGCCGCAAGCCTTATCAATCGCATTACCAGAAACCAATAACCCAAGACTGGTGTTCGTGGATGGTTTTTACGACGCTGAACACTCAACAGCAAGCACGATTGGCTCCGCTAGCACTTTGGCATCAACCTTATCAGAGTCACCCGATCAGTTGGCGGAACAATTCAACACCTCGTTGCCAAATAAACCGCATGGTTTTACCGCATTGAATACCGCCTATGCACAAGATGGTTACGTGATCAGATTGACCAACAATCAAGTGCTGGAAGACGTTCTTGAAGTGGTGTTTGTGTCACAAAGCCATGATACAGTTAGCCACACTCGCAACGTTATCATCGCCGGCGCCAATACCAAATGCACCGTAATAGAGCGCCACATTGGCGTAGACGGTCAAGCCTATTTGGCCAATAACGTGACTGAAATTTTCGCGGGCGAAAACGCACACATCGATCATTATAAAATTCAGCAAGAGTCTGACCACGCGTTTCATATTGGCGGCGTATTTATTAAACAAGAACGCGGCTCTAACGTTAAAAATCACAACATTGCATTAAGTGGCTTAATAACACGCAATGACGTGAACACCCACTTATTGGGTGAAGGCGCTCACATGGAGATGAATGGGTTGGTATTGGGCGCGGGCCGCCAACACATTGACAATCACACCGAAGTGAATCACGCCGTGCCGCATTGCACCAGCGATGAATACTACAAAGCCGTATTAGACGATAACGCCCGCAGCGTGTTCAAAGGCCGCATTATCGTGGCACAAGACGCGCAGCTCACGGTTGCGGACCAACAAAACAATAACTTGTTGTTGTCAAAAAACGCCGAAGCCGACACCAAACCTCAACTTGAGATTTACGCTGACGATGTTAAATGTTCGCATGGTGCAACCGTAGGCCAACTAGACGAAACCTCACTGTTCTATCTTAAGTCTCGTGGTATTAATGAGGCGCAGGCTCGTGGCTTATTAACCTTCGCCTTCGCAAACGAAGTAGTCAAACGCATTGATGTTGAATCAATAAAAACCGAGCTCACGCAACTCATCGCCGGAGAACTTCTGTCAGGCCTTGAATCGTTGGTTTAGAGCTAACTTAGCCATCGCCTTAGTGAGACTGAGACACAGGTAACGAAAACGCATGAATCAAGCAGCTAACATGGCGACAAAAGGCGAACCAAGTCAACCACAAGCCGTTCGCTTCGACCTTGAAAAAGTTCGATCTGACTTCCCGACTTTGAATCAAAAAGTTTCAGGGCACGACCTTGTTTATTTGGATAACGGCGCGTCAACTCAGAAACCTCAACAGGTCATCGACACAATCAAGGCGTATTATGAGAACGATAATTCCAACGTTCATCGTGGCATACACACACTGAGCCAACGCGCCACCGACAAATTTGAAGCCGCCAGAGTCACTGTACAATCCTTCATTAACGCCGAGTCTGACGCGCAGATAATATTCACTAATGGCACCACCGAGTCCATCAACTTAGTGGCGCATTCTTATGCCCGCGCTTTCTTACAGGCCGGCGATGAAATTATTATCAGCACCATGGAACACCATTCGAACATTGTTCCTTGGCAATTGTTGGAACAGCAAATTGGCATAAAATTGGTGGTTGCGCCAATCGACAAGAACGGCAATTTTTTGCTAGACGAATACACAAAGTTACTCAGCGAGAAAACCAAGTTTGTTTCCATCACTCAGCTATCAAACGCGCTGGGCACCATCACGCCAATCAAAGCTATTATTGAAGCAGCGCACAACGTGGGTGCCAAAGTGATGGTCGATGGCGCGCAAGCCATTGCGCACACCGAGGTCGACGTACAAGCACTTGATTGTGATTTTTATGCGTTCTCAGGTCATAAAATTTTTTCGCCCACGGGCATAGGCGTGCTGTATGGTAAACGTGAATTACTTGACGCGATGCCACCTTACCAAAGTGGCGGCGATATGATCAAAGTGGTGAGCTTTTCCGGCACCACCTTTAATGAACTGCCTCATAAATTCGAAGCAGGCACACCTAATATCGCTGGTGTCATTGGTTTGGCCGCTGGCCTAGACTACGTTTCTGATATTGGCATCGCCAACATCGCCGCTTATGAAAAAGAGCTGCTCGATTACGGAACACACAGATTATCTGAGATTGAAGGCCTTAGCATGATCGGCTCGGCGGATAACAAAGCCAGCATTTTGTCGTTTCAAATCAACGGTGTGCATGCGTCAGACCTCGGAACATTATTAGATCACCAAGGCATCGCAATACGCGTTGGTCATCACTGCGCTATGCCTGTGATGGAATTTTTCGGGGTGGATGCCACGGCTCGAGCCTCCTTAGCTTTTTACAACTCAAAAGAAGACATTGACGCCTTAGTCGCGGCCATCAACAAAGCCGTCATGATGTTAAAGTGATTGATTATGACTGAAGAACTTAGACCTTATATCGTACCTCGAGAAGGCGCCGATCAACCCGTTGACGAAGCGGCACTGAGACAACGCACTCCTGAGCAACTGGGCCCAGACATTGTTGAAGCATTGCGCACGGTTTATGACCCTGAGATTCCAGTTAATATATATGATCTGGGGTTAATATACGGATTTGAAGTGGATGATAACTACTTTGTGGATGTCACCATGACGCTTACCGCTCCAGGTTGCCCAGTGGCAGAGACCTTCCCTGGCATTGTCGAGAATGCAGTGAAAAGCGTAATCGGCGTTTCCGATGCGCGCGTTGAACTGGTGTTTGACCCTCCTTGGACCATGGACAACATGTCAGAAGAAGCAAAGCTTGAACTTGGCATGATTTAAGCTCATTGAATCAGCGCCGGCTAACCGCCGCTGACCCACGAATGCTCTTAGCTAGTTTAGTGGCCAGCAATGTTCTCCTTAGTCTTTGATGGGTTGGGTTCCTGGGTCGCCGAAGATCACTCATCAAGCTAACATGCTTCAACAACACACGAAAATTAATAAAAACTGCGCACATACGTGAGCTTGAGAAAGCTCAATGCGGCAATTTAATTAGGGATTTTTTGATTTAATTGAATTTAGGCAAGGAGTGCAGAATAATTGGGCCGCGTTCAAACTATCTAAGCACCCGCATGCAAGAACCTAAAATATTAGTCGTTTTAAAAGACGCACAAACAGCTCATCAGGCCGGTGACTTTGTTAATGCCCTGAAATTCTATGAACACTTTTTTGATCATGCCTTAGACGACGACCCTTACGCTCTTTACGCCGTTAGGTTATCGCACTGCCTGCACGGCTGGGCAGAGCTTGCCGAAGCCTTTCCTGGTGCCAAGCATGCATTAGAAAGAAAAAAGCGCGAAATGCTCGATCTTTACAAAGAAAGAAAAGAGCCAGAGCGGTTTCACGATTTCTTCTCTATCAGCAGAGTGCTAGGCACAGAGTCTGATGCTTTAGAGCAGTTTCTAATTTTGCATCACGAGAACCCTAAATCAGCCGCCAAGTTAAGCAAGTACGTCTGGGACGATCTTATTAATCGCGAACATTGGCAGGTTTGCAGCAATTTAATGGCTGAAAGCAATCAAAAGTTAGATGAATTGTTTTCTGTGTTTGATGAAGCATCCAAGCTCGGTGAGCTTGATCCGTCGTTCAATAAACCTCAATTTGATCAGCACGTTGTCGACACGCTTCTCAATGATGTTGAACGCACCGTTTTAGTATTACGGCACGCCGGCCGCACAAATGACATCGCCGCGATACAAAGGCAATTCTTTCAAGGGGTCGATCACCGGAATCATTCCTTGCTGACCAAACAAGCTCATGCAAAAGCCGCTTTTTTATTTTCTGGGCATTAGGGTCTGTCGATAATTTCAATTCCTACAAGCGGTACTGTAGTATTGTTTAAGTTTAGCCCGCTTTCACAACGAAACTCAGTAGCCAAAAGATATGAACACACGCATTATCGAGCAGACAGACCAAGGCCTCTACTACCGTACATGGCCTACAGACACACCTAAAAAAGGTGTCGTAATGGTGATTCATGGCTTGGCCGAACATAGCCAACGCTACGATCATTTAGCCGAAGCGCTGAATAAAGCCGGGTTCTCCTTATATGCCATCGATTTACCGGGACACGGTCGTTCTGATGGCATGCGTGGCCACATAGACAGTTTTAATGATTTCCACGATGCGGCACTTAAACTGTATAACAAAGTGACTGCGGAAAACATCGCTACCCCAGTCTTTATCGTAGGACACAGCATGGGGGGCTTAATCACCAGTCGTTTTTTACTAGACCATCAACATAAATTTAACGGCGCCTTGTTGTCAGGTGCGGCGATAGAAAGCCCGCAAGAACCGCCTGCGTGGCAGGTTTCACTCATTAAAGGGGTTGCCAAACTGTTCCCTAAAGCCCGAGTGCTGGCTCTTGACGCTTCTGGTATTAGCCGCGATAAAACGGTGGTCGACAACTACATGCAAGATCCACTGGTTAGTAAAGACAAATTAACAGCAAACTTCTTAGTGGAAATGACCAACACCATGGAAAGAGTAAAGGCCGAAATCAATACCGTATCAATACCTCTCATGGTGATGCACGGCACTGGTGACAATATTACAGCCCCCAGCGGCTCAGAGTTTGTGTATAATCGGTGCGCCAGTTCTGATAAAACACTTAAATTATACGAAGACTTGTATCATGAAATTTTCAATGAACCTGAACAAGCTCACGTGTTTGAAGACATGATTGACTGGTTACAGAAGCGCTGCTAAAGAGCCTTTGAAAAAATCGTCAGTACCGCACCGGCTGGGTCGTTAATTACGTAATACGTATCTCCGCCAAATGAGTTAGGACCAGAGATGACCTTGCCTCCAAGGTTTTTCACAGCCGCAACGCTCTGCGCCACATTAGCCACTCTAACGTACATCATCCACTGAGCTGGGAGCCCAGCATTATCGCCTCGCGCATGACACACACCCGCAACGGTTTCTCCATCATCGGCAAGATTCATATTGTAGTCATCATAATCACCCATCGAAACCGGCTCAGCCTTCCAACCCACCACTGATTGATAAAAACCAGCCACATCCTTAGCGTGTTCTACGGTTAAATCGCGCCACTCAATAGCGCCAATTTTCGAATTAATGGAATCAGACATTGATAAAAGCCTTTCTTCGGTGCGTTTGGTCATGCCGAATCATATCAAATGTGATCACGACGGCGCTTTGCTAAACTCTTCGTTAGCCCCGCTGATTTATTAACAAGCACATGTTATCAGTCACCGCAATCCGTAAAGAAAGAATGATACAAGCGCACTATTGCAACTTAACTGGTAAATCCGCGAGTATGAGGCAGATATTGCCATATTTTACTTGCCATGATAATCGCCAGAAGTGAATTTGGATGCAACCTAAAGTAAGGAATTCATAGCCAAAAACAACTCCTATTACTCTGATTTATTCTCATTTAATTTGGAAATCGACACAGTACTTCCAGAAAATCGTCGCCGTATTTTTCTAATTTGACTTCTCCTACTCCGTTAATAGTCAGCAGCTCCGCATTATCTTGCGGACGGTGTTGCATCATCTCCATTAAAGTGGCGTCGTGAAATATATGAAATGGAGGTACACCTTGGTCATCGGCTAATTGTTTACGGCGATTTTTTAAAGCCTCCCACAGGTCTTGGTCCGCTTCAGAAACGTTGAACGTACGCTTTTTAATCCGTTCTGGTTTAGCCGCTTCTATGTCTTCTCGTAGATAAATTTCTATCTCGCCCTTTAATAGACCTCGAGCTTTTTCAGTGAGTTGCAATGCTCCGTATTGGTCCTCGTTTATCAACAAGTAATTTTGCACTAACAACTGACGAATAATGGAACGCCATTGTCTATCACTGCGATCGGCACCAATCCCATAAGTGCTGATTTTATGATGCCCGAACTGTTGTATTTTTTGGTTGTCTTTACCACGCAAAACGTCAATCACGTGCCCAGAGCCAAAACGCTGGCCTGTGCGATAGACATTCGACAGCAGTTTTTGTGCTGCCTCGGTGGCGTCCCACGTTTTTGGGGGAGTAATGCATACATCGCAGTTACCGCACGCTTCATCACGTGCCTCACCAAAATAGCGCAATAAGGCTCGACGGCGACACGTGTTTGTCTCACACCAGCCAAGCAAGCTGTCAATTTTCGCCCGCTCCACTCGTTTGTGATTGTCATTGGCGCTGGAGTCTTGCACCATTTTTGCAATACGAACCACGTCTTGCAAACCGTACACCATCCACGCTTCGCTTGGCTGGCCATCGCGACCAGCACGCCCGGTTTCCTGATAATACGCCTCCATGCTTTTGGGTAAATCAAGGTGTGCTACGAATCTGACATCAGGCTTATCTATGCCCATACCAAAAGCCACCGTGGCCACCATTACAACGGCATCTTCGCGCAAAAAGCGACGCTGATTCTCAGCACGCTCATCAGCGCTCATACCTGCATGATACGGTAAAGCGTTAACCTTCCGCGCCTGCAACCATGCCGCTATGCCATCCACTCTATTGCGGGTCATGCAGTAAACCACGCCCGCTTCATTTCGGTGGTTCTGTAAAAACTTAATTAACTGGGCCTTCGCGTCGCCCTTTTCCTGCACAATATAACGGATATTAGGACGATCAAAACTGCTTACGAATACCGATGGATTTTCTAACGCCAACCTCTCAATAATCTCTACGCGCGTACGCTCGTCTGCGGTTGCCGTGAGCGCAACCCTAGGCACACCAGGGAAGGCTTGTCGCAACACGTGTAAGCCAAGGTAATCCGCTCGAAAGTCGTGCCCCCACTGCGAAACACAATGCGCTTCGTCAATCGCAATCAGAGAAATATCCGCGGCCATCAAACGGTTTAATGTGCTTTCTAGCAACAGGCGTTCCGGCGCAACGTATAGAATATCTAAAGACCCATCATGCATTGAGCGCATAACAATATTCTGCTGCTCACGGCTTTGAGTGGAGTTCAGGTACGATGCATTTAGCCCGAGTTGTTGTAATGCATTCACTTGGTCTTGCATCAATGCAATTAGTGGAGAAACCACAATAGCCAGCCCTTCACGCACTAAACCAGGAATTTGATAACACAGAGATTTGCCGCCACCCGTTGGCATCAAAACCAACGCATCTTGTCCATCGAGAAGGGTTTGAATGACTTCTTTTTGCTTACCGCGGAAAGAAACATACCCGAAGGTGTGCTTCAATATGTGTTCGGCTCGGTTTATCATTAACGGTCCTTATCTATTGATTATTGGCCGTGCTCATTGGGCGCAAGTATGCCCTTAGGTTAAGCAGCAATCAAGGAATCATCGAACTAAACTTTACACCCAACAGACGATTATCAATATGAGCCGATGGCGCCCCCCACAACCCAGGTCCACCCCCATTATTACCCCTCAAGGTTATGCGGCTTTAGAACAAGAGATGAAGGCACTCTGGGCTAAGCGAAGAATCGTTAATGATGCGTTAGCCGCCGCCGCCGCTGAAGGTGATCGTTCAGAAAATGCTGAGTATATTTACCGAAAAAAGGAACAAGCAGGCATTGATCGTCGAATTCGTTATTTACAAAAACGCATGCCTGACTTACAAGTGGTAAGCAAAATAGGAGACCCCAGCAAGGTGTTTTTTACGGCGACAATCGAGCTTGAAAAGGACGACGGTCAAATTCTAACTTACCGTATTATGGGGCCCGATGAAACCAACACTCAAAACGGTGACATCAGCATAGACTCGCCATTAGCGCAGGCACTTCTTAAAAAGGAGGTGGACGATGAAGTGTGGATAACCATCAATAATGAGAAAACGAGTTACGTAATTGTGGATATACGCTACGCATAACTCTAACTATTTCAATACATCTTCTTGTAACATAAGTGACAGTTTATTAATTTTTTGTTACAAATGACTATTTTCTAGATAATGCCTTACAAAATTTGTTATAACTGTCTGTGTCGAAGCGGTATGAACGAGCCGTATCGATATGTTGTTTTTCATTTGAAAACCAAACTAGATATACCCCACCCCTACTTATTTAGTTTGCTTAAGCGCTTTGGCCCTATAACCAAAGCGCTTTTTTTATGGCATTCTAATGCAATGCCTTGATCTGCACTGGCTCAAAGCCAGCTGGTGTACATAAGCGCTTTCATCGGTCTATTGATACGGAAAACCAGTTAGAGCCAATGTGGCGATCAGCAATCTTGTCGAGCTTCAGTAAGTCTCTTTAATTTTGCCGAGGTTTTAATCAACGCTTACGCATTTAATCCCATGCGTCGCTCTCAATATTGCCTTGAATTTGGCATTCATTTTTTTGAAACGTAATTGCGTGCCCCGCGTCCTTTTTTGTAATGTAATTTTTGCTTACCGCCACAATAGTGGGTGTAAGAAGAATCAGTGCAATCACATTAACCACTGTCATCAACCCCAAGGCCATATCAGCGGCAGCCAACACTTGGGTTAACGTAGCACTGGCGCCCCAGAACACCATCGCTAAATAAATCGCGATGTAAGTCCAATTGCCAAACTTATTATCCATCTTGAATATGCGCAAATTACTTTGTGCGTACGCAAAATTCGCCACCACTGACGTAAAAGCAAACAAAGTAAGCGCAATGGCTACAAAATGGCCGCCGTAGGTTCCAATGTGTGATTCCATGGCGTCTTGCGTAATGCGGATACCACTTAACTCACCATTAACCCCGTCAAAATCTGACAATAAAATAATAATGGCCGTGCAAGTACACAGCACGATTGTATCGAAAAATACGCCCAACATTTGTACATAACCTTGTGATGCCGGGTGGTTAGGTACCGGTGTAGCACCAGCCGCAGCGTGCGGTGCGCTGCCTGACCCCGCTTCATTGGAGAACAAACCACGTTGGATGCCGTTCTTGATGGCGGCACCAATTGCACCACTGCCCGCTTCTTGTAAACCAAAGGCTGACAGAACAATGTCGCCTAGCATACTGGGCACCAATTCAATATTGACGATGGTAATACCGACAGCAGTGAGTACATAAGCAATGCCCATAAAAGGCACCACCCATTCAGCGAACCGTGCGACTGAGCGTAAGCCCCCCATCACAATAATGCCCGCTAACACCATTACCACAGCCCCCACATACTGTGTTGGAAAACCGTAACTGTGGTTCACGGCACTGGCAATATTATTTGCTTGAAAGGCACTGAAAAACAAACCATAACCCATGAAAATACAAACGGAAAAAAGCACCGCCAACCAACTCTTCCCTAGGCCTTGTTTGATGTAATAAGCAGGCCCACCACGAAACTCACCGTTGCTATTACGTACCTTATAAACCTGAGCTAGCAAACTCTCTGCATAGCCTGTAGCCATACCTAAAATGGCAATAACCCACATCCAAAATACAGCACCAGAACCACCTAAAGAGATGGCAATCGCCACCCCAGCTAAGTTGCCGGTGCCAACGCGCGCCGACAAACTGGTACACAAGGCCTGAAACGAACTAATGCCCTCTTTGCTACTCGTAGTGCTATTGCGCAACAGTGAGAACATATGCCCAAAATGGCGCAACTGAATTGCCCCCAAACGCATCGTGAACCACAGCCCTGCGGCCACTAACAGCACAATCAATACCTGCCACTTCCCCCAAAGAATGTCGTTAATAAGTGAGATGGCTGAATCAAGCATGGTGTTTTATGATTAAGTGTTTGATGAGTAGATCATACTCTAAATCACAGAACCTAAACGACAAGGTTCACTGAGTAATACGCACTGGAAAGCCGTAAGACGTTTATTTTTATGCACACCGCAAGAAACTGAGTGCATTGCAATGGAATTAAGTGCTGCTATAGAACCAGTAACAGCACTTAATTCAAACGAAAATTGTAAGATATGGGGTTTTAGAGTGTGGCCAGTTGCTCTAGCGTAGCCGAGCATGCCTCAGCGGCTTCTTTGCCTTTAAGTATAAAATGCTCTTTAAAAAAAGCGTGATGTTCTTCACTTGCATGAAAGTGATGCGGTGTAAGTACAGCCGAAAAAATGGCAACGCCGGTATCTATTTGCACTCGCATTAAATTATCAATAACAGTGCTAGCCACAAAATCGTGGCGATAAATACCACCGTCCACAACCAAGCCAGCTGCCACAATACCCGCGTATTTACCAGTGTCAGCCAATGCTTTACAGTGCAACGGTATTTCTAATGCCCCTGGAACTTCAATAAAGTCTATTTGCTTATCATTAAGTCGGTTGAATTCGGTTTCAAATGAGTCCCTTAGTCGATCAACGATATCCCGATGCCAGCAGGCCTGAACAAACGCGATGCGATCACGATTTGCGATGGATGAAATGCTCATATGTATTATCTCAATTAAATTATTGGGTTAATTGAGGGCAAACAAGGCACGCATGCACACAACCGAAACCAATCACTTTGCGAGTAGCAAAGTAAATGATGCCAATACACAGCACGACTTTCGCTCATGTTGCATGAGCTTTAATACCTTATTCTCATAACCAGACTGTCACTGTCGGCTCTGGAATCGCACCAGAATCTGCTTGTCCTCTCATCTGTTATTATTTATGGAAAAATAAAGAAACCTAGAGAGCGCCCGCGGGCTAAATGACCAAACTGTTAGTGGTCATCATTACCGCCGGTGGGGACTTTCACCCCGCCCTGAGAACTCCGCTGATGTCAGCGGAAGAAAGATTATAAATCAATCACGCCATAATTGAGACCCTAAGGCGCATTAAACGGTAAAATAGCCGTCTAATTTTCTATCAGTAGCGCTTATCTGTGCTGCCAGTCTTTATGTTCTACTTTTATTTTCGAGTGAGTATTCACCAATGAACGACAACGAAAAAATGATCCGCCCTATTCGAAGTTTTGTTAAACGCGAGGGAAAACTGACTAAAGGCCAACAAAATGCAATTGATCAAGGCTGGTCTATGTTTGGTGTTGATTTGGGTGACCAAAAGCTGGACCTTGATAACCTATTTGGCCGTCATGCTCCGGTTGTGTTGGAAATCGGTTTTGGTAACGGTTTGTCTTTAGCTGAGATGGCATCACACAGCCCTGAGATGAATTTTTTCGGTATTGAGGTACATAAACCAGGCGTAGGCAGCCTTCTTGTGCAAGTCAGGCAGCAGGAGTTGAACAATGTCCGCGTGTCTGGAGATGATGCGGTACGTGTGCTGGAGCAGCAAATCCCCGATCACAGCTTAAGCCGAGTGCAAATATTTTTCCCAGACCCTTGGCACAAAAAACGCCATCATAAACGTCGCTTAATTCAGCCGGCTTTTGTTGAAACCTTAGTGCGTAAACTTGAGCCAAATGGCCGCATTCATGTGGCCACGGATTGGGAGAATTACGCCGAACACATACTGGAAGTACTGAGTGCCAATAATGACATTAGAAACACGACCAAGGAGTATGCACCTAAGCCAGATTATCGCCCAGGCACCAAGTATGAAGCGCGTGGAGTTCGGTTGGGTCATGGCGTATGGGATTTGGTGTTCGAGAAAAAGTAGTGATGCAGCGGCACGGCGCTTTGGTTATCCAGCAATAAATAGTAATCGTTAAGACAGCTTTGCGCCTAGCTTTTTTAAAGGTTCCTTTCCTGGCTCATCGCAACACCCCATTAAGGGGCTGGTATTGTCTGTTAATAATGTGTCCGTGAACATTAAACCACGACACTAACGTTCAAACTGGGAATAGGCTAATATGCGCTCTCGTCATCGGTAAACGTACTCAGCCGAACCAGCTCATGACCATTCAATTCAATAATGAATTGAATGGGGCGACAGCAAACCTAACAACCTTCAACTGTCTTTAACTAAGGTCAAAAAAATGGTGACACTTTTGCCACCGTACGAGCAATGTGAAGAGTGTTCGTGATACATAATCTGAGTTTAGAGAATCGATTGTAGATGAACAGTGGAAAAAGCATGACTTCCTCCGAGAAACACAGACCAATACAACGCACAAAAAATCAACCCGATTGGTGGGACCCATATTCGTGCCAACCCTACAAAATGCGCGATGAAGATAAACCACGCTCAGGCTTAGGCAACGTTTGGGAATACTGTAAAGTTGCCTTCAGCAATTTAATTGGCCTGCCTTTAATTATGGCGCAGTACCTGACGCTTAAAAAGCAGGCATCCACGAAGTCCGCCGAAGATTTTATCGGTCTTAGCCTTTCGATGGACCTAGAGTACGCAGAGCAAATGGTCGAAATGGTGCAAGAGCTGGGGGTTAAGCGATTGCTGGTACGAATCCCGAGTTGGGATATTCAGGCGCTGCCTGATTACGTGCGTTTCATGGAAATGTTCCCCAATAAAGCCTTCGTAATCAACGTATTACAAAGCCGCGACAGCGTGCTGGAATTGAGTCAGTGGCAAAGCCAATTACGCGAGATAATTCAGGCCACACGCCACCTTACAAATACGTATTGGATTGGTAACGCAGTAAATCGTACGAAATGGGGGTGCGCGCATTCAGGTCAAGCTTTGAGCCTGCAAGAAAAAGCCGAAGAGTTGAGAGCCGAGTTTGAGGGCATCAAGTTATTGGGCTCCTCAATCATCGATTTTGAACCATTGCTAAGCTGGCGCACCCTGTTCAATTTCCGCCGTTATCGTTTAGACGCCAATGCAGCGCTTCTGTATGTAAACCGCCGGCATTCACCTTATGGCACTCAATATGGTGTGTTTGATTTGGAAAATAAATTACGATTAGCTAAGGCCATGACCAAATTATCTAATCGCAGTGAAGATGAGCTTTGGATCACGGAAACAAATTGGCCTCTACTTAATACCAAACCTTACACCCCCAACTCAGGAAACCCAACTCGCACTTGCGATGAAGTTACCCAAGCCGAGTACCTAAAACTCTACTACCAAATAGCGTGGCAAAGCGGGTGGGTTGACAGTGTTTACTGGTGGCAGCTAATTAACCCAGGTTATGGCCTGGTTGATCACCGAGACGGCCGTTTACGTAAAATGCCATCGTATTATGCACTAAAAGAGTTGATGCACGGCGAGCTGTATGATCAGCCTAAGCGAATCGACAACCCCTATTAAGGACGGTGTTAAAAAGGGCGGCAAAACCCGATCACTCGCACTCAGAGGCATAATTTGAGACTAGAAAACACAAGTAAGCCCGTATGGCACGGTGTTGTTTTAGTCGCGGGCGGAGCCGTTGGCGCTGGCATGTTTGCACTGCCCATGGTTTCAGCCGGTGCATGGACGTTCTGGTCGTTTGTTGGCCTGGTGACTGTTTGGTGGCTCACGTATCTCGCAGCCAAGAGCTTGGTAAACACCAATTTAGCTGTGCTAGAAACCGTTAGAAAACCCACGTCAATAGCCAGCGTTGATGTTAAAGAGCCACCCACCTCCTTTAACACCTTAGTGAAGCTGGTTTTAGGGCCGCGTTGGGCCATGTTGAACAACCTTAGTCTGATGTTCATCATGATGATTTTGATGTACGCCTACATTAGCGCCGGCGCCAGCATTTTGAGTGCGAACCTAACTCAGCTGGGATTCACTGGCCCTGATTCCCTTTTACCCGATCGAGCTTGGTTAAGCCTTTTATTTGCCACTGTCATCGCGCTTTTAGTTTGGTTTGGCACCGCTTTAGTGGCACGTATCAGCGTGGCATTGATGGTCATTATGGCAATCAGTTTTGCCGTGGTCATCGAAGGTCTAGTGCCGCATTTGCAGTTTACAGACTTATTCAATAACCCATTTTCTTGGTCGAAATTCGTTTGGGCGGCCTTGCCAGTTTACGTAACGGCTTTTGCTTGCGCAGGGCTGGTGCCAAGCTTGGTTAAGCATTATCAGGCTGACGTGCATAACGTGAAAAAGAGCAAGGTTTTAGCCAGTTTATTTTGGGGCACATTGCTTGCTTTATTAATCTATATGGTTTGGTTGCTGGCGACCTTTGGCGCTATTGGCCGAGCGGGCTTTGAGCCTATCTTGCGAGCCGGCGGAAATACCGGTGACCTGATGCTTGCTCTAGGGAAAATTTCGAATACTGAATCCGTCATTGCGCTTCAATTGCGTATGACGTGGTTCTCACATTGCGCGATTATTACTTCTTTTCTAAGCATCGGGCTTGGCTTATTCCATTTTGTGCAAGATAAATTCAGTCTAAGTAACGGCTGGGCAGATCGCGCTACAGCGGCCGCCGTGTGCTTTCTGCCACCGACCATAGCGAGTTTTTACTACCCCAAAGGTTTTTTGGTTGCCATTGGTTACGCTGGCCTGTTTGTTGCGTTCAGTTTTTTCCTTATTCCGGCACTAATGAGCCGTAAAGACAATAGACGCCGAGCAGGGATTGTCTTTGGTTTTGGGTTGATAATCGCCGTCTTAAAAGTATTGTCAAACCTAGGCGCTTTGCCAAAACTAATCTAACCATAGAACTGTTTGCTAACGGGTTGTCAAACAGTTTACGCGTTTTACCGAACACTGAATGCCATTTTTGTAAATCGATGTTAAAGAACACCAAAAGTGTCGATTCTAAAGTATGAAAAGATGACAATTGAGTGCTATATTTTGCTCCGGTTAACGCAACTTGCGTAAATATCGTGCGATTTTACCGTGCCCAGAATGTTGATGAGTGTTAAGCCGCTCCTTTTGAATAAAGCCAAGCAATTCATCACCTAGGCATAGTAAAAATATAAATAAATAACATTCGCGTGATGCATGGGCGTTCTATAAATTCAGGTCGAAAAGGTTGGAAACTATGAAGTCTATTATTGAGACTGCGAGCGCCGCTCGCGGGTTGGTTCGTGTTGTTCGAAAATTAGCTAACGCTGCTATTCTTGGGGTTAGCCTAATCAGTTTTTCAGTGTCCGCACAATTAATTGGCACAATTGGCGTTGGTGACGTATTGTTAAAAGGTTCTAATGAGCTTTCTGTCTCACAGCAACACTTTGTGAGAGCGCTAAACAAACGTCTGCGCATGGCGTTGCTTGACACGCGAAAATTTACGGTTCTCGATTATCCAATGCTAGAGGAGCGTGTTCATAATCAAGGCCTAAGCCTGCAAGGGTTTTACGATAAACAGTATAAGAGTACCGAATTATCGCAAGCAGGCTTGGATTATATTTTGACGTTGAATGTTATCGAATTTGGTGTTTCTGAGAAGCAACGAGAGCAAGGCACAGACGTGGTTGGCTTCAGCGATATTAGTTTTCGTCTACTCGGAGTTGCACATGCCACTCAAGATTTCACAGCCAAAGTAACGGCCGAGGGTGTTGTTAGGTCATCTGGAAACGATACCGACAACAGAAAGATGGCAGAGAATTTGGCCATCCAAAATTCAGTGGAAAAGCTAGTTAATAAAGTATTGTCAGTGTTACACCCTGTTCGAGTAATGATGATTGACGAAGACAGCAGTATTATCACACTAAACTATGGGGCTGGCGTACTGGACACTGGCGACACTATATCGATCTACCCTAAAGACGATGAAGGCAACCCTTTACCATTAAAGCCTAATGGCGACCCCAACGTTGCGGCCGTTGCATTGCTACAAGTCATTAATACTGAAAAGAAGTTCGCTAAGGCACAAGCCATAGATGGTTTTGTCGAATTAGAAAAAGGGCAAGAAGGTCGCGTGGTGTTAGGCGCTAAGTAACCATCTCTGAAGAATCACCCTAACGGGTGAAGTGTGCGAGCCAGTAATCTCCTATTATTCATTTAACAACACATCATCAGGACAATGCGTGGAACAGGGTGTTCGGTGTTGTTTCGGGAGTCGCCTCAGGGCGGCTCCTCGGGTCTAAATTCGAAAGTAAATTCGAGTTCTGAAGAAATACTCGAATCGAGAATAAAGAATTCGGAATCAAACCCGAATACGCTCGGAAATGATTCCGACATATTAGTTAATACAAATAAAAAGAAAACAATCATAACAGAGCAAACGCCTAATTTAGCACCCAGCAATCCCCGCACGGTGTCGACCATCATTTTTAAAGGCCTCAACTGGGTACACTGCTGAACACGCCCAAGATGCTATCGACGAACTAGCCGGTCGAATGAATTCTGGAGAAGCTATTAGAAATCCCGTCGGCTATCAGCTTAAGAATTCTAGGCAGGATAGGCCTTTTGTACGTCCACCTGTTTTCTGATGAGGTTTAATATCTGCCTTTTCTCATGGCAGTGTAAAGGGCTAGGCGCACGACCCAACCTAGAAATGGATTTGAGTGGCTATCACATGCCTCGAGTAGTTTAGCTTCTTCGTCGCCTTCTAAGCGACGATTTCGCCCAGCACCAGCATTCAGCTTTCTGACATTTTTGACGGGGTTTACGACCAAACCAATGCCCCATTCTTGGGTGGCTACTGTGTAAAGGTTGCTGAGTAAGGCAAAGTCAAGTCGGACGATATTGTTCGCTTTACCAGCATCTAACTGTTTATCTCGATACTTCGTTACGATATCTGAATTTAGTGCGGCAATGCTGTACTCGTCAAGGCTTGATTTGAACTGTCGCGCTCTGTCCTTATCACCGTTTTGAGTAGAGGCTTTCTAGTGAGTGTGACCTCACGTAAATAGCGATCTAAGGCATCAGAGATTGTGATTTTCTCGGAGCCTGAACGGTGAAAATAAATACCGCGTCGAATCTCATCTTCGACGGTACGCGCCCAGTCTTTGGCGTCGCGTTTCATTCGGAATGTTTTGGATACATGCGGCCAGCCTTTGCGGCGAATAATTGCCTTCCACATTTTAGATTCGGTCTTGGTAATCGTAGCGATGATGCACCTCAAATATATCTCAATGTACCTAAATTACACCTTTCAAATATCTTTGAGAAAAATGAGAATTTTAAAATCTTAGCTAATTCCTTATGAGCTTTTGATTTTAAATCTGTTTGAATGGTGGGCCGTGCGCGATTCGAACGCGCGACCACCTGATTAAAAGTCAGATGCTCTACCAACTGAGCTAACGGCCCACTTATTCAAATTTTCGCTCAAATTTCCTTCAGTTCAAGCGAGGCGTGATTATCTTGCCTAATGTTGGGTTGGTCAACCTTTTTTGGCAATTTCTTTGGTGAATTCTTACGTTTTTTTACTGCAAAACCAACCTTTACGGCCAATCATTAACCAGAAACCAAGGCGAAGCCTTTTAGCGACGTTATGCCGTTGGAATTTACTATTTTAACGGGGCATTTCACAATGCAATGATCAGTTAAGCGCAGGGTCCAATGCCCCTGCGGCTACGAAGCCTGCGGCTCTGATTCTACACGAATCGCATTCATTGCAGATCATGCCGTCTGTTCTTGGGTTGTAACATGAAATGGTTTGTGAATAATCAACACCCAACTCAAGACCTTGTTGAATGATTTCAGACTTTGTGAGTTCAATAATCGGCGCTTCTATCTTGATTGCTCGGCCCTCCACTCCAGATTTAGTAGCCAAATTAGCCATGGTTTGAAACGACTCAATGTACTCGGGCCTGCAATCTGGATAACCCGAATAATCTACGGCATTCGCACCGATGAAAATTGCCTCTGCGTTTAACACTTCGGCCCACCCCAAAGCTACGGAGAGAAAAACGGTATTTCTTGCGGGTACGTAGGTAATTGGAATTTCATCGCTCTCTTGTGTTGGTACTTGAATATCTTGGTCGGTTAGCGCTGAACCACCAAAGTTACCAATGTCAATTCGGACCACACGATGCTCTTTGGCACCATTGGCTTTGGCTACTTTTTGCGCTCTATCTAGCTCAATACGGTGCCGCTGGCCGTAGTCCATGCTCAGCGCGTAGCAGTCGTAACCTTTGGTTGTTGCCATCGCCAACACGGTGGCTGAATCAAGGCCACCAGAGACAAGCACAAC
This sequence comes from uncultured Arenicella sp., assembly GCA_937974565.1. GTDB lineage: Bacteria > Pseudomonadota > Gammaproteobacteria > Arenicellales > Arenicellaceae > Arenicella. Next base: position 71,441 of record CALJWL010000037.1, read on the forward strand.
GGCTCTTTTTTTTATTACGTCAACGCTGTTCACGGCTTTACTCATATCAACGACCTGCTTCGTTTGCCCACAATAACTTATGCAACTGAATTTGCATTCTCACCGACAGTTGATCTTTCACTATCCAGTCAGCCAACTCTGTTGGGCTCTGCTGATCAGCAGAAGGCGAGAAGAACACATCGCACTTGTCACTTAAGCTTCGGTCAGCAACAAACTGTTTAGACCATTCGTAGTCTTCTTTATTGCATATAACAAACTTAAAGCAATCACTTGGTTTGATGAAGTCTAAATTTTCGTAGCGGTTATTGGGTTCTTCATTAGAGGCGGGTGTTTTAATGTCTAACACCACGTAGACACGCTGATCCACCTCGTTAATAGACATAGCGCCGCCGGTTTCTAACGAAACTCTATAGCCTGCATCACACAATGCCGTCATTAATGTGTGGCATTCTGGCTGTGCTAAAGGTTCACCGCCGGTGACAGTGACATGTTTAACACGGTACTGCTTGACCTCATTTAATATTTCAGTGATTTCAACTTTTTTGCCGCCATGAAACGCATAGGCGGTATCGCAGTATGAGCATCGCATTGGACAACCGGTCAGACGAACAAATACCGTCGGATAGCCAACCGTATTCGATTCACCTTGCAGCGAATAAAATATTTCAGTGATTCGTAATGACATTAAGGCACCTTAGTATATGCATCTCTATGAGAACGTATCTGTTTTACAAACAATTTAAAACTAGACTGACCTTGAAATAGCTTCGAGGCCTCAAGAGTGTGCCGCAGGGTATTGAGAGCGATCAGCAATGTCAATATTACTGATCGCGATGAGGCAACTAATTTGTGGTTTGGAGGTTTTCCAAACGATTTTTTGCGGCAATGGCGGCATTAGATGAAGGGTGGCGTGCAACGATTTCCTGCAATAATATTCGAGCTTCAATTAAGTTTCCTAGATCCTGTTCTATATAGGCGGACTTAAGCATGGCATCAGGTAATCTGGCACTTTGCGGATAGTTGTCAATAATGGCTCGCAGGTGCGGGCGAGCTTCATTAGGCTTACGATTAATGAACATCGCTTCGGCAATCCAATAGTGCGCGTCATCCGCTAAGTCACCTTGTGGGTAGTCAACGATTTGTTGTTTGAACACATTAACCGCTTCATCGTACTGTGATTGCTTAAGAAATGAAAACCCTCGATCGTAATATTGATCTTCAGTGAATTTCGCTACTGACTGAGTAGTACGAGCTTGCGATTGGTCACCGGGGGCAGTAAGCGGGGCACGAGCATCAATCGCTGTGTTTTCATTAATCACAGGGTCAGTAATCGGTAAGCCATTGGGCACCGCTATCACTGGGCGACCAGTTTGTTGTGGCACGGATGTAGGATTGGAACTATTGGTAGGAAACTGGTTTTGGCCAATATAAGGCCTCTGACCCTGAGGTAACGGCTGAATGTCACCATTATTATTATCATTAACACCGACGTTTATTTGATCTGAACTTGGTATTGAAGCATTTGCTGGGACTTGATAACCGTCAATGCTTCGCTCAATAATTTCCGGCCCATTGAGCCGAGGGTTTACCGCATTAGAAGAACCATCAATATCGCGTTCAAGCACCTGAACACCGTTATCAAGAACCGTTTGATTCTCCGTGTATTGCGGAACAGCTTGAGTATTTGGCGAAGAGACATTGCTGTTAGGGTCTAACGGGCTATCAGAGCTTATGCCTTCAAAACCGAATGTATTTGCAGAAGTCTGTGTATTTCTATCGCCTTGATAATTTTGCGAATACGCACCACCACCGACTCCACCTTGAGCATCAACTCCTCTCGATAGCTGTTGATTGGGGCGATGAGCCTCTTTTTGCTTTAGCCGCTTCAACTCAAATTGTTGCCGCTCAACCATGTCTCTCAAATCCGCAATTTCGGAACGCAGAGCTTGCAATTCCAGCAAAATCGCGGCGGAATCCGTCGTGGATTGAGCACGGGCAGAATTAAAAAACGGGGCAACACTCAGTGCAACCCCGATGGCGAATACAGAAATTTTAACTGTCTTCATAATTTTTGATCTAGTTGGCAACCTTTGATTCTGTGATGACAATCATGTACGAAGCTTACATGAACTTGCCTATGGCACTGGGATACAAAGCAGTTGCTCAGTCACCAAGGTGCTAATTGGCTGATCAGCATAAATACACTGGTCAGCCAAATCGATTAGCTTTTGAATTATTAGTACTTGATTTCAACGCGGCGATTCTTCTGCCAAGCACTTTCAGTGTGCGCCGTATCAATAGGGCGTTCTTCACCGTAAGAAATAGTTTGATTGTTGCTCGCTGCACTATTTGCGTTCAAGTAATCTGAAACCACATTAGCACGACGCTCGCCTAGGGCAAGGTTGTAATCACGAGTTCCTCGTTCATCAGCGTGACCTTCTAAACTTACTCGTGTACCAGCGTTTTGTTTCAAGTAATAAGCATGAGCACCTAAAATCACTTGAGAACGACGATCAATGGCCGTGCTGTTATATTCAAAATAAACCACTTTCTCATCACGTGGATCACCATAAATACCTAAAGCACGTAATTCATCCGCTGTAAGGGATGTTCCAGAGTAAGGATAAACTGGACCTGAAGAGGGCTGTGTGGATGGTGCTTTCGTGGCAGGCTCTGGCGTGCTTTCGTCCGGTTTAGAACAAGCAGCAAGCGTAAGGCTCACAAGGATGGTTAGTATGAGGCCTAATTTACGATTCATAATGTCACTCCAAGAATGATTAGTGTTGTTGTGCCGTGTCTTTTATCTTCTCAAGTATGACCACGCCGGCTCACGCACGTCACCTTGAATGAATTCTACTTTGGTTCGAACTCGACCGTCCGCTGACGCAACAATCATCGTCGGCTCAAAGCCTTGCTCAGTCATATACAATACCATGTCTCCATTGGGAGAAAAACTAGGAGATTCATCAAATTTAGCCCTAGTCAACCACATAAATTCGCTGGTTTCGGCATTCATCAATACAATACTGCCACCATCATGCACCATCGCGATATTTGTGCCCGTTTCATCATAGCTGGCATTGGCGTTTTCATCGCCTTCAAACGTAATGCGCGACATCGACTGATCTAGCAAACTGTAACGATAAATTTGCGGCTTTCGCGAACGGTTTGAAGTGAATAATAAGCTCTCGCCTCTGGGCCCCCAACTCGGCTCAGTATCAATACCCCAATGAGTGGTGATACGCTGATGCTCACGTGTAACTGTGTCGTAGATAAACACATCGGGGCTGCCATGTTTGGAACTTGAGTAAGCTAACTTAGAGCCGTCAGGTGACCACGAAGGAGCCGAATTTACGCCCTTAAAGTTAGCAATATTTTCAGCACGGCCGGTAGCCAAATCCAACGATTTCACAATCGGCCCTTTAGAACTTAAATTGACAAAGGCAAGTTTTTTACCATCGGGTGACCAATCGGGCGACAGGATAGAGTTCCAAGAAGCGTATACTTCGCGGGCGTCATAGCCATCCCAATCGGCGACCATTAATTTGTAGCGGTAGCGTTGGTTTTCCACACGCACGCGCTCAACAAAAGCAATGCGTGATTGAAATGCGCCAGTTCCGCCCGTGAATGCTTTATACACTTCGTCTGAAATTAGGTGAGCGGCAGCTCTCAGATCTTTTTGTCGCAAATTAGGAATACGCCTGGTTTGCCCAACCTGTTGATCTCTGGCCACATCGAACATTCTAAACTGCACTTCATATCGATCTTCGGCCAAAGTCCAAATTTCACCAAAAACCAAAACGCGGGCATCAATTAATCGCCAATCTTTAGCGCGCACCTCTTCCACACGTGAAGGAAAGGTTAAAAATTTTTCGCTAGGTATGGGCTCAAACTTGCCTGTTGCATAAAGATTGTTAGAGACAATGGTGTGAATCTGATGTTCCAACACCGTCTCATCCAATACTTTGAATGGAACGATCGCGATCGGAGTTCCTCGCTCAACGGCCCCACCCACATTGATCTCGACTTGAGCCCAAGACGCTGATGACAAGCATAAGAACAAACTGATGCCTAAATAAAAAGCTGAGCGCGCCGTACTGAAAAAAGTTTTTTGAAAGTTCATTATGAGATGCTTTTATGTAAGTTGCTTTTACTTTGGTTTGTTTCCGGCCAATTTACTTGGCAATATTAATTGTCACATTTTGCATCTGTTCGTGTGCAATTTGATCTTCATCCGGCGTTGGTAAAGGCAACGGGCTGGCCTGCAGTACGGCCGTTTCAGCACTTTTATCAAATGTATCACTACCGCTGGATTCTACGATACGAATGTTAATGACATCACCACGTGGAGACAGTTTAATATTCACCTTCGCTTTGCGCCATGCTTCAATGCCTGGCGGCACGTTCCATTTACTCTTAATTGCCTTTTCCATTAAAGCCGAATACTTTGCTTTAATAGTGGTGGTGCGTTCAGCCGCCGCTTTGCTAATTGCCGCCGCTCGACGCATCGCTTCTTCTTGCTCTAAGCGACGCGTTAATTCTTCTTGCTCACGCTGCCGTTGGGCCGCTTCGAACGCTTCTTTTTCCTTTTTAATGCGTGCCAATTCGGCTTCACGTTTCTTTTTTTCTTCGGCTAACTGTTTTAACTCTTTGCGTTTTTTCTCGGCATCTCGTTTAGCTTCTTCTTTTCGCTTTTTTTCTTTTAGCTCTTCTTCTTTCTTTTTCTTTTGCAGAGCGATAGCGCGCATTTTCTCAGCTTGTTCGGCGTCTTCTTTCTGTTTTTCCAACTCTGCAAGGCGTTTCTTTTCTCGCTCAGCTTGCTGCTTTAACTCATGCAGTCGTTTTTCTTCGTCTAATCGCTTTTTCTTCTTTTGTTGATCTTTCTTTTTTATTTCATCGCGGGTTTTCTGCAATTGATCTTCGTCTACGGCCCGTGCTTTGACAATGTCTATTTTTTCAGCGTCAAGTGCTTGAACTTGCTCAGTTTTATCAGCACCAAAGTTGAATATCATCACGCCAATAATGGCCGCGTGAATCAACCCAGCACCAATATAGGCGATGATTTTATTGGTGGCCGCTGATTTTTTTCTTCTTTCGCTCATTTAATGCTTTCGTTTTTATTATTGCTTGCCTTATTCACTGGGCTTTTGCTCGGTCACCAAGCTGACGGTCTCAATACCGGCACTTTTTAATAAACTCATGGCGAGCATAACGTATTCATAGCGAACGTCTTTATCACCACGAATCAAGAAATTAGTGGTGGGTTTTTCCAAGTGCAACGCTTTTGAATAACGGACAATGCCAGCAGCGTCATACTCTCGATCATCAACATAGAACTTGCCTTGCGCATCCACCGTTAACACAAACGGCTCCGGCGTTTCAGGGTCGGCTTGAATCGGCGCAGACTCAGTGGTCTGAGGCAAATTGACTTTAACGCCCTCGGTTAACAATGGCGCTGTGACCATAAAAATAATGAGTAACACCAACATCACATCAATGTAAGGCACCACATTGATCTCAGCAATGGCTTTACGTTTTCGATTGCGATAGCTCATCGTTGATATACGCTTAACGCGCTTCACCAATGGCAAGTTGACGATTGATAATGCTAATAAACTCTTCCATAAATATCTCGTATTGAGCAATCAGCTTTTCGACCTGTGTGTTGTAACGGTTATAAGCAATAACCGCCGGAATTGCCGCAAATAACCCCATGGCAGTGGCTACCAAGGCTTCAGCAATGCCCGGCGCGACACTGGCAACTGTGGCTTGTTGAGTTGACAAACCAAGGGCGCGAAACGAATTCATAATGCCCCAGACGGTGCCAAACAGCCCAACGTATGGGCTGGTAGAGCCGATGGTGGCCAACGTAGGAATTTGCGATTCTAAATGATCAATCTCTCGACTTAACTCCACTCTCATGGCCCGTTGGACGGCGTCAAGCAAATCGTTATTGTTGGCATAGCCGCGTTCACTCAGCCGTTGGTACTCTCGGTAACCAGACACAAATATCTCAGACATACCAGAGGATTGCTTAGTTTCAGCACCCCATTGGTTATAGAGTTGTTGCATGCTGCCGCCTGCCCAAAACTGGTCCTCAAACTTTTTGGTGAGCTTACGCTCTTTGCTCAGCAAGCGAGATTTGGTGAAAATAATCGACCATGACATCAAGGATGCAAGCAATAACATCAACATCACCAACTGAACGGTGACAGACGCATCCAACACCAGAGAAACTATTGACATGCTGTCGCTGTGAGCGGCATTAGGCTCGTTTCTGGACGGTATAGCGAGGGCTGCTTGCTCTGTTAAACCGTCATTGGTAACAACATCTTCGGCTGCGATTTGTGCGAACGTAAACGCCTGTGCCGCCACCGTCGCGTGCATGGAGCCAGCCAGAGAACCACTGGGGAAAATCACGCCAGTCAGCACCACGCTGAGCAAGACTACACTGAAAAAATATTTAATCATCTATTTGATTTACCCATTTATTGCTCTACTTGAGCCTATATTTTTTAGCCTATTACAAAAAGTGGCTGGCCAAATAAAATAAAGCAACAAGATATTGAAACACTTGCTATTCAACCATCGCTATTCTAAGCCACTCTGGCATAGCCACTAGTTTAAACGATGTTGCGTCCAAAACGGCGAGCTTTATCTGCGCAGAGCATAATTCTCGCTGTTTATTATAAACGGCCTGCTTTAGCACCAGCTTTACCTTACCTACTTGCAATACCTCGGCCGTAACGGTGAGTTCATCAAACAACGTTGCTGGCTCATGAAACACCAACGAAGCCTCCCGAACCACAAAGACAATATTGTGCTTTTTTTCAAGTTCTGCCACGTTAAAGCCAAGATGCAACAACCAATCGCAGCGGCACCGTTCCATAAAATTAAGGTAATTAGAATGGTAAACAATACCGCCAGCGTCTGTGTCTTCGTAGTAGACCCGCACATGTTTTTGAAACACACTCTGCTTAGTTTTTTGGCTTTTCGGCACAGACTTTGTGTTCGTCATTCATCGAATAATTTCTTTTGGCCGCTGTGTGGGTGGCCCTTAATATTGTTTGACTCACTAGCCGCCGGGGCTTTAAGGCCAAAATAGGCCCACGTGTGTTTAGTCACTACCCGACCACGCGGGGTTCGCATCATGAACCCTTGCTGAATCAGATAAGGTTCGATCACGTCTTCAATCGTACCCCGCTCTTCCCCAATGGCCGCTGCTAAGCTGTCAATACCCACAGGCCCGCCATCAAATTTTTCCATAATGGCTTTTAGTAGTTGACGATCCATCCAATCCAAACCGTGCGGATCAACTTCCATCATATCTAAAGCGTTACCGGCCATTTCCTCGGTGAGACGCCCTGTGCCTTTTACCTCAGCGTAATCTCGCACACGGCGCAGTAAGCGATTCGCAATTCTAGGAGTGCCACGCGCACGGTTGGCAATGGTCTGCACACCGGCGTCTTCCGTCGGCACACCTAAAATATCCGATGAGCGCTGCACAATACGAGACAAATCGGTCGTGTTGTAGTATTCAAGCCGTTGTACTATGCCAAAGCGGTCTCGTAGCGGTGACGTAAGAAGGCCGGCACGAGTGGTCGCACCGATCAAGGTAAATGGCGGCAGAGCCAGTTTGACAGTACGAGCCGCAGGGCCTTCGCCAATCACAATGTCTAACTCAAAGTCTTCCATGGCCGGATACAGTATTTCTTCCACCACTGGACTTAAACGGTGGATTTCATCAATGAAAAGCACGTCGTGTGGTTCTAAATTTGTCAACACGGCCGCTAGATCACCAGCGCGCTCTAATACCGGGCCAGATGTTTGACGCATTTTGGTATTCATCTCACGCGCAATAATATTCGAGAGTGTGGTTTTACCCAAACCTGGAGGGCCAAACAACAACACATGATCCAGTGCTTCACTGCGTGAACGAGCCGCTTGAATAAAAATGGAGAGCTGCTCTTTTAACTTCGGCTGCCCCACAAAATCTTGCAGATACTCAGGCCTAAGCGCGCGATCAACCACGTCATCATCATTGCCTTGAATTGAAGGATTAATAGGGTTGTCTTCGATCATTGCGTTCTTGAGCTGATGTTAGTGTCTTTAATGCGGGCTAAATAAGTCAAAAAAATAACGAACGGAGCATAACAGCTAGGCCGCTACAAGACATTACCAGATAAGCTTCTCAAGGCTTTTCGTATTAGTTCTTCACTCGTAAGTGACGCATCAAAGGTTTTAACAACTCGACTGGCATCTGCATTTTTGTAACCTAAAGCCACCAATGCATCAACCGCATCACGGGTGTTGCTTGCATGGCTTTCACCAGCGCTGGATTCCAGTGCCACTTCTCCGAATTCTTTTTCGAGGCGGTCTTTCATTTCAACCACTAAGCGTTGCGCCGTTTTCTTACCAATGCCCGGGACACGACAAAGTTGAGCAACGTCTTCATTCGCCATGCATTGCATTAATTCTTGCGCGGATAAGGTAGACAATACAGCCAGCGCCACCTTGGGGCCAACGCCGTTCACTCGTATAAGACTGCGAAACATCTCTCGCTGTTGTTTGCTGGTAAACCCGAATAACAATTGAGCGTCTTCGCGCACCACCATGTGTACAAAAATCGTGGCGGTTTCACCCACACTCGGCAGCTCATAAAACGTTGACATTGGAGCTTCTAACTCATAACCAACGCCGTTAACATTAATCAACAGAGTAGGGACCTGTTTTTCTAATAGCTCACCTTTTAGCCACGCAATCATAATTATTCTCGTTACCCTAAAACAGTTATCTTACAAGCTCAGCGTTTAATAATCTGATTCACATTCTGATGGTGTGCGTGGCAAACAGCGGCCGCCAACGCATCAGAGGCATCGACGTCTGGCACCACCGTCAAGCCTAACAATACACGCATCATGTGCTGCACTTGCGCTTTGTCTGCACGCCCTCGCCCCACCACGGTCTTTTTAATCTCGGTGGCGCTGTACTCCACTACGGGAATCTTATTGATAACGGCGGCCAGCATGGCAGCACCCCTGGCATGGCCCAGCACTAACGCCGATTGAGGGTTCTTCGCGACAAAAACGCGTTCTATCGAAGCCACGTCTGGCCGCGTTTGCGCAATAATGGTTTGCAATCTCGAATGCAGTTCTTCAAGGCGGGCAGGAAGCTCGCCTTTAGGCAGTTTCAGTGATTCTGAGTAGACGTGTTTTAATTCGCTGCCGTTCAACTGTATTACCCCAACCCCGGTGATTTGCGACCCAGGATCAATGCCCAATATGGTCACCGGATGCCCAACTGGGCTTCGCACTGTGCGCCCCGAACCGCTACTCGCACTAGGCACAACTATCTTAGACACAGAGGCTGGTAATAAAAAACATCGAGAAAAACGCTCAAATTAGGGTACCACTCTCACTCAGAAAAAGTCGATTCTGGAAAATCCGCATTACTGAATACTTCAACCACATCGTCAAGATCTTCTAAGGCGTCGATCAGTTTCATCACTTTTACCGAGTCTTCATCGCTCAACTCTATTTGGTTTTCGGCACGTTTAGTGACTTCAGAGTTAGCAACGGCCATCTCGGCTTTTTCCAGCGCGTCCATCACCGCTACGTAATCGGCGGGTGGACAAGTTACTTCCACCGAGCCATCTTCATGCGTGACGATGTCTTCAGCACCTGCGTCTAACGCCACTTCCATCACCGCCTCTTCGTCGGCGCCGTCAGCCATTTCAATCACGCCAAGGGAATTAAACATATAAGCAACCGAGCCAGAGTTGCCCATGCTGCCATTATATTTACTAAACGCATGCCGGACTTCGGCTACCGTGCGGTTCTTATTATCCGAACTGCACTCCACCAATACTGCGATACCACAAGGCGCATACCCCTCATAGGTCATCTCTTCGTAGCTAACGCCTTCTAAATCACCTGTACCGCGCTTGATTGCGCGCTCAACTGTGTCGCGCGTCATGTTCACGCCCAGAGCTTTGTCGACCGCTATTCGAAGGGCGGCATTAGAATCTGGGTCGCCACCGCCCTCACGGGCCGCTACGGTGATTTCACGAATGTGCTTAGTAAACAGCTTGCCCCGTTTTGCGTCTTGCGCGGCCTTACGGTGCTTAATATTGGCCCACTTACTGTGTCCTGCCATGATAAATTCAGAGTAATAATTGCTAAAAAATGCATTATATCACTGTTTCACACGCAGGCGGCACGCGGAAGTTTCTGCACTCAATATTAATCCGAAAACTTGCCTGTTTAAGTGTGTACTTAGTTAACGGCGCCCTTGCCATCCGCTGACTCGGCTTTACGGCTGTCTTGATCGACTTTAACGCGGCGAATCTTTTTAATCCAAGTGCCAGGCTCTGCCTCGCCTTTAGGAAAGTAGCCATTAATAACTCGCAGCTCAGCCTCAGTGGCAACATTGTCGTCTTCTTGGTCACCAGCGATTGACGCAAACGTCTGACCTGGTTTTAGCTGCTCAAAGTAAATGCGTTTTAAGTGGGTTAAATTTTTATCGTTTGGGTGCAAACGACGAAAACTTGAAATCATACCGACAAACACGTCATCAACCTCTTTGGTTAAGTTATTGTCGCGACTGATGCCTTGAAAATGAAATGTGTTTCGCCCGACTTTAATAAGACCAATACGTTGATTTGGACGCGTGGCAATCACCCCTAAGTCTTTAGGGGATCTTGCATTAATCTTAGTAATGCCTTTCACATCATCGGGAAATTTTTCTTTTATCGCTTCTTCGCTGGATAGAGTTTTATCCGCCGTTTTCTCTATTTCTATTTTAAACTGTAGTGTCTTTTCTTGATCTTTAATCAGAATTTTCGAACCCTTTACTGTGCGGTTCCAGTTATCAGGATGCAGAAACGTAATGCCCAGACTGGCATTATTATATCGGACGTAACCTGGGGGGGCTGTCGGTTTTAAATTGGGCCCATACACCACATCCCCTAACGCTTCTCTGAACTCATCTCGGCCTAAGTCCGCTTCTCCTGGTGGCAGTTCACCCACCTCTCGCAACACAGCGCGAAGTCGTTTATCCGTTCTAGGGTGTGACGAGAAAATTCCATGATAACGAGGGCCGGTTTCTTTACCAGCTTGAAGCCCAACATAATCGAACAAAGTACCCAAGCCATTCAATAAACCGTTCGGTTCGTAATTCGAATTATAAAGATACGTTGCCCCAAAGCGATCGGCCTCTAACTCTAAATTGCGACTGTATTTTTGTAAATTAGCGACATTTTGTGTGGCGATCGCGTTGCCGACTGCATTTGACCCAGCAAGAACGCCAACGGCGGTTGCAAATATATTATCTCGTACATTTTTGCCTTGCTTACGCGACACATGCCGACCAATGTTATGCCCAATTTCATGCCCAAGCACACCGGCAAGTTGAGATTCGGATTGGTACAGCGTAATCAGGCCCCGATTGATGTAAATATAGTCTTCCCCCATGGTAAAGGCATTAGGGTTTTGGTCGTCTAGCACCAAAAATCGATAATCACGCCCAGCGTGCGGGCTCGCTTGCAACACTCTCATGCCTACGCGCTGCACATAGTCGTTTAATTTTGGATTATCCAGGAGAGGCGTTCTTGCTAATACGCCAAGATGTCTTTTCAACGCCGCATTCGATAAATTAGGCCACTTTTTCTTTTGCTCTTCTAAATACTGTTTCTGAAGCTGCTTACGGCTAGGTTTTTTATCGCTTTGCGCAATACTCAATGTGCCCACTGTAGAGACTGACAGTGCCACAGCCGCCATCGTCAACAACTTTCCAAGGTTTCGAGTTTTGCCTATTTTGATCAAAATGACCTCCGCGATTCATTACAAGTTTAGTACCACACTAAACAGAATAGTTTTGGCTATAACCAAACTCTAGACCGTGCGAAGCACGGCTCTAATTACTTAAGAGTTTTTAACCCATCACCGTCGCTTTCATTAAAAAAGCGTACTAACTGTCGCCCCATGCCATTACAAGCATCGCCTTCAACCTGTGCCAGCAAGGGGATGGGGACCACAAACGCAGGCACATATGAGGTGCCCACGGCTTCGGTACTCACGCGCCCCACCTCTTCAAGGGTAGCGACATCCCAGATTGTGGTTTCGTAATCACTGGTGTCTTCCCAAGAACCAAAACCAAAACAACCACCACCACCCGGACCTATGGAACAGGTCATGCTGCCTGAAGAGTTTGTTGTCTCGGTTGAACCTTCCACCCACACAAAGTACTTCACTTTCATTTCTTGTAATTTAGCCGCAACCAACGGTTCGTTCAGCACTTTCTTTAGCTTGGCCGGACGCAGTGGCGCTGTACGAGCTTCAAACCATGGATAAAACGCGTCGACAAACTCACGCTCATCAATAATGCGAATGTCATTGGTGCCTCTCTGTAATTTGCCTCCGATGCATGAGACTAAACTGGCTTCCGTTTGAATCTCGGGCGTCTGATGACGGCCAAGCACCACCATCGCATCGCCTTTTTGCCACTCCACTGTGTCTTTTAAGCGGACTTGATCAATATTGATGGTGGTACAGGCTGACATTAATAAAGACAGCCCTAATATGCCTAAAATTTTAGCGCCATTTTTAATGGCGCGTTGCTTGCGTGGTTTATTCATCACTAAGCTCCTCATCTGAATCTGGCTCTGTTACGGTTGCACTGGCTTGCACCGCTTCGCTGGTCGTTACTAACTCATCAACAGGCACCACCGTTTCTTCAATTTGTGCGGTTACCGCGCTCGGTAGCACTTCGGCCAACGGCTCGCTGGATGCCTTGCTGGCAACCAAATCTCTAATCTTTCGCTGCCCAGCAAAACGGGTAGCCAGCTGAGCGCCAACGTCTCTTAAGGCTACGTTGGCGGCCGAATTAAAAGCCTTAGACGCGCTGGTTAGTAATGCCGTTGGGGTTTTCCCGTACCCTTTTATGGTCCAGTCTGCTAATTTGGAGTTATCCGTGTTCAATAGCTTGATACGGTATTTTATCCATATCTCATATTGCTTTAGTTTGGTTTCACTAGGGGCTGTGTATTGAAAATCCAGCACTTCTGGCTCTATGGTAAGGTCATGTATGCCAGCGTCTGGATCGACAATAGTGGCTAAACCAGAAAAAATAGCATCAAACATACCAATCTGCGCATCGGCAAAATTAAGACTACTAAGGGCACGTTTGCGTTCACGTTCAACATAGACGTAATTTTTAAATTCGTCTGTGTAAGACATACTCACGTTCAGCGGCACCTTGGTCACTAATGGTGTGGGAACACTGCCCACCACCGTTACTTTGCTGGCGCACGCACTTAGCAATAGCACCAAAGATAGGATACTCAACTTTTTAAAGCGCAAGCCTATACGATAAAAATCTATGTTTAAATGAATTCTTGGGAAAAATATGTGCATGCTGTGGCTCGTTCTATCTCAAATTATTTAGGCCTATAAACGTACCATTATTCTGTTCAGCTAACTCTCGCATCAGAGCAGCGTAACGCATCGCATTACTGCGAATGCCTGGATTGGTACTCATATGTACAGGAAAACCAATACCGTGGATTCTAACCAGCCGTTCTCCACGTTTATTTCCCTCATTTAATTCACTTACAATATTAAGAACACGTCGAACTGAACGTCCAGAGTAATCATCACCAAGGACATAAAGACTGATCTTCTTCTTTTTATCATAGTGCTGCCGAATCGCAGTGGTGATGCCTTCAACGGGGCTGGAGTTGCTAAACGCGTTCCAAGTACGCAATTTGCTGATGATTTGTCTTCGACGCGATGGTGAATCGGGCATAAACTGCCCTCTGAATGTCGGAAACATATACTGACCTTGATCATTCATCACCTGAATGCCTTTCACTGTGGGGTGTATGCGCAGCGTATTTACCACCTCATTGAGCAACCGGCCCCAAGCACGAGAGAACATACTGCCTGATGTGTCGATGATAAAAATAATGTATTGCGAATCCACCGGCACACCGCCAATAAAATCATTCGACTTTTTACGGTTTTTGAGCAGCCGTTTCATTTCTCTGGACAACGACTGCAATGCTATTTCCAAGTCTTTTGCCTCAGTCGCATCATCAGCACCAAACTCTTCAATACTGGCTTGACGCGAATTAAGTTCGTCTAATTCACCACGTAAAATCGCCACACGACTTTTGTCTTTTCCCAACTGCTCTTGTTTCGCATTCAAGTCGGTTTCAAGATATTTGACTTGGCCGCGTATCTCAAACAAACGTTCTTGCAGCGCACGCACACGCCCTTGGTCTTGGATTGGCGACTCTTCTAATACCACCGGCACTGATGGGCGTACGATGACTAACAACAATACAATGGCACCAAAACCACAACAAATTATATCCAGAAAGCTTAAACCGGCATCGCCCAAACCTCTTCTTGCCTTGCGTCTGCTCATGGCCAATCCCTCGCAGGCGTCACAAATGACCCTTGCGTGCGAATCGCCAAACTCCAAAAAGCCCCCGCGGCGTAGTTATCGCCTTCTAATGGCAATAACATGGTGTTGACGGGAATGCCTGGAGCCAACTTTTGCACCGCTCTGCGAAAGACTTGATAGCGTTGCGCTCCGGATATGGAACCCGACTCAGGCGCACCTTCACCGATGGTGGGCAAGCCATCGGTTAACACAAAAATATTATCGGGCTTGGGGGTCATACTCATTGCCACCTCAAACACTTGCTCAAGATTAGTGCCGTTTTTAGGCACCACTTGATTAATGCCTTGCACCGCTGATGCCACGGAAACCCGGTCTGCGACTTCGTACCACGCATTCACCTCATCGCTAACCACAGGATTAACTTCATCACTAAACGATAAAATTTGAAAATCACTTGAAAGCGGCAAATTAGCAACAATCCATTGAGTGATAGCCAAGGTTCGCTCCCACTTTGGCGCTTGCCGTTTGAGTTCATCGCTCATGTTTCTTCGGCGTAATACATTGACGATACTTTCATCTAACATGCTGGCTGAACTGTCGACTAGAATCAGCACATTATCACCACCAAGCCGTAAGCCGGTCAGGTATTGACGCTCACCGTCGCCAGTAAACTCAAACGCTTTATTACCAGCAGGAACCGTACTTTCTATCGCTGCTTTTTGGTTTTCTAACTTAGCCAGCTTGGCTTTCAAACCGGGGATATCGGGAATCGAGTCAGGCGTAATTTCCACCAGCACACTCTTTAGCTCTTCCAATTCTTCTTGTATTTTACGAGCCAGGCCTTGAGCCGTAACCGACTCATCGCTGACATCACTGATGGTGTTGCGGATGCGTACCAAGTCTTCTTCACCCTCAAGAATTTCCTCTTCTAATAAATCGATCTCAGCCATCACCTGAGGTTCTTGATTTGGGATAGGTGAATCAACCACGTGCTTGAGTAGTAAAAAGATCAACACCGCGGCACCCAACCCACAGGACATAATGTCCAAAAAAGACAGGCTGAAAGTGGATGTTTCTCTGATTTTTCTACGTGGCATCGCGGTGTTTTGGTTAACGTTTTAGTCAGCTCGTTTCAATGTTATTTATTCAAATGATGGTCGCTGCGGTGATTACGCCGTCCGCCAATGGCGACATAATTCGATCATTCGCTGATAGTTCTTTGCGTTTCTTATCATTCACTATGTGTAAACTTCCGTCTTTTAATAAGACGTTTACGTCACTTGCGTTCGCGGACTTGGTGAGTGACAAAACAGCGCCTTTGGTTGAGATACGAGCCTGAGCAATAGGCACTATCAAGCCAAACTGCATCAAGTGTGTTGCAGCAACAAATTTAGAATCAAGTGCGGCTGGCCGAGCCGGTTTAGCCTCGGCAGGGTTATCATCACAGCGTCCAGAGCTGGCCGTCACTTCCTCGCCATGCGCTTGCTTATTGGGCATTGCGCTAACGTTCAAATTAACCAAACTGGTTTGAAACACAACGTTTCCGCTGGCATCTTTGGTGTTGGTGGCACGGTACGTCAACAAACCAGCCGCAAGAGTGCTGTCATCACTTGCCCACGTAATCGCACGAGACGCCAAGCTTGGTAAGCGGCGTAAATTAAACGAAGTGTTGGTGTCGACAAGCAGTTGCTTAGAATCAAGTTGGTTTAACTGCGATATTAATTCACTCAACGCGGATTCAATTTCATTGCTGGCAATAACCGCGCTGTACAGTTTGCCTTGATGTTGAACGCCCACAGTGGATTTTTCGCCGTTAACGGCACTCGCAACAATGTCGGGCAACTGGTCAAATAACTGTTGTTCGGTGTCGGCATCATGCAATGGGTCAAAGCGATCAGTGCGAATAAAATTTTCTTGCAATACCTGCAATAGAGATTCCTGCAAACTCTGAATGCCTAGCTTAGGCTTTATATCCACATCCACCAAATTTATTTTGGCATCAGTGATCTCAAGCGTTGAAATAACCGTCTCATGCAATTGAACGTCGACATGCATGGCGTGGCCTTGACTTAAGTTTTGCTGCTGAGCAGCCAACACGGGTTTGCTGATTAACGCTGAAACTTCCAAGCCAGCGGCTTTCGCCACACCCAACAGTAACTGTAAATGCGAATCGCGATAGTTTGCTGGCACGATCATCGCCAGCGTTTCAAGAGTGTGCTTGCTTTTTAATTCGGCTAAGTGTTTCCAAATAAGGTCCGCCGCATGGCGCATGCCCGCACCATTACTTGCAATGGCTGTTTGCGCACATTGCTGCCAGTAACGGCTATTTATTTGCTGAGGCGCTATCCGGCAATGCGCAACGGGCTTGTCATCGCTATTCACATCAAACAACACTTGATCACCTTTCAGCCAAGCATAGCCTTGGCTGCGCGCTACAAGAGTGTCTTGTTTTGAATCACTGGGCGGCGACGTTGAATTTAAACGTTGAAGCAGCAAATTATGATCGCTGACATGAAGAATATGTGACATAAATCGACTCCCCTTAATCTAACTTTGCAAGTGTCTGATCAAATTGAAATCACAGTAATCTTGAGCGTCTGACACCATACGCTCCTGCATTAGCGTAATTTGATGCATCAAAAACATGATCACGATGCTAATCAACAATGCGATAAAGGTCGAGTTAAACGCCACCCCTAAACTGGCCGTGACCGCCGCGATATTTCCTTGCACGGCTTCATGCGCGTTACCCAGCGCGGTACCGATACCGCGAACAGTACCGATAAAGCCGATAGAAGGAATAGCCCAAGTAATATAGCGCACCATAGACAACTCAGAATCCAACCGATCTGCTTCCGTATCGCATGTGTCTCTGACCACATTTGAAACATCAGCCACCGAACCCGTAGAACCGTATCTTTGTAAAGCGCCTCGCAGGGCTCTTGGTAATAAGAAACCACGTTCAGGTTCGGGTAACGCCTCTAGGGGGCGCGATAATTTTCGAGAGTCTTCCGGTAGCACCCGACGGCCATCCTCAATGCTTACCAGTGGTTGAGAAAACAAACGCCGTTGCGCACTTACATTTTGTGCCTTCAAGCCCATGATCGCCATCACCCAAAGCATCAGAATAAAGCAGGTTTCCTGCTCATAGTCTTTCAACACAACCCATGCCGAGCGCTCGATTTTAACCATCTCGCCAGAAGCCTCTTGTTCAGCAATGGCTTGCGCTTCAGCAGCCAATACCGCCTCGGCATTAGGCCGAACAAGCCCCACATAAATCGTGTGTACGACCACAAACGAAAGCACTAATGCAACTATTTGGTAAAAGAATTCAGACTTTTGGAATTTCATGGTGTCTTCTCAGTATCATGTGTTCTCGTTATTGTTATCGCTGCTAATGCTGGTTTTGCCATAGTGGCACTGGTCACCTTAGAACTTATCGCCCTGTGTGCTGATCTCTAAATATCAACAGGGAAGGGGACAGGAGAATCCTCAGAAATTTCTTCTGTAGGATTAAAGACCTCACCCGGGGCTGGGTTCTTACTGGGCTCGCCTTGTTTTGGCACTGGGTTGGTTTGCTGCTTAGATTCAGTGGTTGCTAAATCGTCACTATTTTCGCCTTCTTCTTCACCACTATTGTCTTGCCCAACTTGTTCGTTAGAACTTGAGGTCGGTGCCCCCTGCTGTGCAACTGTGGCGGTTGAAAAAGCCACCCAGAGACACACTGAAAGTAGAGTCGGGATAAACGCTTTAAAATCAAACTTGGTCGGGTTATCAAAC
Source organism: uncultured Arenicella sp. (assembly GCA_937974565.1). GTDB lineage: Bacteria > Pseudomonadota > Gammaproteobacteria > Arenicellales > Arenicellaceae > Arenicella. The sequence continues at coordinate 89,627 of CALJWL010000037.1, forward strand.
ATAATTTAAGCTCTAATTCTGAGCCACCCGCTTCTTAGGTTTATTCAAGCCGGCATAACGTGCAACCCGAAACCCAATGTCATGAGCGCCCTTAGCGCCGTAATCACGATACGCCAGCCGCAACTGAGGTAAGTGGCCTCTGGCCCAGCTAGCGCCTCTGACAACGTGGAATTCACCATTGTCAGGCCCCAATGGGTCTTTGGCGATGCCATTTTTCACTAGTTCACTGCTGCCTTTAGATGAATACCAGTCATTAACCCACTCAGCGGCATTGCCACCCATGTCAAACAAACCTTTATGATTAGCCGGAAATCGGCCAACTGGGGCTGGGCCTTTATAACCGTCTTGGTAACCCTGCAAAGTGAAGGTGATCAAAGACTGGGCTTTTTCATCGGCCAAATTCTCTACCTTTTTACCTGACGGAGCCGATTTACTGTTGCCCCAAGGGTAAGTAAGCAAACCCTCGTTCGTATTACGGGCCAACCATGACCATTCGGCTTCGGTTAATAGTCGATAGCCATTTGCATCAGGGTTGAGGCCAGACACAAAGCCAGAAACCGTTTGATAGAATGGGTCCAAACCTTCGCGTTCGCTCAGCCAGTTGCAATACTGGGCTGCCTGTTGCCAAGTAATATTAAGCGCTGGTGCTTTATTGGCATCCAAACTTTTACCTTTGTAATTACCTGCATTATGCGTGGCTTTAAACTGTCTGAATTGTTTATTGGTGGTTTCATGTAATGCCACATAGAACGGCTTAGTCAACTCCGCTTGATACACAACCTCATTTGCGCGGCGGCCATCTTCGCGCCGTGATGAACCCAACTTCACAACACCCAAATCGCGAAATAATTTCATTTCATGGCCCAAACGATTGGTATACGAATTGGGTATTTGGGCCCAATAATGTTGCTCTTCGGTCAGAAGCTTAAAACTGAGAACTTGCTGGCTGCGCTTGGTGGGAATGATCTCAGTTTTTTGCGTGACGTAACCTGGTTTTCTCACACTGATTGAATGGGGCAACGTGTTCAACGCCAGTGTTTGACTGCCTGTTCCACGCCTTGCTCCATCTACGTACACAGCCGCATCTGATGGCGTCACGCTCAGTTTGACGTTAATAATATCTGGCGACAACGCAAATTCTTCAACTTGCTGTTGGTCTGGGGCAAGGGAAAACGACGAACGGGCAAGCTGATAGCCGGCTTTATATACTTTGAGTGTTTGCTCTTGATTCGGGGCAACGGCCAGAGAAATAGGCGTAACGCCTTTAAATTCATCGTTAAGGATGACCGCAGCGCCATTGGGCACCGATGCTAACTCGATAATGCCGTCGGACGGCACAAGCGTTATATCAGGTACCTCAATGGACTCTTGTGCCACCACACTTAATTCTTGCTCAAAGGCTTTAAAGCCCAATGCTTTTAGTGATAAGCTTCTTGTTCCTTCTTCGATACGCACAGTGGCCGGTGTTTGCCCTTTAATAACACCATCAACACGGATATCAGCGCCTGTTGGGGTAGTGACGAACGAGTATTCTGCCCATGCTGGTTGCAGTTCAGCAACCACTTGTTGTGTTTCACCTTTTCCATGTACGGTAATGGTGGTGGAAAAAGGTCGATACAAATCGGCGTCAATGGTGACATCATGAACTCCAGCACTGATGTTTTTCAACAGGCCCGGCACTTCAAATGAATCTTCACCAATGGTGGCAATTGCTGATACACCCTCGGGCAGAGTCACATCCAATGTTCCAGGCAGACGCGTCATCACCACTTCAAACTGTTGATGTCGATCACCTGATACCGATAGCGTCTGAGTAACCGGCTGATAGCCGTCTGCCTTCAATGAAACGTCGTGTTCGCCGGGCAAGACCAACACGCGATTCCCCAACGGGAGCTTTATCTTACTGGCAACAGTAACATCGGCGGGTTGCAATAACAGCTCTTCCGGCTTACTTAATTTTGGTGTAACGGCGGTTATCTGAATCGATTTAGCAAAAGTAATAAATGCAATAAAGGTCAAACACAATAAAGCGAGAAAAAATAAGCCGACATGAGCAGGGGTCAGTTTAAATGAAGCACGTGATTGTTCAGCACTGGGTGTCTCGAAATCACTAGCACCAATTGCAATATTGCCACCGCTGACCCCAAATGAATTGCCGAGTGAGTTATTAACGACTTGATTATTATTGTCTTGTTGCTCTGTCATAAAACTAACTCGCGTCTACTATTTGATCAGTGCAGGCTATCGTAAACGACTGCACACCGTTCACGTTTGGATTCAATTCCAATTCAGTACGCACATCATGAAACCCGAGTCGGGTTCCAGTGACGGTGTAACGCCCAGGCTTTAATGCCAAATTTTTTACGTCGAACTTGCCTAAATTGATTCGCTTAGCACCGGCTTTCTTCAAGCTAATTTGAGTGAGTGCATCAGAGTTAAATGACACTTTTACGGTACTGTCGACCTGCTTGATTGATGACTCTAGGGCTGCGATTTGTTGCTTTAACATCGGCCCTTTACTGGCAATCCCTTTTGCGTCTTTAAGCACGGCCTCGGCCGCTGCTCGTTCAGTTGAGCGGCTAAGTGCTAACGGGTCACTGAGTATGTCTTTCAACGATTTATCTAACTCAACGCGCGCTTGACTGCGAATACGACCAATTTTAGCGCTGACCTGATTACGATCACGCTGTAACACAGTTTGGTAGTTAGACAGCGCGCTGGCCCATTGCTCATTCTGCTCAAATCGTTGAGCGCCACTTAGTAAGGAGCTTAAAGATGTGCGCTTATCCGATGCCAAAGATTGGCGTAACGCCGACGCAGCAGTGGGGTCTTCTGGTTTGAATCGCAACGCCTGATTGAAGGCCGACCTAGCATTGGTGTAACGACTGGCAAACAAGGCACTAAAGCCGTCGCTCATCGCCAACCGATACTGCTTATCAACTCGCAAGCTTTTAGTTCGATCCAACCCGTTGATCGCGGTTTGTGATTGACTGTCTAGGTCTAAAGCCTGTTGATATTTTTGCTGCGCTTGCTCAATATCAGCCAGCAAGTCTGATACAGCGAAATCTTGTTCATCAAGCGCTGCCGCCGCCGCCAATTGCAGAACCTGATCCAGTGTTTCCACACGTTGCAGACCCTGCAACGCGGGGATGTAATTTCGGTCTAATAGACGTGCAGCATCCAAGCGTTCGCGCGCGAGTTCTGATTTTCCTTCACGAATGGCAGCCATGCCTTCGGCAACTCGACGCTTGAGTTCGGCGGGCACTAATTCTTCAATTGACTCTAGCGAGCTGACCGCGTTCTTATACTGTTGAATCGCATTAGTATAGTCCTGTTGCTGATATAACTGATCGCCCTCTTCAGCGAGAGCTAAAGCGGATTGAAACGGCGCCTGGGCCCATACACTAACTTCTTTTGCTTCCAGCTTCTTTTTGATTTCAAGCAGTTCAGCCAGCACTTCTTGCGAGTCGGTTCGTACTTGTTCTCGTTGAGACTCATTGAACGGTGCAATTTGCTCTTCGACATCAGAGGCAACCAAAGGCTGCCCAATACTTGCCTCGCCAGAGGCACTGATAAGAGTGCTATCACGACCCACGGTTGGCGCGGGTGTCAGGGTAATGAACAGCAAGGTTGCAATGCCTAACAAGGCAAACACGCACAACATTAAATTAAATTGAGAATGCCACCAAGAAGCGCCACTGCGTTCGGCGATCAAGCCACGATTTGAACCCGTAACGGTGTCGTTGGCTTGGCTAAGGGTCAACTGGTCGTCAGGCGCTTGAAATTCGCTTGCTTCTATTGACTTGCCTTTTGCTTGACCCACTGGTTTGTTTGCAGAATGAGCCAAGGGTTTATTTAAGGGCTGATTTTGGTCCTCTACGCTCATTGGTTGGTTTTTTTGCTCAGTTTCATTAATACTACTTTCCAGAATTGGTTAGGCGGGCTTGGGTCTTATCACCAATCAAGCCACTACCTGACGTTTTATCAGAACGTTCGCCCGTTTCCTGATCTATTATTTGATCAATGCTTTCGCCCTCTTCGATTTCAAACATACGAGAAAGAATGCGGCGCCATTCAATAAATTGGTCTTCGACTGTGCCCGACAAGGTAATGCTGCGGTCTTGCAGATCAACCACGCTTGGCTCTAACTCTAATTCTAAAGAACGGCCCATTTCACGTAATGTTTCACTGTGTGACAGCGCTTGGTCTGCTTTTAGAAAGCTACGAGCAAAAACACGTGCCCCGTAAACAGAACCGAGAATTCCCGCGGCCTGTGTGGTTCGACTTCGACTGCTATTAGCCGCCACCACACTGCCAGCAATAGCCACAATGCCTGCTATTTTCTCTTTCCGAGCCTGTTCACGCAATTGGCGCTCAAGCAACACTTCCTTGTAACTCAACTTACGCCACTCTTGATACGGAATAGACATGTTGTTATTAAAGGCGCGATAGTAATCTTGAATTACGTCTAGAAACAAATCATTACGCGAACGAATGCGATCCACTTTCAGCATGATGGGGTCGTCATTGGCTGGGATACGAGTTAGCTTAAAAACACCTTGCTCATCTTGAACCGCGTAATCATTAAACGCAGCGGGAACAAATTCACGTGCGAAAAGCACCTTAGCGGTGCTACGAATGGTTAATAACTGTCGATCACTGAGTTGTGCCCGATGATCAAAGAGGTCATTGGCAATACGGTTAAAAAGCGCCTGAAAAGGGTCTCCTGGTAAATTCACCTCAGGGTTATAGGCATATTGACTCACGGTCTGCTCGTACTGTTCGGTGAACCAAAGATTACCGCCAGCGTCACTCACATCGACTTTGAGGATCACGGTTTCGCCATTCGAATCAACCAACGTGCCCCTAACCATCACGTCCATAACGCTGCTGTTATTAGGCAGAGATCGAACCAAGCCCCAAGCATTGCTGCGATCTAAGGTGGTTTTTAGCTGCGAGGTATACCAAACCGCTTCGCTTTTTCGAATATTGGCGTAGGCCGCTGCGTCATCATCAAGTTCATCAACACCGTGATCAAACAGCACTACACCCACATCCAGCAATAGTTCTTCGTCTATTTTAGACTCTTGTTCGTCCGACAATTTAGAAATCGGCACCTCGACCGTTTCATGGTATTCATACGTGGTGCAGCCACTGAGAATTAGCGTTAACAACGAGAGCAAACAAATGATCGCAATAGAACGCGTTGGTCTCCGTTGATTTACTTTCTGTGCTTTTTGCATGGTTTGTCTCAGTCTAATTTTACAACATGGCGGAGCGTCTCTTGGCTTATTCGGGCATAACCTTATACGCCGTTGGCTGTGATTCTAAAAACTAATCCCACAGCCAAACGCTTCCACCAACTTCCTAAATACCTCTACCTATGTTACCGATATGGCATTAGCGACACGCCAGAGAATACCCAATACCACAATGAAATGAAAAAGCGCACCGTTATAACTCTACAGACCTTTGTAGCTGTAATATTCTTCCCAAAGCTTCTTCTTTAGCTCTGGGTCCGTCTCAGCTTCAGCAGCCTCACGAATTTGCCGTGCGACGATGTCATCATTTTTTCGTAAATCTTCTATGTCAGGGCGCTTAGGATCGGCGTTCTCATCTTCGTCAAAGTCATTGCCAGGGTCGCTGCCTTTACGGTCTTCACCACCTTCTGAAGAAGCACCTCCGGCGCCACTATTAGATGACGACGACCCGCCTTTCTGCTCACCAGAGCCTTGACTTCCAGAGGGTGTTGGCGTTTTTTTGCCTTTGTCATTGCCATCAGCGCTTTCATCATACTCTTCAAAAGCGACAACGCCCCCTAGGCCATCTTCGCCTGCATTTTCGTTTGCACGCTCTTCGGCGTAGGTTTTTTCGCGTTCAATTTCTTCATCAAAATCGCCAAGAGTCTCATCAAGCTCTTTTTCCAATTCTTCAAGCTCTTTATCACTCAGCCCCCCACGTTCATCAAATTGCGGTTGTTCGAAACCGCCACCTTCGCCACTTTGGTCGGGCTCTTCGAAAGTCACGTCGTCTTCGCCACCTTCGCCCCCATTTTCACCTTCTAGATCTTCATCATCTTCCCAACCATCGGGTGCTTCGCCCTGTGAACCTTCGTCGCCTTGACCTTCTTGACCTTCTTGACCTTCTTGACCTTCTTGACCTTCTTGACCTTCTTGACCTTCTTGACCTTCTTGACCTTCTTGACCTTCACCACTTTCACCGCCTTGCGCACCTTCGGGTGGTTCTCCAGACTCACCGCTTTCACTACCTTCTTGATCGCCGGCAGGAGGTTGACCAGATGGCGAGGAACTTGGGGTTGAAGGTTGACTTGGGGTTGATGGGCCAGGTAACGGTGGCGGTAAACCTTGATCACCACTTTCACCGCTGCCGCCACCACTGGGTGGTGTGGGTATCGAAGGGCCACTTGGCCCTTGAGGTGAACCCTGTTGTTGGCCACCGTTTGGATTGATCGGTGTGGCACACGAAGCCAATCCCAAAATCAAACCAGCGACAAAAGTGAGCTTTAAAATTGGGCACTTAGTGGGTTGTGAATCAAGATTTTTCAATATTGTGTTCTCATTATTTTAGTGCTTTCTGATGCTCGTAAAGTGATCATCACCAAAGTAAAAATTGCCTTGACAATGAAGATCTTGGCGGACGTTATAGCCCCTCATTGGCTTTTAACTCTTCCACTTTGGCAACCCGTTCTCCAGAGCGCAGTTTAACTCGTATATCGTAGTCAAAATTATGGGTGGCAATCATTTTGCCATTTTCAACCATGGGTCGAAACTTCAATCGCTTAGAAATTCGTTTGGCTCTGAATACGATCTTAGGCTCAGGAGCGTCGGCCGCTGACGTGTGTATTTTGCCTACACGACCGTATTTATCAATATCAAAGTTCAGCGGCACTGCGACTATTCCGTCACGACTAATGCTCTCTTCACGCTGACTAACGTAGTTAAAATCGGGCAGCCGCACAGGGGTGTCAAAACTGGTAACCAGTTCATGTGTTTCATCCAGTTCAGCGGCTTTTAGCCACGCTAAATTGTAACTTCTGGCCGCTTGCTGACTGCCATTAAACAATAAATACATATCACCAATACCACGCAGAGCGCGTACTTGATGCTCTACATTATTCTCTTTTTGGGCTTTTATAAGATACTTTTTTAAATGGTATAAACCATTGCCCAGATAATTACTACCCGTACGCGCCTTGGGCGACTTATCTATGTCCGTAAACTGACGAAATCTGGATTTTTCGTAAAAAGATCGATCTATTTCTCGATTGATGGTGCTTTTAATAAACTGCAACAGCGCAAGCTCACCATAAGGCATTACTCGTTCCGTTAAAGGCGCATCGCCATAACGGTTAAGCGCGTAGTTAAAAAGCCTGATCGCACTATTTATTCGCTCAAGCGCCAGTTCTGTCACCTTGGGTTCAAAATAGTATTGATGAATATACAGATTGCCCAACCTAATAATCATATCGAAGGTATAAGCATCGCGAATATCGGGGTTTTTCTTCTCTAACCAAATAATTTGCTTGAGGTGCTTTTCCATATCAGCGGCTTCATACTTTGCACCGTGCATATCGAACAACGCACGTAATACTGGCCGTTGTTCGATGGCATACACTCCATTATTAATTTTTGCTAGATGCAATGCTTTGGCATACATATCCCGTGCTTCATCTAATCTGCCTGCTTGGGCTAGAAGCTTACCGTATGCCAAGTAGGATTCGCCTAAGTTATCACTGAAGGCGTCCTCCTCTTCTTCGATCTGTTGGATTTGTAGGAATTGCCTTTCTAAGCTTGCTCGAAACTCTGGGGTTAAGTCGACCACCGGAATTGGGCTGACGGTTTTCTCTATAATAGGTTCAACGTAGATATCTTCAGCAACAGGTTCAATCTCAACCCCTACCAAAGAAACGGGCTCACGAAGGCTTCCACCCTCCGAATCAGACCCGTTTTTCTCCATTTTAAGCTCGTTAGGGGTAGGGGCAACGTCTGCTTGCTGAGTAATAGACTTTTGATCTTTGTCTTCTGTAACAACCACATCAAACTCAAGCGTTACCTCTGGTACTTCAGTTGGCGCAACATTTTCGTTTGCCTCATCAATAAGACTATCGACTGTTTGTTGATTAGCCACATTGGAACTCGTATCAACTGGAGTTGATTCGGACAGTTGCCACGAAGAGTCGGTCTGGGAAAGTGCAAACGTAGGCAATGTCGATATTATGAAACTTCCCAACACAACACACACGACAACAGCACGGGGGCGTTTATCTCGATGTCCACAGTCCATTGCAAAACCTCGAAGACTATCTTGTTGGACGAGTTTCATAGGCTAGCTTTTTAGTTTGGTTTTCTTTTACCTTAGTACTGACCGCGTTACGAAAAGTTTCAGCATTACCAAATTTTAATAATTGCCCAGTATTTAGACGCAATAATCGTGCATTAGTTTCAATGCAATAACAAAGCACAAGACACCATGTCCATCACGGTTGCCCTAGCAGGAGTCATCAAACCCTTATAAGTCTGGGCTCTATTTCTAAATGAATTCCGTATCTGTCCTTGATATCCGCTTGAATTTCCTTAGCAAAACTTTCTATGGCACACCCATTTTGCTTATTTGGGTTGGTGATAACCAAAGCTTGAGTTTGATGGACACACACACCGTCTCGTCTTTTCGTTTTCCAACCGGCATTATCAATCAACCACGCGGCTGCCAGCTTAATTACAGTGTCTTGTTTAAAAGCCACAATTTCTGGGTGTACACTTTTTAGCGCACTGAAAGTTTCTTGATCAATAATGGGGTTTTTAAAAAAGCTACCCGCATTAGGAATGTCTGCAGGGTCTGGCAGCTTCTCTGTTCTAAGGCTGACTACGGCACTAAAAACGTCCTTCAACGTCAATTCGCCTTGTGTTAAACGTTCAGCCCTGTCTTGCAGAGCGGGGTAGTTCAACACCAAACTTGATGCCGTCTTTTTAAGTTCAAACGTGACCGACGTTACGACCTTAACCTCAGACCAGTCTTGCTTAAAACGACTTTCTCTGTAGGCAAAATGACAGTCTTTGTTCGTGAATCGGTCTACTTGTAAGGTATTGAGGTCAAGCGCCTCAAGACTAATGATGGCGTCTTTAACTTCAACGCCATAAGCACCAATATTTTGAATGGGTGCGGCACCAACAGTGCCCGGTATTAACGCTAAGTTTTCCAATCCGTGCCATGCTTTTTCGACGCAGCGTTTAACAAAGTCGTGCCAATTTTCACCGGCGGCAACGCGCACGTGAACTGTGGCCTCGTTTTCCTTAACCACCTCTAGCCCTTGCAAACGATTAAGAATTACATGGCCATTATAGTCACCCACAAACACCGTGTTGCTGCCTTCACCTAGAACTAAAAATGGCAGCCCCTCAGCTTTGGCATTCTTAACCGCTGTTATCAACTCATCAAGAGAGCCAACGGGCGTGAGTTGCCTACACTTGGCAGGAACGGCCAGTGTGTTGTGAGGGCCCAACTCCGCCCAAGCGGTTTTTTCCGTATTGGCCGGTTTAGGCATGATGTCTGAGTGTTTTGGCCGTAAAAAAGCTCACGCTTATTCGGTGGCATCGCCCCCAGATTTTGCCGCCTGTGCCGCTGGGCTTAAACGAATATGCAAATCGCGCAGTTGGGTTTTATCTACATCGCTTGGCGCATCGGTCAATAAGCAAGAGGCTTTTTGCGTTTTCGGAAAGGCAATCACATCACGAATTGAGTCTACATTAGACATCATGGCGGTAATACGATCGATACCAAAGGCAATACCACCGTGTGGCGGCGCGCCAAAACGCAGTGCATCCAACAAGAAGCCAAACTTTTCTTCGGCTTCTGTGTCATCGATCCCCAGTGCCTCAAAAGCAAGTTTTTGCACATCAGTCTGATGGATACGAATTGAACCGCCACCAATTTCTGTGCCGTTTAATACCATGTCGTAGGCACGCGATAATACTTTGCCTGGGTTAGTTTGAAGCTGGTCAATCTGATCGGTTTTAGGCGCAGTAAAGGGGTGATGCAACGACGTCCATCGACCACTGTCTTCATCACGCTCAAACATTGGGAAGTCAACCACCCACATTGGAGCCCATTGAGATTCAATCATATCAAGATCATGACCGACCTTAACCCGAAGTGCCGCCAATGAGTCATTAACGACTTTGGCTTTATCAGCACCAAAGAAAATTAAATCACCGTCTTGCGCTCCCGTACGCTCTATCACGCCGTTCAGTGCCTCATCAGACAAATTTTTCACGATGGGTGATTGCAACCCATCACGGCCAGCCGCGATGTCATTAACTTTAATATAAGCCAGCCCACGTGCGCCGTAATTACCAACAAACGTGGTGTAATCATCAATTTCTTTGCGACTCAGTTTCTGCGACCCTGCGGGCACTCGCAAAGCAGCAACACGACCATCGTCTGCATTAGCCGGCGTTGCAAAAACTTTAAAGCTCGAGTCTCGCATTAAATCGGTAACCGACACCAGCTTTAACGGAATACGCAAATCAGGGCGATCTATCCCATATTGCTCAACCGCATCGGCGTAAGTCATGCGTGGGAACTCTTTGTCCAGATCGACATCGAGTTTGTCTTTAAATAAATCACGAATCATGATTTCCATCATGGTCATGATTTCTTCTTCATTCATGAATGAGGTTTCGATGTCCAACTGAGTAAATTCAGGCTGACGATCAGCACGCAAGTCTTCATCACGAAAACAACGTGCAATCTGATAATAGCGCTCAAAGCCGGCAACCATTAGCAATTGCTTAAACAACTGAGGGGATTGTGGCAGAGCAAAAAAGTCACCTTGATGCACTCGGCTTGGCACTAAATAGTCACGCGCGCCTTCTGGCGTTGATTTAGTCAGAATCGGGGTTTCGATATCGACGAAATTTTCAGCCTCTAAGAAGTCACGAAAGTATTTGGTGACGCCACTGCGCAGACGGAAAATCTTCTGCATTGGCTCACGACGCAAATCTAAGTAACGATATTTAAGACGCACGGCTTCGCTGGTGTCATCTTCGTCTAGCTGAAACGGAATCGGGTCGGCTCTGTTAAGCACCTCGATCTGCGTGGCGTACACTTCGACCATGCCGGTTGGCATTTCAGGGTTAGTGGTGCCTTCTGGGCGTGGGCGAACTTTAGCCGTAACTTGCAAAACGTGTTCATTGCGAACCGTTTCGGCTAAAGCAAATGCGTCAATGGCATCTGGGTCCACAACCACTTGCAGCAAGCCAGAGGCATCACGCAAGTCAATAAAGATAACGCCGCCGTGGTCACGGCGACGATGCGCCCACCCCGAAACAGTAACAACTTGATCGATAAGGCTTTCGTTTACTTGGCCACAATTATGGCTACGCATTGCTTTCATTATTTAACTCGTTTCGCTTTTTGCTTTTCTTTAGCTCGAATTTCAGCCGCTACTTTTTCGGCTTCAATTGGGTCGTCCAAAGGATTAACTACCCCCGCAGACAGGATCATTTTCAACCCCACCTCTACGGGTATATCAAGGCGCTTAATATCCGATGGCGGCACCATCAGATAAAAACCAGAGGTAGGGTTCGGTGTGGTGGGCACATAAATATTGGTCAAATCTTGGCTCACCACGTTCTTAAATTTTTTCGGTGTATCACCAGTTACAAAGGCCAGCATCCACATACCACGACGTGGGTATTCAACTAACACAACCTCACGAAATGATTGGCTGGCATCGGCGAATAGACTCTGAGTAATTTGTTTAACGGCACCATAAACCGTCCGCACCAGCGGGATACGCGACAATATAGCTTCCCATGCGCCAACTAATTTACGGCCAAAAAAATTGGCGGCAATAAGCCCTGTCAGCATGACCAACATCACGGTAAGAATCACACCCAGGCCTGGTACTTTAAAGCCGATCAAGGTTTCTGGCCGGTAGGCAACAGGCAACAACAATAAACTGCGATCAATAAGGTTGATTGCGAACGACAACACCACAAAGGTGGCCACCAGTGGCAGCCAAACCAGTAAACCGGCGACAAAATATTTGCGTAAGCTAGTCATACTTTTTACCTATTCGTTTGTTTGTCGTATTGTTTAGAAACATTGAACACAGGCTAACAATGCAAGCGCTCTTAATCTAGTCGGAACTCGCCGTGCTAGCCGAAGCCGACTCGGTTGAATTACTGTTACTTTCCGGGCTACCAGAACTCGGCGAAGCACCCTTAACGCTTGAGTCGCTTTTCGCCGCGCTTCCCTCTGATTTATTGGCGTTAACCGCGGGCTTTTTACCTGAGTTCTTAAAGTCTGTTTCATACCAGCCCGTGCCTTTTAATTTAAACGCCGCCGCCGTCACTTGTTTTTTCAAAGCGGGGGCCGCACAACTCGGGCAGTCGATCAGTTTGGGGTCGCTCATTTTTTGCAGAGCTTCCATTTGATGGCCACAGTTGGCGCATTTATATTGATAAATTGGCATAATTTAGAATGTCGATTAGTGTTATAACGCCATTAGCACTCAGTAAAACTGGCGCGTGATTATACTTTGATCAACGGTTTCAATAAAAACGATTTTACGAAAAGACCAAATAAAAACGGACAAAATAAGCCAATTGCAGATTTATCTGTTGCGATTAAAGGCGCAATTTTGATAGCAGGGCGTTGATTGCCGACAAATAAAGGTTATGCGATGGCACTCACAGTGCGGCCTTTAAAGCGTGTTTGGCTTATTGATTGCTACCAAACTAGCTTCCGGCAACGGTCATACCCTCTACTACGATAGAACCACACTCGGTGTTTCCTCTGCTGTCATAATCATTGCCGATGGCCACTATATTGCGATACATGTCTTGAAGGTTGCCAGCGATGGTGATTTCTTCGACAGGAAACTGCAGCTCGCCGTTTTCAACCCAAAAGCCAGCCGCCCCGCGCGAGTAATCGCCGGTTACCATATTGATGCCTGAGCCAATCAATTCGGTTACCAATAAACCGGTGCCCATTTGTGCTAATAATCGCTGCGCGTCTTGCCCTGTGTTTGAGACAGTCAAGTTGCGCACCCCACCAGCGTTGGCGGTGGTTACAAGCCCCAGTTTGCGCGCCGCATAAGAACCTAACACGTAACTTTGTAACATACCGCTTTCCACTAAGGCTCGATATTCAGGAGTGGCAACGCCTTCACCGTCATACAAAGAGCTACTGGCACCACCCAGTTTATGCGGGTTTTCAGCAATGGTCACAAAATCAGGCAGCACAGATTCGCCCACTTTATCCAACATAAAGCTGGCTTTTTTGTAAATCGCTCCGCCTTTGATCGCACCAATCAAATGGCTGATAAGGCTCTTAGCCATTATTGGGTCAAACATCACCGAGGCCTGTTTGCTGCCTATTTGTCGAGCCCCCAGTCGCTGTAACGTGCGCTCGGCAGCCAGTTTTCCGATGGTTTCAGCAGGCTGTAACTTTGCCGCATTGCGGTTACTATCATACCAATAATCTCGCTGCATACCTTTATCGCTGGTGCCGATAACCGAGCAAGACAGACTGTGTTGACTGCCAGACCCACTGCGTAAAAAGCCATGTGAATTGGCGTATACCGCATTGCCACTGTAAGAGCTGACCGATGCGCCCTCAGAATTAGTAATGCGATCATCAACACCTAAAGCCGCGGCTTCACACGCTAAAGCGATATCCACCATCTCAGCCGTGTCAGCCCGCCACGGATGGTGCAAATCCAACGACTTGCTGTCTGTCGCCATTAAATCAGCATCGGCCAAACCTAAACAGTCATCAGCGCCAGTAAAACGAGCGATCGACATGGCCGCGTCGACGGTCGATTTAATCCCCGTTTCACTCATGTCGGCACTGCTGGCTGAACCTGTTTTATGGTCTTTATAGACACTGACAACAAGCTGAGCGTCGTTGTGTTTTTCCACCGTTTCAAGTTCTTGTTGACGCGCGGTTATGGAGATTCCCACACCTTGGTGCAACGCTGCTTCCACTTGATCCATGCCTTGCTGAGTTGCGTAATCTATCGCAATTTCAGCGGCTTTGGTTAAGTCTATCTGGCTCATAAGCTGACGCCTCCAACGGTTAGCGCGTCCATTTTCAGTGTGGGTTGGCCCACGCCAACCGGCACGCTCTGGCCGTCTTTTCCGCAAACCCCCACACCTGAGTCCAACGCCAAATCGTTACCCACCATGCTGATGGTTTGCATCGCCTCAGGACCATTACCGATCAGAGTGGCGCCTTTAACAGGCTGCGTGACTTTACCGTCTTCAATCAAATACGCTTCGCTTGACGAAAACACGAACTTACCTGACGTGATGTCCACCTGACCGCCACCAAAGTTTACCGCGTAAATGCCATTTTTAACTGATTTGATGATTTCTTCGGGTTCGTATTTACCTGCGTGCATATACGTATTAGTCATGCGTGGCATGGGCAGATGCGCAAAGGATTCACGCCGCCCATTACCGGTAACCCCCATGCCCATCAAACGCGCATTATGCTCGTCTTGCATGTAGCCTTTGAGTATGCCGTTTTCAATCAAGACGGTATTTTGAGTTTGATTGCCTTCATCATCCACCGACAACGAACCACGACGATCAGCGATAGTGCCATCGTCAACAACGGTGCATTGCTCGGACGCAACCTTTTCACCTATTCGACCTGAGAAGGCTGATGTGCCCTTGCGATTAAAATCACCCTCTAAACCATGCCCGACGGCTTCATGGAGCAAAATACCAGGCCAACCTGCGCCCAACACCACTTCCATGGTGCCCGCAGGTGAATCAATCGCTTCTAAGCTCACTAATGCTTGCCTAACGGCTTCGTGTGCATAATGCTCAACCACTTCTTGTGAAAAATAATCCAAACCAAAACGGCCGCCACCGCCCATGGATCCGCGTTCACGCTTACCGTCTTGCTCAACGATAACAGAAACATTTAAACGTATTAAGGGACGGACATCAGGGATTTGTCGACCATCACTGGTTAAAATTAACACCACTTCGTACACCGACGATAGGCTGGCCATCACTTCTTTGACTCGAGAATCATGAGTGCGAGCCAAACGGTCTGCCAATTCCAATAGGTTTACCTTCTCGATGTCGGTCATTGTGGCCACGGGATCAAGCGCCGAGTATAACGCCGTTGCGCTTTGCGCACGAAAGCTCGTTAAACCCTCAACGTTTTGACCTTGTCGGCCAATGGCCGTTACTACGTCAGCGGCCGTATTAATAGCCGCCACATTAAGGTCTTCGCTGTAAGCAAATGCGGTTTTTTCACCGCAAACCGAACGCAAACCAACACCTTGGTCGATATTAAAACTGCCCGTTTTAACCACGCCTTCATCCAAAGACCATGTTTCGTGCTTGGCATACTGAAAATACATGTCGGCGAAATCACAGCCACCCACATTAGTCAGCTTGTGCATCATCGCACTCAAATCTGGATCACTTAAACCCGTTGGTTCAAGCAGCATCGCATGAGCGATGGACAGATGTTGCTCGTTCATTTATACACCATAAGGTAACGGCGTTTCTCTGCATGATGACACATTGACTCATCAATCGGCAGAGTAAAAGCACTTTAAAAAGGATACCGCGCCACTTATTAGCTAAAACCGTAATAGTTAAAAGCGCAGCTTCAGAGTGTTATAAGGTTTGTTGGCAAAATAGCAAGCACGAACTAGCCATCCAGTCTTTTATGTTTTGTCACAGGAAAGCGTTGCTCAAGTTTTTTTATCAAATTCAAATCAAGGTCAGCGCAAAGTAACCCCGTACTCGCTGCTTCAACCTTAAGCAGCCTACCCCATGGGTCAACGATCATGCTATGCCCCCATGTTCGTCTGCCACTGGCGTGCATACCAACCTGCGCGGCTGCCAAAACGAACGCTTGATTTTCAATTGCTCTGGCTCGCAGCAAGCATTCCCAATGCATTTTACCGGTTTCGTAAGTGAACGCAGAAGGCACGGTAATAATATCCACGCCTTGACGTGAAAAACTTCGATACAGTTCGGGGAAGCGCAAATCATAACAAATTGACGCACCCAAACGCACTGAATTTGAACCAATATGTAGAACTCGGCTGGACAGTTGCGATGAACTAAGTTCGCCATGTTGATACGTAGCCGATTCACGATATCGCTGTTTTCCACCTGCATTCTCAGTTGTCTCAACGTCAACATCGAATAAATGAAGTTTGTCGTAATGCGATAACTCGCCGTTTGGTGACGCAATTAGGCACCTTGCATACGGCTTAGGTTGACGCTTGTCGGCCTTTATCGGCAACGAACCTGCGACAATGTAAGTTCTGTAACGAAAGGCCAAATCCCGCACAAAACTCTGTATTCGACCAAATTCACTCAATTCAATGATTTGTTCGTGTCGATTTAAAGGCATTTGCGCAAAGTTTTCTGGCAACACCAATAAATCAAGCTTTGGCGCGGACTTTAATGACTCTTCAACAAAATTGAGGTTATCGTCAACGCTCGCCGAACTATTCATCTGCAAGCATGCGGCTTTGACAATTGCCATTTTCTGCTGGGCTTGGTTCATTCAACTGTTGATTCACGGCGTTCTTCAGAGCCGGCTTTTCCATAGTCACTTTCGATCTCCTTTTTTGTGGTTTTTTGAGCCGCTTTAAGAGGGTTTCCTTCGCTGTCAATTTCGACCATTTCAAAGTCTTCCCACGACCCTTTGGCCTGATAACTTCTGAAACTGGCACGGCGCATATCATCCTTAAATATTTGCGAAGTTAAAAAAACAACGGCTCCGGCTGTCGGGTTTGCCAACGCACTTAATAGGGTTAAATTGCCACCCAACTCAGGAGAAATATGCACATCCATGTCAATCAACTCTTCGTCCAAACTAAGCTTACCTTCCATGCGAACAAATACAGCAGGGGTCAGAATAAACGCTTCTTGTAAGATCGCATCACCGTTGGACAACAGCCCTCGGTAACGCATTCGATCAAACTGCAAACCACTGGCAAACACATCGCGAAAGTCGAACACTAAACGGCGCGCAATTGTATTGAAATTAAGCAACCCAACAAGCTTGCCACTGCCCGGTTCCACTTGCACTAGTTCACCGTCTTTAACAAACAAATCAAACTTACCATTTAGCCTAGAGTAGTCAAATTCATGCGGTGCCCCAGCCCATTCCAGCGTGCCGCCCATTGAACCGCGACCTTTACGAATATAGCCTTCAAAGTCCATGTCATTTAACGCACCTTCCGCCTCATCTATGGTGGTGCTAAAATCGAATGACGACAAAGAGCCGGTCGTTTTTCGGTTTGTCCACCCGCCTGCCGCCACGGTTCGGATACCGTTATGCACTAATGCTAACTTTTCAACCACCCATTGATCGTTGTTTGTCCTACCACGAAAATCCAACGCGCCTAATTGACGCCCATTCATCTTTAGCGCGTCAATGGTCAAATTAATTGTCGGATAGTCCGTGGGTTGCAACGTTTTCTCTATTGGCTCAACGTCAACATCAATATTGTCATCAAGGGGACCAATAATCAGTTTATCCAAATCAAAACTGTAAACGGCTTCGTCCGCCCTAGGCGTTAGAGTTGCTTGACCCGAGACATGGTCGCCATTTAGCTGACCAGTCCAAAGCAAACCATCGACTGTGGCCATCTTGATATCTAACGAACCAAATGGTCGGCTCAATGAAATCGCAGACGGAGTCTTGATGCGAACACTTTTCATCGCATCAAGAAAATCGGTATTTTGACTGGCTTTTATCGGTTCAAATTGAGCCAATTCAATCACCGAATCAAGCAAATTGTCGATGTCCAATTGAGGGTGTTCTATGTGAATATTGATGCCCCGTGGTGGCTCGCTGTTTTGTTCAACTAAGGGCACATCAACCGCAGTGTTGCCTATTTCTATCAACGCGCGGTCAAACAAACTGCTAGGCTTGCCTTGTTCGTTAACGCTTGAGTCAGTCTCATCTATTACTGCTCGGGCTAATTCAGGGGCGTTATCAGCTTCAAATCTCGCTCTAAGCAAATCGTTGTAACTTAATAATAGACTGGCTTTTGGTGTCTTGCCATCGACGGTCCTTCCACCCAAATTAAGTGACAAATCAAATACGGCTGCCGCCCCAGCCGGTTTAGCCAACGGCTCGGGTGCCGTCACCCCCACACCGACAAGATTCGAGTTACCGTTGATGATTAGATTTGAACCGTCTATGTCCAAAGTACCATTCCATGCAGTCTGCCCCGAAAACCAAGTAAGCATGTGTTCGCCAATCCATGGCTCTAACTCGGCCGTTTTAGCGAATCCAGACCCTTGCAATTGCATTTTGGGCGGACGAGTTTGCTCGGTGGTAATAAGCTTAGCCTTAGCTGTACCACCTAAAAACTTTGCTGTTATTTTTTCTGAAGTAACTGTTTTATCGGTGAAAGATATCACGCTATCAATATCGGTAAGCGGCACACCCGAAGGCAACGTCACCGCACCTGACTTTATCGTGGCGGTACCATTAACGGATAGATCTCGAATTTTGTTTAACGGAAACTCTAACGTCACATCAATATCAACCTTACCGCCAGTCGGTTGCACCGGTAACACCTTAGGGCGTTGATCAGCCGGGATCAATGGCCCTTGGAAAATAAACGCCATGCCCTTTTCTAATGAGGTCTGCGTTCTACCATTAAGCTTTAGCAGCGCACCGGGGGAAAAAATATTTTCTATGGTTAATTTGCCATCGCTAACTGAGTCACCGTTAAGCCGTAATTGGTTCGGGTATATGCTCAAAAGATCATTTTCTAACGTGGCAACGCCTTTACCATTGGTTGCTGCTGGCCAATCAAAGGCCGGCGAATAATCAATCACTGCGCCATCAAAATCGCCTGTAATCAACAATTCAGCTTTACCATCCGCCATTGCTGTCGGGGTTAACTCACCACGATAACTGGCCCGGCCGTTTTCTAAATTGCCTTGTTTAAAAGCGACAGTGAGCCATTCTTTAAATTTGGCCAATTTCTTTACTTCGGGCAAATAGCCTGAAAGCGTGTCGATATCATCAACCGTGAATTTTGCACTGACGTCCAGTAACAACGGTTTTACATTAGTCACAACGTCGCCGTTTTGAAAACTCAAGTCACTGATAGATTCAACGGTGAATAAGTCGCCCAAAGCGGAGACTTTTTGACTGCTATTAGCCACAGTCAAACTGGCGTTTATGTCATATATTGAAAGGTTTGGATCATTGAACTGCGCTTGGCGTAATGACGCTTGAATTTCACCATTAGCGTTTCTAACCCAAGTGAAACGACCTTTCGCAGAATCAACCGGAAAACTCGTTGGATAAAGGCGACTCCATTCAAAAGTTGAATCCGTTGATTTAAAATTGAAACTGCCTTTATCAAGCCCCGCGACTAAGTCACCACTGAGGTTGTTCAATGCCGGTAATGATTCGAGCGACTTGAAACCCAAGTCACTGACCGACGCATTAAGAGACCAGTCACTGATATCCATCAAAGCGCCTGTAAAAGTAAAGTCAACATCATGCAAAACACCAGACACTTGGGCGTCCAACACCCAACGTAATTTATCCGTCAACCCGCTGAGAGCTAGAAAGTCTCTAATGCTTGCAACGTTCAAGCGTGCCAAACTTACACGCCCAATACCGTCTTCGACTTTAAACGATAAGTCCCCAGGCTTGACCAGCTGCTGATCTGCGCCACTGGTGAGTTCAATAGACGCATCCCAATTATCCGATGAAAACAAATCACCTTGCGCAACGGCAATGGCCGTTACCCGACCCTTGGGGCTGGTTATCGTCGCTTTCGAGGACCGACTCTGTTGCTGACGATCATAAACAAACGATATATCTTTATAGCGTTTAATTGAGCCATTTGATTGACGCCAACGAATTTCACCGTCATGCCAGGCCGCGCTTGATTGGTTGAGCATCCAAGAGAGCAGGCGTTTACGGTTAAACCCCAACTCTTTACGATCAGACAGGGTAATACCGGCAATCTGAAGTTTGTTATTGGGTAACGTCACCACTTCCAGGCTGGGACGCTCAACTGCGAAATCAGTGAACCTTGGCCACAGTGTAAAAAGTGAACTAGGGCTGACAACCACCGCCGCACTATCAAACGATAAGGCTGCCTGGTTGGGGGTATCACTTTCGATATACAAGCCTTGTATACGCAACGCAGGCGACCCACCGACCCACGACGTTTCTAACTGCTCAATTTTTACGGGGCGCCCAAAAACCGATGTCAGATTATCTTCCAACAAACCTTTGTGTCGTTCCGCAGAACCAAAATACAAGGCCAAACCTACCCAACATAAACAGTAGAGTAAAAGCAGTATGCCTATAATTTTAGCTAATAGTTTCAATGCTATATGAACAGTAGGTCGAGTCTAATTATTTGCTACTTTCTCAATGTCTACGCCAGCACAATCTCATAATCTTGTTGTAGAAAATGCGTGTCTACCTGTAAGCTGATCGGTCGATCAATAAACTCTTGTAAGTCTGCCAAACTGCTGGCCTCTTCGTCCAACAATAAATTGACCACGGCCGACGACGCCACAATGGTATACGACTGTGCCTTAAATTGACGGTCTTCGCGCAACAATTCGCGCAAAATTTCGTAACACACGGTTTGCACCGTTTTAACCATGCCCCGCCCATTACAGCTTGGGCAAGTTTCACACATTGTGTGTTCTAAACTTTCGCGAGTGCGTTTACGAGTAACCTCCACCAAGCCCAATGGGGAAATATCCGTGATATTAATCTTGACCCGGTCTTTAACAATGGCGGCTTCTAAAGCGGCCAAGACTTGCTTCTTGTGTTTTGCACTTTGCATATCGATAAAATCGATGATGATGATGCCACCTAAGTTACGCAACCGCATTTGATGCGCTATTTCAGTGGCGGCTTCAAGATTGGTTTTGAACAACGTTTCCTCGAGATTGCGACGGCCCACATAGCTTCCGGTATTAACGTCTATGGTGGTCATTGCCTCAGTTTGATCGATGATCATGTCACCGCCAGACTTGAGCATCACCTTGCGCTGCATTGCATTTTCGATTTCTTGCTCGACCGAATACAAACCAAACACAGGTTGCTCACCAGGGTAGTATTCAAGCAGTACAACGGCTTCCGGCACAAATTCTTTGGCAAAACTCACGGCTTTATCAAAGGTCTCACGAGAATCTATGCGAATTTTCTCAAGGTTATCATGCACCAAATCACGCATAGTGCGCAGCGCTAAAGGCACATCCTCGTGAATCAACGACGCGGGCTTTGCTGTCGTCATTGACGACGACACATAGCCCCACAAACGCTGTTGAAATACAATGTCGTGAGCAATATCTTCGTCACTAGCGGACTCTGCCAGCGTACGGATAATAAAGCCACCGGCCAGCATTTGCTGTTCTATACAAGTCTCAACAATGCCGCGCAAACGATCGCGCTCTTCTTCATTTTCAATCTTCTGTGAGATGCCAATGTCGTCGCCGTTAGGGAGATACACTAAATTGCGAGACGGCATACTCAGTTCGGTGGTTAATCGCGCACCCTTAGAGCCAATCGGGTCTTTAAGGGCCTGCACGAATACGGATTCACCCTCACGCACTAACTCTTGAATGGGCGGAACTTGTTTGATCGGGGTGCCGGAAAACGCAGGGTCGCTTCGAGCTATGTCGGCGGCGTGTAAAAACCCATTTTTATCAAGCCCGATATCAACGAACGCCGCTTGCATACCCGGCAACACACGCACCACTTTGCCTTTATAGATATTGCCAACAATACCACGCGATAAAGTGCGCTCTAAATGCAACTCTTGCACTACACCATTTTCGATCACCGCCACTCGCGTTTCACGCGGCGTGACATTAATCAGTATTTCTTCTTTGCTAGCCATTTAATTGTTATTAATCATTCACAAATACCGGGGTTATAGACCCTAAAGACCCGCTTTTGACAAAGAACAACGTTACAACCAGTTCAGGTTAATATCCGTCAACAGTTGGTTCACTTCACGCAACGGAAGGCCTACCACATTGCTATAACTACCATTGATTAGCTTAACCCACGCTGAAGCAAAGCCCTGAATCGCGTACGCGCCGGCTTTGTCGGTGGGTTCACCGGTTGCCCAATAACGTTGCATTTGCGCCTCAGTAACGCGGCCAAACTCCACATCTGTAATGACCAATTTAACTTGAGGCTTACCAGAAACCATCAGACACACCGCCGTCATCACCTGATGTTTACTGGCACTGAGTGCCGACCAGATGCGGGTTGCGTGTTCATAGTCGCGGGGTTTACCAAAAACTCGGTCACCCTGCACCACAATGGTGTCGGCCGCTAAAATAGCCGTTGTTGTAAGACTTGTTGACGGTATTTTCAGATCGATCGCAGCTTGAGCCGCTTTATCACGAGCAAGGCGCACCACAAAGTCTTCGGGTGCCTCACCTTCGGTGCGGCTCTCATCGGTGTTCGTGCTGTGTACGGAGAAATCCAAGCCCATGCTTGTCAACAACTCTCGTCGGCGTGGCGAAGCGGATGCAAGCACCAAAGACAGGGTCGAAGTAGGGAGGTCGCTTGATGCCATACTAATCGCCTCGATGATACGGAAGGCTGGCGTTGATGCTCCACGCCCGATATAACTGCTCAGCCAGCATAACTCGCACCACTGGGTGTGCAAAAGTCATGGCCGACAAAGACCATTTCATTGGCACTTGATTAAGAAAATTAGAGTCTATGCCCTCAGGGCCACCCACCATAATAGCCACGTCTTGGCTTTCATCAATCCAGTTTTGCAAGTGCTTTGCCAAATCATCAGTGCTGATGTGCTTGCCTTTGCGATCTAATGCGATGGTTAACGCCCCCTTAGGCACGGCCTCTTGTAATGCGCTTGCTTCATCGCGAAGTATGCGCGCCGTATCGGCGTTTTTACCTCGCTTTTTCGCTTGAATTTCAATCAAGTCTAATGCGCAAAGAGTTGGCATGCGTTGGGCGTATTCTTTATACCCTTGCTCTACCCATCTTGGCATTTTGGTGCCAACGGCTAACAGTTTAATGCGCATAGGCCGCAGGGCAGGCACTGGCGTTGAACTTTAAACTGCTCGACAAACCTAGCATACAAACAGTGTCAAACTAATCACCACGCTCATCACGGGCTTGCTCTACTAATTTTCGCACGTCTTCGTCCCACAATTTTTCCAGGTCATAGTAATTTCGCACTTCCGGACGCATCACATGCAACACTACGTCACCAAAGTCAACCAACACCCATTCTCCGACATCCGCCCCGTCTTCATTTAACGGCTTAACGCCTTGGCTACGCAATTTATCAGAGGCTGAACGCGCCAACGCCTTCACGTGTGTGTCGGAGCTGCCACTGACCACAATCATGTAATCAGCGAAATCTGAAATATCGGCTATATTGATGGCCTTTATGTCTTGACCTTTCACGTCTTCAAGCGCATCGATAACGTGGTCTTTAATCTGTTCAGGATTCATAATACTTTTTGTTACGGGGCTGTCGCCCATCATATAAATTTTCTGTGCTTGAATATAGTTAATGACGTCTTCAGTCAGAAAATTCCGCACAATGGTCTGCTGAGCCCCTCTTTTTTGCGTTAGCTTAGCTCTTAACTGTGTGGAAGACACGTCATAATCGCTGGCTTGGTAGAGCCATAGCTTGCCAGAGGCGTGTTCAAGCAGCTGGGCGGGCGACTCTACCAGACGTGAGGTCAGTTCACTAGGCACTTTGAACGAATAACCGGGCCTATGCATTACAACCCAGTTAACGGTTTGCATTAACTCATCGTACTGGCGCCAAGTGTGCAAGGAATGCAGACTATCACCACCGATGATCACACACAGCCGAGATTCCGTGTAGCGCTGTTGAAACGCCTTTACCGTATCAATGGTGTAAGACGGGGCTTGACGCTTTATCTCAATATCGTCGGCCACATACCGAGGTTCGTCTTTCAATGCGATTTTCAGCATCTCGAAACGCTGTTCTACGGTCGCATTGACCTGGTCTTTGTGCGGGGGGCGGGCACTGAGTACCCAATTTATTTGGGCAAATTCAAGGGTCTTACACAGGGCATCAACCGCGTTTCTGTGGCCCAAGTGAACTGGGTCAAAAGTACCACCAAAAATTCCGATTAACGGGGCCAATTTAAGCTCTTTTTATCTGCAAACAAATTCACTCTCAACATGGAAATGAGACTAGTTAGGCGATTAAGTGCGTATATGACCATCACCAAACACCACGTATTTCTGCGATGTAAGACCTTCCAAACCAACGGGGCCACGGGCATGCAGTTTATCAGTGCTAATCCCTATTTCAGCGCCCAACCCAAACTCAAATCCATCGGCAAAGCGCGTGGATGCATTCACCATCACTGAGCTTGAGTCGACTTGCTGAATAAATAAACGGCTGGTTGAATAGCTCTGCGTTACAATACTCTCGGTATGACCCGAGCTGTACTGATCTATATGAGCCATTGCTTGCTCGACATTATCAACAACACGAATCGACAATACCGGAGCCAAGTATTCGGTTTGCCAATCTTCTTGGGTCGCCGCCTTCATGGCGACCACTCTCTGCGTGCGTTCACAACCACGTAACTCCACGCCTATTGCTTGATATTGCTTACACAAAGGGGGGAGTAACTCTTCCGCTCGATCGACATGTATCAACAGCGTTTCCATCGCATTGCACACACCGTAACGGTGAGTTTTTGCATTAATTGCAATGTCGAAGGCTTTTTTCGAGTCGGCGTCTTTATCAAGATAAACGTGGCAAATTCCGTCTAAATGCTTAATCACCGGCACCGTTGCATCAGCACTGATACGCTCAATTAAACCTTTGCCACCTCTTGGCACAATCACGTCCACGTATTCGGGCATACTGATCAGTTCGCCCACTGCCGCACGGTCAGTGGTTTGAATGACTTGCACCACATCAGCTGGCAAACCTGCCTCAACCAACCCAGCAGAGATGCATTTGGCAATGGCTTGGTTTGAGTTGATGGCCTCTGAGCCACCACGCAAAATAGTTGCATTGCCAGACTTTAAGCACAAAATAGCCGCGTCAACAGTGACGTTAGGTCTTGATTCATAAACAATCCCTATCACGCCTAATGGCACACGCATTTTGCCAACTTGAATTCCGCTTGGCATGTAGCTCATGTCGGTAACTTCACCTACAGGGTCAGACAAACCAGCCACTTGCCGGCAACCCTTGGCCATCGCCAGCACCCCGTTGTCGGTTAACTCCAATCTGTCTAACAACGCGGCATCCAAACCTTTAGCCTTACCCGCTTCTAAGTCTATCGCATTGGCCGCACGCAGTTCAGGAATACGCTCCTCAAGTTGCGTTGCAATGGCCTCAAGAGCAGCGTCTTTAGTGCCTCTGGTGGTGGCGGCAACCAACTTTGATGCGGCTCGCGCTTGGCGGCCAACTAGCTTCATGGTTTCCTGAATCTCTAATGTAGTCACGGCTTTTTACTTCTGTTTTTGTGTTAATTAAATTCGTTGTTGATTAAGAGTACTCAACCTATCAATTTAGACTGCGACTCTCGCTGCCTTGAATTAGGCACTGACTTTAGTGCTGCACACCGGCACCAAACATAAACGCGCGCAAAGCTGCTCAATTTGATACCACACATCGCCCACATCGCTGTAGCGCTGGCCCTTGACGGTTTGATCTAAATTAGCGGCGTGTTCCAAAGCGCTGGCACATTGATCAGCACTTAAGCGCTGTAAAGCCGCGCTGACAATAGGCTCACGCTTACTCCAGATGCGGTGTTCTTTAAATAGCAGCCCTCGCTGTTGCCCCATTTGTTCACTGGCAGAGATCGCAGCCAAAGTGCGAATTTCTTTAACCAAAGACCAAATTAAAATGACCGGTTCAACCCCTTCACTCTGAAGGCGACTCTTAATTCTTAAGACACGATTGAAATCGCCTAAAAGTGCGGCGTCTGTTAATGCGTAAACGTCAAAACGGGCCTGATCGGCCAAGCTTTGCTCCAACAGTTCCAACGTGACGGCGCCTTCTTGGGCTAAAACTTGTAACTTGTCAATTTCCTGCGCTGCGGCCAGCACATTTCCTTCGGTTTTTTCAGACAACGTATCCGCCACACCGGCTTCTAACCGTAACGCTCGGCTCTGAAAACGCTGTTTAACCCAGCGTGGAAATTGCGCCTTGCTTATTTCATAACCGTCGGCAACCCAAGCGATGGCGTCCAGCGTCTTAAACCATTTGGCATTGCGCTGTCGCTTATCCAACAAGGGCATCAAAATGATCAAAATATCGTCTTGAGGCAAGTAGTTGCAGTATTCAACGATCGCTTTAGTGCCTGATGTACCCAAACTTTTCGGCACACGAAGCTCCAAGATACGCTTTTCAGAAAATAAAGACATAGCCTGACCAACCCCTGTTAACGAAGACCAGTCAAACCCTGTTTCCACTTGATACTTTAAACGTTCAGCAAACCCGTGTTCTTTAATAATGGTGCGCGCGGCGTCTAAAGCTTCTTCCATCAACAGCGGTTCTGCGCCATTGATCAAAATTATTTTGGGCAGTGTGTCTGGGCCACACGCCTTAAGGCGCTGGCTCAAATCTTCAATGGCTACCTTCATAATCCACTTTCGCCGACATTACTCTGCCTTCACCCCGCAGTGAAAGCAAACCCAAGAGCATTATTCATTGCTTTGCTCAGAGGCTTTTTGCTCAGTTGGGGTTTTGTTAACCGCATTAGGGTCAAAATCAGTAATCGTCGCCAACTTACGGAGAATTTTTAGCACCACTTCGTCTTCCATATCCTCAACCAAATCGGCTTCTTCTGATTCAGATTCAATTACGGCTTGTGGATCAAAATTATAACGGCGCGATTCTTTAACCTTTGCATTAGGACGAATTGCATTGCCGGCAATGTCTTTCAACATGTAACTTACATTAAAATTAATGTTGTAACTGTTTACTTTACCGCGTTCATCCAAGGTACCAACCGTTCTGTTTGATTGTGCTTGGGTAATGTCTAAAATCGCATCAGCCGCTTGGGGGGTAATGGCCATAGTGGCACCCAGCTTAGTCAGACGCGATTCTAGCTTGTCTTTAAATGACCCCTCTGGCGCACTCAAATAAATATTCTTTAGGCCATCTGACAAGGGTATGTTGCCACGCAAATGAAAGCCACAGGCCGTTAAGCTCATGGCCAGCATGGCCACAAGCGAAAAACGTACGGCATTGAAGCGAGGTTTTGCAAACACACCATTTTGATTGCGTTTGTTCACTAGTTTTGTCAAAAGAGTTGGCAACATGGTCAGCACCTTTTTATATTCTTATTCGTGTTGAAATACGGTTTATTCTTTCACTTAATTATTCAATTCTATCGTATGCGCGGGGCACATGTGCCTAATTTGCAACAATATTAACCAGTTTATTAGGCACAACGATTATTTTTCGTATCGTAAGACCGTCTAGAAAGCGCTGTGCATTTTCATCAGCCTGTGCCAGTGCTTGAATTTCGTCTTTGCTAGCGGAGGCAGACACATCAAGTTTGGCACGTAACTTCCCATTCACTTGGACCACATAAGTGATCTCATCTTTGATTAGGGCACTTTCATCAACGCTTATCCAGCCACTGTCGACCAAGTCGCCATCAGTGCCGTATTCTCCCCAAATATACTCAGCCAAGTGAGGGGTAACTGGAGTCAGTATCTTTAATAATGCATGGCAAGCTTCAGCTAATACAACCTCACCGTGGTCACCCATGCCGCTAAAATCGGCTTTCTCGATGGCGTTAGTCAACTCCATTGCCGCAGCTACCACGGTGTTAAACTGCTGTCGCTCGTAGTCAAATGTCGCGCGCTTCATAATCGTGTGAGTGGCCAAACGCAATTTTTTCGCTTCACTGTTGGCACCTTCAAGGTTACTCAGTGATTGCAAACGAGTCGATTTAAGAGAGGTCGCGTGTTTTTCAAACAAATTCCAAACCCGACGTAGAAACCTTGAGCCACCGGCAATAGCATCGTCATTCCACTCTAACGATTGTTCGGGCGGAGCAGCAAACATTGTGAACAGGCGCACCGTATCAGCACCGTATTTATCGATCATGCTTTGTGGGTCAACGCCGTTATTCTTGGATTTGGACATTTTTTCAACGCCACCAACCACCACGGGCTGACCGTCGGTTTTCAACACGGCCCCCACCACATGACCCTTATCGTCCAATATTCGATCAACCTCATTAACGTTAAAAAACTCACGTTTACCCGCATCGTGATCACGATAATAAGTCTCAGACGTCACCATGCCTTGCGTTAATAAACGCTTAAATGGCTCATCGGAATTCACCAAGCCAACGTCACGCATCAACTTATGAAAAAAGCGTGCGTAGAGCAAGTGCATAACAGCGTGTTCAATGCCACCAATATATTGATCCGCGGGCAACCAATAATCAGCACGCTGATCTAACATCGCTGTATCAAGGTTGGGACAACAGTAGCGTGCGTAGTACCAAGAGCTTTCGAAAAAGGTATCAAACGTGTCGGTCTCTCGCTGAGCAGGCTCACCGGTTTGCGGATGAAGCGTATCGATAAACGACGACATTTTTTTTATCGGTGAACCCACGCCGTCCATCACCACATCGGTTGGCAACTCGATTGGAAATTCGGTGGCCGGTGCCGCGTTACCCTCAGCATCATAAACAAAAGGAATCGGGCACCCCCAATAACGCTGGCGCGAGACACCCCAATCACGTAAACGATAGTTAATTTGCTCCTCGCCCTTATGATTGTCCGTTAGCCATTGGGTGATAGAGCGTTTGGCTTGCTCTGAAGTTTGGCCATTAAAATCACCGGAATTTTTCAATACACCGTATTCGGTGTACGCGCCTTGCGATATATCTAACTCACCATCGTCGCACGGGTAGATGACCGGTGTAATATCGATGCCGTATTTGCTGGCAAACTCATGATCACGTTCATCGTGTGCAGGCACGGCCATCACCGCGCCCGTACCGTAGTTCATCAACACAAAGTTGGCACACCAAACCGGCACCGGCTCACCAGTCAGTGGGTGAGTTGCTTTAATATTCAAATCCAGACCAAGCTTTTCCATGGTTTCCATGTCAGCCTCAGCCGTGGAGCTTTGCGCACATTGCTTTCTAAACGCCGCGACATTTTCATTGGATTGCGATGCCTTGACGGCCAACGGGTGTTCAGCAGCAACCGCCAAATAGGTCACCCCGAAAATGGTGTCTGGGCGAGTCGTAAAGACTCTTAATGCCTCTTCGCCGTCAACTGAGAACTCAACTTCGGCACCAACCGACTTACCAATCCAGTTCCGCTGCATAGTTTTAACCGCATCGGGCCAACCTTCCAGGTCGTCCAAACTGCTTAACAGCTCTTCAGCGTAATCGGTAATCTTAATGAACCACTGGGGGATTTTCTTTTTTTCCACCAACGCGCCCGAACGCCAACCTCGACCATCAATGACCTGCTCGTTGGCCAGCACGGTTTGATC
The DNA here is from genome assembly GCA_937974565.1 of uncultured Arenicella sp. Taxonomy (GTDB): domain Bacteria; phylum Pseudomonadota; class Gammaproteobacteria; order Arenicellales; family Arenicellaceae; genus Arenicella. The sequence goes on from CALJWL010000037.1 coordinate 119,163, forward strand.
GACTGGGTCCCAATTTACTTCGGATTCTTTTTTATAAACCAAGCCTCGTTCATACAATTTAGTGAAAAACCATTGTTCCCATTTATAGTAATCTGGTTTACAGGTGGCCAACTCACGACTCCAATCGTAACTAAACCCTAAGCGCTTAAGTTGGCCCCGCATGTTTTCAATATTATCGTCGGTCCAGGATGCGGGGGCCGTCTTATTTTGAATAGCGGCGTTCTCCGCTGGCAAACCGAATGCGTCCCAACCCATAGGGTGCAAAACGTTTTTACCCAGCATGCGTTGATAGCGACTGATCACATCACCGATGGTGTAGTTACGCACGTGACCCATGTGCAACTTACCAGACGGGTAGGGAAACATTTCAAGGCAATAGAACTTTTCCTTATCACTGTCTTCAGTGACATTAAACACTTGATTGTCTTCCCAATATTGCTGGATTTGGGCTTCGATTTTGCTTGGTTTGTATTCGCTTTGCATTTCGTTAAATCGAGAAGGTTTTCTGGTTTGGTGTTGATTGAGGTTGGTTTGATGACTCTGCGTTTTAGCAAGGCTGGCGTGTTAACGTACCTGCCTGTTGATAAATGGTTCGCAACATTGAGTGCAAGCCATTACTCCGAGTAGGGCTTAAATGGTCAGTAAAACCAATATCTTTAATAAAATCAGGCTTGGCATCCAATATGTCTTGTGGTTTTTGACCTGAATACACACGCAACACAATGGCCACTAGGCCTGAGACAATGGCGGCATCACTGATGCCGTCTATGAGCATTCGCTCGTTTTCTAAGCGCATATTTAACCACACTTGAGACTGACAACCTTGAATCTTGTTTTCTTCGGTTTTCCAACCTTCAGGAAAGTCGGGCAACTGCTTGCCCAAATCAATCACATATTCATAGCGCGCCATCCAATCATCAAATATTTCAAATTCGTCAACCAGCTCTGCTTGTATCTCTTCAATCGTACTCATACTTATTCAGCGTTTATATACGCCATTAACGTGCTAACTTTCAATTCGCCATATGGTGCCATTAGCGCTGTCTTCCAGCACCACTTTTTTTGCGGACAAACGATCTCGAATTTCATCGGCTCTGGCCCAATTCTTATCCGCCTTAGCTTGCGCGCGCTCAACGATCAACCGCTCAATTTCGTCCGCTTGCGCGGCATCGCGGTCACCAGAAAACCAAACCTCGGGGTCTTGTTGCAATAAACCCAACCACTGCCCACTTTGCATCATTGCAGCTTTGATTGTGACTTGCTCATCAATTGACGTTGCTGTATTTGCTTGTTTTGCTAAGGCAAATAACTCGGCCAACGCTTTGGGCGTATTAAGATCGTCCGACATGGCGTCATCAAACGCTCTCGGTATTTGATTGCCGATGTCCGATGGAACATCAACATCGACCATCTTACGCAGCGCACCGTACAATCGCTCTAAGCTACTTTTGGCCTGCTGAATGACATCGTCACTCCAATCCAACGGCGCACGATAGTGAGCAGACAACAAGATATAACGAATGACTTCACCTGGAATTTCCTTTGCCAAATCTTTTAGCAACAACACATTACCAAGAGACTTAGACATCTTCTCTTGGTTCATATTAATTAGACCGTTATGCAACCAGTAATTAACAAACTTGGCACCGTGAGAACAAGTGGATTGCGCTCGCTCATTCTCGTGATGTGGAAACACCAAATCATTACCACCCCCGTGAATATCAATAGTATCGCCTAAGTGTTTTGCGGCCATCGCCGTGCATTCAATGTGCCAACCAGGGCGGCCACGCCCCCAAGGGCTATCCCAGCCTGGTTGATCATCGTCAGAGGGCTTCCACAACACAAAATCGCCTGAGTCTTTTTTATAAGTCGCCACGTCCACTCTGGCTCCGGCCAACAACTCCTCGGGGTCACGCTTTGACAACTTACCGTAGTCAGAATAAGACGCCACACTGAACAACACGTGCCCTTGTGCTTCGTAGGCGTAACCACGATCTATCAGCGACTGAATTTCTTGATGTATCTCAGTCACGTGTTCGGTGACCTTTGGCTCAACGTCAACATCACGCACGCCAAGCACCGCCAGATCGTCGTGATAAGCTTGGGTAAATTTCTCGCTTATGTGCGCAATACTAACGCCCTGCTCAGCAGCAGCGGCATTAATTTTATCGTCAATGTCCGTAATATTTCGAACGTAGGTGACCTTTGGGTACTTTGCGCGCAGTACGCGAGCCAATACATCAAATACCACCGGCGGACGAAAATTACCGATATGACAATAATTGTATACCGTTGGCCCACACACATACATGGTGACGTGTTCGGGGTTTATGGGCACAAACTCGGTCTTAATTTTGGTTTCGGTGTTATAGAGCTTCACGGTAATACAATCGCGCGATGTCCGCGTATAAGTTTGTCTATGCTAACGGGCGATTGTACCAAGCTTTGAAAGGCTTTACGCCTGCTGATTACTTATTTAGTGGGCAAAAACACCCTCATCAAGCATTAAGTGAACCATTAACTATTGGCGCCAGCGTACGGTTGCCATTATCAAGGCTTCGTCATCGTGATCACTCACGTGATTGGGATCTGAACGGTAACTGATAAAACCGCCCAATTCTAAATGTTCACTGAGCATGGTGCGGTAATAAGCCTCAACGCTTCTCTCTGTGGCATTGGTATCAGAGAGGTTAACTCGCTCCGTATCAAACCGCACATCACCATTCGCAAATCGACCAATTGGAATGGAGTAATTAAGTGAGCCTTCTCGAATCTTCAATGGCTGTGAAAACGCCACCCCCATTTGATCTTGTCGGCGAAACACGTTATTCCCAATCGCGCCAACGCTATACCAGTCGCTGCGAAGAGTTGAAAAGTCAGTTAGCAAACTGTCAGCGATGGCGTCAACCTGAGTCCGCCCGATGCCGTAATTGGCAACCACATTAAACTTATCGTTCAACTGCATTGTGCCCGTTAGGTTCATCGCGTAAGTGGTGGCGCTTTTTACACCAAACACACCTCCGGCGGCGCTGCCCAATACGCCGCCTTTTTCTTCAAGCTGACCGATTTGCAGTTTCAGATTTTTATTGTCATTAAACTGATACGCGCCTTCAAAAATAGAGGATACGGACTCTTGTTCGTATTGATTATTACCCGCGGCCGCGGACACCAAACCGAGTTTAAAATGGGTATTACTGATGACTCTAGGAGAGTAATTAAGGCTCAACGTTTCGGCTTGTGCGTTAAACCCTGATAACACTGAACCAAATGATTGGCCTGTGATAAACGACGAGCGCCCAAAATAGTGATTATCAACCGTCTCACTCAGCCCTGAGAACTCCTGCCTCGGATTGACTTTATAACCCGCATTCAGCTCAACGGTTTGACTAAGATGACTGCGCAACCCCATGGACACATTCACCCGCTCATCAGCAAAGGCTTTATCGTCTGGCCCCGAAAAATATTTAATCATATCCTCACGTGGGTCAGTTTGAGTAATGGCTGAAAAGGCGACTTGAGTGTTAATTGTTGGTAGATAGACGCTATCGGATACGCCCGTTTGCTCCAATGAATGAAAGAACTGGTTTAAGTGTAATGCTTGGTCGTTAATCTCAACATGATCATTCAAGTCAATAACGAAACCACGACCATAAGCGTCAAGCACCAATGTTTTCTCTAATTTATCGGACGGTTTACGCAATAACAACAAAGCACCCGCAAGGGCACCACCCAATAGCAGGGCTCCGCCACCGCCACCGCCACCGCCACCACCACTAACTGGCTCGGGTGTCGATGGTGTTGTCGGAGTCACGGGGGTGGGCACTGTCGGTGTGCCTATGACATTATTAAGTACTTGTTGCGCACTTAAAATAACGCCCCTGCCATATTCGGCATCAGTGCCGACTGCGCCACGGTCTTCAGCTGAGCGCAAGATCACATCAACAACTTGAGCAGCTGTTAAGTTTGGGTTTTGCATTAAAACCGCGCCCGCGATACCAGAAATTCTTGCCGTAGCCCAAGATGTGCCACCTAATTCAGCGTCCGTTGTAGGCAAACCAATCGCCGCTACGTATTTGTCTTGCGTGATGCCCGCACGATTGGAGGTGGCCAAAAGGTCACCATTGATATCCGTAGCGCCAACAACAATGGCACCATCAAGATTAAAGTGAGCTTGTGATAACGCATTTGGGTTGTCTGCACTTTCATTGCCCGCCAAAATAGCAACCACCTTATTGGCCGCAACCAAACCTGAGACCAAAGGGGCGGGCGTGTCTCTTATTCCGGATGTGCCCCACGTAAAACCAACAACCCTAACCTCACTGCGGCCCATAATGTCATTCAATGCCAAGTCTCTGGCAACGGTAACCTGACTTTCATTCGACGAAGCCGGCGACACCCCGTCCGTTATTACAAAGGGGACTATTTCACCAGAAAACGCCTCGGTAATAACCCGTGCTGACACCGTACCATGACCCTCGCCTTCTCGATCAGACACATCGCTTGTATCAGACGTGTTACTAAAATAATTAAATCCACCAACAATATTAAACCCTCTTGTCGGGTCAACACCGGAATCAAGTATCGCCACTTGCTGGGCATAAGCGTCGCCGACAGTGCCTATAAATAGTGTTGCAGAACAACTCAGCACGGCGGCTAAATTGCGGGCCACGTTACTGGGCACCAAACGACTTTTGGGTGTACCTATCGGAGAGGTTTCAACGTCGACTTTAGTAGAGCCATACTGATCAGTTTTGGATTTTGACATAGGGCATTAGACACTGTTGGATAGCAGTTAGATAGGGTAAATCATAACGATATATTTAAAGATTATAGTTTATTCATTTAGGCCACAAGACCTGCGCTTTAAAACATCAAAAAAGCAAGAATGCTAAGCACGGAGGACTGACAATCCATATAATAGAAAAGGGTTCACAAGTGACAAGCCTCTAATGGGCGACCAACAAAGTTGCCACTCCTTAGCGATGCATCCCTGAAAACAGTCGCCTCAACGGCCCAGTGCGCCAGAAAAATAATTTCGTTCACGTTTAAATAAAAACCGCAAACCAATAATCGTTATCACCAAGAACACAAACACCATCCACTCAGGCATGCTGAAACTCAACCATGTCCATTGAACTTCTGCGCACTCCCCACTGCCTTGAAATACCGTGCTTATGACCTGTGATAAAGGAAAAACATCCAACATAAACGCCAAATCAGGGCCACACTCCGGCACTTTATCTTCCGGTAAATGTTGCAACCAAACTTGACGACCGGCAATCGCCAAACCCAGCCCCGAAGAGAGCGTGGCACCAAAAGCGATAAACTTTGCAAACACCTTGCCAGGCAAAAACACCACCCCTAGCAAGCAAAACGCAGCCACCCCAATCAACGCCGCGCGCTGAAACATGCACAAGGGGCACGGAGCCAACCCTAGGTGTTGTTGGAAATAAAAGTAAGCGATCGCAACCAGAGCCAAACTACCCAACAAACCAAACCAATACCAACCTTTTGCAATCAATGTGTTCTCCGATTGTTGTTCATAGCGATAGATTGCGAGAGTGAGAATATTTTGTGACCTAAGTCACGATGACCAAAAAGTATACACCAAGATACCTCTTAGCGTGGTTTTTGCTGAGCAACACCATCTAAATGACATAACTTATTTCCATATACGGTACAAAAAACAGCGTTGTTGGACATATTATTAAAGAATTGATGGTTTAATCCAAGGGGACAGTGAACAACCGATTCCTTAATCATGATTAATCTTATGTTCAGCTTAATTCTCTTAGGATAGCGCTATCACAACCTTTTCTGACTTAACCAACATGAAACCAACTTACTCAAACGCCCTCAGACCCATTATTATCGCTACTTGCGCGGCACTTACTTTAAGCGCCTGCACCACCATCAATCCCTACACCAATGAAAAGCAAACCAGCAAAGCCACAATAGGCGCAGCAACCGGAGCAATCGCCGGCGCTGTGGTTGGTCTGATCAGCGGTGACAACAGCCGAGAACGCCGCAAACGCGCTTTGCGTGGCGCAGGTTTGGGAGCATTAACCGGCGGGGCCGTTGGCTATTACATGGACGTGCAAGAAGCGAAGTTAAGACAAACGTTACAAGGTACGGGTGTCAGTGTCACGCGCCAAGGTGACAACATTATCCTCAATATGCCTTCCAACATCACATTTGGCGTGGACAGTGCCGCCATTAATGGTCGTTTTTTTGACGTTCTTAATTCGGTTAATATCGTACTCAAAGAACACAATAAAACATTGATCGAAGTAATGGGCCATACAGACAGCACCGGAAGCCACTCGCACAACCAAGCACTTTCAGAACGCCGCGCAGAGTCGGTGGCTGCTTATTTTCGCAGCCGGGGGATCAAACCATTGAGGCTGGCCACCTATGGGCATGGCGAAGACTACCCGATTGCCAACAATCAATACGAATCTGGTCGTAAACTAAATCGTCGGGTTGAAATTGCGTTGGTGCCGATTACTTAAAACTTAAAGTTTTTTTGGGGAGGAGTACATTTACCACAACAGCTTAGTCTGAAACGTACGTCAGGCACTTACCTATTGCGCCTGCCTCCCTGCTATGCAAGACATTCATGGCAACACCCACTGGGCAACAAACCCGGGCGCAAGGAAATTCACCAGCAACAGAAGCCATTTTGCTAAAAAGTGGCAGAATGCCTCTGAAACTCAATAAAAAACGATTTTTTAACCGTATCACCAAATAAGTTGAACTGGGTATATTCGATTTTTTGCCTCCCTGCGGTACACTCGCGACATGAATTTGAGCCTCACAGATCCTGCTTTTTTATTCCCCGGCATTTCGTTGTTATTCTTAGCGTACACCAATCGCTATCTAGCACTTGCCAATATTATTCGGTCACTTAACAGCAACAACGATGATCATGACAGCGACAATCGCTCTAAACAAATTCGTTCATTGCATTTGCGTATCATTTTAATCAAGTATATGCAGGCATTTGGCGTGCTGGCATTTTTGTTTTGCATACTCGCCATGTCATTTCTTGTGCTAAAGCATCAGCAAATGGGGGAAATATTATTTGTCGGTAGCCTCGTATGCATGACTGTTTCCTTATCGCTGTCTTTGGTCGAGATTATGAAATCTGGCCAGTCGCTTAAGATAGAATTGAATCGAACATAAACAAAAACTCAGATTAAACCCTTCAACCAAACCGTCAATACCAACTAAAAGCAATGGAAAAGAACATCGAAGCTTACCAACAATACATCGATCTAGCTGTTAAGCACGGCAGTGAATATGGCGTGAAAATAATCATCGCACTTATCATCTTCATTATTGGTAAACGCGTCGCCAGAGGCATCAGCAATGTGGCCATTAAGGCCATGCAAAAACAAGGCGTAGACGTTGAGTTAATTGGCTTTGTGGGCAGCCTGTTTTACTGGGCATTATTTGCCATTGTCATTATCGCATCGCTCGGACAATTGGGTATTCAAACAGCCTCTTTTGTGGCCATTCTTGGTGCCGCGGGCTTGGCAGTCGGCTTGGCTCTGCAAGGCTCTCTATCTAACTTTGCAGCGGGTGTGCTGATTATTTTGTTGCGCCCAATCCGAGTGGGCGAGTTCGTGGAAATGGCTGGCACTTCAGGCACGGTTAACAACATACGTATTTTTACTACTGAATTACGCACGCCTGACAACAAAGCTGTCACGATTCCAAATGCACGAGTATTAGACAGCAACATCATCAATTATTCATCTACCGGCACTCGCCGTGTTGATATAGTGGTTGGCATTGGCTATAGCGATGACATTGATCACGCACGCAAAGTAATACAACGCGTGATTGATACGGATAAGCGAATTCTTAAAGACCCCACCCCTGAAGTCGCGGTCAATCAGTTGGCTGACAGCAGCGTCAACTTTATTGTCCGCCCCTGGGTAAAATCTAACAATTATTGGGGTGTGCATAATGACCTTATTGAAAACGTAAAAAAAGAGTTCGACGCTGAAGGCATCAGTATTCCGTTCCCACAGCGAGAAATTCACACCATCGTTAAAGCAAACTGAACATCATACAAGTAACCCAACCCTCAGAAACAGCATGATCCACGTTGCATTACACAATCCCAACATACCGCCAAACACCGGTAATGTGATTCGGTTAGCTGCTAACGTGGGCTTTAAACTGCATTTGATAAAGCCTTTGGGGTTTGATTTTGAAGAGAAACAACTGCGGCGCGCAGGGCTGGACTATCATGACCTGACCCGAGTTACTCAACACGAAAGCTATCAAGCTTTTATTGAATCGGTTTCTCCAACTCGTGTTTTTGCGATCACAACCAAAGGGCAAACCGGTTACACCGACATTCGCTTTAGCGATGGTGATGCGCTTTTATTCGGTTCAGAAACAAAAGGGTTGCCCGAGGAAGTTATGAATTCGATTCTCCCAGCCCAACGGCTGCGTATTCCCATGCGCCCAAACAACCGAAGCTTGAATTTATCAAATTCGGTGTCAATTTTAGTGTACGAGGCATGGCGGCAGATGGGCTTTGAAGGCGCTATTTAGTTTTAAATACCCTTTAGAAATAGACGAATTTACAGCATATCGTCTCTAAGATCGCTTGTTTTTCCTTAATCAGACGAGTTTAACGTGTAATCACTCTTACAAAATTGGCTCAACTTGTTTATGCTAATGCAAAACTAAATCAGGAGGCTTGCGTGCGCAAACTACTCAGGCTGGTTTATGTGAGCCATGCACTTTTTGAAGTGGCTCCTGACTCACCAGACATAGAACCAGAATTAGCCAATATTTTGACAAAGGCTAGAAAAAACAATCAACGCGATAATATTGGCGGTGCCTTATTTTTTGCTAACGGTTATTTTTTTCAATGTCTAGAAGGAAAGGAAGCCGCTGTTTATGCCCTGTTGGAAAAGATCAAATTGGACCCTCGTCACAAAGATCTTAAGATTTCATACTGCAAGCGTGTAAGGCAGCGTCACTTTAAATTTTGGTCAATGAAATACGTACCTGTCGGTGATGAAGTTAATCAATTAATACACTCATTGGGCTATGAAGAATTTAATCCTGTCAATTTTGCAGAGTCTGATATTAACTCGATAGTCGACCTTTTTACTCGCATAGATGACAATACATTATCCGATAGTAGCCTACGAGAGTATCACCGCTTGAATGTGTTTTGGTGGCAGCGATTTGCAACCAGACTGTTGCGCAGGTCGGCCACTTAAAACTGTAGCTTCGAACTCAAGCCTTCGGTTATATTAATAACCGTTGTCAGCGCTAAATTGTAAGCCAATAGTGCAGTGCTATGTCGTCATCACTGCTTCCGCTTTTTCTAACTTTTATTGTTCAACCGTTAGCCCACCCCCTACGGTCTTCATAGAAAAGAGCGCTCCCGACTACTAAAATCTTTGATGTAGGACACTTCTGACAAACGCCCTAATGCCTTCGAGATTTTCAGATCAGTCAAACGAATTACGCTGCGAAAAATATGGCTGAAGTGCTTAAGAATAAGCCATTCGATAACGTTGTGGTGAAATTAGGGTTTAAAGCAAAGACCGTATTCCATTTGCTTTTTTATAAAGTAATGTCGTATATATAAGTTAATCCGACAATAGGCTTACAATCGTCAGCAACGTGTTTGCTGCTCACGCGCATACTCAAAGACACGCACAATAGCCTCGCGTTTTTCGTAAAGTCTGGTTATCGATTTGCCTTATCATCGCGCATTTTTCTATTTTCTTTGGTTACCACACTATGCATAAAATTAGTTGGCTTAACGTAACATGTTCTCCGCTATTGCTGCTGTTATTTTTCTCTGGCATTGCGGCGGGCAACAATGCACCGGAATGCAATTGTGATCACGTTGTAGGGCCGCAGAGAGGGCCGGTTAACGGAGAAACTCTTGGGGTTCTTCCTGGAGATGTCATCTGCATAGATGGAGACCAAGAATATAACTCGATGGTGTGGACTAATATCGTGGGCACCGAAAGCGATCCCATCATCATTAAAAATTGCGGAGGGCAGGTTCATATCAATCCAAGCGTTAGCTCTTACGGCTGGAAATTTGAACGTTCTAAGCACTTTAAAATTCTCGGGAACGGCGACCCTAAGTTCAAGTACGGCATTAAAGTAACAACTCGAACCGGTTTCTATCTGACTTTTGAAGTGTTCACGACTAACTTCGAGGTCGCCCACTTAGAGATTGCCGGTGCGGCACCCAACGGAATAGGGGACGGAAACGGCTTTGCGGGTATCGGCGTAAAGACAAGCCCATATCAAGGTTGCGACATTTTCACAGACCCAACTCGAACCGCTTGGGTTATGGACGAAATTAAGATCCACACCAACTATATCCATGACGTTGGTGGCGAAGGGCTGTATGTCGGCCACGGTTTTTATAATGGCCGAAAGGAGTCAGCTTGCGATGAAAGAACCTATTCGCATGCGATAAAAAACCTAGAAATCTACGACAACATCATTGAAAACGTGGGTTTCGATGGCATGCAAATTAAGAACGCAGATGAAAACGCGCTCATTCATGGAAATATCATTCGTAATTATGGAACGCGCAACCATGGCGCTCACAATGAGGGCCTTTTTATCGGGGATGCGACAGAAGCCCTTGTATACAGTAATTGGGTAGAGAATGGATCTGGGCACGGAATACAGATCAACGGATTTGGTGAATCTGAATACTTCAATAATGTGATTATTAATAGCGGTGTAGACGGAATCTACCTCAATAACAACAATCCCAGTTTTGCAAACAAAGACGGAGTTTTCAAAATATACAACAACACATTTATCAACATGGGTGATGAAGGCTTTGAAGCGTATACACCGCAAAAAATAGAACTTAAAAATAATATTTTCGTCAACAATATTGGCTCTGATACTCGAGGAAGCAAGCCGGTTTCAGAAACGAACATTTTCACAAAAGACATTAATGATATTGGGTTTGTGAACCACGCCAATCTTGATTTTCGCCTACAGAATAACTCGATAGCTCGCGATGCAGGTTCAAACGTGGCACTGCAATACGACTACAGCGGCTTTAAGAGGAAAGACAACAGAATTGATGTGGGGGCCTTTGAGTTTCGAACAAATGACACAAAGCCTGAACCCAAACCCAAACCCAAAAGCGAAGATTTTTTCTACGTTGTGCCAATGCCCAATGGCAAATCGGTTACTCTCCCGCTTGATTAATGAAGAAAGAATAACAACAAATACACGTATTACTTACAGGCCTGTTTAAGCGCGACTAGCTAGTGCATTAAAGTATTTTAGGAAACCTTTAAAAGAGGTCGGTTTAGAAATCAGAATGCGATGTCTCTTCGCAGTGGTATTCCGGCGGCTTCCGCGACAGAGTCCAACAACTCTATGGCGTGATCCAATTTAATAGATCTATACAACGCCCAGTGCCTTTCATTGTCGCGTTTTGCTCGTTTACTTTGTAACTCTTCTGAGATACGCAGTACTTCATCACGGCCTAATTCGGACACGTCTTGCCACTGCACACCTTGGTGTAATGCGCTCTGGTCACCACACCATTCGCCCTTGTTTATCTTAGGTGAATAGATGCTCACACTCGGCAACTTGTTGGCTTGAGCCAGATAACGAGCCGGACCCTCATTGCCCAAAAACAAATCGCAATGCGCCATCATCGCCGCTAGCTTTACCGGGTTGTCCAAATTGATGACATGCACGTCAGGGTGCTGTTCCATGGCTTCATAAAACGCAGCAATTTCAGCTTGCTCGGCTTTCGATTCAGCAAACAGAATAATTTGTGCATTATAAGCGTCCATTGCGTATTGCGCCCAAGACTGCATCTTAGCCGAATCCCAACGCTTATCACGCTCTTGGCTAGTGGCCGACATCAAGAAAACCGTACGCTGAAAGTCTACGCCAGAGGCTTCCATGCTGGCACGCATTTCATTTTTTATGGCCATGGGCGTATTTATTAAAAACTGTTGGTCTTGCTTTACATCAAAACCCATAGCAACTAAAGGTTCAAGCAACCTCAAATGTTCCGCAACCTTGCTCCCACTCTTGGCTTTAGGAGTAATTTTATTGGTGTAACAAAAACCAAACCAGTTGTAGCCCCGCCCGATACAGATAGCGCGCTTGCGAGCAAACAGTGAAATCAATTCACTCATATTACTGCCCTGTGCGTCCACCACTAGATCGTACTCTTGCGAAATCACCTTGCGCACTTTGCGCCAAAAGCTAAGTGGGTTACTCAATTCACGCTGTGAAACCGAGATTACATTATCGACATACGGGTGACCTTTAAACAGGCCCACGCTAACATCATCGACTAAATAGTCAACTTGCGCTTTGGGGAATGTTTTTTTCAGTGAATTGCACAGCACCGAAGACAGCACAATCTCATCAATAGCCGAAAACCGAACAACCAATATTCTAGCGGTCTCGGCAGTGGGCGTGTTTAACGGTGATGTTTCGTGGTTATACGCGTTCATTATTGTTCTTTTAATCTTAAACACCGCAGTCTACGCACTAGAATTACAAAATTATTACAACCAGTACGCTCTCGCAGGCTAGCCCTTAAATATACGCTTTTTTATCTGAAAATGCTTTAGAAACATCAAACCAAATATTGACAGAAATGCCAAAAACGCGACCCATTTTTTACCAATACGGTAGAACCAAAATAGTGCTATTAAATACTCTGATTTCAGCTAGCCTAATTATGCTTGGTTGTGGCTGGATTGTTAAGAATGAACAGTTCCAACTGTTGGGCAATTTAATCTCTCACGTCGAGACCAATAAAAAAATCATCGCCCTTACTTTTGACGACGGCCCTAAAGCTGGGCGCACACAAAAAATTCTTGATATTTTAAATCATGAAACCGTACCGGCCACGTTCTATTTAAATGGCCGAGCTATGAAAAACAACCCAAAAGAAACCAAGTTACTCGTGGAGTCCGGACACGAATTGGGTAATCACAGCTACAATCATCCTAGAATGCTGCTAATGAGCTACGCCGACGTGGCTGATGAAATCGAAAGCACCGATAAAATATTAAGAGAATTCGGTTATCAAGGTGACATTAGCTTTCGCCCTCCCTTTGGAAAATCGCTTTTCATGCTGCCGCTGTATTTAAAAAACAACAACATTACAACGGTAACTTGGAATGTTGCACCCGAATATTTTAATGGCAGCGACACACCCGAAGCCATCTATCAGCGAACCATAGAGCAAGTAAAACCCGGGTCGATTATCTTATTGCATGTCATGTACGGCAACGGTTCAAGTTTAGCGGCGATACCGAAGATTATTCGCTCATTAAAAGATCAGGGCTATGAATTCAAAACCGTGGATCAACTGATAAACGAGTCGTAATCGAATGCGCCGTTTTCCATGCTTTTAAAACACACCACATCTCACTGCTAAAAAAGCACTGACTCCTATAATGGGCGGTGCTTTTACCGACATGTGTTATTGAGCCTCTGTCTCACGAAATTCTGGCTCACTGACTTTTACCTTAACCATTGCCTGCTGAAAAATTCGGACAGGCATGAGACACTAACGATATGAATAGACAATACCCAACCACGCGGATGCGTCGAAATCGCGCGCACGATTTTTCTCGTCGTCTGGCTCGCCAAAACACGCTTTCAGTCAACGATTTAATACTGCCGGTGTTTGTTATCGAAGGCAAAAACAAAACAGAAGACGTGCCATCCATGCCTGGGGTGCAGCGCATGAGCATTGACCTAGTTGTAGCAACAGCTCAACGAATCCATCAACTTGGCATTCCAGCCATGGTCTTGTTTCCCGTTATCAATGCTGAGGCTAAATCGCTGTTAGCCGAAGAGGCTTATAACCCGAATGGCTTGGCACAACGCACCGTTAAAGCCATTAAAACCGCGGTACCAAAGCTCGGGGTGATTACCGATGTGGCCTTGGACCCTTACACCACCCATGGGCAAGACGGCATCATCGATGATTCAGGTTACGTAATCAATGACGAAACCATTGAAACGCTAGTCAAACAGGCTTTGTCGCACGCCCAAGCGGGCGCTGACATCGTGTCACCATCGGATATGATGGACGGCCGTGTGGGCGAAATTCGCGCAGCGCTGGAGCTGGCCAACCATACAAATACGCAAATTCTCGCCTACTCAGCCAAATACGCCTCAGCGTTTTATGGCCCGTTTCGTGACGCTGTGGGCTCAACAGAAAATTTGGCGGGCGGCAATAAACACACCTACCAAATGGACCCAGCAAACAGCAACGAAGCATTGCATGAAGTCGCATTGGATATAAATGAGGGTGCCGATTACGTGATGGTAAAGCCCGGAATGCCTTATCTGGATATAGTGCAACGCATAAAGGAGGAGTTTAAAATGCCAACCTTTGTGTATCAGGTCAGTGGCGAATACGCCATGTTAAAAGCCGCCTCTCAAAATGGCTGGTTAGACGAAAAGCCCGCGGTCCTTGAATCGCTCATCGGCATCAAACGCGCTGGCGCCGATGCCATTCTGACTTACTTTGCTGAAGACGCGGCAAAATGGATAACGACGTAACGTTACCGCCAATATAACCCCGAAATCAACACACAAACCTAAAGAGAAGTAATGAGCTTACAATACCTACACACAATGATACGTGTTGGCAACTTGACCGCCGCACTGGATTTTTTCTGCGACAAACTTGGTTTAATTGAAACCAAGAGATACGACAACGAACGGGGGCGATTCACTCTAGTATTTCTATCAGCCCCGTTGGATTTAGACAGAGCAAAGGAAGATAAAGCTCCCCTAATAGAACTGACTCACAATTGGGATGAATCTGAATACACCAGCGGTCGTAACTTTGGGCATCTGGCATACCAAGTTGATAATATTTATGAAACTTGCCAAGCTCTGATGGAAAAAGGCGTAGAAATCAATCGCCCACCACGAGATGGCCATATGGCGTTTATCAAGTCGCCAGACGGTATTTCAATAGAGTTGTTACAAAAAGGCGATCACTTAGAGCCTGAAGAACCTTGGGTGTCCATGGAAAATGCAGGGAGTTGGTAGTAGTCATGACCAACAAAAATAGCGCCGCAGGTAACATTGATAATGCGGTGTTCGCAGATACACCCAACCCGCCATATTACTCGGTTATCTTTACCTCACTAAGAAGGGACGGTGACCAAGGCTATGAAAGTATGGCCTTGAAAATGGTGGAATTAGCACAAAAGCAAAACGGCTTTCTTGGCATAGAGTCTGCCCGAGAAGAGGTCGGCATTACCGTTTCGTATTGGTCGAACTTAGAATCGATAAAGGCTTGGAAAACTCATTCTGAACATCAGTTAGCACAGAAAAAAGGGCGAGAGCGTTGGTACTCAAACTTTAAAGTTCGAATAGCTAAAGTCGAACGTGATTATGCCTATGAATTATAAACTGCGTCTAAAGTACCGCTCTGAAAAAAGAAAAAGCCGCGCGTTGCGGCTTTTTCTAAAATCGCTGGCTGGGTATTTATTTAGCCAACGCGTTACGAATCTCAGTAAGTAATTTAACTTCATCAGATGGTTCAGCTGGCTTCTCTTCTTCTGCCGCCGCCTCTTTTTCCATTTCTTCTTTAGCTTTATTCATTCCTTTAATGACAATGAATAAGGCAAAAGCAACGATAACAAATGTGATCATGGAATTAATGAATATCCCGTAGTTAACGGTAACAGCACCCGCCTCTTTAGCCGCATCCAGTGTTGCGTAAACGGCACCCTCAGTCGGATTTTTTATGACTGCAAACATATTGCTGAAATCAACGCCACCCGTCATCATGCCCACTACCGGCATAATAATGTCATCAACGAACGACTTAACGATAGTGCTGAATGCCGCGCCGATCACAATACCGACCGCCATATCAACAAAATTACCCTTCATTGCAAATTCTTTAAACTCTTTTAACATGATGTATCTCCGAGGCTGGTTAAGCCGTTATGTGTTTTAATCTTCCTGTAAATTTTTATAAAAAAGCCACTAAAGCAGGCTAAAGTTCAAAATAGCACCTTGCTAGCCTGACGCTAACCAGTGCTTACCTGTCTTGGTTTAGGCGTACTGCGTTTTTACTATAATGCCATTGAGAATGCCTTTTCAACCTTTCAGCACATTGGCACGAATAGTTTACATATATTTACGACTTATAGGACAAAGTGACTTCGTAAAACGGGTGATCTGATACTCCTTTCTCTAACATACTACCGCCTTCGACCACGAAACCCTTGGTCAACACCCAATCAATCCGCTCAGGATTCTCTGTGTCTAAACCCGCGGCTAAAATGGCGTCCGTGATATCAATATCCCGAAGTACGTTGTCGAGTTCGGGCATTGTACGCTGACTGTTAAAATCACCCAGCAAAATGGCTCTAGGGTATTTAGCAAACTCTTGCAATACCACATTCAATTGTTCAGCCCGACCGCCTCTTGTGTGTAAATGCGTGTTGATAAAATGAAAACGTTGATTTTGCCACTCAACCTCGGCTATCGTCATGTTTCGATAGCTCTTACCAGATTGATCTGGCAGCATTTCAATACGCCAGTTATGCACTTTCAATTTGCTTAAAATTGCATTGCCTCGATGCTCTCTTAACCAACGCCGACGAGTTGCACAAAACAACCACGAAAAACGCCCATGCCTTGCCAGGACTTCCGTCTGCTGCAAACCAAGGCCTAAAAGATTCATTAAACTGGGGGCATAAACTTCTTGCACACCGGCAATATCCACGCCTTTAAGGACCTTGGCCGAAGCACTAAGGTTTCGCTTTCCTTCATTACTTTTGCCGGTTTGGATATTATAAGTTGCAACCTTGATTTGATTGACCTCGTTACTGACTTGCCCATATTTACCTAAATCGCTATCAAAAAATTCTTGACCGTGTTTATTATGCGCAGGTTTTGATTTTCTAGCCCAAACTAAGCCGCCAACTAAAAATAAAAACAAAAAAAGCTTAACCAACATCATCAACGTTCAACCTATTTAGTTGCGACTAAATACGCCACGTAAGACAGACAAGCTTCTCCGTCTTCTGTCTTGGTGAAAATACCATTGCCGCTCTCACCGTCTTCGTCGGTGCCTTCCCAATAACAATCTGCGGTTGCAAAACCCGCATCTAATAGAATTTCACGCAATTCAGGCAAGCCCCATAAACGCCAATCATAAGTAAACGCATCTTGCATTTCAGTCCCATCTGGAAAACGAAAATGAATATGTAATCGTGCTTCACCGGTAATTGGGTTGATCGAATCTTGATCCCACACGTAGGTAAAACTGCCATCATCTTGCTCGGTTTCTTCTTCCATTTCTTGAATACTTTCAGGGCCACCGTGCAGATCGCAGACAAAGACACCATCATCAGCTAAGTCTGCGTAAACGCCTTTAAAGTATTCAAGCATTTCAACGCGTGTTTTAAAAATCCAATAAGAAAAATTTTGTGCGCATCTGACATCAGGGGATTGACGGCTAGGGTTGCGTGCGTCTTCTTCAAACTGTTGAACACGTTCGGCTGCTTTGCCTAACGGCAAGAGATTGTTCTTTAAGCCCCATTTAAGTGGTTCGGGATCAATGTCGTATGACTCCGTCGTATACTTTTTTCCAAGCTTTACCCAATATGCTGATAGCAAGCAAGTTCCACAAAAATCTTCTCTAAAGTGCTTAGGCTTTTTACCACGAAGCTCTCTGTAAGTATTAAACAAGAAATCAGCATCTTGCTCAGCGGACTGCACCGCACGCTGATACAATACATATTTGTCAGCGGTTTTCGCAGTGAACGTCTTGCCCATGTTTTCATGTTGTAGAACGGTTTAAAGTAGGTGAGAGTTTAGCCTAAAAAACAACGCGTAAATAGCCAGAACAAAATCACTTATTTTATGGCTGGTGTTAGTTCGGCTTTTTATCTATAAATAAAAGTCTATGATGCTTGTCCCAGGTGTTAATTTTCAGTGACTTTTTAGGTCTCACTAGACTTCTTTTAAAGGCGTATCAACTAAGCAGTGGCCCATAGATAAAGGCACCTTAAGTGTCTGTTAGAAAGAACTGATTTTTTGAGTGGCTTTGTAACAAGTATCGCTAAGTCATTGAAATTTTTGGCAACTAATTTTGTCAACCTTTTTTTTAAAAAAAACGACTTATACACAAACTGTAAAATTGTTTCATCCATTGCCTTTCATTCAATTGTCATCTGCGTGAAATATTTATTCCAATAATAAGTCATTGATTTTAAACAATATTTAAAATTGATTAAAAAATGAGCAGACATCATGAAGCTAATGTTTATGCTGTGTTACAGTTTAATACCGCAAGTTATTAACAAAGTTATCCACAGCTTATGTGAGTAACTTTTTCTCAAATTTGTCGCATCTGAGTCACCAACCCACTAAACCCTTATAGACTATGACTTTACCGCTGTCGCCAGAAAAAAAGCTTCGCATTTTAGCGGTTGCTGTACCAGTGCCTTTGCGACAAACGTTTGATTTTATAGCCCCAAAAAACGCATCAAATTTAAGACCGCGCACACGTGTAAAAATTCTTTTTGGAAAACGCACTTTGATCGGCATAATTGTCGAAGTTAAAGACGGCTCGGATTACCCAATTGAAAAGTTAAAACCTGCGATAGAAATTATAGACAATGAGCCGCTATTTGATGACGCACTTTGGCAAAGTTTACTGTGGCTTTCTCGCTACTATTTGGCCGCCATCGGTGAGGTCTTAGAGAGTGCGTTACCAGTAGTTCTTAGGCAAGCGAAGTCGATAACGCCAACATTAGAACGCGCTTGGCAATTAACCAATCATGGTCGCCATTCATCAATAGACGAACTCAATAGGGCGCCATTACAACGCGCAATCATTCACCAATTTGCAAACAAAGATGTGTTGAGTTCACATGATTTCAAAGAGCACTCACAACGCTGGCGTTCCCCCATTAAAAGCCTGATTGAGAAAGGCTGGTTAGAAGAACTTACTCGTGAACCAACACTGGCTGGCAGGGACAGGACCACCCCGCCTGACATCACCCTAACCGAGGAGCAAGATCATGCGATTAACATCATTAATAAGGCAATTGATGCGTGTAAATTCAGTTGTAATTTTCTGCACGGGGTGACTGGCAGTGGTAAAACCGAAGTTTACTTCGCCGCAATGCGCAATGTTTTAGCGCGCGGTGAATCGGTTTTATTTTTAGTGCCAGAAATCGGTTTAACGCCTCAACTGATTCAACGAATCGAACGTTATTTTAAGCACCCTGTTGCTGTGTTGCATTCGGGTTTAAACGATACGGAACGGCACATTGCTTGGTGGCATGCGCGGCAAGGCAACGCGAAAATTGTACTCGGCACTCGCTCCGCTGTTTTTTCACAAATGCCAAACCTTGGCTTGCTGATTGTAGACGAAGAGCATGATGGCTCATTTAAACAACAAGACAGTGTGCGCTACCAAGCGCGTGATGTTGCGGTATATAGAGCAAAGCAAGTGGGCGCTCCCATTATCCTTGGTTCAGCAACACCATCAATGGAAACCTACCATAATGCCTTAGAAGGGCGTTATCAACACATTCGTTTAACCAAGCGAGCCAGTGAGGTAGAACTGCCAAAAGTTGAGTTGTTAGACTTGAATAAACAACCGGTGATTGACGGCCTTTGCCCAGCAATGACCGAGGCAGTAAAACACACACTATCAAAAGGCAAACAGGTGATGCTGTTTTTGAATCGACGTGGTTATGCGCCGGTTCACTATTGCAGCGAATGCAAACAAACGGCTAAATGTCATCGTTGCGATAGCAATCTCACTGTGCATCAACGCGCCAACAAATTACGTTGTCATCACTGTGGGTACGAAGGTCGACTTACGTTCAATTGTCGTGGCTGTGGCGCTAAAGAGTCAATGCTCGAAGTGGGTGATGGCACTCAACGTGTCGAAGCAGCGGTAACAGCACGTTTTCCAAACGCTAGGTTACTGAGAATAGATCGAGATTCAACTCAGCGAAAAGGCGAATTAGCCAGAGTACTCGAAGTGGCCAGAAAGGGCGAAGCCGATATTTTGCTTGGCACCCAACTTATCACCAAAGGTCACGATTTTCCAAACGTTGGTATGGTGGGTATTTTAGAGGCCGACCAAGGGTTATACAGCACTGACTTCAGAGCCTCGGAAACCCTGTTTCAACAATCACTGCAAGTTGCAGGGCGCGCAGGACGACGAGACGACGTCGGGCGAGTGTACATCCAAACAAGGTTTCCCGATCATTCTTTCTTCGGCTTTATTAAACAGCACGACTATGAAGGCTTTGCGGAGCAATTGCTAAATGAACGAAAATCAGTCGGCTTCCCACCTCATGGCTACTTTGCTTTGCTAAGAGCAGAGTCAACACATCAAGCCAAAGCACTGCAATTTTTAAGAAGAGCCAAGTCAGACTGTCAGCGCAGTCCGCATGTGGTTATCATGGACGCCGTGCCCGCGCCCATGGAGCGAAGAGCAGGCCGGTATCGTGCGCAACTTCTGTTTATGTCTCAACAACGCTCCGCGTTAAACCGAACACTTTCAACCTGGTTGCACTATATTGCAGTCAATCAAGAAGCCAAAAAATTAGCCGCGACGGTACGGTGGACTTTGGATATAGACCCGTTGGATCATTATTAACAATTGAGACACCCCTATTGTTGTTGAATGCATAAATTATCCAAGGATTAAAACAAACGTTAAACGCAGCCTACCCCTATACTGTTAAATTCGGTTATAAATGGGGAAAGTTAGACGATCTATAAGGCCAATCTCAATGATTGGGATGTGATCTTACAACAGGCCATGCTAGGCTTAATCAGAATCGTTGATCCATGGGATACGATCAACCATAAAAAAGACGGAAGAATAACAACCAACAACATTATGTCTGATCACAAACAACGCAACTCTAAACACAGCACGCCCAAATCGCACAAACACTCAGCGCAGGGCCAATTCAGTAACAGCACCCGCCGCGCGTTATTGCTGGGCATGGGCACTGGCGCCGCAATGGGCGTCTGGCACAAACCGGTGATCAACGCCGTACTGACACCCGCTCACGCACAAACATCGCCGGCACCAACACCACCAACTCCACCAACTCCACCAACTCCACCGGCACCACCAGTCGCGTGCCCCATGCTTGTTATTAGCAACATCATCACCGGTCCGGTCTCTGGCAGCAATGTGCCGGCGGTCTGCACCGCCACGTTCGATCTTTTTAGCTCAGATGCGAACACCAGTGTCACCGTCATCTCCGTTGACTCAGGAACGCTGCCCGCGAACGTCACCATCGACGTGCAAGATTTAGGCGTTGCCACATCCACCAGCGGCCCACGAATCGTTTGGCAAGGCCCGGCCACCGATGCCCCATTCTGTTCGAACATCATGCCGATAGATGACATAACGTTTACCATCACCGCCAGTTGCACCGACAACCCCACACCATTCACACAAACCCTCACACTCAATGGCGTTTTGATGCCTTAGTGTGACAATAAGGCATACTCATGGTCACTGTTAAATGGCCAGTCGTGGTGTGAGTAAAGGGGAGGGTGCCACTTTTTCGCTCGAAGCAAGAACCTTTTCTCAAATTTGGGCACACAGAATGTAAAAGTTTCTAACAATTTAACGATTACTAAAACTCATATAAGATAGTCTTTAGTGTCTGTAGCGAGACAAAAGCTCATCTCACTTTTCTCTTGGAACGTTGCGTGAAGTCGTTAGTCAACACTATTGGAGTTTAGCTAACTCACTGTAAATGAGGTTTTTAAGTATGTTAATCAGTTCTGCGTTGATAATAAAACGGCTTTCATTACTGTTGGCTTTAGCCACTTTGTCTCTCAGTATTACGACCAATGCCAGCCAGTCCCAAACAGTCGATCGAAACTTTTCAGATGGCAGCATAGCCAGTGTTGCTGAGTATCACGGGGACTACTTTTTTAAGCCAAATGGCGAAGTGGTGAAAATATACCGCAAGAAAGACGTGTTTATTCTTTCTGATAAAACGGCGCCTTTTCAACCCAATACACCTGATGCTTCATCCGATTTTGAACGATTGAAAACCACATTTAACGGCCAGTTGACGCAGATCAAAAAGCACAATCTGCCTGGCATGAAAGTCGTTAAAATTAAGCATAAATCACCCTCTTTAGCCGAAAAGCCAACCGTTAACGCCGATTCGAGTGGCGTCAGCATTGGGGCTATTCATCGTTCATTAAAAGGGGCGATGAATGCACAGCCGGTGTTTACAACAAAAAGTGGCCGCGGTGACCTGATGTTGTTAGCCAACATCACCCTTGAGCTTAACGATTCTGTTGATGCACAAGAAGCCTTGGCCAACCTTCAAAAGCGCTTCAATCTTAAACTCATTCGCAAGTTAAACGTGTCAGGGCAAGTCTACAGCATGCAAAGCCACAGTTTGATAGGCGACCCTGCCAAACAATTTGCATTAACAAGATCGATCTCGGGTGCGACGGGCGTTAAATGGGCGGAACCGCAGTTTTTTATGAGAGCAGAGCGAAACGCGTTTACCCCTAATGATCCGTTGTTTGCCCAGCAGTGGAATTTAAAGAACGCGGGCTATCGTGGCTCTAGGTGTGACGCGGATTGCGATGCGGATAACGCTTGGATGATCAATAACGGCACCGGTGGTGCCACTGGAGAAGACACCGTCATCGCGATTATTGACGATGGAGTTCAGTTAGACCACCCAGATTTAGAGACAAATATTTTAGCGGGTGGTCAAGATTTTGTTGACGACAATGGTACTTTTTGTGGTGATGATGGTATCGCTGGCGTAGATGCCGACCCCAGCCCCAGCCCAGTGGTCAGCTGCACTATCTCTGGTGACGCCATTGATGCCGACAACCATGGAACCGCTGTTGCCGGTATCGCCGCCGCCGTTGGGTCTAATATGCAAGGCATTGCCGGTGTTGCGTTCAACGCCAAAATCTTACCTGTACGAGCAATTTCTGACTACGATGTGGCCAGCCCGACTTCAACGGCATTGTGTGATCGTTTAGCCGAGGCGATGGAATTTGCCGCTCAAAATGCAGACGTAATCAATGCAAGCTGGAATTTACCGATTGAGTGCGCGGCCTTAACCGCCGCAATAGAACGCACGACCAATGGCACGGTGACCATGGGGGGCGGTTCAAAAAGAGCAAATGGGGCACCGGTTATAGTTGCAAGTGGTAACAACGCGTCAGGCTGGGTAAAAGTAACGGTTCCGGTGGAAGCCGGTGAACACGCCTACGAATGGCGGTTATTACGATCCGACTTCCCAGACGACCCCAACGGGTTACACGATGACACGGTATGGATAGACGATATCACTTGGAGCGACGGTTCTTTAGAAGACTTTGAAACAACCAGCAATTTTTCAAGCGGGGATTTCACCACCGACTGGGTGTTAAACAGTTGCAACGCATTTTGCGACTTTGGCGGCCCAGACGAGCCCGTTTGGGGCATTAACACTAACCCCGACATTAACTATGCCAGATCGGGGTCTAATTCAGCCAGCCTCTTCAATTCGATTAATTCAGAATGCGGTAACAGCTATCTGCACACATTGCGTGATGGCCCGGCAGGGGAAGTGTCTTTCTGGGTTTGGGTTTCCGCAAACACTCAAGATGGCTTTGACCGTTTTGAATTTTTAGTTGATGGCGAAGAAGTACTCAGCTACGGTGATTTAGCCGCTTTTGGCTTCGTGGATAACACCGTTGGTTATCCAGCGAGCTTAAGCAACAACAGTGGCTCTACTGAACAAGGTGTCATTGCGGTTGGTGCCAGCACTAGTGGCAGCTTATCGGGTAATTCGAGCGTTTCTGATGCTGATCAGTATCGCGCACCATACAGTCAATTTGGCCCCCAACTGGATGTGGTTGCACCCGGTGGCGATCAACATCTGGGAATCACCACAACTGATCGAATAGCGGCATCAGGGGCGGACAACCTGGGGTTTAATATTTCAAGCAGCCCTTTTGAATTGACTGACCGAGCGTACACACAGAACTTTATAGGCACTTCAGCGGCCGCACCAACCGTGTCAGGAATTGCCGCGGCTATTATTGCCACCAACTCAGCATTGAGTGCGCAAGAAGTAAAAGATTTAATTAAAGATACCGCCGACCCGATAGATGCAAATCGAGTCGTTTATGTCGCGGGTCGTAATGATCAATACGGTCATGGCAGAGCCAACATGTTTAAAGCCGTTAGCGTTGCTGGTGGTGCGAGCAACCCGGTAACCGAACCGGCCGCGGCATGCGCTGCCGACCCGTTTGATTATAGGGTTGCGGACGATAGAATCCTTCCAAGATTCGCCCCTCAAACTCTAGCAGGGTTCTGCCCTGCATTGGGGCCGTTACCGGTTCAACAAGGCGATGAATCTGCGCTTTGTTTTCCAGTGCCAACACGCAATGCCGGCACCGCTGTAATTTGTATTTAAGGCTATAAAAGTAACGCCGGTGGTGAGCTAACGGCCTGAGTTGTCGTTAGCTTTCTATTTTGGTAATGCCATCGTCGCCGCCCAATAGCAATACATCCGCACCGCGTTGCGCAAATAGACCATTGGTCACCACACCGGCTATTTGATTAATATTGCGTTCGGTTTCCACTGGGTTTTCAATCTTCATTCCATGCACGTCAATAATCATATTACCGTTGTCGGTAACAACACCATCGCGCAATACCGGGTTGCCGCCCAGCTTTACCAATTGCCTAGCGACGTAAGATTTTGCCATCGGAATGACTTCTATTGGCAATGGAAAAGCACCAAGCACATCGACTAACTTTGAATCATCAGCGATACAGATAAATTTGTCGCTGGCGGCAGCTACGATTTTTTCTCGTGTTAAAGCGGCGCCTCCGCCCTTGACCAAATGCCGATGTTTAGTCGACTCGTCGGCACCGTCCACATAAATCGGCAAATCACCCACTTGGTCCAGCTCAAAGACTTTAATGCCATGGCTTTGCAACCGCTCTGCCGATGCTTCAGAACTGGCCACCGCTCCTTCGATGCGGCCTTTTATTTTGGCCAGTTCATCAATGAATAAATTGGCGGTTGAGCCTGTGCCAACGCCAATTACCCAATCCCATTCTAGGTATTCTATGGCGGCTTCGGCGACGAGTTGTTTTGCTTGTTCTGGTGTCATGTTGTGTTTTTGCGCTTGTTTGGTTTTTAGTCGAATATAAAGTGCCAGTTGTGTTTGCTAGCGCCGCACATACGTAACGTAGTCAAAGTTTGGGTCGCAATGATGGTTTTTAATTCGCGATACTTCTTGAAAGTCACTGCCAGAGAAGTTAGGAAAGAACGTGTCCGCCATAGGTGCATCGTACACTTTGGTAATTTCAAGTTGAGTGGCGTAAGCTAAAAACAGCTTATAAATTTGACCGCCACCGATGATAAATGCTTTTCCAGTGTCTTCTTTTTCAGCAAGACTCAAGGCGTGTTCAATGGTGCCGCACACACTGACTTGCTCAGCACTCCAGTTGATGTTCTCGGTAAGCACAATATTCAGTCGGCCAGGCAAAGCGCGCCCAATGGAGTCAAAGGTTCTTCGCCCCATAATGATGGGCGAGCCCATGGTGAGTTCTTTGAAACGCGGCAAATCACCAGGAAGGTGCCAAAGCAACTCATTATTGTGGCCCATTTCGCCATTTTCACCGATGGCTGCAACTACTATAATTTCCATATGTATTCCAGTGGATTAATGGTTGTTACGACACTCAGTTTAAACAGCCACTGGTGCCTTAATGGCCGGTTCTGGGTCGTAGCCTAAAAGCTCAAAATCATCGAAGCTAAAATCAAATAAACTCACAACATCGGGGTTGATACGCATTGTCGGCAGAGGCTTCGGTGAACGACCCAACTGTTTTAAGACTTGCTCTTCGTGATTATTGTAAATATGAACATCACCAAATGCATGTACAAAATCTCCTAACTCAAGTTTACACACTTGCGCCACCATCATCGTCAACAAAGCGTAACTGGCGATATTGAAGGGCACACCAAGAAACAAGTCAGCACTGCGCTGATACAACTGGCAACTCAGTTTATTGTCGTGAGAAACGTAAAACTGAAACAGTGTGTGGCACGGTGGCAGGCCAGCTTTGGCCATTTCTTCTATCTCGGCTGGATTCCAAGCGGAAACAATCAAACGGCGTGAGTTAGGGTTATTTTTAATTTCATTAACCACCCACGCTAATTGGTCCACGCCAGAAAAATTACGCCATTGCTTACCATAAACAGGTCCTAATTCACCCCATTGCTTAGCAAATTGAACGTCTTTTTTGATGCGTATAACAAATTCATCCAGGCGCTCTTCCCATTCGCACGAATGCTTGGCTATCTCGCCTAGCCCATTTTTATTTAAGTAGTTTTGAAATGGCCACTCATTCCAGATAGCCACGTTGTTGTCTACTAAATACTTGATGTTGGTATCACCACGCACAAACCACAATAACTCATGAATGATGGCACGCAAAAATACTTTTTTTGTTGTTAATAGCGGAAAACCTTCTGACAAATCACAACGAATCTGTCTGCCAAACACACTTCGAGTGCCGGTGCCAGTGCGATCGTCCTTACCAATTCCATTATCGTGAACGTCTTTCAGGAGGTCTAGGTAGGCTTTCATCTAATTAAATACGGGATTACATGGAAAAGAAACAGATAGACAGTGCATGGCGAAGGTCTGTTTTGAACAGGCAAAAGCTTACTCAGCCTCACGCGCGACAGCTCGGTAGCCAATATCATCACGATGATACATATTGTTCCAAGAAATTTTTCCTACGGATTCATACGCTCGTTTTTGTGCCTCAGTCACATCATCGCCTAAGGCAGTAACGCACAATACGCGCCCACCGGAAGTAACAATGTCGTCCCCTTCAGCCGCTGTGCCAGCATGAAAAGTCTTGCAGTTTGGTGTATCGCATTGCCCCAAACCCGAAATCGCATCGCCTTTTTCATAGCTTTCAGGGTAACCCCCTGCGGCTAAAACAACCCCCAATGCGGCACGTTGATCCCAATCGGCTGTTGTATGAGCAAGCTCTTTATTGAGTGCCGCCATGCACAATGCCGCTAAATCAGATCTTAAACGCATCATAATTGGCTGAGTTTCTGGGTCACCAAATCGGCAATTGTATTCAATGACCTTAGGCGTGCCATCGGGTGTGATCATCAAGCCGGCGTACAAAAACCCGGTGTAAGGGTGACCCTCTTGCTGCATTCCACTGACGGTAGGCTTGATCACTTGCTGCATGATTTTATCGTGCATTTGAGCGCTGACAACGGGCGCAGGCGAATAGGCCCCCATGCCACCGGTGTTAGGGCCTTTATCACCGTTGTCGCGTGCTTTATGGTCTTGCGATGTGGCCATTGGCAGCACATTATCCCCGTCTACCATGCAAATGAAGCTGGCTTCCTCACCGGCTAAAAACTCTTCAACAACAATACGCGCACCGGCATCACCAAACTTATTGTCGATCAACATGTCTCGTGCCGCGGCCGTGGCTTCGCCTATTGTCTGAGCCACAATCACGCCCTTACCAGCGGCTAAGCCATCGGCTTTAATTACAATAGGAGCGCCTTGCTTTTCGATGTACTCACAGGCGATATCGGCATCGGTAAAAACTTGATACGAACCTGTAGGGATGTTGTATTTTGCTAAAAAGTCTTTGGTGAATGCTTTGGAGCCTTCCAATTGTGCGGCCCCTGCTGTGGGGCCAAAACAATGCAGCCCGGCTTTAGTAAAGGCATCAACCACGCCCATTACCAATGGCGCTTCTGGGCCAACGATCGTCAAGTCAACGTCGTTGTCATTGGCGAATGAAATCAGTTTATCTATCTCTTCAACACCGATGGCCACGTTTTCTACTTTGTTTTCAATTGCTGTGCCAGCATTGCCGGGGGCAACGTAAACGGTAACAACCGAGTCGGCCTGTGCCACCTTCCAAGCTAATGCGTGTTCGCGGCCACCACTGCCAATGATCAATACTTTCATTTTATTAGATTATAAGTTTTAGAATATGAGCAGCGCTCACACTTCAAATGAGGGTTCTGAAAGCCAAGATTTTACATGCTGCCAAGGTAAAAACCTATCCGAAACGATAGGTTCTTTTTAATTCACCGCCAGCGGATTGATCACCTCAAAAACACAGCTTAAACCGCCTCAACAACCATCGCGATGCCTTGACCGCCGCCAATACAAAGCGTGGCTAGACCGTATTTTCCATCGACACGGGCCAACTCGTAGATCAGTTTAGTCAAAATGATAGCGCCACTGCCACCGATTGGGTGACCCAAAGCAATGGCGCCACCGTTAGGATTGGTTTTCTCGTTCGGAAAACCTAATTCTTTTGATACCGACAGTGCCTGCGCAGCAAAAGCCTCATTTGATTCGATCACGTCCAGATCGTCAACCGACAAATTAGCCCGCTCTAAGGCTATCTTTGATGCCCCAACAGGCCCAATACCCATGATTTCATTTGGTACACCACAACGCCCATAAGAAACCACTTTGGCCATCGGTTTCAGCCCTTGTTTCTCAACCTCAGCTGCGGTAGCCAACACCACCATACTGGCGCCATCATTAATCCCAGAGGCATTGCCTGCTGTAACGGTTCCGCCGTCTTTAAACACCGCCCTTAGCCCACTCAGAGCGTCAAGAGTGGAACCTGCACGCGGATGCTCATCGGTATCAAACACGTTGCTACCTTTACGAGTTTTTAACTCATAAGGCATTATCTGTTCTTTAAAATAACCTTGCTCGATGGCGTTTACCGCACGCTGTTGACTCTGCAGCGCAAACTCATCTTGCTGCTCACGTGATATGTCGTACTTATCCGATAAATTTTCAGCCGTAACACCCATGTGACCAACACCAAAGGGGTCGGTTAGCCCGCCGGTTAATTCGTCTTGGATTTTACCCTCGCCCATGGGTTGCCCCCAGCGATTGGTGGTCAATAAATGCGCCGCTGAACTCATGCATTCAACACCGCCCGCAACAGCCACACCCACCTCGCCCAACTGCAACTGTTGAGTGGCAAACGTGATCGCCTCCAGGCCAGAACCACACAACCGGTTAACCGTCAAAGATTGTGTGTGGGTTGGCAAACCGCCTTGTTTTGCCACTCGACGTGCCATGTAGGCGTCTTTAATGTCGGTACGCAGCACGTGACCGACCACATTCGAACCAATTGACTCAGGGTCAACTCCGGCTCGCTTAACGGCTTCGGCTGTCACCGCCGCGCCAAGGTCTGCGGGTGCCACTCCTTTCAAGCTGCCACCAAAACTGCCAATTGCCGTACGTACGGCACTGACGATAAACACTTCGTTTGTCATAATAAACACTCAAATAAGGTCTTAAAAATATTGAAACTAGTCTAACAAGGCGATGAACACGTGACCAGTTCAGTAACGAGATGCTGACTATTACTTCGCTTTATCCGCTTTGTGATACTGTACAGCCATGTCGCAAAAAACGCCCAAAACCATTACTTTTTATTTGCTGATTATTGCATTGGCCGGCAGCGGCGCTTGGGGAATTTCGCTGATTTTTAGCGAAACACAAAACACAACCTTGGCTTTTCGGCCTGCTTTGCAAGACCAGATTAATGTCCAAAAAACCAAGGAAAGTCAATTAACGCAACGCAACGTACCTTTAGCCAAAGAGGCTCAGAACCAACATAAAGAGCCGACATTTAATGACCTTATGTCCAAACTCGCCTCTCACCCAACAGAGGCGCGTCCTACAACACACGCACTTAATGAGCAACTGAAACTGGTTGAAACGATGCTAACCGAATCTCGGTACAATGAGTTGTCACACCACATCAACGATCATTATTCGTTGTTCTCTTCACAAGACTTAACCCAGGTTCGCCTACTTTACCAAATGCGGGCACACGCATTGTCTCGCAAGGGCGCCAGTGGTGACTTAGTAGCGTTGTATCGCTCAGAAGCAAGCATTTTTAATGACCTTACGGCCTGGTTAAATTTAAGCCGCATCGCAATACAAACACAGAAGTGGCAAACGGCGTTTGATGCCACGTTGCAAGCAAGCCTTCAAGAGAATGATGGGGTAAAGCTACAAAAACAATTGAAAAGGCTCTTTAGGGTCACCGCGAACCTGCGTGCCAGCCTAGAGAAACAAGGCGACAAGCTGGGTGTTCATGAACTCTACAGCGCATTGTATAAAGCCCACCCAGGTTACCCCAGATTCCAATTAGAATTGGCTTACTCATATTTGCGCTTGAATCAGCCGGACGATGCACGACCATTATTACAGCCATTACAATTTGATATCGAGCTGGGTAAAATCAGCCGCGATGTACTGACAAGGCTTAACCAATCAAACACCGAATCCGTTGCGGCCTTATCTCCAGAGCCATCAAATCCGGACATTGAGGTTCCCTTACAGCGACAGGGAACCAACCTCATCGCCAACCTTAATATTAATAATCGCAACGTACCCTTGTTGCTCGATACAGGCGCTTCAATTACAGCATTAGATAATCGATTAATAGACCAATTGGGCTTGCCCGCAACTGGGCAAGTGATACAGTTAAGCACGGCTAATGGCGTACGAAGCGCTCGACTTTATAGAGCTAATCGCCTGCAACTGGGCCGATTTAGATTAAAAAACCACATCATTGCCGGCATTGACTTAGGAAGATCAAGCGCATTCTCCGGCCTTCTAGGAACAGACTTGCTAAATGGTCTTAGTGAAAACCATTCATTTCTTATCGATAACAACAAAAGTGCGCTTATTTTTAGACCCAAGTGACCGATCTTAATTCAGCTTTTACCGTTGATGAAATGTGCCTCATTGAAGCGGACACCTCCGTCACCAAGCCTGTGCGCATAATGACAACCAACACCTTTATTAAATTTTCTGGAAGAAAGATAAGCTCAATTAAACAGTAGTGAGTACACCAATCACACTGGCTGTCATGCAGGTGGCCAAAGTACCGCTAACCATACTCAATAGCCCCATTCGTGTAATCTCACCACGCCGCTCAGGCGCCATTGCAGACAAACCACCAATTAAAATTCCAAGACTGCCGAAGTTAGCAAAGCCGCAAAGTGCGTAGCTGATGATAAGGTCACTGCGCGGGCTTAATGTCTCTTCCGGTAACTGGCTTTGCTGAATAAACGCCAAAAACTCATTAAAAATAGTTTTGACGCCCATCAACGTTCCCGCCGATGTTGCTTCTTGCCAAGGTATGCCCATCAACCAACATAGTGGCGCCATAATCCAACCCAAGAGGCGCTCCAATGAAACGGCCTCGCCATAGACTTCAGGAAACAGGCCCAACATCGAATTGGTCAATGTCACTAAGGCAATAAATGTGATGATCAATGCCAAGATAGCAAGCATCATGTGCATGGCGCTTACCGCGCCTTGCGAGATCGCATCCATCGGGCCACTGTAATCAAAAGCCACCTCCGCGTCCGAAGGTGTTGGCTCGCCTTTTTGCGGAACCATGGTCAGCGAGATTACAACGGCGGCAGGCACACTCATGATAGAGGCGGTCAGAATGTGTCCTACTGCGTCGTTGATCACTTGGTTCAGAAAAGTGGAATACAACACCAATACGGTGCCTGCCACTGTCGACATGCCCAAGGTCATAACCATGAACAGTTCAGAATTACTTAATTTTTTAATGCTGTTACGAATGAACAAAGGTGCTTCTACCATGCCTATAAAGATATTTGCGGCGCCTGAGAGCGCAACAGCACCACCAATCTTTAAGGTATGTGAAAACAGCTTTGCCAAGCCTTCAATAATAATGGGTAAAATGCGCCAATGAGAAAGTAACGCCGTCAACGCGCCAATCACAACAATCAAAGGGAATGCTTGAAACGCCAACACGTAACTGTTTTGTGGTTTGGTAACATCAAATGGCGCTTCGCCTCCGCCCAGAAAACCAAACACAAAGGCTGTGCCCGCATTAGTAGCCGCTTGTAATGACAGCACCGCTTGATTCATTACTGAAAACATGGCCTGAAACAACGGCACTTTAAGAAACAACAAAGCAAGCACAAACTGCAAAGCAACCGCGGCGGCTAATAACCTAAAATTCAACTTCTTTTCGCCTTTACAAAACAGCAGTGCAATAAGTGGAAAAGCAATTAAACCAAGAGCGCTTTGAATATTGTAAAGAAAGGCCATATCACGGATGTGGGTGTAAGCGGAAACCCTAACTTTAACTGCTAATCAATGAATCAACAATTTTATTCGCGCTATTAACTGGCTTTGGAACCATACTTTGCCCTTGAGCATCCACTCGGCCATAAAAAAGAGGGCGCCTAAACGCCCTCTTTTAATAACACCAGTTTACGAGCTTCGATTAGAAGTCATAACGCAAACCAAGCTGAATTCGCCATAAAGAACCATCAGTGATGATTTGTTGTTCTGCACCACTTGGTCGGAATTCATTGAACACAAATTGATTGGCTTCGCTATCGACCTCTGCATCAACAATCGCTGCATTGAAACCAGACGTACCGAAACTGACTTGCTCCAACACGTTCTGTGAACTACTAATCAAATTCAACACATTTTCAATATCCATAAAGAAGGTCAAGTTACCTAAACGATCATTATTGAAAATTTCTTGACTGAAACGCAGGTCAACGTCGAAAAAGTCATCACTGCGAGCCGCATTTCTTGATGCTATACCACTGCTTAGGCCATTCGAATTAACAAAGCTGAAGAAGCCTTCTGTGTCAAAACCCGGAGCAAAGCGAACCAATGGATCATTCAGGCCTGTTGGTACATAAAGCAATTGACGAATTTCACCGCCGTCTGGGTCGTTAGCCACATCACTATTAAACACGTAACTGAACGTACGACCTGAACGCCATTGGGTAAATACGGATAAACGAGTCTCTAAGTCTTTAAAAAAGTTTTGATAAAACGATGTATTAAGAGTTAGGTTATGTCGCGTTTCATTATTGCCCGTGGACACTGGCAAGTTATAGAAGTTAAACGTTGACGTTGCCACATTACCAAAGTTTGATGTGGCAATAGAACTGGTGCCCGGATGCACTTCATCCACGTCTGAAAACGAATAGCCAAAACCAAAATCAAGGCCACCGCTGCCAATCTCAAACTTTTTACTGGCCGAGAACGAAAGGTTAAGCGCATCGCCTTCGTCTGTATTAGTCAGCAAGATTTCGTCATCACGCCCACCACAGTTAGAAACATCACCAACCACACCAACGCCTTGTTGGAAGGTTGCAGCACAGCCATCAGAAAGCAAATTCACGCCTCTGAACAGGCCACGGCCATCAGGTAATACGCCGACTTGTGCTTGAGTTAAGTCAACAAAGTTAACCGCGTCTCGATTTTCAGAATAAATCAGATCCGCATTGACCGTCCAATCATCGAAAAAGCCTTCGCCTTTAAAATTGGTGTTATGAGTAAAACCAATACTGGCACGTAAAATTGATGGCGCCTCAAAGTTAGGATCGATGGCCGCCAAGTCTGCCTGACCAGCTTGCGCATTCGCTTGTTGCTGGGCCACAATGTTGGCTGGCGGTGGGAACCCATTAGTGCCCGACACGTTCACTGGGCCAATACCAAAGCCAATTGATTGACCGTCGTTTTGGAATGCGTTGCCAAACCAGACCGTTGGATCACCACCGCCGAAAGCACCAATACCACCGCGAACAGTCGTGGCACCATCAGCCAAATCCCAAGTAAAACCTAGGCGCGGCAAAAACAAGTCTAAATCATCATAGGCTTGCGCGTTAGAAAACCCGTAGCGAGCAAGAAAGTTGGGATTCTCTTGCGGGTTATCGCTGCTTTCATAAAAGTCGTAACGTAGCCCACCTAACAAAGTAAAGTTTGGAGTCACTTCCCATTCGTCCTGCACATAAAGGCTATGTATATCACGTGAGAATACGGCAGCGGCATTATTAGGGTCGCCATCCAACGGACGATTACCAAGGAAAAAAGCATTACCCGCTTCAAAGTTTTCAATTGAACTGAAGTTTAATTCGCCTGTTCCGAAGAAGATGAACAGATTAAATACGTCCAACGAATCTAATTCGTAGCCAAACG
This sequence comes from uncultured Arenicella sp., assembly GCA_937974565.1. GTDB lineage: Bacteria > Pseudomonadota > Gammaproteobacteria > Arenicellales > Arenicellaceae > Arenicella. The sequence continues at coordinate 153,270 of CALJWL010000037.1, forward strand.
TCAAATTATGATCGCCTAAAATCCAATCCGCCTTAAGTTTTAACTGATCAATTTCAGTATTTAAAACGTTGGCGCTACGAGCATTACCCGGGCCAAACACAATGGTTGGCGTGCCTGATAAATTGGCAGGATCATCGGCTGAAGCAACATCAACTCGAAATTGTGGTAACGGGTTGGGGTCTGTCAGTTCACCGCCCGTGATGGGGTCTTGCAAGTTGTCGTTTTCAACTCTCGATAGCAACAATTCCGTTGAAAATGTATCTGACCATTGTGAAAATAAACGCGCCGAGAAGAATTCGATATCACTGCCGTTATCACGCAGATTCGAGGCCAAAGGAAAGTCTTCGCCACCAAAGTTCAAACCGTCGTCCGTAATAATGAATTCTTCTTCAGTGCTGTTATAGTTAAACGCCGCGCGGTGTTGATCAGAAATGTTCCAATCTAAGCGTGCCGCAATGCGTTTTGTGCTTTCACTTAACGGCGTGCTGGATGGCAGGGCAACCACCGCTGGATCCAAACCATAAATTTGGGTTGCGATACGCTGAACTTCAGCAATCTCGGCCGCTGAAATACCACCAATAGTGTTACCAGAACCATTACCCAAGCCAAAGTTAGCCACTTCGCTGTCGTCGGTTTCTTCGTAACCTAGGTAGAAAAACAGCTTGTCTTCAATCAACGCACCGCTGAGATCACCCCCCCAATTGTAATTCTCAAAATCATCTAAGGGAAAGTCTTCACCACCAGCACGATCTCCGCTCAAACTGTCGGTGTTAATCAAAGCAAAGGCCGAGCCAGAAATCTCGTTGCTGCCAGACTTGGTGACCACATTGATTTGACAGCCCGAAAATTGACCATATTCAACACTGTAAGGCGCAAACTCAATGGAGGTTTCACGAATCGAATCAAACGGAATGGGGAATTCTTCCGTTGGAAAACCGTTGCTGTTTAAACCAAATGGGTCTGCCAGTCTGACACCGTCGACGGTAAATGCATTTAATCGAGGGTTTACACCCAAACAACTTACGGCATTGCCGTTTGACGCGTCAATTCTTGCGCGAGGGTCGATGCGAATAATGTCGCGAATATCGCGACCGATCGATGGAAACGACTCTAAGGCTTCTAAGTTGAATGCTGAGTTAGGGCCAATCGCTTTTTGTTGTAATACAACACGTTTACTGACAACCACCACTTCTTCTATCGAAGAGTCGGCCGCCGGAGATTCCAACGTAAATCGCAACCGCGTGTCACCTGAGATAGACACACTGGTGTCTTCAAGACGTTGTGGCGCATAACCCTCCGCATTAACATCAATGGTGTACGGACCACCCGTGGCTAGGTTTCGCGCAGAAAAACCACCTGCCGCATTAGTCTCTAATTGACGAACACTGGATGTTCTCTCATCCGTTACAGTAATTCGCGCACCCGATACTGGGTTGCCTGAATCATCGATTACTGAGCCTCGAATCTCAGATGTAATCTGCTGCGCATGAACAGTGGCTATCGGTATACCACTGAGTGTTAAACATGAAGCGCCGAGCAGTCCGTAACATAAGGCAGACTGGGATGCTATCTTTTTCATAATTTCTCTACTCTAAAAAATTAATAACCTACTAATTATCAGTAGCTTGGGGGATATTAAGTTTTGTTTTTTACTGTGTGCTTTGTCATCTATTGACGATCGCACAGAGCGAAACGCATTATATTATTCATTTTAATTATTACGAGAACATAACATTGTGTTTTATATCCCCCAACAACATGGCAAACATTCACAAAACACATGTTTTTCTCGGGCTAGCTAAACCACTGTGCATTGCTTTTAAGAAACAACCTTAATCAGCAAACACCACCGTCATAATCCGGCATTATAATTGATGCAGAAAACCCTAAGCAACAACGTGTTAACCGGCACGCATGCTCCGACCTTCCACATCTCACTTTTGTATTTTCTATTAATATGCGAGCTTTTAAATTTTTTCTTTACAATTACATTACCGTGATAGGCGCATTTTCCATTGTCTCCAGCGCCACAGATTTAGAGCCTAGCGAACACAAGGTTCGCAACATACCTCTTTCAACGCCATTAAACCAAGACAACATGGAATTCTCTGGCATGACTTGGTGTGGCGACAACTTGATCTTATTGCCACAATATCCTGAACGCTTTAGCCCAGAAGGCCAAACGAACTTATATCGCATTAAAAAGCAAGACATACAGGCTTACTTATCACACGAAACCACAGACGGAGTTCAAGCTTCAGTAATTCGCTTGCATGAAAATGGCATTCGAGAACGAATGACTTTCTTTGATGGCTATGAGGCCATCGCCTGCTCGAATAACACCGTCTGGTTAAGCATTGAGGCTAAGAATTTATTCAGCACATTTCAGGCTTATATAGTGCCCGCTGAGTTAAATCTTGACTCCAAAACACCCAATATCAGCGTTAGAACCGATCAAATTCGTTATGTGAAATCACAGAGCGGCATGATTAACCAAGGCGACGAAGCCATTGTGTTACACCGCGATCACTTGGTTAGCTTACATGAATTAAATGACAAACGCCAAGTACCGCTTCCAAAAGGAAACCGTATCCATAGAATGAGCGGAGAGCGAGATCAAATCGCATTTCAGACACTGCCTTACAGAGTCACAGACGCCAGTGCAACAGACTCAAGTGACCGCTTTTGGGTGATTAATTATAAATACAGCGGAGATCGCTTTTCCAGAGAAGCGTCGGATCAATTAGCCGACCTTTATGGTCTCGGTGCGACCCATAGAAAGTACCATAATGTTGAGCGCTTGATTGAATACCAATTTACTGAAAATCGAATTGTGCGAACGAAACGCCCCCCAATTCAACTACTCTTAGAGGGCAGCGAAGGTCGCAATTGGGAAGGCTTAGTAAGACTCGATCAACAAGGCTTTTTATTGATCACTGACAAGTACCCCAGCACGATTTTGGGCTTTGTTGCTTATCCCAATACAGTCGCTGAATAGTCTTTTTGGTTGACCTTTCAACAGTTAAGTTTTGTGACTCGTCAACCAAATAAGTTCTGAGGTAATCATGCTCTGCACTTCTTTTATTCTTTAATTAGCCATGACTCGATATCCTTAGGTGTTATAAGCCCATTACCCATAAATACTCTACCTCAAGCATTCTCCTTCCTTTCTCAGCACTAAAAATACTCTTGCCGTTTATACGTTCATGCAAGACACCGACAACTTCTATATGGTCACCCTATACAAGATGCAACATGAAAAATTGTATGTTTTACCCATGGTGCATTTAGGAAATAATGATTTTCAAGTTATTGATATTGTTTCCATTGCGTTTGTTAATCAATTGAATGACGGTTAACGCGGTTATTTTCGAGATCATGAGAGTGGCAAACCCTTTAAATGATTTAGCGTAATTTCGTCGAATCATAAATTGATCACATAACTGGGAAAATAAAGTTTCTATTCGTTTTCTTGCTTTAGGAAACTCTGAATTAATCGTTTTTAAAAAAGCGTTTTAGCTTTGTTTAGCTTTTTCAGGCAATTTCGCCCCATTACTTGTTGATTTGTCCTGCAATCTGGCTGTTTTGCCAAATTGCAGGCGCACTGAGGCCTAGGCCATTAGTTC